>JADCRZ010000030.1 GCA_015069695.1 Williamsia sp.
CATAGATGGGTAAATTTACTGGTTCTAAAATGACTAATTTACTTTTACATTTTAGTCCAGCTATTTACGGGGCCGGGACACCCGACAATGGGATCGATACCGATGTACGCAAGCCCCTACGCAATGACGAAAGTCCACTGGATGGCGATATATCAACCCGAGGAACTGGCCAGGATGCTCCAGGAGGACAGTCTGAAGACCTTCCTGAATCATCAGGTGGAAAGGGCATTGCGGGCCCATCAAGACCTGGTGGCAAGGGGAAGAAACGACCAAGAGGCCAAGGAAATAGTGAACGAGGAAATACTGGCACCGACTCAGGAGGAAAGCGAACCGGCAACGACCAATCAGACAGCGACACTACTCAAACAAGTGCGCAGCTACCTGAGCGACTAAAACCCGAAAACCCATCAGACCGCAACCATATAATTGATAAAGAAAATGTCCCAGTGCCAGCTGGTGATGTGGCAAAAGTGACAGCTAACATGGACGCGCTCTTAAAGCTGCAAACTGGAAAAGGAGGGACGCAATATCATACCCGAAGAAAAACGCCAACTCGCCCAGTGGTCTGGCAGATGCCTTAGTAAGTAACTAAAATAAAGCGGTTTACGGGAAAAGCGGATCGAACTGATCGGCGAAATAGTGGATGGGTGATAGATGTTTTACTATGGCCGTTGTGATGCAAAGCAAGTCACGCTCGATCTTCTTAGCCAGGGTGGCTAGATTCTTTAAGTCGCCACTGTCCTGCAGTGAAATTTGTATTAGCAAACTGCCCATAGATCAATATAAATGAATATCATGCCGTCCATCCTGAAAACATAACGGGTGAAACAAAGTTTGCCTTTGAGACTGGTTCAGGTGGACTATATTCCAGAGCTGATGCTTCCCTATAGCCCATCAGCGGGGTAAACCCAATTGAACAATGCCCGCATCAGATGTTAATCAGGAAGAGCAGTGAATCAGAACAACTTAGCGTTGAAAGCATTGCCAAAAAGCAACCTGTATTGGCTTGAGAAAAGTGAACATTATAACAAAGCAAAAATCAATAGCCATAATGCTGGAGGCGTCTAAACACCCGTTCTTTACCTACACCACATTGCACATTTGTATCAGAACACCTTTCATCAAATGACAAAACACTCCTGCCTGTGCTTATTACTGAAACAATCATCCCACCCTACTATATTGAACTAAGTTTTAAAATCCTGAATTATTTTCAAAATTCTACAGAATAATATTCGGTGGCCAATTCTGCTCTACTTTCTGTAAAAACGAAGGTCTGCTATATTGAGCTTTTGAAATAAAATAAACAAAAACAAAGTAAAAATTATTAACACCTATAGCGATGTTGAAATGAAAAAAAGCGCATACACAAAATTATCATACTGATTTTCAATTCATTTGAAATTTTCACAAAATAAATCTCCCTGGATTAATAATTTAATCTTTCTCATTCATAGGACCGAGATTCGACCTCCAGATTAAATATTTCGTCCTTGTGAAATTCTCATTTCTTTACTTCAAATTTACTTCAAGGTATTCTTTTTTGGTTCAAGTTTCTCTATATTACACACATCGATGTCACTTCAGTAATAGGGTCATTATCCACACCGTATATGAAAAAGTTAGATTATTTCGAGGCAATCAAAGAATCAGAAAAAAAACTGCTCAAGCTGGAACGCAAACAAACCAAGGCGTTACTCCGTGACCGTATGCGCTTTCTTCGCCTGCTTAAAAGTGGTCAGTGTGTCACCCAGGCCCAAGCCGCCAAAATCATCGGTATTAGCCTTGGAGGAGCAGAAAAGCTTTGGAGAATGTACCGTATAAATGGACTGCCAGCATTGCTTGACTACCCATTTAAAGGTAAAAGAGAGAAGATTGATGTATACACAAAACTGATGCTCTTGGATGAACTGAGCAAAGGTAAACAGCTAAATACGAAACAGGTGGCGGAGTACATAAAGGAAATGAGCGGTATAAATTACAGCAAGTCCGGTATACACTATCTTCTCAAACGTCTTAATATGAAATAATAAGCCTGCTGAATATTATCAAAGGATGAGACGAACGAGGTATATTCAAAGAAATACTTCGCTGGGTTGAACTTAACATGTGGCTATTAATTACAAAAAGCCGTTGAAAGGGCAACTTAATACAGAAGCTGGCAAAATTCATCACCGTCTACCATCGAACCACCTCCCAGCTATAAAATTCACCGCTGAGGCTGCTGCTGCCGAAGTACAGGAAAACATTTATTAAAGGGAATTGCCATTCTTTATCATTTCAGGTCCGTCACATGCGCACAATTGGCCGCCCGCGCGGAAAAGAAAGTTGCCTGAAGTGGCAATTCCCTTTAAGATTTATATGTGGAATTCGTAGGCCATTTATGAGAAGAAACTAAAAAAAATTGTATCAGTATATACTACTAGATTTTTGAGGATAAATTCTTATTACTGCCTGAATACTATCTAATAAATAATAAAATTAGTTAGCTAATGAAGTGCCTCTGATCTGATTCATAAAAACAAATGACTCATTTTTGTCTTATCAATTTAATGTAAAAAAATCCTATCCTATAATTGACGGAATAAAAATAAGAGCATCCATAACGCCTGAATTAAAGACAGCTTTAATTAAAAAGTTTCAATGGAATGTAACACATGTTTTAGTTGAAGGAACTATGCAACAATTAAAAGCCTTCAATATGAGGTATAAGAACATGCTTTTTAAGCTATACGAAACGGAAAAATCAACAATCTTACAAGTAAGTGGAAGTATCAATTCGTATTATAATGGAAACAATTCAAAAAATTTGAATTATTCAGACTTAAAAGCTGCGATTGCATCTCTTTGTGAAGAAATCGGAATTGAACCTCAAAATGCAAAACCTATCAATTTTGAATTGGGTTGTGTAATTATTACAACTCTGGATCCATCTAAAATTGTTAAACAAATGGTTTCAATAAAACACGCCATTCCATCGAAAACCAACAGTAATAGAGGCACCCTCCGTGAGTTCGAATTTGATGAATTCTATTTAAAAGCTTATGATAGAGGAAAATGGCTGGATCTACAAGAACAGTTACTGGCTCTTGAGCTGAAATTTACAACCTATCGCTCGATCGCTAAACATGGGATTTTCACATTAGCAGATTTTAATAAAAAAAATTTGCGTTCAATGGCAAAATTCTTTTTGCAAACCTATAAGCAACTAATAATAGTTGATCCCAGGCTTTACAATTCTGGACTTTCTAAGTGCCGGTCATCTTTTGTCTACCAAATCTCCTGTCCCGAGCAATGGGAAGAAATCAATAAGGATAAAAGAAATAATTGGAAGAGCAAGTACAAACAGCTACTGGCTGAGTATCTACCTTTTCCTTCTATTCACGAAGAAATCATGCATTCTTTAAAGTTAGAAGTATCACGGTTTTTTGGTGACAACATTTTCGATGATCTCACTTTCAATGAAAAGCCAGATCAGTTAGCTTTATAAGCGTAGCAAGTAGACGCTTAGGATTAAGTAATTCAAAAGTCAAGCATAGAAGCAGTGTCATCTCGGATTCACCGCACCCAACATAGTAGCTAACATCATCAATGTCAAGGTATACGTTATCAAAAAAAGGTAGTCAAAATGCACTCTGTCGACTTGTCGGTACTTATAGAGAGGTTCACCTGAGGGCAAAGTAATCTGTTTTCTATACTTGTGGCATATCAGGAGGATTATACCAAACAACACAAATCTTTTCAACAGGATGCCGGCCAGGTAAGGCATTGCTTGGTTGTCGCGGTTCGTAACAAAATCCGCCATAGAAAACAAACACAAGAACACCTGTAAAAGCGATAGCAAATAAGCCGCTACAATTACCACACTATCAATCTTTTGGTTTGCCTTTAATTCACTTTGATTAATTGCTTCGGACACGACTTTAATTTTGTCACATGCATGTCCCTGGTATGTGGATAGAAAAGAAAAGCGTGGGACATATAGCCTATCCGGTAAGAAGGTACTGGTAGAACCCACACTCCAAGACAAACTAAAGCCCACGCCTAAGCGTGAGCGTTTAGCTTGACTTTTTTTGGAGTGTAGGAAAGATTACCAGTTTTTCTTACCCAAAAAATCAGCTAACGCTTAATATTTTGCGTTTCAAAGATAACTATTGGATAAGAAAATGAATCAAGGCAGCGCAAATAAATCTCGAAGGGTACCAACAATTCTGCTTGGGAAAATTTTGGTTAGTTTGGTCAAAACCTGCTGATCCAAAAGCCACTTTTTACGAATAATATTTTGGCTTATCATTCCCGATCAGCTTTTTTGAGATTTTTTCTTTAGTGAAGGATAAAATCTCATCTCTTTTATAATAAGGCTTCCCTCCTACGTAAATTTTATTTAGCACCCCGTCTTTCGACCAATTGTTTACGGTTTGTTTGGTCACTCTAAAATATGCAGCTACTTGCGCAGGAGTAAATAGTTCCGGATATTCTGATTTTGATGAATTCTTCAAAACTTCCTCTACTGACGATATCACTGTGCTTTTGATTTTGGCTAGAAATTCATCTAGCGGGATCGAGTGTAAAAAATCATTGTCTTTCATTCTATGGATTTTTAAGACACAAAAATGAAGACTAAATTGATCACATTTCAATGTTACATAGGGGGGAGCAACCCAATTAGGTGTTTTTTAGAGAATACTTTGAGTTTAAAAAATTTTAA
The DNA here is from genome assembly GCA_015069695.1 of Williamsia sp. Classification (GTDB taxonomy): domain Bacteria; phylum Bacteroidota; class Bacteroidia; order Chitinophagales; family Chitinophagaceae; genus JADCRZ01. The sequence continues at coordinate 4,709 of JADCRZ010000030.1, forward strand.
GAATTATCAAAATGCTTATTATAAAGCACATAAATCAGCAAAATATTATAAATAATCAAAAATTATATTTTTATTTTTTTAATATGTTTTTGAACTTTTTACTCACTAATGCCCGTTGCTGCCAAGTAGCTATATGAAAGGGGAGAGTTAAATGCAATTGGGAAAAGTTCACTGCAAACGGAAAAACATGTGATCCATAAAAGGGATTCCTTGTAAAAAATCGATGCTTATAGATATTTACAAGAGCCTAAACCTTTGTACCTACTTACATTTGTGCTGTGTGGGTACTTTCTTTTCTTTCCATCCGCTATTGTCGTAGACACAATACGCAGATTCTCCGATCATTAGACAACAGTATGCCTTCCATGGTCGTAATATATCCCTATATCGTAAGGTTAGCCTAGCCTGGTCAAGTGCTGTTGCAGATCAGCCTCAGTTTTTATCAGCACATCCCGTGGCTTACTTCCCTGATTTGGCCCTACCACACCAAGGGCTTCCAACTGATCCATTAACCGTCCGGCCCGGTTGTACCCTAATTTCATTCTTCTCTGCAACAGCGCAGTAGAACCCATCTGGCTTTGTACGATGAGTCTGGCAGCTTCCTCAAAAAGTGCATCGCGGTCTGCGGGATCAAAATCTTCTCTCACTACTTCCGCTTCCCTCACACTTTCTGGCAAAAGAAATGGCTGCGGATAGCCTCGTTGACTGCCAATGAACTCTATTACCTTTTCTACTTCCTGTGTATCTATAAAGGGGCACTGCAATCGCGTTATTTCCCCATTATAGGAAATCAACATGTCTCCTCTGCCAACCAGTTGCTCTGCTCCACCTGTATCCAGAATAGTCCGAGAATCTATCTTTGAGGACACTTTGAACGCAACCCTAGTAGGGAAATTCGATTTGAGGGCACTGGTGATGATGTTTACGGAAGGATGTTGGGTTGCAACTATTAGATGAATTCCCACAGCCCTGGCCAACTGCGCCAACCGCGCTATCGGCGTCTTTGCCTCTTTGCCGGCCGTCATGATCAGATCGGCAAACTCATTAATCACTATAACAATAAATGGCAAGTATTGGTGCCCTTTTTTGGGGTTGAGATTGCGACGGATAAATTTTTCGTTGTATTCTTTGATATTGCGTGTTCCGGCTTCCCTGAGTAAGTCATAACGGTTGTCCATCTCAATGCACAGTGCGTTGAGAGTGTGGACGGCTTTCTGTGTATCAGTTACAATAGAATCCTTTTCATCAGGCAGCTTTGCCAGGAAATGATTTTCAATGACACTGTAAATGCTCAACTCCACTTGCTTAGGATCCACCAGCACAAATTTTAACTGGGAAGGATGTTTCCTATAAAGCAGTGAAACAAGTATGGCATTTATTCCAACTGACTTACCTTGTCCGACCGCCCCCGCTATTAACAGATGGGGCATAGCAGCAAGGTCGACAATAAAATTTTCATTGTTTGTCTTTTTACCAATAGCAATTGGCAGATTATACATATTATTTTGGAACCTGTCGGAGGCAAGCAGGGTCTTTATACTTACCACTGTCATTTTTGTGTTCGGCACCTCAATTCCTATGGCTTCTTTACCCGGAATGGGAATGATCATACGGATGTTTAGAGCAGATAGGTTGAAAGTGATATCATCTTCAAGATGCCTAATTCGCAATACCCTGACGCCTGCCACTGGTACAAACTCATACAAACTGACTGTAGGACCTACCGTAGCCGATACTTTGTAAATGGCTATACCATAATTCTTCAAAGTATTCAGGATTTGAGTCTTAACATCCTCCAGCCTACCGGCATCCTCTACGATTTTTTCAGTGCCATGCATCTCCAACAAATCAAGAGAAGGGTACTTGTAATCGCGTAAATCCAGCGTAGGCTCATAAAGTTCAAACGAATCGGGTGGAACTTGAAAACTTGGTTCTTCTCTCCTTGAGGAAACGCTTTGGCTGGTTTCCGATTCTGGCATGAGATGTTCCGGTTTGGTGGTTGGTAACTGCTGACCGGTTTCTTTTGCCATTTCTAAAAGAGTTTGCGAAACTTCCTCTTTTTCTTTGTTGTGTTCTCGTAATACAAAGCCATTAACTTCTGCATTAGCTCTTACGTTAATTTCCTTTTCTGGATATGAAATCCGAGTAGTGGGGTCACTGTAATCCGTTGATTTTGTTGGCACCTGTGCTTCTTCAGGGTTATTACTGAAAATATATGAAATCAGTTTAATAAGCCCAAAAACGCATAGGCAAAATATAACATACTCAATACTATGTATTTTGATATTCAGAAATATCAACCCAAGTAAATAAGCTTCCATTGTTAATAGTGTCAATAATGGTATGAAAAGATCAATTTGCAGGTTAAGCTATTTAAAGGTAAGATTAAACCAGCTCAATTGACTGTACCTATAAACAGAGAAGAGGGCGAAATCATTAGAGGACGGTTATAACTTCTCCCCTTTCATAATATACTTGGTATGGATCGAAGTTATTCTGTACATTTTACCGTAATTTAATACTGATGAAGATTTATGTTGGTGTAACTGATTATAATTGGTATCAGTACCTGAGTAAGATAAACCCTGAAGACGTGAACTTCTGGCAACCAGGAGGAAATACGGAATTTAAAGTTCTGTTACCGGGGGCACCTTTCCTTTTTAAGCTAAAGAGCCCTTACAACGCTATTGGTGGCGTTGGTTTCTTTTCCAGCCATACAAGGTTGCCTATGAACATGGCTTGGGATGTGTTTGCTAATAGAAATGGATGCATAGCTTATTCACAGTTTCAACAGATGATTCTTCAGTATAGGAAAGACAAGTTAAATACGAATCCAACAATAGGCTGTATTGTTTTAACCAATCCCATTTTTTTCAAACAGGAAGATTGGATCCCTGTTCCAGCAGACTGGAGTAAAAGCATTGTGCAAGGGAAATCTTATGAATTGTCCTCCTCTCCTGGAAAGGAGCTCTGGGCTCAAATAGAACTTCTTTTGCAAAAGTACCCGTTTGAATATTCCAGTGAAGGCATAAAGAGCCAACTCATTCTGGAGGAAACTGACGAACGGTATGGAAAATCAATATTAAGAAAGGTAAGATTAGGCCAGGGAGCATTTAGAATCCTTATTACTGATGCTTACAGCAGAAAGTGCTCCATAACAGGTGAAAAGACCTTACCGGTCCTGGAAGCAGCTCATATCAAACCATACGCAGAATCTGGCCCTCATTACATCTCGAATGGCCTTCTGCTACGGTCAGACATGCACAAACTATTTGATACTGGTTACATCACCATTACAAAAGATCATCATATCGAAGTGAGTAAAAAGATTGCAGAGGAATTCCAAAACGGAAAGGAGTATTACCAGTACCATGGTAAGCAGTTATCTTACCTTCCTCATAAACCCTCCGATCGACCTGATGAACGGTATATTGAATGGCACAACAATATTTTCAAGAGTTAATAGGGAGGCCCATCATTTAATAATAGAACAGCTATCTAATGAAAGAGATTAAAATCCAGGAAATTATCAATCAGTTTTCCAGAATTCAGATTGACAAAGCAGACAAGTACATTGTTACTTATCCGGTATTTATCGATTTTTTCCGCCAAACATCCGCTTATACGGTTGAAGATTTGTTAACAGGTATTGCTTTTGTGTACAGTTGGATGCCAAGAATATTGACAATCAAATCTGAAGCACTTCCGAAATTGTCTGAATACTGTAATCAGTTTAAAAATCAATACCAGGCGGAAATAGAAACGCCATTGTTTGCCCAGGCTGTTGAAGCACTTGAAGGGTCGATTGTAGCAACGTCAAAATTACTTCACTTCATTTTTCCCGATCAGTTTCCGATTTACGATTCTCATATTTACAAATATTGCTGGGATAAAGAGAAATCTTATCATTACCAAGTTAAAAACCCTTTGAATTATCATTCGTACAGAGAGATGTGTCTTAAAACCACAGCTGGAGAAGAAATACACGATCTGCAAAAAATGGTGACTGACCGGTTAGGATATCAGGTCAGCAAACTAAGAGCACTCGAATTCTCCATGTTTCAAATCAGAAAATCTACATAGCAATTGGTAGTAAACAGAAGATCCAGCGATTAGATGACCTTGCTCGAAAGGGATCGCTTGGAGCTGAAGAACCAATTTGTTTATTTTTACAGACTTTTTGTAATAAACGTCAATTTTCCGCTTGCTTCCAAGCTTCCCTAGCAATAAGGGCCTGGTCGTTTGAAGTAAGTTTGATATACTTTCGGAATGACTGTTCAGTCCGATGCCCAGTCATAGCCATGATTGTCGTTATGGACAGACGCTTAGCGAGAACCTCGTTTGTTGCAAAAGATCGCCGGGCAGTATGGGTGGTAATCATTTCCCACTTTTGCAAGGTTTCATTTACTTCACGTCCACCTTTAGTATAAGTCTTTGAAACTTGCACATGTAGACAAGTTAATAGCTTACCGATTTCTTTTAAGTATTGATTGGCTTTTTGATTGGAGATACTTTTGGGCAATTGGTTATCATACTTCTTTAGAATCCCTTTGACCACCGGATGGATAGGTATGATTATCGGGTCTTTTGTTTTGGTTTGCGTGATATGGATCAAATTATCCTTGATGTGATCCTTCCGTAATTTGGTGTAATCGCTGTACCTAAGTCCGGTATAGCACCCTATTAAAAACAGATCTCTGGTTTTTTCCAGTCTTTCATCAGAAGTCAAATCCAAATATTCCATTTGCGCTAATTCTTCCTTCGTCAAAAAGATGGAAGTGCTTTCTTCTTTGGTTACATGGAAAAGCCTGCTTTTGTAGTTCAGATTCTGATTCACACCTCTTTCCGTGGCTTCATTCATAACTGCTTTTATAATTTTAATGTCTTTCCCGATTGAGTTGGAAGTAAGTTCCTGGGATTTGATAAGGAATTCTGTGTATTCTCTGTAGAATTCGTAGGTGATATTCCCAAAATTGATTTGCTTTTTTGCCTTGGATTGGAAAGCAATCAAGTGATTGAGGGTGGTTACATAAGCTTTGATCGTGTTCTTACTGAAGGGCTGTCCTGTGGTGCGGTGCAATCTTACTCCGTTGTTACTGTCATTGATAATACCTTCAAAAAACGAAAAGAAATCATTTCTACTTCCTTTTTTGGAGATATTCAACTCCTGGTCGATAAGCTGCTTAAACCCTTCTAGGGTAGGAGGGTTTCCTCGATTGTCATTCAAATAACGGCGGTACACTGTCTTTATAGCAGCCTCTATCGTGTTAAGCCGGGCATTGAACTCCAAATATTGCGGAAACAATCTGGTCTCTTTGGCTTTGTGTTTTTCCTTATTCCAGTGTTGGGGAGAGATCTGTTCAGGCGTGTAGTATTTCAGTTTAAGACCTCTATAACTAACTCGGGCAAAAATGACGGTTTGCTTTTCCGCATCCGGCCTCTTTAAATAAAAGCTTACTTCCATAGTGATACAGTTTCGATTAGGCTAAGATAAGCCAAACAATCCTGGGGTACACTATGGGGTACACTATTTTTTATTTTAACTTTTTCTACTTTTATCCTTTTTCCTTCAAAGCCTGCAACCAGCAAAGCTTTCAAGTAAAATAGAGTAAAATACAGAAAAAACAGATCAAGTGTTATGTAGTCCCGACAAGAATCGAACTTGTATCAAAAGTTTAGGAAACTTCTATTCTATCCATTGAACTACGGGACCGGTGAACCTCTATTATTTGGATCGCGGGCAAAAATAAAGTTTTCCGGCAAATCTGGTGCTAAAATCTGCAATCTGGTGGGGGCAGCTTATATTTGCGGTCCATTTTGTTGCTATGAAGTTTTACAACTGGTTGATAAGATATAGGTTATACGTCGGCATCGCTGTGCTCGCCCTTGCAATTGTTGTCAATATCACAAGCGGGTTCTGGCCTTCTTTCATTTTATACCTGGTCGGCGTGATCCTGATCGCAGGGCATTTTTTCTTTGGACCCATGCGGCTTATTCAAACCCATATGGAAGCAGGCGATATGGAAGGAGCAGAAAAAGTGCTGGCCACCATCCGCTATCCCAACCTCCTGTTCAAACCCATCCGCTCTGTTTATTATACCCTCAAAGGCAATATGGCCATGATGAAACAGGATTTTGACGGGGCCGAAAAAATGATGAAAAAAGGCCTGGATCTGGGCATGCCGATGAAAGAAGCCGAAGGCGCCAGCCTGCTGCAGATGGGGATGATTTCCATGCAAAAAAATGATCTGCGCCAAGCGGAAAACTATATCCGGTCTGCCCTTCGCAAAGGATTGCCTGATAAAGAAAATGAAGCCGCTGCTTACCTGCAGATGTGCTCTATCATGATGACCAAAAGAGAGTTCCGGGCCGCCAAAGAATTTTTCCGCAAGTCGAAGGCCCTCAAGCCTACCACCCCGCAGATCGCCGACCAGATCAAGCAAATTGAAAAATATATTTCCCGCATGCCGGGTTGATATAAAAACAAACTTACAGCAGCTATAGGCAGACTTAAAAGAACTGGATGTTCTTGCTTTGTCCGGCAGGCCATTTGCCGAAATAGGATTCTATCTTTTCAAAGCGGTATGAGAAGATTTGCTCCAGCCGGCGGCGCACCAACAAGCCATGCGCTATTCCACCCAGAAAACCCAGCGGTATCTTGTAATGCACGATATCGGTCATCTCCACACCCCCATCCACGGGTTTAAAGCGATGCTGGTGATGCCAGAAACTATACGGACCGTAACGCTGCTCGTCTACGAAAAACTTTTCATGGCTTACATGCGTGATCTCCGTCATCCAGTACACGCGTATGCCCAGCAGGGGTTTGATGGTGTATTCTATGATCTGACCGGGGTACATGGTATTGCCCTGGTGATGTGATATGATGTGAAAGCTCAGGTAAGCAGGCGTAAGATCAGCGAGGTTCGCAGGATCAGAGAAAAACGTCCAGGCCTGACTAACAGAAACCGGGATCAACTGCACGGTCTTTAAGGAGTGCACTGCCATAAAAATGCATTGGTTGTAAGAGGATGTACAACCACCGTCCGGGCATATTTGTTCAGGCAGGAAAAGATTTTACAGGAGGAAGAATGAGCAGCAATAAAAAATTCTATGCACCTGGTTCAAATTGGCTGACGGCCTGGTTGATCTTTTGCTGCAATACGCCAAAGCCAGTCTTGTTCTTTTCAACAAAATCAAACTCGCCATAACGCTGGATATTTTCTGCCGTGTTGATCTCTGCTCTGGTCGAAAATAAGATCACATATACTACAGGGTAGTGCCGGCGGATCACCTGCAGCGTATCCAACCCATTCATGTTGCCATCGAGATTGTAATCCAGGATAACCAGATCGGGCGGATGAAGGGGCAATTTATTGATTGCTTCCTCCCCGGATGTAAAATACAGCGCTTGGGCGTTGATGGGTTGAAGCAGCCGGCCAATCATGTGCTGAAACAAGGCACTGTCTTCCACCACATAGAAAGTAAGTTTGTTATTTTCCATACGCAGCATTCTGCAGAATCGTGCCGTATAAGGGACGATGCCTAAAGGCTTGTTTTTCAATCAACTTTAATACCACACTCATCTCCTTTATTCCCAGGTCTGGAACCGTTCTCTAAAAAAGAGAATTTCCCATCCTTTCAAAATGCGCCTGATAGCAGGGCATTGCTTATATTCACTCGTTAATTTCTTTGCACAAACAATCCATATGCATACAACCATCCGGAGAGCCCGGAAAGAAGATTGCGCCCGTTTGCTGGAGCTGGTCCAGGAACTGGCCGAGTATGAAAAAGCACCGCATGAAGTTATTGTTACCCTCCTTCATTTTGAAGAAAGCGGCTTCGGACCTGCACCGGTATGGTGGGCATTTGTGGTTGAAGCAGATGATAAAATCGTGGGCTTTGCCTTGTATTATATCCGCTACTCTACCTGGAAAGGACAACGTATGTACCTGGAAGACCTCATTGTAACGGAATCTATGCGAGGACATGGATTAGGAAGCCTGCTGTTCAACCGCCTGCTGGAAGAATGCAAGGAAAAGGGGTTTACCGGCATGGTATGGCAGGTGCTGGAATGGAACGAGCCAGCCATCAACTTCTATAAGAAGTATGGAGCCCATTTTGATCCGGAATGGGTCAACTGCACGGTAACCATTGAAGCCTAGCAGATCGCTCAGGCAATACCCCCTACCCCATCCACCGCTACTGTTTTGTCGATTTTCTGGATCAATCCCTGCAACACTTTTCCGGGTCCCACCTCGGTAAACTTGTTGGCACCATCGGCAATCATGGCCTGCACACTTTGGGTCCAGCGGACAGGACCGGTGAGCTGGTCAATGAGGTTTTGCTTGATCTGGTCGCGGTCAAAAACAGCTTTGGCAGTTATGTTCTGGTAGATATGGCTGTTGGATTGATGAAAAGAAGTTTTTTCTATCGCTGCTTTGAGCTCCAGCTTGGCAGGCTCCATAAGGGGAGAATGAAAGGCTCCCCCGACCGGCAACGGCAAAGCCCGTTTGGCACCGGCTGCTTTCATGCGCTCGCAGGCAATCTCAACTCCTTTTACAGTTCCTGAAATCACCAGCTGTCCCGGGCAGTTGTAATTGGCCGGCACAACGATCTCCCCGGTTTCCTGTTGTACCTGCTGACAGATCGATTCTACTTTTTCATCTTCCAGGGCCAGCACGGCAGCCATGGCGGAAGGTGTTTTTTCACAGGCTTTTTGCATGGCATTGGCGCGCAGTACCACGAGCCGCAAAGCATCTTCGAAGCTGAGTGTTCCGTTGCAGGTCAGGGCTGAAAACTCACCCAGCGAATGGCCCGCTACCATTTCAGGTTTTGCATTGGGCAACATTTTGTAGGCGATCACGGAATAGAGAAAGATAGAAGGCTGTGTTACATTGGTTTGCCGGAGATCTTCTGCCGTACCGGAAATCATCACTTCAGATATCTTAAATCCTACGATCTCGTTGGCCTGGTCCATCAATTTTTTTGCAAACGCATTTTTTTCATAGAGCTCTTTGCCCATTCCCGGAAATTGCGAGCCTTGCCCGGGAAACACAAATGCATGCTTCATAAGAAGAAAGTTTTGGGAAACGAATATAATGGTTTATCCGTATGTGGATGTAAACAGGATGTGAAATAAAGGATTTGTCAGCACTGCAGACACTGGTACAGGTTTAGCAGCTAATGCAGGCCCGAGCCAATAAGCCGGATAAATTCGCTGCGCGTTTCATTCCTTTCAAACTCTCCCCAAAAAGCAGAGGTGGTTGTAACTGAATTTTGTTTTTGCACACCCCGCATCATCATACACAAATGCGAAGCTTCGATTACAACAGCCGCTCCCAGCGGATGCAGGGTTTCCTTGATGGCCATCATGATCTGGTGGGTCAGTCTTTCCTGAACCTGCAAACGCCGGCTGTAAACATCTACCACACGGGCGATCTTGCTCAGTCCGGTTATGTATCCGTTGGGAATATACGCTACATGGGCTTTTCCAAAGAAAGGCAGCATATGGTGCTCGCACATGCTGTACAGTTCAATGTCTTTTACGATCACCATTTCACTGACCTCTTCATGAAAACGCGCCGATTCCAGGATGGCATAAGCATCCTGCTGGTAACCATGCGTGAGATACTGCATGGCTTTTGCCATGCGCTCGGGTGTTTTCAACAGGCCTTCCCGTTCAGGATCTTCACCCAGGAGGGCTATGGAGTTGCGGTAATTTTCTATCAGTCCCGCGGTAATGTCTTCATCGTACTGTTCAGACTTATTATATCCCATCGTTGATTTTATTTGCTCGCTTGTATACAACCGTTCTTTGTGCCTGTTTGTTTACTGGCCGGTTGAAAAAGGGTATTCTACAAAATTTCTTTCGGTTTCGTATAAGCGCACCTGGAGATCGAGGTGGGCATCTATATGATCGCGCAGCAATGTATAGATGACTATGGCAATGTTCTCTGCAGTAGGGTTCAGCTCCCGGAATTCTTCGGTATCCAGGTTCAGGTTTTTGTGATCAAATTTATGCAGCACATGCTCTTTGATGATATCTGAAAGGGTTTTCAGGTTGATGACAAACCCGGTTGCAGGATCAGGTTCACCTACTACCCGCACCACCAGCTCGTAGTTGTGTCCGTGATAATTGCCGTAATTGCATTTGCCGAATACGGCTTTGTTTGTTTGCTCATCCCACTGTGCATTGTTGAGCCGGTGAGCTGCATTAAAATGCTCTTTTCTGTAAACAGCTACTTTCTTATTCATTGTTCCCCATAATATTCTACAAAAATACGCGGAGTTTCATACAGCTTGATGCAATGCAACGCAACATGGCCGGGTATATGCGGTTCCAGCTGGTTCCAGATGCCTTTGGCGAGGTTCTCTGTGGAGCACATTTTGCCTTCCAGAAAGGGCACATCCATGTTCAGGTTTTTGTGATCAAGCAGCTCAAGCACATGCTCTTCTATCAGCATGCTGAGCTTTTTTGCGTCAAATAAAAATCCTGTATCCTCATCTACTTCGCCCCGGATGGTTACGTGCAGCTCGTAGTTGTGCCCGTGCCAGTTTTCGTTTGCACATTTGCCAAACACCGCCTCGTTCTTCTCATAGCTCCAGGAAGGATTATAAAGGCGGTGGGCAGCATTAAAATGTTCTACCCGGGTCAGGTACACCATAGTTCGAAAAAATTGGGCAAATCTAACTGAATTTTCCGAAAGCAGTCATATAAGGTCTCTTTCCTGGTGCCAGGCGACGCTGCGAACAAGCTGCGGAAATAGGAAAGAGCCTGAATAAATTGTTTCTCCTTTCCAGCCCGTATTTTTGCACGCTGTTATGCGCGTAGGAATTGTTGCTGCAACCCAGTTTGAAATTGAACCAGCCAGGCGGTTTGTTGAACAGCTGCCAGCGGATTTCCCTCACCGGTTCGCCGTTGTGCTGACCGGCGTTGGCATGTTGCCAACAACTTACCAGCTTTTAGAGCAGATCGGCCAGCAGCCATTTGACCTGCTGTTGCAGGCGGGCATAGGTGGCGGGTTTTCAGAAAAATTTTCCCTGGCAGAAGTCGTGCTGGTGCAGGACGAAGTGATAGGTGACCTGGGGGTGGAAGAAGAAGAATTCAAAGATGTGTTTGACATGGGTTTTGCCGCTGCAGATGGCTTTCCTTTTCACGGGAAGCGATTGGTAAATCCTTTTATCAGCCGGTGGAACAAACTTTCTCTTCCGCTTGCGCGCGGACTTACCATCAACGAGATCACGACCCGTCCGGCACGTATAGAGGCCCTGCAACAAAAATATGGGTGCGAGGTGGAATCGATGGAAGGGGCTGCCTTTCATTATGTCTGCCTTCAGAAAAACATTCCGTTCTTACAGCTCAGGGCTGTCTCCAACCGGGTGGGCGAACGGAGCAAAAAGAACTGGAAGATCAAAGAGTCTATTGAATCCCTGAACAAACAACTCATCCGGATTATTGAACAAATCACCGAACTATGAAATACACGCTGGGTTTTTCACCATGCCCCAATGATACTTTTATTTTTGACGCCCTTGTAAACGGAAAAATCGATACACACGGATTGGAATTTGAACCCGTACTGGAAGATGTGCAAACCCTGAATACATGGGCCCGGGAAGGAAGACTGGACATCTCAAAGATCAGCTACGGCGTGCTGCCCCTGATTCTTGACCAATACGCCGTGCTCGATGCGGGCGGAGCGCTGGGCAAAGGGGTTGGCCCGTTGCTGATATCAAAAGCGCCCCTGCCGCTTGAAAAAGTAGCACAAGCTTCCATAGCCATCCCCGGTGAAAATACGACCGCGCACATGCTGTTCTCGCTGGCTTTCCCCCATGCGCGCAACAAGCAATTCATGCTTTTTTCAAAGATTGAAGAAGCGGTGCTTAGCGGACAGGTAGATGCCGGCGTAATCATTCATGAAAACAGGTTTACTTACCAGCAGAAAGGTCTTGTAAAGCTGATAGACCTGGGTGAATACTGGGAAAAGGAAACCGGCTCCCCTATCCCGCTCGGTGGCATCGTAGTGCGCAAAAGCATCGGCAAAGGGGTACAGCAGACCATTGATACGCTGATCAGGGAAAGCGTTGACTATTCATATCAGCAGTATCCACAACTTGCTGACTACATAAAGCTGCACTCCCAGGAAATGGATGAAGCTGTTATGCGCAAGCATATAGACTTGTATGTCAACAATTATTCGCTTTCGCTCCAGGAAGAAGGAAGAAGGGCCGTACACAGGTTGCTGGATGTATACCAGCAGCTCAACGGGCAGTTACCGCTGACCCATGCGGACGTGTTTACAGCAGTGCCGGCGCCCGTACGCTAGCAGTTGCCCGATCTATGTGCTTGAAAGAGGGCTGGTGTCCTTTCAGGCACCAAATAGTAAATTCCTGCTTTACTCTTCGTGGAAGATGCCGTGCTTGACAGCATAGATAACAAGGCCGGCCATGCTTTTTGCGCCGGTCTTCAGTTTGAGCTTGTCCCGGATGGCTTCAACCGTGCGCGGGCTGATCTCCACGATGTCTGCAATTTCTTTGGTTGTTTTTTCTTCGCACATCAGCTTAAGCACCCTGATTTCTTTTTCCGACAGATGGTTGTCATCATGTCTGGCCGGTTCCGTGCTTTTGGTCCGCAAGCCCGAGAGAAGGGCTTTGTTGGTAAGATCATTGAAAAAATATTCCTGTTCATAACAGGTTTTGATAGCCTGGTAAATGGTATCCGGATCGGAGTTTTTGGTAAGGTAGGAATTGGCCCCCTTTTCCATCAATTTGGCAATCAGTGTATGATCATTGTACATGGACAGTACAATCACTTTCAGATGAGCGTAACTTTTGTGCAGTTCATGCAGGGTGTTGATGCCATCCATGAGGGGCATCTGAACATCGAGCAGGATGACATCTGCTTTCTTTTGTTTTAACAGGTCAAGCAGGTGTAAACCGTTTTCAGCCTCTCCCACCACTTCCACATCCTTTTTAACTGACAAAGCTGTTTTTACACCTTTGCGAAACAAGGCGTGGTCATCCGCTATAATAACTTTGATTTTTTTTTGAACTGTAGCCGTTTTCATCCAGGTGTAATTTCATGTATAATGATACAAACACAGGGCCATCATCCCGTATAAAGCCTGGTTCTGACAAAGATTTCCCGCCTCCGTGCACTAAGATATTTTATAAGTTTCAAACCTCATATACCCTGCTACATATTTCTACTTATCACAGAACAATCGAAAACACGCCAACAAACATTCGTACTTATACGATGATAATAGTAAATACTGAATGCAGAAAATCGAGCAGTTTTACGCTTGCAAGAGTATATTTCGGTTGTATCTTTGATCCACAGTTGTTACAGAAGCGATGTTTGTAACACGCTGTTGAAAAAGCCTTAACACAGCTTCCCCATATCCCTTGAAAACTGAGAAATTTTGACAACAATCAAGCATGGCATGTATCCACTAATCTAGTCATTATTGCGTATTATTACTTAAAACATTCTTGCCGGTAGATATTCTTAAACACAGCGCTTTAAGTTGTTAAAGTGGGTTTTATTATAAATATTGTGCCTGTTTTATGTATTCCATATGACGTAGTAGCGAGAGTAACCGTACAGCCGTTTATGCTTTCAAAGAATTATAGTTGCTTTCTGGGTTTACTTAACTATATGGATATAAAGACAGGCACTTTTTTTTACGCTTGTTCCACCCATTATTAGATTCCACAAGCACATGCACGTTATTGTCAGTTCCAGTTTAACAAAACCAGCAACCTCTTTGCTGTCATACCAGCAGCATGCTGTCTGCTTCCTTTGATTTTATCCACGCTTCCCTTCCGTAACCAGGTATTACATGCCGTTCGCTATGATATGACGACCTGACCAGCGGACCGCTCTCTACATAGTCTAAACCCAATGTATAACCGATTTCCCGGAACTCGGCAAATTCATCCGGATGAACAAAGCGCTGTACTGACAGGTGTTTTTTGGTGGGCTGCAAATATTGCCCGATCGTTACCACATCACAGCCATTGTCGGCCAAATCTCTCAGGGTTTGCACCACTTCTTCTTTCTTCTCTCCCAGCCCGAGCATAATACCGCTTTTAACCCGCATGCCGCCGCTTTTGAGCATCCGCAAGACTTCCATGCTTCTCCAGTATTTTGCCTGGATGCGCACCTGCCGGGTCAATCTTTCCACTGTTTCTATATTGTGTGATACTACTTCGGGCGCTGCATCGATCACCCGCTGTACAGCCTCCTGCTGCCCTTTAAAATCAGGTATCAGGGTTTCCAGGGTGGTTTGCGGATTGAGTGCTTTTACTGCACGGATGGTATTCTGCCAGATGATTGATCCGCCGTCTTTGATTTCATCCCTGTCTACAGAAGTAATAACCGCGTGTTTTACCTTCATCAGGTAAATGGCTTCTGCCACTCTTTGGGGTTCATCCCAATCCACCGGCTCAGGCCTTCCGGTAGCAACTGCACAAAAGCCGCAACTGCGTGTACAAACATTTCCCAGTATCATAAAGGTGGCTGTGCCTTCGCCCCAGCATTCACCCATGTTCGGACAATTGCCGCTTTCACAAATTGTATGCAGCTTGTGGGTATCAACCAATCCGCGAACCTGTTTGTAGTTCTCGCCGGTTGGCAGCTTTACCCGCAGCCAGCTTGGTTTTTTCAGCCGCGCTTCCGGTTCAGCAAGAGCCGGCACAACAGGAAGTTCTTGCATCATTCTTTTCAGTATTCTTTGAGTAATTTCTATTCCGATTTCTCGTCTTCAGCAGGCAAGGTACTTAAAATAAAGCCACACTGCAATGCGTTCCCACACCAGCAAGCACAAACCATGCATCAAACGGCAGTAAAACAGATTTAAACAGAAGCGTTGCAGCAACTTTATTTCCTTTTGCCAAATTCTATGGCAACATACGCATTGAAAAAGAAGCGGGCTTCTTTTATGTGTTCCTTCCCAACGGCCATCTGGAGTATCTTAGACGTGTAGTATTCAGCATTTACGCCGGCCTCAATGGCGGTAATGGTTTCATTGAAGCGGGCGTAATCAAAGCGCAAAGCTGTTTTTGCATGCACACCCGGAACAATCTTTAACTCGTTCCAGCCAACGGTAACACCCGAAGCACCCTGCACCTGGTATTTTGATTCTGAAAAACTGGTATCCGAATATTTCACCCGCACCCGGCTCTGGTCGCTAAGCCGTTGTGCATCCACATAATAAGGTTTTTCCAGCCCGATAGACAAACCACCAGCATACAGCGCAGATACCGAAACACCATTGCGGTTTGCTTTGCCCCCTATCATGTACTGCTGCCCCAACCCTCCTTTTAACTGATAAAAATTGTTGGCCTTTCCAAACTTGGCCTGGGAAACATTCCCAAAAACATCTATGCCGCGGCCAACTTTTTCTTCCTTGTTGTGGAGCTTTTCATTCAATTCAATTTGCCAGAACTTGGACCAGCGGGGAGATATATACTTGCCCTTTTCATACACCAGTCCATAGCCATCCGTGGCGATCTTGATGCCAAACAGGCTGTGCTTGTTGTACACGACGGCATCTTCCTCCTCCTGCATTTTGGAGATGGTATTCATTCTGTCACGCTTATCCGAACGCTTGTCATTTCTAGGAGCATTGGTGTTACTCCTGTTCTGTGAGTAGCCAGCTGTACAAACCAAAACCAGAACGAGGATCAACAAAACTTTATTCACCGGGATGTATTTGAGTTTACTAACGTAAATTTAGGCAAAATATATACAAAATGACCTCTACAGTTGTTTACAGCGGAAATTTAAGAACCCTCGCCACGCATCTGCAATCAGGCACCCAAATCGAAACAGATGCACCGGTAGATAACCAGGGTCAGGGAGAGCGCTTTTCCCCCTCCGATCTTGTTGCCACCGCACTGGGAAGCTGTATGATGACAATCATGGGCATCAAAGCCAGAGACCTCAACATCGATCTCGAAGACACCCGCATAGAAATCTTAAAGAAAATGAGCCCCGATCCCAGAAGGATCACAGGCATAGATTTAACATTTCATTTCCCCGAACACCTGCGGCTCGCCGAAAAAGAAAGAACCATTCTCGAACGTGCCGCACATACCTGTCCCGTTATCTACAGCATTCATCCGGACATCAAAGTAGAAGTCGTGATGAACTGGGAAGCGGTGAATGTCTGAATCAAGGTTCAGACGGCTTCAACAAAGCATTTCCTACATGGCATTCTAAACACCGTTTGTAGTCGCAGTAATTTGTTTTTAGTTCTAGCAGGGCCTGGCTGTCAAAAGCTGTTTTGCAGTGGATGCCGTTGGCAGCCCAGCCCCGGGTGATCTTGTTTTTCTCAGGGAGCAGCTCATCCAGCCAGCGCAGGGCCTTGTCGATATAAGCCTGCTCCCTGTGATAGCTGCCATAGGTAAATAATATCGGCACCAGGGTATTGATCAGGATGTTGCTGATCATCTCGCTTCCTATATGTTTGACCTGGAGGTTCGTGGCTTCTTCAAAACGGTAATGATAATGCCAGTAGTCGTTGGCCGATATGTCAAGCAAATTAGCTACGTCTTTAAGCGAATCCTTTTCCAGCACGGCCGACAGCAGGTGATCTGATGTATGAATAAGCATGGCCAGCTGCGCCAGCCTTACCGTGGGAAAAGAAGAAGGACGCATGCGCAGCATTTTGACCGCTACAGCAACTTGTTTCAGTCCATATTTTTTCCGGTAAAACCTGTATTCCTTTTGCAACAGGAGCGGATACTTTTCCATAAACCGGCCATGCAGCAATCCTGCCTGTCCAAACAGCAGGGCCTCCAGCTGGTGGATCTGCTGTTTGTGCCGCACAAGTATGGTAAGGGATATGGAACGGGCAATCAGCTCAAAAGCATCGGCATTTACAAGCATGCCAAAGCTGCGGGCAATCAGCCACCAAAAGGTTTCCTCCCAATGATATTTACTCTGCTCCAGCAGCAGCATAATGGCAGCAGATTTTCTTTGCAACCGTTCCGCCAGCAAGCGCTCCTTCCAGTTAAGCAAAAGCAGGGGGTTTATCTTTCCCATGCTCTTTACACAAGGCACAAAAAGGGTGCTGTGCAGAAGGGTTTCATACCGGTTGAGCAAGAGCATGGACACGCGGGATTGCAGTTCAAGGGAGGGTATGCCCGCAAGGAGATTGTGCGCCGTAAGATCGTATTTCCAGACCACATGCAGGATCACGTTGTTGTACCGCTCATCATGCTGGTGCCCGTGCCGGTACCAGTCGGAAGCAAGCACATGGATCTCTACATTCCCCGACCAGGCAATGCCACCCACAGAAATCTTTGCTGAAATAAAATCAGGCCCCTGGTCATGATTCCGCTTGCCCGGATGGATGATCTGCAGCGCATCTTCTTCCAGGGTAGCCAGGGAACGCAGATCGAAATATTGAAACTGCCAGATAAACTGAAGCAATTCTTCGTTCATATTTGGAAAGGGGATGATAAATTCAGGCTGTAATCTACCATCCGCTTCCCTCCCTCTACCCCGTGTTATCACCCTATTTGTTCCCGGCCTGAAACTGCTCCAACAGCTGCACAACCTTGCTCACAGGAAGTCCCATCACGTTGTAAAAATCCCCCCTGATCGATTCAATGCCGGTTACACCGATCCATTCCTGGATAGCGTAAGCGCCTGCTTTGTCGAAAGGCTTGTATTTTTCTACATAAAAACGGATTTGCTCCTGGCTGAGCGGATGAAAATTTACTTCGGTCAGTTCTGAAAAGCTGACCGCCTTTTCGCCCTGCATCAATACAACGCCGGTGATAACCTGGTGCTTTCTGCCTGAGAGCAGGCTGAGCATCCTGACAGCATCCGCAGGATCTTTGGGTTTTCCAATGATCTGCTCGTCCAACACCACAACAGTATCGGCGGCCAGGATGATCCGGTCTGTACCAATGTCTCCCCGCACGGCTTCGGCCTTGGCGCGGGCGATGTATACAGGTATGTCTGCTGTCGCCAAACCAGCGGGGTAGGTTTCAGCCGTTTCCCTGGCAAAGATTTCAAATGAGACTTCTGCCCACTCAAGCAACTGCTTTCTTCGGGGTGATTGGGAAGCTAATACAATGGAGCGCATAGTGCTTTATTCTAAAGGCTAAAAAACAACATCGACAAAATACCGGTGAGCATGGCCACCTTGAGAGCCGTGCTCAGGGAATGATAATCCTGCACAGAATTGGCTTTGTAAAGTTTATACAAGATGCGCAGCAGGGGCAGCAAGATAAAAAGGACACAATACAGGGCCGACCACCAGCGGTGCAGCTGCAGCACATAAAACTGAACAATACACAAGGCTGCAATCAGAACCGTGAGCAAGGTGGCAGAAAACACTTTGGCTGCTGGGATGCCCCACACAATGGGCATGGTTGTACAGCCATAACGCCCGTCGCCCTGCACGTCTTCCACATCTTTTACCACCTCCCTTACCAGGGAGATGATAAACGCAAACCCGCCATACAGGATCGCCACTTTAAAAAGCCGGGTGATATGCTCCTGGTACCCGTCATTAAGCGGATAAAAAACCCTTGTTACCCGCAGTTCGCAAAAATAAAGGACCAGCACCACCCAGGCCGTGAGCAGGGAAATAATGATGTTTCCGATCAGCAGCTTTTTTTTAAAGGTGGTGGAATAAACCCAGAGCAGAAGGGCACAAAGGAGATTCATCAACCCCAGCAAACTGTTGCCGATGCGATAGCCTACCCAAAAGCTCAGCAACACACCTGTAACAGTTAAAGCCAGGTGCCAGAAAATGGCCCAGCGCCGGCGGATGATCTTTTCAATGATGATCTTGGATGGCTTGTTGATCTTGTCGATATTCAGATCAAAGTAATCGTTGATGATATAACCGGCGGCAGCTATAAAAATAGAAGCTACCATAAGGAGCACAAAGCCGTTGGGTGTTAGTTTGATCTGATAAGAAGTGGGTGAAGCACCGGGAAGAAACAAAAATACGGTATAAAACAAAACCTGGGTAAGGCCTATAAAGATCAGGTTGGGATAACGTATGAGTTTAAAAAAAGCACCTGCCAGGTTCATGAAATAAATTCTGGCCCGAAGGTAGTTATTGAATAACAAGAACAAAAACCGCCAAAAGAATTATTTGCTCGGAACATCCGTATCCAGCGGCCAGTTGTTGTTTAACTTCAGCACTTTTTCGATCACGTCCCTGGCACAGCCCGCTCCTCCCGGCTGAAAAGAAATGTAGTGCGAAACCTGTTTGATCTCTGCCGCCGCATCTGCCGGGGCACAGGCCAGTCCGACCAGCTTCATCACCGTATAATCCGGTATATCGTCTCCCATAAAAAGCAGTTCTTCCAGTGCAAGCCCCCTTTCTGCCGCATAGGCAAGCAAGGCTGCTTTTTTATCCTGCACTTTCAGGTATACATCTTTTACGCCCAGGCGGTTCAGCCGTTCCCGCACAGCTTCCGAATTACCGCCGGATATCACGGCTACCCGGTAACCTTGCTTCAGGGCCAGCTGCAGGGCATAGCCATCTTTGATGTTCATGCGGCGGATCATCTGTCCGTCATCCGGGATCAGGAGCGAACCATCGGTCAGTACGCCATCCACATCAAATACAAAAGTCTTGATCTGCTTGAATTTTTCAAGAAGCATGGCCTACCTTATTTCTGGTTGTCTCTCCATTCATATACCCAGCTGCTCTGGATCATTTCCAGGTGGCCTTCATTGCTTTGCTCGCGTGTACCGGCAAAGCCCGGGATCTGGAGCACCCATTCCAGCAGGTCGGTAAAACGGACGCGGTAAATTTTACCTTCATCAAATGCATCCCCGAAACGATCGTAGAGTTTCAGGGCAATGTCTTCATAGTCGTTCCAATGTATTGGCGGCTCAAACTGGTTCATGCTGTTAGCTTGTTTGCAGTCAGGTTATAAAATTTACTCACCCAGAAATTGGGTTTGGTCAGGCAGGGTTACTTCAACTTCACCAGCGCCAGGTTGCAGCACACACTGGCAACCCAGCCGGGAGTTCAGCCGGGGATTTATGGCCCGGTCAATAAAGTCTTCTTCGCGGTCGCTTAGCTCCTCCAGAAAATCTTCTCCCTTGTTTACGTACAAATGGCAGGTGCTGCAGGCACAAACACCACCGCAGTTGTGGTGCAGTTCTATATCGTGGGTGAGGGCGATTTCAAGGATGCTTTGGTCAGGTTTTATATCTGTGAGCGTAATGGGTTGTAATCCTTTTTGTTCAAACTTGAAAGTAATGTTATACATATTGCTTGGAAAAACTGCGAAGTTATTCTGAATTGGTATATCTCCTTTTAAAAAGATTGCGCTTGCTGTTACAGACTTAAGATGACAAGTGTCGGGTTTGCAGAACTGTTTATTATGGCGCTGCACTGCTGCAAGCCTTGTGCGGAAAGATTGTCTCAACAGAAGGGGGTTGGCTCAATGCCATTGACATGGATGATTTTGTCGAGCCGCATTTCCAGTCCGCTGTCCATTTTCAGGTATTCTACTTTCTCTCTTGTGTACAGGTCGACGATCCGGCCCTTTACTTCAACAGGATGCTCATCCAGCAAAAACCGGATTTCGCAAGCGGTGCCCATTGTGGAAAAGGCTTCCAGCTGGTCGTAAAAGTCGCACGGAACGGGTTTGTATTCTTCCATATAGTAAGAAACGAAATTAGCGCATGCAAGCAATTATTGTTTATTTTACCGCAAAATAGATAAAAACTACCTCCTTGATACTTGCAGCAATCGACATCGGAAGCAATGCGGCCAGATTACTGATAACAGAAGTAGAAAGAGGACTGAACGGCAGTCCTGAGTTTATCAAGCTCAACCTGGTGCGCGTTCCGCTCCGCCTGGGTTTTGATGTATTTGAATCTAAAAGGATTTCCGCCCAGAAGGAAAAAATGATCATCAACACCCTCTACTCCTATAAATACCTGCTGGAGGCTTACCGGGTAGAACATTACCGCGCCTGCGCAACGTCTGCCATGCGCGATGCAGAGAATGCAGCACAGATCCTGGATCACATCCGCGAACAAACCGGCATCAACGTAGAAATAATAACCGGCGATGAAGAAGCTTCTATCATCTACGAAAATCATGTTGCAGAAAACCTCGACCGGGAAAGGGCTTATCTCTACATCGATGTAGGCGGCGGCAGCACCGAACTCACCTTGTTCAACAACAACACCCTCATATTTAAAGAATCTTTCGACATCGGCACCATCCGGCTTCTTAAGAACCAGGTTACAGATGAAAAATGGCTGGAAGTAAAAGAGTTTTTGAAAGAAAAGACCAAGGCCTACAAGAACCTGGCAGCCATCGGTACGGGCGGCAATATCAACAAGGTATTTTCCATGTCGAAGAAGAAAGACGGCAAACCCCTGTCTATCGAGCTGCTCAAAGACTACCACAAAGAAATGGGCAGCTTTTCTGTATACCAGCGCATGCGGGTATACAACATGCGCGAAGACCGGGCAGATGTAATTGTACCGGCCTTGCAGATCTTTATCAATGTTATGCGCTGGGCCGATGCAAATGAAATCTGGGTGCCTAAAATCGGACTTGCTGACGGCCTCATCAAACACCTGTATAAACAGGTTCGCTTGCGCGGCATGGAAGTTTAAGCAAGTGAAGAAAATTACCCACACCTAAAACAGCTGCAATGTCTGTACAAAAAGAAATTAAAAAGGTAACCACCAATACCTTGCTCCGGATGAAGGCAAAGGGAGAAAAAATTGCCATGATTACGGCATATGATTACTCCTTTGCAAAAATATTTGAAGAAGCCGGCATCGATGTCATCCTGGTAGGCGATTCGGCCAGCAATGTGATGGCGGGTCATGAAACCACCTTGCCCATCACCCTCGACCAGATGATCTATCATGCTTCTTCCGTGATCAGGGGGGTGGAAAGAAGTCTTGTAGTTGTTGACCTGCCCTTTGGATCGTACCAGGGCAATTCAAAGGAAGCGCTGCATTCTACCATCCGCATCATGAAAGAAACAGGCGCCCATTCTATCAAGCTTGAAGGCGGGGAAGAAGTGCTGGAATCCATCAAACGCATTATCTCTGCAGGCGTACCGGTGATGGGACACCTGGGATTGACGCCTCAGTCTATCTACAAGTTCGGCACCTATACAGTAAGGGCCAAAGAAGAAGCAGAAGCAGAGAAGCTGAAGCAGGATGCCCGGCTGCTGCAGGAAGCCGGCTGCTTTGCGATCGTGCTCGAAAAGATACCGGCCCAGCTGGCCAGGGAAGTATCCGAAAGCCTGAGCATTCCCACTATCGGCATCGGTGCCGGCAGGTTCTGCGACGGACAGGTACTGGTGATGCACGACATGCTGGGCATCAACACCGAATTCAAACCCCGGTTCCTTCGCCAGTACCTCAACCTCAACGAACAGGTAAACCAGGCTGTAAAGCAATACATTACAGATGTTAAATCAGCCGACTTCCCCAGCGAGCATGAACAATACTGATCATTTGTTGTAAAGGGATTTCTTAAAAACTGTGTAGTCTGCCCAGGCGGATCGTCCTTGCTTGCCAGGTTGTTTTAACAATAAATACTTGTTAATCGCTTTTAGGATTGGGAGTTTCTGGATAATTTTAAACCTTTTTAAAGAAAGAACGCATGAAGAAAATTTTGTTGCCTATGTTGGTTTCGGCCGCCCTTGCCACGGTTACTTCACCGGTTGCTGCCCAGGGCACATCGGTAAAGGAACTGCCAAAAGGCTGGCACCTGCTCGACAAAGAAACCGACGGATATTATGGCCTCAGCCTCAAAAAGGCCTATGATTTTGTAAAAGGCAAAAAAACAAAGACAGTCATCGTAGCGGTGATTGACTCAGGTATTGATACCCTGCACGAAGACCTGAAAGATATGTTGTGGACCAACCCACGCGAAATACCCGGCAACGGCATTGATGACGACGGGAACGGGTATATCGATGATGTGCATGGCTGGAACTTTCTGGGCGGAAAAGACGGCCGCAACGTGAAAGAAGATTCATATGAAGGTGCCCGGATGTACCACCAGCTGAAAAAAATCTATGGCAGTAAAACCATCGATTCCACCACCTTATCACCCGAGCAGAAAGACGAATACCAGACCTGGCTGAAAGTACGGGCTGCTGTGGAAGGAGATGCCACCAGCAACGGAATGGATGTACTGATGATGCAGCGGGCCCTGGAAATTTCTTTTGAAGGCGACAGCATCCTGCGCCAGGGCATCGGCAAAGAAACATACACCGGCAAAGACCTCGATAAATACAACGCTGTCAGCCCTATACAGCAGCGCGCCAAAGCCATCCTGCTCGACATGTTCAAATCCAATAACATCATGGAAATGTCGAACAAGGAATTCTTAAGCGAGCTGAAAGAACAGGTAGAAGGTGAAGTGAGGAAAAAAGAATCTGCAAATACACCGCCCAAAGACTACCGCGGAGAGATCGTAAAAGACAACGAAGAAGACATCAACGACCGTTCCTATGGCAACAATGACATCATGGCCGGAACACCCCTTCATGGTACGCACGTAAGCGGCATTATTGCTGCCAAGCGCAACAACGGAAAAGGGATTGACGGCATTGCGGATGATGTAAAGATCATGGCGATCCGCGCTGTTCCGGACGGTGATGAACACGATAAAGATATTGCACTGGCCATCCGCTATGCAGTTGACAACGGCGCCAAAGTAATCAACATGAGCTTTGGAAAAAGCTTTTCTCCCCACAAAGACTGGATAGACGACGCGGTGCAATATGCTGACTCAAAAGGCGTGTTGCTGGTGCATGCAGCCGGCAACGATGCAAAAGATGTTGACAGCACAGATAATTTTCCGAATCCCACTTTTAAAAAATTACCAGGGAAAGCGACCAACTGGATTACTGTAGGTGCCAGCAGCGATCCGCTTGCAGAACCGGGTTTTAAAAGTTATACCGCTTCTTTTTCCAACTACGGAAAAAAAGAAGTCAACGTGTTTGCTCCCGGTACCAGAATTTATTCTTCTCTTCCTGGTGGAAATGTATATGGCATTGAACAGGGTACCAGCATGGCCTCTCCTGTTGTGGCTGGTGTAGCTGCGTTTATCCTGAGCTATTATCCGAACTTAAGTCCGAAACAAGTAAAATGGGTTATTGAAAAATCATCGGTGGTGCCGCCCGCCAAGGTAAAAGTACCTGGCAGCGACAAACTGGTGTTGCTTTCAGACATCTCTACTTCGGGTGGACTTATCAACGCATACCAGGCCATCAAGCTGGCTTCTACGCTTAAACCTGAAGGCCAGAACCTGCCTACCTCTACGCTGAAGAACCGGATGAATTAACCGGTTTTCAGACTGAGAGCCAAAAAGGTTGTATTGCAGAATACAGCCTTTTTGGTTTTATACTAATTTGAATGATAGATACCCTTCCTATCTTTATACTTCGCTTTATACCGATTACATGACAGACAAATCAAAAGCAGAAACCGTTTTAGTGGTTCCTTCCTATGCGCAGGGTTATGTTGACCTTGTACGGGGAGACAAGCTGCCGGATGCGCTGAAAAAAACGACCAAAGCATTCCGCAAGCTCTTGAAGCAGATGCCGGCCAAGAAGATTGACTATGCTTATGCCCCGGGCAAATGGACGATCAGGCAATTGCTGCAACACATCATTGATGCAGAAAGGGTGTTTGCCTTTCGCGCTTTGTGGTTTGCCCGCAAAGATGGGCAGCCGCTTCCCGGCTTTGATGAAAACAGCTGGGCGCGTACAGCAAATCCTTCTGTCCGCGATTGGGAAGACATGGTACAGGAGTACAAACTGGTGCGGAAAGCGACCGAGCTTCTTTTTAAGTCATTTGGCCCGGAAGAGTTAAAAGCGATTGGCACGTCGAACAATGCAGAAACCAGTGTAGCAGCATGGGGATATATCTGTGCAGGACAT
Organism: Williamsia sp.; assembly: GCA_015069695.1. Classification (GTDB taxonomy): domain Bacteria; phylum Bacteroidota; class Bacteroidia; order Chitinophagales; family Chitinophagaceae; genus JADCRZ01. The sequence continues at coordinate 29,633 of JADCRZ010000030.1, forward strand.
GTAGCGCATCATATAAATATTATCCGGCAGCGTTACCTCGCAGGATGAGCTAGGAACCAGCCATTCCGGCTGCTATCAGTTCTGCTATGTCAAGAACTTTTACTTCTCCTTCCCGCTCTTTTGCTTTTACTCCATCTGTAAGCATGGTGTTGCAAAACGGGCAGGCTGCTGCAATGATCGCAGCACCCGTAGCCATGGCCTCATTGCTTCTTTCCAGGTTGATGCGGGTATCACCCTTTTCTTCTTCCTTGAACATCTGTGAACCGCCTGCACCGCAGCAGAATCCGTTCACGCGGCAGCGCTTCATTTCCACCAGTTCTGCATCCAGGGATTCCAATACCTTGCGGGGAGCTTCGTAAATGTTATTGGCTCTTCCTAGATAACAACTGTCGTGATAGGTGATCTTTTTTCCTTTAAAGCTACCCGCTCCCGCCAATTTGATCTTTCCTTCATCAATCAGCTGTTGCAGGAAGGTAGCGTGATGAATCACTTCATATTGTCCGCCCAGCTGGGGGTACTCGTTTTTGAATGTGTTGAAACAATGCGGACAGGTCGTCACAATTTTTTTGATCGCGTAGTTGTTCAGGAGCTGGATGTTCTGGTAAGCCATCATCTGAAACATAAACTCATTGCCGGCCCTGCGCACAGGGTCACCGGTGCACATTTCTTCTTTTCCCAAGACGGCATAACTGATCTGGAGCCGGTTCAGGATAGAAGCAAAGGCCCGGGTGATCTTTTGTGCCCGCTGGTCGAAGCTGCCCGCACATCCTACCCAGAACAAGATCTCTGGTTGCTCACCCGCTGCAAAGAGCTCTGCCATAACTGGTACCTGCATGCAAACAATTTTCCGTAAATCTAATCATCTTTGGGCTTAGTCAGGCGCATTCCAACAATCTCTTAAAAGCACAAAGCGCTCCCGGAAGGAACGCTTTGTGCTTTTAAGAAGGGCCTTAAAACCCGGTTGGTGCATTTACTATTGCGGACCAGGATTCTGAACGTCCTGCATATCTTGTTCGCTCCGGTTGTTTTTGCGTTTAAAGAGAGATACATCCATTTTTCCGAAACGGTAGTTGAAGTTCAGCCTGAACACGCGCTGATCTCTTACCCTTTCATAGTTCTGGGTGAACGTGGTTGACTCAGAATAGTAGCTGTATTTGCGCGTTTTCAAAATGTCATTTACGCTCAGCGAGATAGAAGCTTTGTTTTTGAACAGGTCTTTGCGGATAGCCAGATCAAATCCATAGTTGGGGTTGATATACCCTTGCGCAGTTGGTTGGGCACCTCCGCCAAAACCACCACCGCCTCCGCCACCGAATCCGCCTCCGCCACCACGGCCACCACCACCGCCTCCGCTGCTGTTCTGCGGTAAAACAGACCGGCTCTGGTAATCGCCGGAAAGCTGGATACTAATGCTGGCAGGCAGCTTGAAGGTATTGTTCCATTTGATGAAATAACTTACGCGCTCCTGGGAGCTGACAGATTTCTCTGTTGAGTTGAGCGTCTGGATGCCGTTGATCTTTGAGTTGTACAGGTTGAAGTTGGTCGTCATATCCCACCACTTCATCAGGGGGTCACGAACGGTCAGCTCAAGTCCATACGATCTGCTGCTGTTGGCATTGCGGTAGGTCAGGTAATATACGCTGTCCGTATAATCAATGTAACGGGTGATCAGGTTGTTGCTGGCTTTGTAATAAGCAGTGGTCAACAGGCTATGACCTTTTGCAAAGGTTTTCTGGTAAGACAACTCAAAGGAATTGGTAAACTCCGGTTTCAATCCGGGATTGCCTTTTGCCAGGTTCTGCGGATCGGTTGGGTCGATGGCCGGGTTCAACTGGAAGAAGTTAGGCCGGTTGATCCGCCGGGAATAGTTGATCTGCAGGTCTTGTGTTTCACTCAGCTGCTTTGTAATAAACACGCTGGGAAACAAGCTGATCGGATACTTGGTCTTGAACGTAGTATCCTTTGTTTGGAAGAGCGTTCCGGTGTAATTAGAACTTTCAGCGCGAAGACCGGCTTGGTAGCTCCAGGTATCCAGCTTGTTGGCAAAGGTCAGGTAACCGGCATATACCCGGTCTGTGAACTTATAGTTGCTGCTGAATGAACTGCTCTTTACATAAGCTTGCGTGGTATAGTTGTAAAAATAGTTGTCGTTCAGGTTGGTGTTATCCCGAACAGCCATGCGCACCCCTGTTTCAAACTTCATGTTCTCCGTGATAGGGTTGGCGAAATCGACCTGGGTTGTATAAAACTTGCTTGAACCATCTCCCACTGTTTTTCTCAGAACAGGCAAAACAGTTGTCCCGTTGTATTTGGTGAGGGTGGTTGTATACAGACCGTTGTTGTCGCTGTTGTTGCTGTTGTAGTTGAAATCTGCCGTGATTTCTTTGCCTGCCTGCGCAAAATTGTGCTTGTAGCTGAGCAGGGCACCGGTATTCCTGAACTGGCTTTTTGTATCTGTGATCTGGTTGGCCCTTGTATCCAGCACACCTGATCTGACAGAATCAAATTTCAGGTCATCGTGGTTCTTAAAGCTGCCGCGGACAAAGTTACCGGATACCGACAGGGTGTTCCGGTTGTCGATCAGGTAGTCCAGTCCGGCCCGGCTAAAGGCAAATGTGCCGTTGTTGCGGCCGTCGCTGAGCTGGTTTACATCAACCGGCGTCAGCAGGTTGTGCCTGAAGGTATTGGTAGTGGAAAGAGACTTGCGCTGGTTTGCGTTGGCGCTTACAAAAACATTTACTTTTCCCTGCCGCACGTTGAGGTCGCCCCCGCCGTTGAATTTTGCCCGGGAGTCGACACCTGCGCGAATGCTTCCGTTGAAGCCGGCTTTTCTGTTTTTCTTTAGAACGATGTTGAGGATACCTGCGTTCCCCCCGGATGCATCGTATTTGGCGGAAGGATTGGTAATGATCTCCACACTTTCAATCGCATCTGCCGGGATCTGGTCCAGGGAAAGGGTGGAAGGCCGGCCGTCCACAAATATCTGGGGGGCCGCATTGCGGAGGGTTACATTTCCATCCACGTCTACGTTTACCGAGGGAATGCTTTTCATGATCTCCTGGGCCGTTTGTCCGGCACTCACGAGGTTTTTCTCCACATTGAATATTTTTCTGTCCACACCCATCTGGATCAGGGGTTTGGAAGCAGTGACCGTAACATCCTGCAGCACCTGTGCATCCGCTTCTAATTTGATATTGCCCAGGTCTTTGTCTACAGCGGCCATCATAGCATCCATATTCCCGTTCTGGCCGCCTGCACCTTGTCCGCCTGCTCCGCCTTGCCCGCCACCCGGTGGCCGGAGAGAGAACGAAACTTTTTGTTCATAGGGCTGATAACCAATCGCAGTGATCTTCAGGGTGAAATTGCCCATCACCGGCAGGTTTTCCAGGCTAAATTCACCATTGGCACGGGTCAGCATACCAGATACAACCACTTCCTTGCTTCCTTTTGTAGCAGTGTCGAACTGGGCTCTTACAAGCTGCACGGAGGCAGCATCAACGCCTTTGGAAGTTTTTTTATCTACGATCCTTCCGTAAAAATGCCCCAAGTTCATGCCTTGTCCTCCTCCCCTATTCCCACCTGGTCTTCCCTGTCCTCCGCCCCCAGGGTACTGCGCGTTAGAAGAAAAAAACAACACACTTGCTGCGAGTGCCATTAAAATTTGTCTCATACTATTGCTTGATTGGATAAAATCTGTTCGGTAGCCTTCAATCGTTGAGTAAACGCTTCAGTGAGGTAGAATAATTGTAGATACAAAAGAATTATACCACTGAATTTAACATTCAGCATGCTTAGACGCCCAATTTATCCGAAACTTGCTGTGCAAAATAAATCCATTTCAGGCAGAAGGCAGGTGACAGAATCAACTGCGTTATAACCGGTAAACAACAGGTAAATATTTGCCCTGTAATTTGTTAGAAGATAAGGAGCAGATATTGTTTTGATGTAATAGGTATTTGCCCTATTTTTGCGGCTTATACGGTGATTGTAGCTCAGTTGGTTAGAGCATCAGATTGTGGTTCTGAGGGTCGTGGGTTCGAGCCCCATCAGTCACCCCCCTTTTTTCTTCTTTTATTCTCTCTTAACCTTTCCCTGGTTTGTTTGTTTGGTTGATGGTAATCCCTTGTTAATCCCCCGTTTTCCGCAACAATGGATATTATTTATCGTTACATTTGAATAATGTCAAAAGTCCTTCAATATATGTTTAGTAAAAGAAGTCTTCCTATCCTGGTTTTGATACTAGCCTGTGGAATATTCATCGGCTTCAGCAGCCTGGGAACCAGTGAAAACCCGCCCACCAAATATGAAAAGATCCTGCGCAATGTAGGGTTGATGCTTAAACAAGTCCATTACAGTCCGAAAGACATCAATGATAATTTTTCAAAAGAAGTTTTCAAAAAATACCTGGAAGCAGTTGATCCCAACAAGAACATCCTGCTTCAAGCTGATGTTGCTGACCTGAAAAAATATGAAACCAGGATCGATGATGAAATCCTGGGTGCTCCTGTTCAATTCGTTCCGGCTGTTTCTGCTATCCTGAAAACCCGGCTGGCTGAAGCCGAAGCTGTAAGCAAAGAAATCCTTGCACAGCCCTTCGATTTCACCGTAGACGAAACACTTGTTACCGATACAAAGAAATTTGATTTTCCCGCATCGGCCGACCAGCGCAAAGAGGCCTGGAGAAAACGACTGAAGTACCTGGCTTTAGACCGTTATGCCAACTACCTGGATGAACAGGATAAAAACAAAACAAAAGCAGGATTTGTCGCCAAATCTAACGAAGAGCTGGAGAAGAATGCCCGCAGTGCGGTCAGCAGGAGCATGACAAAGATGTTCAGCAATTTAAAGCTGAAACAGGATTCGGACGACAACTTCAACTATTTCGTCAATATCATCACCAACTCCATGGACCCGCATACTTCTTTTATGCCGCCCATCGAGAAGCGTTCTTTTGATGAACAAATGAGCGGCCGGTTTTATGGCATTGGTGCATCCCTGAAAGAAGACGAAGGGGGCATTAAAATAGAAACCATTGTTACCGGGAGTCCGGCCTGGAAGTCGGGACAGATCACAGTAGGAGATATCATTACCAAAGTAGGCCAGGGCAATGCGGAAGCGATTGACCTGGCTGGCTACAGTGTAACGGATGCCGTGCAGTTGATCAGAGGACAGAAAGGTACACAGGTGATGCTGACGCTCAAAAAAACAGATGGCAACATAAAAGTAGTCCCGCTGATCCGTGAGGAGATCGTATTAGAAGAAACTTTCGCCAGGAGCCAGATCGTCAAGAACGAAACCAACAAAACCAAGATCGGCTATCTTTTCCTGCCTGAGTTCTATGTAGACTTTGAAGACCCGAAAGGAGCCCATTCTTTTGAGGATGTAAAGAAAGAAATTATCAAGCTGAAGAATGAAAAAGTAGACGGTATTGTAATTGACTTGCGGAACAATCCAGGAGGTTCATTGCAGGATGTTATTGACATGGTCGGGCTTTTTATTGAGAATGGTCCGGTTGTGCAGGTAAAAGACCGGGATGGCAGACCCAGTGTTTACCGTGATTTCGACAAAACCGTTTTGTATGATGGTCCGCTGGCTGTGATGGTCAATGAATTCAGTGCCTCTGCTTCTGAAATCTTTGCCGCTGCTATCCAGGACTATCACAGGGGCATCATCATCGGCAGTACATCCACCTACGGAAAAGGCACTGTTCAACGCGCCATTGGCCTCGACCGCGATATGGGCTTTATGTCGACCAACAGTGAACTGGGTACTATCAAGCTGACGCTCCAAAAGTTTTACCGCATCGATGGTGGCAGCACCCAGCTCAAAGGCGTAAGCTCGGATGTGGTGTTACCTGATCTGTACGAGCATTTGAAAATCCGCGAAAAAGATGATCCCGATGCCCTTCCCTGGGATGAGATCCAGAAAGCTGACTACAAGCTGTGGCAGCCTGGCTATGATTACAAGGAAATTGAAAACGCCAGCGCACAACGTGTAAAAAACAGTCCTTCATTCAACCTGATCAAAGATAAAACCGAGTGGCTGGCCAAGCAGGATGACAAGGCTTACCCGCTTAAACTCGGCAAATACCGCGACGAGAGAAAATCAGTGAGCGCCATTACAAAACAGCTGGAAGCAGCCAACAAACTTTCCAAAGAGCTGCAGATAGCTCCGCTCACCGGCGAAGAAAACAAGTTTGCCAACGATAAAAGCAAACAAGACCGCCAGGATGCCTGGGTAAAAGGACTGAAAACAGACATCTGGCTGAATGAAGCAGTAAACGTAGTGGATGACATGGTTAACCACCGGGCCACAGCAATGGCAGCCGCCAAGAAGTAAGATTTGAGTTAGCCGTTCAACGATAAAATAAAAAAGCCGGAAATTGCTTCCGGCTTTTTTATTTTATTGAATGTACAATGTTTTTATACCTGTACCTCCTGCATCCGGGGAGCCAGCAGGTGCATGATCAGCCAGGCCACCAGGTAAGCAAACGCACAGATGGTGAAGATGATGTTATAACCGATCTGGATATTGCCCAATAATTTGTAATGATCAAGGATAGAACCGATAAACAGGGGGAACAAAAAGCCGCCAATAGAACCGGCCATTCCACCAATCCCCACTACAGAGCTCACGGCTTTCTTGGGGAACATATCGGAAGCTGTTGTAAATATATTGGCGCTCCAGGCCTGGTGTGCGGATGCAGCCAGGCTTACCAGCGCAACAGCCCCCCAGATAGTAGAAGCATACTGAACAAAGAAAACCGGAACTACGCAAAATGCAAAAATAAGCATCGCGGTTTTACGCGCCTTGTATACCGGCCAGCCTGAACTGATCAGCTTGCCTGAAAGGTATCCACCCAGAATACTGCCCACACTGGCAATCACGTAAACAATGGAAACATATTTAGCGGATTCTTGGATAGTAAGGTTGTACCGCGTATTAAAGAAAGTAGGAATCCAGAACAGATAAAACCACCATACCGGGTCAGTCAGGAACTTTCCGAATACAAAGGCCCATGTTTGTTTTACCCCGATGAGTCTTCCCCAGCTGAAATGGCGCGATACATCAGTCACTTTTTCACTCGGATCACTGTGGATATACTGGTATTCAGCCGCTCCGAGCCGCTTTTGCCGGGACGGGATTTCATAGAACCAAAACCAGAAGATCAGCCAGATAAACCCGATGGCGCCGGTCCATATAAATGCTTCTTTCCAGCCGTAGGTCGTGAAGATCCAGGCAATCAGGGGCGGGCCAAAGAAGGCGGCAATATTGGTCCCGCTGTTAAAGATACCTGTTGCTAGGGCACGCTCTTTTTTAGGGAACCATTCTGCGATGGCTTTGATGGCAACCGGGAAGTTGCCTGCTTCACCAAAGCCAAGAAAGGTGCGTGCAACGCCAAAGCCAACCGTGCTTCTGGCCAGCGCATGCGCCATCGCCGCTACGCTCCAGATCACAATAGCCACTACATACCCCAGCTTGGTACCGATCTTATCGACCACGATACCAAAGAGGAGCAAGCCAATGGCATAGGCAGCTGAAAACGCCATAACAATATAACTGTAGTCCTTCTCAGACCAGTTGAAATCCTTTGCCAGCGTGTCTTTTAGCAAACCAATGACCTGTCTGTCCAGATAGTTGATGGTAGTGGCAAAGAACAAAAGTGCTACAATCACCCACCTGTACTTCCCGACGGTTGAAGAAGTTTCCGCTGTTATCATATTATTTCGATTTAATGGATTTGATGATGTCCAACAATGATTCCGTTGCGGAACGCAGGCCTGTGAAATCCCGGTTCTCAAACAGCTTTTTGGTGATCAGTTTGCTTCCCATTCCCACTGCGCAAACGCCTGCATCAAACCATGTGCGGATGTTGGTTGCTTCCGGTTCTACCCCGCCGGTGGGCATAAACAAAAGGTTGGGGAACAATTCTTTGATGGCAGACATAAACTGGGGCCCGAGCAGGTTGCCCGGGAAAAGCTTGACCAGCTTTGCACCAAACTGTTCGGCCTGCATGATTTCAGAAGGCGTCATACAGCCTGGAATCCACAATACGCTGGCAGCGTGCACGACCTCAGCCACTTCTTTGATCATGCCGGGCGCAATGATGTAATCTGCGCCGGCAGCCAGGTAAGCCCTGGCATCCGTTACATTTTTCACCGTTCCGATACCCAGCATCAGCTCGGGCATTTCCCGGTCTCTGAGCGCGAGCAGCTGCTTGAAATTCTCCAGGGCATGTTCTCCCCTGTTGGTATATTCAACCGTCTTTATTCCACCTGCATACAGGGCTTTTAAGATCTCGCTGCTTAATACGGGGTCTGCATGATAGTACAACGGCAGCACTCCTTGCTGCCGGATCAAATCAAGAATATGTTGTTGTTTATTCATATGTAGCAATTATAGTCCGCACATCCTCTACCGTTTGGTCAGTTGCGTCACCCGGCTCGTTCATTTTTCCAAATGCCGCTGCTGCAGCAAAATCGATCACTTCCTGCGGTGCATGCCCGTTGTACAAACCGTAGATCAATCCGGCCATAAAGCAATCACCTGTGCCAATCTGGTTCAGCACCTTGGCCGAAGAATACTCGGCAGAATGGTAAAGCTTGCCGCCCGTATGCAGGGCAGCATAGTATTGCAAGCCAGACTCAGCGCGGCTGAACCGGAACGTATTGGCTACCGTCCTGCATTTTGGAAATTGTTTTTGGATGGCCAGCGAAGTGGTTTCGGCATGTTGCAGATAAGCTTGTTTGGTATTCTTGGAATGAATCTGCTCATCAACCGGTATACCCAGCAGGGTATTGGCGGCCCAGATATTGCCCATGATCACATCACAATATTGGGCCAGTTCAGGCACCACATCTACCGGATCTTTGCCCCATTTCCATAGCCTCGCGCGGTGGTTCAAATCAACAGATACGGTGATGCCCTTAGCAGCGGCTGCCTGAACAGCTTCCTTGCATACGGCTGCAGTGATCTCCGTAAGAGCGGGTGTAATTGCGCTGAAATGAAACCAGGAAACCCCTTCCAGCATGGCATCCCAGTTGATTGTACCAGGTACCAGCTGGGAAAAAGAAGAGTGGGCCCGGTCGTAGATCACGCCTTCACTCTTCAGGTCACCTCCCTGGGGAAGATAATAAATGCCCAACCGGTCGCCGGAGTAGATCACTGCCGAGATGTCCAGCCCCTTGGACTCAAGCTCCTGCATGATCTCGCGCGACATATAATTGTCCGGCACGGCCGTGCAATATTTTGTAGGCACTTTCCATTTTACCAATCCGGACGCCACGTTGAGTTCGGCGCCGGCAATGTAAACGGGTATGGCAGCATGGCGGATCCATTCGCGTTGCAGCAAGGGCGAAAAACGAAGCATGAACTCGCCGAAACAAAAAACCTTCTTCATCTAAAAAATATACTTGGTACTTAAAAAGTTGGAATAATGGTTTTGAACGATGTCGTTGATGAGCTGTTTGTTTTGCTCATTGAGTTTGGTAGCCACCAGCGAGCGGATAGAAAAAGAGCGCAGGGCATCTACCACTGAAAGGGTGCCTTCCGCGCTGTCTTTTCTGCCGGTAAACGGAAATACATCCGGCCCGCGCTGGCACTGGCAGTTGATGTTGACCCGGCTGACCTGGTTCACCAGCGGATCAATGGTCTCAGCCACTTCTTCCGTGTTGTTGCTGAAAACACTTACCTGCTGGCCATGCGGCGAATCAATGATGTACTGGATCGGCTCGTTGATGTGTTCATAGGGCGCCACCGGGATCACCGGCCCAAACTGCTCTTCGCGGTACAACTTCATGCGTTCATTTACCGGGTACACGACCGCAGGATAAACAAACGACTCTACGGTTGCACCTCCGTTCCCGTTCATTACTTTGGCACCGTTTGCTACCGCATCATCGATGCATTCTTTCAGGTAGCCCGGTTTGTGCGGCTCGGGCAGCGGAGTAAGTGATACGCCTTCTTCCCAGGGCATGCCGTATTTTAATTTGCTGATCGCTTCATCCAGTTTCTCGACAAACTGGGTTGCTATACTTTGGTGCACATAGATCATCTTGAGGGCCGTGCATCGCTGTCCGTTGAATGAAAGAGCGCCCAGTACAGTTTCCTGTACAGCCAGCTTGATATCGGCACTGGGTGTAATGATCGCTGCATTTTTGGCATCCAGTCCCAGAATGGCCCGGAGCCGGTTCACTTTCGGATGCAGCTTCTTAAGCTCATTGGCCACTTTGCTGGAGCCGATCAGGGTCAGCACGTTGATCTTACCGGATTGCATCAGCACCGGCACAATGGAATGGCCTCTGCCGTAAATGGTGTTGACGACCCCCTTGGGAAAGCAATCCCTGAATGCATTCAGCAAGGGATAATGCAACAGGGTGCCATGTTTGGGCGGTTTAAACAAGAGCGTATTGCCCATGATGATCGCCGGGATCAGGGTCGTAAATGTTTCGTTGAGGGGATAATTGAACGGCCCCATGCACAATACCACGCCCAGCGGCGAGCGCCGGACCTGTGCTACAATGCCCTGCTCTATTTCAAAACGTGAAGATTGCCGGTCGAGATCTTTTAGTGCATCGATGGTTGCATAGATGTATTCGACAGTGCGGTCAAATTCTTTTACTGAATCAGCATAAGATTTTCCGATCTCCCACATAAGCAGCTTTACCACCAGGTCTTTCTGCTTGAGCATGTGCCGGGTAAAATTTTCAATGCAGGCAATGCGGGCAGCCACGCTCATCGTAGGCCATTCACCCCGGCCGTTGTTGTAAGCCTGTTCGGCCGCTTCGAGCGCTTCCAAGGCTTCTTTTTCTCCGCAGACCGGGTACGTTCCGATCAGCACTCTTTTTAATCCCCCTTCTGTTTGTACACAAACAGGCGAGTATACTTCATGTACGGCTCCATCCCACTGCTTCATTTCGCCATTGCTCAAATACTCTCTCTGGTGTATTTCATGGGGCAGCTTAAAGGCAGGTGGTATTTCGTTTTCAGCTTTGAATATATTTTTTAGTTCCTCCGTAAATTCCATGCGTTGGTTGTGTTTTATGGGAGCAGCAGGTATTTAAGCGATCGGCTCCGGTACCGCTGCTTTTTTATCAAGGTATTGCCAGTTAAAATAATTCTTGGCATTGTGGTAGCAGATATCCTGGATCATTTTTCCTACCCAGGCTATATCTGCGGGCAATTCACCGGCTTCTATTTCTTCTCCGAACAAGTTGCACAGGATGCGCCGGAAGTATTCATGACGCGGGTACGACAAAAAGCTCCGGGAATCCGTAAGCATGCCTACAAAGCGGCTGAGCAGGCCCATGTTGGAGAGGGCATTCATCTGGCGGATCATGCCATCTTTCTGATCCAGGAACCACCAGGCCGATCCCCATTGCACCTTGCCGGCTACCGAGCCATCATTAAAATTGCCGATCATCGTTGCCATCAGCTCATTGTCAGCCGGGTTGAGGTTATAGAGAATGGTTTTTGTGAGATTGTCTTCGCTGTCGAGTTTGTTCAGGAACTTGGAAAGCGAACGTGCCTGCTGAAAATCACCGATCGAATCCCAGCCGGTGTCAGCTCCCAGCTGCTGAAGCATGCGGCTGTTGTTGTTCCGCAGGGCCCCCAGGTGGTATTGCTGCACCCAGCCCCGCTCCCAGTCCCAGGTAGCGAAGTAGATCAGCATGGCCGATTTGAACTTCTTGTTCGCTGTTTCATCCAGGGCTTTGCCGCTTCTTATCTGGTCAAAAGCAGCAGTGATTTCCGCTTCCGTGTATTCTTCTGCATACACCTGTTCCAGTCCGTGGTCAGATACGCTGCAGCCGTTGGTGGCAAAAAAATCATGTCTTTTCTTGAGCGCGTCCAGGTAATCCTGAAAACTGGAAATAGACGTATCAGCAGCAGCCTCCAGCCGGGTCAGGTAATTGTTAAAAGAAACGGGATTGTCTACATTCATGGCTGCATCAGGCCTGAAAGCAGGAAGAACCGGAATATCGAAGCCTTCCTGCTTGAGCCGCTGGTGGTCTTGCAGGGTATCAACAGGATCATCCGTGGTGCAGATGGTGCGCACGTTCATCTTACGCAGCAAATTGCGCACTGAAAATTCTTCTGTTCTGAGTTTGGCAGAACATTCTTCGTAGATCTTTTTTGCCGTGTTTGGCCCCAACACATCATGCACATCAAAATAGCGTTGCAGCTCCAAATGGGTCCAATGGTACAGGGGATTGCGCATGGTATAGGGAACCGTAGCTGCCCATTGTTCAAACTTTTCATAGTCGGGGCGGTTACCGGTGCAATAACTTTCATCTATGCCATTGGTACGCATCGCGCGCCATTTATAATGATCGCCATACAGCCATATTTGGGTGAGATTGTCAAAACGCTGGTCGTTGGCTATTTGTGCCTGCGGCAGATGGCAATGGTAATCGATCACCGGCATCTGTTTGGTAAAGTCATGATAAAGTTGCTGTGATGTCTTGTTCGTCAGCAAAAAATCTTCATCCAGAAATTTTTTCATAAAGGCCTGTTTTGTGATGGGGAAGCAGCTTATAGCGATACACCGCGCTTCCAGGGAATAAAATCATTCTGCTCATTGCGCACAGCACTCACCTGGATATTGCCGCTTGCTACTTCAATTACATATTCCAGGATGCGTTCACCGGCTTGTTCAATGGTTTCATCCCCTTCAATGATGGAGCCGGTATTTATATCAATGATGTCGCGCATCTTGTTGTACAGCTTGGTATTGCTCGAGAGCTTTACCACCGGTGCGATCGGGTTGCCGGTGGGGGTTCCCAACCCGGTCGTAAACAGGACAACCGTAGCGCCGGAACCTACTTCAGCAGTGGTGGATTCAACGTCGTTACCGGGTGTGCAAAGCAGGTTGAGCCCTGGCGTACTTACTTTTTCGGGGTAGTCCAGTACATCCGTAACAGGTGAGGTACCGCCTTTTTTGGCAGCACCGGACGATTTGATCGCATCGGTGATCAAGCCGTCTTTGATGTTACCGGGAGAGGGATTCATGTCGAAGCCGGAACCGGATTCTTCTGCACGCCGTGCGTAGGTACGCATAATTTCAATAAAGCGGATAGCGCTGCTCTCGTCTACGCAACGGTCGCTCAATTCCTGTTCAACGCCGCAGAGTTCCGGAAATTCAGAAAGAATGACCGTACCCCCGATTGCTACGAGCAGGTCAGATGTATAACCGATGGCGGGGTTGGCCGATATGCCGGAAAAACCATCCGAGCCGCCGCATTCCAGTCCGATACAAAGCTTGCTGAGCGGCGCAGGCTGGCGGGTATGTTTGTCGGCCTGCATCAAACCGGCAAACGTCTGCCGGATGGCCTGGGCCATCATTTCAGGTTCGGTCCCTATTTTTTGCTGTTCCAGGATGTACAGGGGCTTGTCCATATTCGGACTCCGTTTGTTGATCTCTTCGGTTAGCATAGACACCTGGGCATTCTGGCAACCCAGGCTCAGGATGGTCGCGCCTGCCACATTGGGGTGGGTTATATAACCGGCCAGCAAACCACAGAGGGCCTGGGCATCCTGGCGGATACCGCCACAGCCCATGCTGTGCATCAGGAACTTAACACCATCCACGTTCTTAAACACCCGTTTGGCCTGTGTTTCTTCATCTACTTCGCTATAAGGCACTTCCAGGATTTCGTTCACCCCGCTGCCAGCCAGCTGCAGCTGTTTCAGCTGCCGGGCAAACTGCTGGTATTTTCTCGGGCGGGCATAGCCCAGTTCTTCTACCAGGGCTTCACGCAACACTTCCAGGTTTCTGTTTTCGCAGAAAACCATGGGAATTACCAGCCAGTAGTTGGCTGTTCCTACGCTGCCGTCGGAGCGGTGGTAACCCATGAACGTCCGGTTGGCATATTTTGACACATCGGGTACATGCCACCCGGTTTTGCGGGCACCCAGCTTGAAATCGCTGGAAGCATGCTTTACATTGGTGGTAGCAATGCGGGCACCGGCGGGGATGGGCTCGCTCGCCTTGCCGACCAGCACGCCGTACATCGTAATAGGATCGCCGGGCTGGAGTGCCTCTTCGGTAAACTTATGTTTGGCAGCTATAGGTTCAGTGATCTTATAGGTACGACCATTCAGTTCAACGGTTTCATCCTTTGCCAAGTCACGCAGCGCCACAATAACATTGTCCGCCGGATGAACTTTTAATACACTCTTTTTCATAACTTGATTTTAAGGTTTTAACGGGCAATCAGTGCCCGTGCTTGCCCCTGTTGCAACTGTTGAAGGTTGGCAACAACAGCATCGGCAAACCCGGGCAGTATGGATACGTTGTAATCCCAGAGTGCCGTATTGCTGAGCACTTTTTGCACAAGGGTGGCAGCGTCAGCCTCTTTCCAGGCCTGTGAGAAATACTCCGCGCTGTCGTCGTTTACAAGGTACGTATTTCCATGGGTTGATCCATAGAACTTGCCATCATCTCCCCGTTCGCATTTCATAAACAAGAGGTAGGCTGCAAAACCCAGGGCCATGTGGGCAGGCACCTCATTTTTGCGCTCATAATATTTCTTCAGGACCGGCAGGTTGCGCATCTTCATTTTTGACGTGTACTGCATGGTAATGCTCAACCAGAGATGCTCGATATGGGGATTGCGGAAACGGTCCAGCACTTTGCGGGCAAAATCCTCGGCATCGCTTTGAGAGAGCGAGCCGTTGGTGATCGAAGGAGCGATCTCCTGCAACATCAAAGACTCAATAAAATGGGTAAAGTCCCCATTGTCCATGGCTTCTTTGACCGTTCTGAAACCGGCCAGGTAGGCCAGCCCGCAGCTGAATGTATGGGTTCCATTTAGGAGGCGCAGCTTCAGTTCCCGGAACACATCGATGTCAGGCTGGATCACAACCCCCTCATCTGCCGGCGCAAACGAAAGAATTTCACTGACCTGTTTTTCAGCGGCTTCAATGGCCCAAAGGCTGTAGCTTTCTGACATAATCATAAGCTCGTCTGTATACCCCAGCTCCTGCTGCATCTGCTCGTGCTGCGCAGGGGCCAGCTTACCCGGCACAATGCGGTCCACAAGCGTACTGCAGAAATAATTGCTTTCCAGCCACTCCATAAAGGGCTGTTCGAGTCCGTTAAAACGGGCAAGCTCCTGCAGGATGGCTTTGAGCTTTTTGCCGTTGTCGATGATCAGTTCTGTAGGCAGGATGACCATGCCTTTGGATTTGTCTCCCCCGAATGTCTGGTAACGGCGGTATAAAAAAGCCAGCAGTTTGCCTGGGAAAGAAGCCGGCGGGTTGCGGTGGATGTCTTCTTCTACCAGGGTAATCCCAACTTCGGTGGTGTTGGATATTACAACCTGCATGGCAGGATCATCGGCGCAGGCCAGCACATCCTGCCAGGCATCACCGGCATTGATGATCCGGCTCACGGAAGCGTTGATGATGTTCTCTTCCTTTTTCTGGCCGTTCTCCACGCCCCGGATGCATTGCGTGTACAGGCCATCCTGTGTATCAAACGACTTGCTGTCGCCGGCGGAAGTTGACTTTACTATGACGACCCTTCCATTGAAAAGTCCTTGTTTATTGGCTTTGTCGATAAAATAATCGGGCAATCCTCTCAGCAGCACGCCCGTACCGAACTGCAGCACTTTTTCAGGCAGTGCAAAAAGAGCCGGGTCGGTGGTTTGGGTTTGAGGACCAGCACCGATTTTTTCCAGGTTGTTTTTTGATAAGATCATATCTGAACGCTTTGTAGGAACAAGAGTAGGCATATTTCTGTGAATACAGTCCCCTCTCCCGTATTTTTTTTGCGCAATCGTTCACGCTGATCCGCCACAAATCCGTAAGGCCTTAGGCATTTGCCAGGGCCCGGTCCAAGTGAACATAACCTCCGTCTACATGGATCAGCTGTCCGGTTGTATGGCTTGATTTTTCTGACAACAGAAAGGCAACTGTACTTCCCAGCTCTTCTGTTGTGGTCATGCGGTTGCCCAGCGGGATTTTAGATTTGATCTCTTCCAGTTTTTTCTCCGGATCGGGCAGGGTTTTGATCCAGTTTTCATACAGGGGTGTCCAGCTTTCCGCCACCACCACACTGTTTACCCGGATGCCGTATTTCAGCAGCTCTACCGCCCATTCGCGGGTCAGTGCGTTGCGGCCGCCATTGGCTGCAGCATACGCAGACGTATTTCCCTGGCCGGTTTCAGCGGTTTTTGAGCTGATATTTACAACAGCGCCCCGCGAAGCGATCAGCGCAGGCAAAGCGTATTGCATTACCAGGTAATAATGGATTAAGTTTTTGTGCAGGCTTGCCATAAACCGTTCGTAGTTACCCCCTTCCAGTCCGACGCCATCATTGGCGCCGGCATTGTTCACCACGCCATCAATGCGCCCAAACTGTTCAAGCGTTTTCTTTACGGCTTCTTCACAGGCAGCGGGAACACTGAGTTCAGCAGCTACCTGGCCGGCGCGGAAGCCTCCCTGCAGCAGGTCCTGTAGCAACTTGTTGTTGTCTCCTTCATTTCTTCCGATGATCACAGGAATGGCGCCTTCGGCAGCCAGCACGCGCACGATCCCTTCTCCGATTCCTTTTGCTCCACCGGTAACGATGATTACTTTGTCTTTTAATTGCAGATCCATATAATTATGATAGCTTGTAAAATGTTGTGGCGTTGCCGCCGAAAAATTGCGCTTGTTCGTGCGCGGAAAACGAAGAAAAATAATCCCGTACAATACCCAGCATAGTTGGATAGGACGCTGCTACCAGGCAAACCGGCCAGTCGGAACCATACTGGATGCGGCGGGTGCCAAAAGCTTCTACCACGGTATCCAGATAAGGAGCAAAGTCTTCCTTTTTCCACTGGTGCCAGTCGGCTTCCGTAACCATGCCTGAAATTTTGCATTGCACATTGTCGTAGGTAGCCACCCGCATGATGTCTTCTCTCCACTGTTGCAAGGCACCTTCCCTGATCGCCGGCTTGGCGATATGGTCAATCACAAAAGATTGCTGCGGAAAAGAAGTAAGCAGGGAAGGAACATACTGCAGCTGGTCGGCATAGATCAGGATGTCGTACGTAAAGCCCCATTTTTCCAGCTTGCCGATGCCGCGCATAAAAGAAGGCTGCAGCATGAGGGCCCGGTCGGCTTCACCCTGCAGTACATGGCGGAACCCCTTCATAGGGGGAAAACTGCTGTAATATTCCAGCTGCTCTTCGATGTTTTCTGCCCGGAGATCAACCCATCCTACCACCCCTTTGATAAAACCGTGGTCCGCAGCATGGGCGAGTAAAAATTTATTTTCTTCTTCAGACTGGCGGGCCTGCACTGCTACACAGCCATCAAAGCCATGCTGCTGCAAGATTGGCTGGAGCCGTTCCGGACCAAAATCCTGCCGGATCCCGTTCATCTGGGTTGATATCCAGTCGTATTCTATGGGATCATATTGCCAGAAATGCTGGTGTGCATCAATTTTTAGCATATGCCACCACGTTTTGCTTGGAAGTGCCCAGTCCGTCTATACCCAGTTCCACTGTATCGCCTGCTTTCAGGTACACGGGCGGCTTAAAGCCCAGTCCAACGCCGGCCGGTGTACCGGTAGAGATAATATCACCTGGCAGCAGGGTCATAAAACGGCTGATATAAGAAACCAGGAAGGGAATGCCAAAGATCAAATCGGCCGTGGTGCCATCCTGCATCATTTGTCCGTTTACGGTGAGCCACAAACGAAGATTGCTTGTCTCGGGCAGTTCATCCGCTGTAACCAGGAAAGGGCCTACCGGGGCAAACGTATCACAGCCTTTTCCTTTGTCCCAGGTACCATTCATCTCGAGCTGAAAAGCCCGCTCAGACACATCATTGTGCAAACAATAGCCGGCTACATATTCCATGGCTTCCCCCTCTTCCACATAGCTGGCGCGTTTGCCGATTACCACTGCGAGTTCTACTTCCCAGTCAGTTTTCTGTGAATCTTTGGGCAGCACGATGTCGTCGAAAGGACCACAGAGTGCCGTGGTGGATTTCATGAACAAGATAGGCTCGGTCGGCGGTGTAGCGTTGGTTTCGCGGGCATGATCGGCGTAGTTGAGTCCGATGCATACAATCTTCGACGGGCGGGCCACCGGCGAACCCAGGCGTACCCCGCTTTCTATCACAGGCAGGCTTTCCCGCTCTGCTTCTACCCGCTTTTTTAATTCAGCCAATCCGCCGCTTTCAAAAAATTTCTCATCAAAGTCTTCTATCCATTGTGAAACATCGTATCGCGTGTCTTCCCATAGAATCCCCGGTTTTTCTTTGCCCGGTTCGCCAAAGCGGATAATTTTCATACGTCAGGCTTTTATTTGTATAGTTTGGTTAATAGAATTTAGAGAACTGGCCACTTAATGATGAGCATCAGGAATTCAGTTTGAGAAAACCGCCGTCGATGGGGTAATCGCAGCCCGTTATAAAAGAAGCTTCCTGGGAGCTGAGATACAGGGCCAGTGCGGCGATCTCCTCCGGTGTTCCCATCCGCCCGATGGGTTGGGAGGCGGCCAGCTTTTCAAACATTTCCTGTTCACGGCCGGCATAATTCTTTGCCAGGAAACCATCTACAAACGGCGTATGCACCCTTGCCGGTGAAATGCTGTTGCAGCGGATATTGTGGTGCAGGTAATCACGGGCCACAGACAGGGTCATTGCGTACATGGCGCCCTTGCTCATGGAATAGGCAAACCGGTCGGTAAGCCCGATCTGTGCAGCAATGGAGCAGATGTTTACGATCACGCCTCCGCCCCCCGCTTTCATGGCTGGCACAACCGCATGCAGGCAGTTGTATACGCCCCGCACATTTACATCAAATACACGGGTAAAATCCTGTTCATTGGTTGTTTCCACATTTCCGATATGCGAGATGCCGGCATTGTTAACGAGTATGTCTACCCGGCCAATGGCAGCAATGGTGCTGATCACCTGCTGCTGGTTGCTGACATTGCAGCTGTGCGCAACTGCTTGCAGCCCTTCTTCCAGGATTTGTCGAACCGTTTCTTCGGCATTTTTCTGATCCAGTTCCAGGATGTGTACAGTTGCTCCCTGTTTGGCAAACAGCTTGGAAATGGCTTTGCCGATGCCACTTCCGCCACCGGTTACAAGAGCAGCTTTGTTGTTGAGGTTGAACATGCAGGCGTGATTTGCAAAATAACAATTGCACCGGCTCATACAGGCCGGGCAGTGCGATCCCATCATAAACCGGCATCAAAGTAAGGGTATTTTGCCAAGCAAACAGCTTTATTTTCCAGCGCTATTTAATCTGGCTTGTTGTACCTTTAGCCCTTGCTTGCTCCTGTTCCGGCTTACCTGCGCTAGGCCACAAATCAGTGGTTGGATGGATAAAGTAAGGGAATTATCTCTTAACTTGGTGATCATTACCGGTAATACATCATTAACCTAAAATTTATTTCTTCTTGACGATTTCAGATGAACAGATGATTCATGGCCTTACAGCCGGTGATCAGCAAAGAAGGCATTACGAAAAGGAACTATATCTGCAGTATCAGTACCTGATCAACGAGGGGAGCCGCAAGTACCATCTTACCCATGATGATAGCTTCAGTGCCTACAGCGATGCCATTGTATCGGTCATCAACAACATCATCCGCAGCAGCTTCGACCACCGTTCGTCGATCAAAACCTACCTGATTCAAATTTTTTCTAACAAATGTATTGACCTTGTCAGAAAAAAGACGACCAATAAAGAGAAAGTTCATCATGGCACGGCGGAACCTGAACTTTTAAGCTATTTGCCCGACAAAGCAAAGGGAATTGTAGAAAAGATGGTGGACCAGCAAAAGATCCTGGCTGTAAAGCAGCAGCTGGAAACCATGGGCGAAAAATGCAGGGAGATCCTGCTCTTGTTTGAAGACGGGTATACAGACAAAGAGATCGCAGAACAGCTGCAGTACAACAGCGCTGCTGTAGCAAAAACAACCCGCTTGCGCTGTCTGGAAAAAATAAAAGAAAAAATGAAACATTTATTTACCAATCATGAATGATTCGCTGGAATATATTGAAGCTTATTTTGAAAGGGAACTCGACGAGGCCGGGAGGCAGCAATTTGAAAAAAGGTGCGAACAGGATGTGGAGTTTGCCCGCGATGTAGCCCTTTACATTACCACCCGCGAGGCTATGAAGCTTTCGCTGGCAGAACAAAAAAGGGAGGAATGGCGTTTGCTGGGCAACGAAAGCCGTTCCAATTTAGAGGCCGTTTCAGGAAACACAGCAGATGACGCTGCCTTACAAGAAGAGGAAAGACTTGAGGCTGTTCCGCAGGCGCCGGTCAGAAAACTGGCCATCCGCCGCTGGATACCCTATGCCGTAGCAGCCAGTGTGCTCTTATTCGTTGCCATCTATTTCACCGACAGCGACCGGGAGCTGCGCAAGCAAATTGCCAGCAACAAGCAGGAAGAATTGATGCCTATAAGTCCTACAATGGGTGCCCAGGATTCTCTTGAACAAGCAAAAGAAGCTTACAACAACCAGGAGGACGAAAAAGCCCTGCGCCTTTTCCGGGGCATCCTGCAAGCAGACAGTACGCACGACCAGGCCCTGTTATACATGGGTCACACTTTCTGGCGCCAGAAAAACTATGACAGTGCACTCCATTATTTAGATAAATTATCCGCCCTCGAACTCAGCAGCAACAAGGGTCCTTATAACAAAGCACTGGTTTTGCTGGAGCGCAACCAGCTGGGAGACCGGGACACTGCAAAAAAGCTTTTGCAAAATGTAGTAGCCGAGAAACAGGAAGGATACAGACGTGCCCAGGGTTTATTGGATTTAATGAAGTAATTTAGGTTGCCTATTTCTCCTTCACAATCCAACCACTTGCTATGGGAAAGCTCAAAAACAAATTCCGGTGGAGAGACATTGTTTTTATCGCTCTTCTTATCAAAATTATTTATTGGTTGTTCAGATGGGGTAAACACAATCCCGGAAAGAAGGGGTTCAAGATAGATGAAAAGCTGGAGGCAGATTTTCTTCCGGGACAGCTGATCATTATGCGGAAAGAGGGCGTGACCAAGGCCCAGTTTGAACAATGGAAGCAGGAAAACCTGCGCTCCCTCAACATCGAATTTGTAAAGGTCTGTGGCAACTGCGACAACAGCCTGGAACTTTGGAAAGGTGATAACGTACTTGTATTTATCCAGGGTGTAGAAAAGATCGCATCTGGCGGTCAGTCGTCCGGCTCTACCGTGGAGGGCGGCGGCGAAACACCGATCGCTTATTTTTGTCTCAACTTTATTGTAAATACGCCCGAGTCTTTTTTAGATGAATGTGAGCGCGACAAATACAACTTCGAGGAAGGACGTATAGAACCGCCACCGCCGGCCACCGGTGCATTGGTTACGATCGGCATTCTTGATACCGGCGTGCTTTCCGCTATCAAGAACGAATATACCAAACCTGTTACCGGAAGCTGTATCGACAATGGGGAGAAAGGCTGGAATTTTGTAGACAAGAACGCCATCACCACCGACGACAACGACATCAGACATGGAAGCCTGGTGGCCAAATTTGTCATCGACCAGGCACTTAAGTACCGCAATCACCCGATCAATATATTACCTGTAAAAGTTCATGACAGCGAAGGAAAAAGTGATCTGTTCAGCATCCTCTGCGGACTGGCCTATGCCTCCAGCTGCGGGGCACAGGTCATCAACGCCAGCTTTGGGTTTTATGCCAAACAAAAATCAGGCGCACCCAGCCTGCTGCAGACCTTTGTTGAAAAACACCTGGTGGCCAAAAACATCCTGCTGATTGCGGCGGCAGGCAACCAGAATGTGGTAGAAGACAGCGATTTTCTTGCTTATTCTACCGGCAACCCCCGCGATCTGGATGTGCACCCGTTTTATCCTGCCAGCTTTGCTGCCCAGTTTGAACATGTACTGGCTGCAACAACTGTGCGGATAACGGCAAAAAGCGCTTCTTCCAGTCCTGAGCAAAACTTTTCTGATAACGCGGTAGAGATGGGGGTTATTTGTGATGAAACCGACAGCGGTGGCCATTTTTCTTTCCGGCATCCTTTCGGTGAGCAAGTGTTGATCTATGGCTCATCCTACGCCGCTCCTATCCTGACCGGCATCATTGCCCAGCATTATACCGAGCTGCTCAATGCCATGCCAGGCGGACAGTTTGACAAGACCTTGTTACTCCAAAAGCTCCGCTCACTGCTGCTGACAGGCACCAACGGAAAACTGGCCTCTTTTGTAAAAGATGGAACCTCATGTAAAAAATAAAGCTCCTCTCCCACTTCCCGCTCCCTTCCTGTTTCAGCTGTTTCAAGCAAGCTGCTTTATTGTCTTGTTTGTGTTGCTTGCTTACGGTCATGGATGGGCGCAGTGTACGGGAGTCCGGGAATTTTATCAGCGGCTTCTTGCAGTTGAAAAGGATACATCCCTGCGCAACAACGAAAAGCTTGTACAGGTAATGGCTTTAAAGGAAAGTTACAAAAACTGTCATGGCACGCATGATTCAGTGTATGCCCGCATGCTTTACCGGATCGGGGTCCTGAACAAAAATAGCGGTAAGATCAACGAAGCGATCTATTCTCTCCGGGAATCTATCCAGGCAAATGCAAAAGAACACAAGGGGTATAACAGACAACAGGCCATATTCAGTTTCTACACGCTGGGCATCCTGTACCTTGACCAGAATTTTTATACCGAGGCACTTTCCTGTTTTGATAACTGTATCGCGGAAGGAAAGGATGCCAGGGACTCTGCGCTGCTGGTGCGGGTAAGTTCAGCCCGCCAGAAGAAAGGATTTATCTACCACCAGTGGGGCGATGACCAGAAAAATGCGGTGGAAACCAAGCTGGGACTGCGGACTGCCCTGCAATCCAGGAACAGTGCGATCATCGTGGATCTTTTCAACGGACTGGCACAAGCCTATGCATCCATGCAAATGATTCCAGCTGCCCTTGCCTGTCTGGATTCTGCGCTTTACTATATTCCGGCTGTAAACAGTGAAAACGCGTATGCTGACAACTACAAGCAGCGCGCCATGATCCACGAAGCCAATGGGCAGCCTGCTGCAGCGCTGCAGTTTTATCAAAAAGCCATCAGCACAAGAACCGCAACAAAAAAAGAAACAGACCTGGCAAAAGATTACCTGGATGCAGGCAACTTGTTGATGCGGGAAAGCGCCAACCACCCCCTCGGCAAAGTATATTATCAAAAGGCTTTATTACTGGCTTCCAAAAACGGGGATGGTGAGTTGGCAGGCAAGGTGCTGAACAACATGGGTGCGGTTTGCTCAAAGAACAAACAATATACAAAGGCACTGGAAGATTATCACCGGAGCCTGGTGCAACTAACACCCTCCCTGTCTGCCGATCCGCTCCGGAACCCAGCCTACCATCTTTGCAATGCTGTAAACAAACTTTTTCTATACCAGGTGCTGGCCAACAAAACCCAATGCCTGCTGGATCTTTACAAGCAAACCGGCAGGAAGAAATTTGTGACCGCCTGCCTGCAAACAGCCCTGCTTACGGACAGCGTTATGAACGGGATGCGGCGGGCGCAAACAGAAGAGCAAAGCAAGCTGCGCTGGCTGGGAGATGCCAGGGACCTGTTTGCCAATGCCCTGGAAGCGTGTTACCTGGCGGGCAATGATACCCTGGCCTTTTACTTTATGGAAAAAAGCCGGTCGGTGCTGCTCAGCGAAAAATTAAATGAGATTGGAGCCAGTGCCGTGCTGCCGCCGGCAGAAGCCGAAAAAGAAAAAGAATCCCTGCTCAGGGTCTTGTCGGAACAGCAGCAGTTAGCACGGTTGGTTACAGCCGATCCCCAGTTTGCAGTACAGGAGGGCAGGTACCTGGAAGCCATGGATGCTTTTGAAAATTATACAAGAGGCCTGCAGGCCAGCTACCCGGCTTATTATGCTTACAAATATGCCGATGATGTTCCGCAGCTGCCGGCCTTTCAGCAGTATTTAGCCCGAACGCAGCAGTGCTTTGTACATTATTTTTTTAGCGACAGCACATACATTTATATGCTGGTCACCACTTCCGACAGCATCAGCATGATCCGCCAACCGGTAAAAGACAAGGGGCTGCCGCTCCGATTTTTACAGCTCTGCGCAGATCAATCCGGATCAAATAAAAATTATCCGCAGCTGACTTTGCTCTCCAGCCAGCTCTATCGATTGTTGTTTCAGCCTTTGCACCTGCCCATGAAACGGGTTGTGATCTGCAATGATACGTACCTGCTTCCCTTTGAAGCGCTGATGGCCGGCAAGGATGATTTCCTCATCAACCAGTATGTGTTCAGCTATGCTTACTCTGCACGTTCCCTCCTGAAAAAATTTGACAACCCGGCAGGCAGTGGCGACTGCCTGCTGGTAGCCCCGGCGCAGTTTGCCGCAGGTTTGGGCGTGAGCAGATTGGATGGGTCGGAGAAATTTATCCGGGAGTCAGGTGCTTATTACAGAGACAGCAAGGTGCTGATGCATACCAAAGCAACCAAGAAAAACTTTTTAAAACTCTTTCACAGGTACAAAATCGTAAGCGTGTATTCACATGCTACGGCTGACCACCACGAACCGCTGCTATATATGCAGGATGACTCGATTCCGCTGTCTGAACTGCAGGCCCTTGACCGGCCTTCTACCCAGCTGGTGATCTTAAGCGCCTGCCAAACCGGTGTAGGAAAGAACGCCGCCGGTGAGGGTGTATACAGCCTGGCGCGCGGCTTTGCTGCTGCAGGCGTCCCTTCTATTACCAGTACCCTGTGGGAAGCAGATGCGAATGCCATGTATGCCATTACAAAAGGATTTCATCAACGCATCAGCCAGGGCATGCGCAAGGACGATGCCCTGCAACAGGCCAAGCTCGCTTATATGCAGGAACAGGAACGGCCTCGTCCCTATTACTGGGCCACGATGGTACTGGTGGGCAACCCGGAACCGATTGAACTGGCGCCGCTCCCTCCCGGAACAATTGCGCCTCTTTCTATTCCTGGCTGGGTATGGATGCTGGCAGGAGCCCTTGTTCTGCTGGCGGTTTCTGTTTGGATATGGAAAAAGAAAAGTGGAAAGCAAGTGGTTGGAGCCTTTGAACTGAGCCAAATAGAGGCAAAGCGATCATGACTGTTTTACAAATTTCATCAGGTTGTCCGCCAGCTTGCGGTCGTTGCTCAGGCGGGGCACTTTGTTTTGTCCGCCCAGCTTACCAATGCTTTTCATGTAATCAATAAAACCGTTCTTTTCGACTGGCTGTATGTGCAGCGGCTGGAGGATGTTTCCGCTGATCAGGTCGTTGTAATAAATATTTTTTTCGCGCAAGTGCTGGTCGATTTCCAAGGCAAAAGCTTCCAGGTTGTCGGGTATCCTTTCAAATTCAATAAACCATTCGTGGTAGCTTTTTTGTTCCCCGCGGGAAATAAAAGGGGCTACTGTAAACTCGGTGATATGAACGCCGTTGTGCTGGGCTGCTTTCTGCAGACTGTACTCTACCTCTTCCCCAATCACATGCTCGCCAAACGCTGAAATAAAATGCTTGACGCGGCCTGTAACAAGCAGGCGGTAAGGGTTTACAGATACAAACCTCACCATATCGCCCGTGTTGTAGCTCCAGAGCCCGGCGTTGCTGCTTACGATCAGCGCATAATTTTCACCTGTTTTTACATCATGGAGGCGAAGCCGGGCCGGCGTTTTTTCCATCGCATGGGCAGCCGGAACAAATTCAAAAAAGATCCCGCTGTTTGTATTGAGCAACAAGCCTTCGGTTTCCTGTGAATCCTGGAAGGCAAAAAAACCTTCTGAAGCAGGATAGGTTTCGATCGTCGCTACGGGTTTGCCAATGCTCTCAAACAGTTTTGCCCTGTAGGGCTCAAAGTTGACACCGCCGTGCGCGAGCACGGAAAAGTTGGGGAACAGGTCTTTGATCTTTTTTCCGCTTACGGCAATCAACCGGTCGAAGTACATCTGCACCCAGGGTGGAATGCCGCTGATGAGCGTCATATCCTGGTCGAGGGTTTTTTCCACGATCTTATCCAGCTTGGTTTCCCAGTCTTCGATGCAGTTGGTTTCGTAATCAGGCAGCTGGTTGGTGCGCAGGTAACGGGGAACATGGTGGTTCACGATGCCGCTCAAACGCCCGGTAGGTATACCGCCAATCCTTTCCAGTTCAGGGGAGCCGGACAAGAAAATCATTTTTCCATCGGCGAACTTGTTGTTGCCGCTTTCGGCCATGTAGCAAAGCAGGGCATTGCGGGCCGTATTGATGTGATTGGGAATAGACTCTTTGGTGATGGGGATGTATTTGACCCCGCTGGTGGTACCGGATGTTTTGGCAAAGTAAATAGGCTGCCCTTTCCAGAGCACATTGTGTTTGCCTTCTTTGATCTGTTCTATCCATTTCTTAAATTCTTCGTAGTCGCGAATAGGAACAGCCTGGGTAAACTCCTGGTGGGTTTTTACTTGCTGCAAATGGTGATCGGTACCAAAAAGGGTTGTAGAGCCTGTTTTTAGCAGTGCTGAGAAGATTGCTTCCTGGTCTTCGAGTGCGGTGGCCATTGATTTCCTGACCTGCTTGTGCACATAGGAAGCGAACGGTTTGGCCAATAAGGATTTAAAATGCATAATGTTTGGGCAAACAATGACGTAACAAACCTACGCCAAATTACCTAATCGAGGGGACGGGGCATTACAGAGTGGAAGAAAAGGGACGCTGTGTGGAAGAGATTCAATAATGCAGCTTTGATTTTAATTTCTCGATTAAGGCTTCCAGTTGCTTACTGGGCTGTACCGCGTTGATGGGCAAAGCCTTTCCATTGTATTCTATAAAGAGCTTTTCTTTGTCTCTGTAGGCGCTTTGAGCATGCACTTTCAGCGGCTGTTCGCTGCTGGCAGAAAAAATATTTTCCACGTGTTGCTGCAGCTCCTGCGGAAGATGATCCAGGTCTTCTTCCGCAGTCTTTTTTAAGCCGCTGAATTTGCCCGCCTCGATCAATTTTAATTTCATCCAGCGAAGTTATTCAACTCCGACGGAATCCCATGCTTTTTTTATGGCTTTAGAAACAGTGTTTTCACTTTTGAAAAGTTTATCTGCATGCGTAAGGGTGGCATTTTTAAAATCCAGAAAACTGGCCGTGGGCTGAACCCCCTTTTTGTCGCACATGGCCGCATACCATACTTTGCCTACTTTTTCCCAGGAATATCCGCCTACTTCGGTGCAGGCCAGGTAAAAAGCATGGTTGGTAATGCCCGAGTTCAGGTGTACCCCCCCGTTATCAAACGGATCATTGGTATAGCCGCTCATATGGGCCGGCTGGGGGTCAGTACCCAGGTCGGGGTGGTTCTTGTAAGCCGTGCCTGGTGCTTTGAGGCTGCGCAGGGCATATTGCTTTCCCCGCAGCACATTTTCACCGATCAGCCAGTCGGCACTGGCAGCATCCTGGTTCAGCACGCGTTGTTTGATCATGGACCCGAATATATCAGCCAGTGATTCATTCAGCGCCCCGCTCTGGTCCTGGTACACCAGGTTGGTTTCGTACTGCACCACGCCATGGGTCAGCTCATGGCCGATGATGTCCACATCAAGGGTAAAACTGTCGAAGATCTTTCCATCGCCATCTCCATAGATCATTTGCTGGCCATCCCAGAAAGCATTGTCATACTTTTTTCCATAATGAACCGTCTGGATCAATTTCAATCCTTTGTTGTCGATGGAATTTCTGCCAAAAAGCGAATAATAAAAATCCCAGGTATAACCGGCTGCATCATACACATTGTTTACGTCTTTGTCTTTGACCACATCCTGCCCTTCCTTGCGCACCAGGGTGCCGGGCTGTACTTGTTTGTTGCCGGCAGTATAAACTTCCCGGCTGACGGCCACTTTCTTGGCAGGCTTTTTCAGGGCGGCCAGGGCTACGATTTCCTTGCTCTGCGGATTCAGGCGGGTAAAGGCTTTGCGGCGGCCCCTGATTTGTGCGTCGAGCGTGAAAGAGCTTACATGAGCTGCCAACAGTTTCTTTTCAAATTTTTCATTGTTGGCCAGTTTGAGGTTCATATAAGGCGGGATAATGCAGGAGAGAGGCTGATGTTTGCACATAGTTTAGATTTTAATGGTTGGTACTAAAGCATTATAAAGCTACAAGGAAATTTTTGAATTGCTAACATTTTTGGCAATTATTTACTAAATAAATTAGCATTTTGTTTTTCAACTACATGGCTTTCCCCTCTCCGCAACTACAGATAGTCATCTAGTTATCCTGCCTATGCTGGTCCAGCCTATCCTTTTACCGCTTCCAGCCAGGCCTGGGCCATCAGTTTTGCGCCGGCCAGGGTAGGATGTACGCCATCACCTGTCCAGTAAGCACCCGGGGCCGATTTCTGGGCCTTGTCAAATATTTTCTGGTAGGGTATAAAAACCGCGTCGTACTTATCTGCTATCTGGCGGGCAGCCTCCCGGTAATCATTGAACGCAGGATACCACTTGTCATCGACCGCTTTGATGCCGGTTACCGCGAACGGCTCGCCGATAATGAGCTGCACACCTGGAAGCTTTTCCTTTGTGCGGTCGAGCAAGGCGGTGAAATCTTTGCGGTACGTTTCGATGGTACCTTTATAGCCATTGGTGAGGGTATGCCAGAAATCATTTACGCCGATCAGGATGCTGAGCACTTTGGGTTGCAGCTGCAAACAATCTGCATCCCAGCGTTCGGCCAGCTGGTACACTTTGTTTCCGCTGATGCCCTTGTTGTATACCTGCAGGTTTTTACCGGCATGGCGCAGCAGCAGTTCTGAACCCGCCAGCATGGCATAACCTGAACCCAGGGCAGCGGTATTGTTAGATCCCTTTTCATCTTTTTTCCTCCCTGCATCTGTTATGGAATCACCCTGGAACAGCACAACGTCTCCCGGCTGCAGCGCTATTTTTTTTGCCTTTTCTTCCCTGTAAGCAGCTTTTACAATTGAAGGAATGCTGAATGTAAGTCCGGCCAGAGAAGCATCTCTCAAAAACCGGCGGCGGCTTGAATCGCTGTGAGCTTGCATAGTCAATTTTTATGTAAAGATTCTTAATTACGGGGATACTTCCACCCTCTTTCTTTTCTGAATTGTCTGAGGCCCAAAAGTCCGGCTACTGTAAAAAGCGCAACAAGGGAAAGCATCACAGTCATGCGCCAACGATGCTCCTTTTTTGGCGCTATCACGTCGGTGGTGCCGGATAAAATAGCGGCCGCCCAATAGTAAGGAAGCGCCTGTCCTCCTTCGCTGGTTTCGATAAATTTCATCTTTGCCTTTTGGAGGGCTACATCTGTCGGCTCTCCTTCAGCAATATAGCTGCAAAAAATCTCGGTGAGCCGGTTGGCCGCCGCTTCCTGCACCGACCAAAGATTGTTTACACAGGCAGGTATGCCTACGGAAGCAAATCCCCTGCTGAAATTATAAACACCCTCTCCCCTGTACAGCTTTCCCAGTCCGGTTTTGCAGGCTGATGCAATCACCAGCTGGGTAGCGGGTCTTTTTTCGGCTACAAATTCAGACAATGAGAGGGGTTCATCTGCAAAATAAATAACCGGTTCACCCATGCTGCCGCTGTCGGAGGCGTGGGTAGAAAGATAGCTGATCCTGTACTTATAAAAGTTCTTGAGAAAGTTCTTTTTGGTAGCCCGGGCAAACAACAGGGTGTCGGCATCTGCAAAATAAGCCAGCACCCTTTCCACGGATCCGTTGCTTTGCTGCAGGGGCGGCAGACTGGTATCATAGGTATAATTGACCGGGGCCATGCCCAGCAGCATTTGCGTGCCTTCTTCCGGCTCACGCTGGTACTTGTTCAGGATAAGCAGGTAACGGGCAGAGTAGGTATAGCTCACGGCATAATCGTACAGGAAATAACGGGGTGTTTTGCGGCTACTGGTGATGAGGGGTTCAAAAGGAAAATAGCGGCCATCGGGTGAGATAATGATGCGCCCTCTTGGCAGCGCCTTGTCAGGGAAAAGCAATCCGTATAAATAGCGCGCGGTACTGTAGTAAACCGACGTATTCCGGTTCAAAAAAGAAGGATCAGAGATATACGCCAGGTATTTATTCAGCGTGCTGTCGTAATCCCTCTTGCTGATCTTATTGAGGCAAGCATCCTTTTTGGTGATGGTAAAGATGTAAACGGCACTGTCTCCCTCAAACAGTTCTACCAGGGCTTTGTGGTCTTTGAGGATGGTTTGCTGCACATGGCGGATGGTAACAGCAGCAGCGTCGAAGGCGCTTTGAAAACGGGGCAGGTTTCCGCTTTTGTTTCGTTGGAGCAGGCGGTCCAGTTCATCACCGAACTGGATCAGATCATTCTGGATCCTGCTGTATTGCGCAGCGTTCATATCGGTGCGGCGCAGTTGTTGTTGCAGCTGAAAGATCTTTGTTTGCAACTGGGCCTGCTTGAACATGGCGCTGCTGCCCAGGAACTGTTGTTCGGTCAGCTGGTCGTTCAACAGGGTAGCGCGGCTTTTTTCAAAAAAATAAAACGCTTCATCCAGCTTGCCTCCTACCCGGTCGCAGGCTTCAATGGCATGCTCATAAAGGCGGTGGTTGTCGCGGCGCCAGAAAAGTTTGGATTCTACATCCTGCTGCTCGCTCTTGATCCTGTCGAGCAGCTTGTCCGTGATCTTGTAGAGGCTGATGGCTTTTTCAATGTGCGCCTTGTTTTTTCTTTCCCGGTAGAGCTTGTAATAAGCATCGGCTTCGTCGAGCAGTAAGCCTGTGAGATATTCGATCTTTGTCACTTGATCCAGCGGCATATCACCCACATTTTTTTCCTGCAGCTGGGGACTGATCTGATCAAAGGCAAGCTGGTAATAGCGGAACGCCGAATCATAGGTTTTATATTGCACATAGATATTGGCAATATTGGCAAGTAGGTTCAAGGCTTCCATCCGGTTCGATTCCTGCAAGCCTTTGCTGCTCCCGCTAAAAAGAGCCAGTCCTTTCCGGTAGCTGGCAAGGGCGAGCCGGCGATCCTGGTAATACTTATCGTAAATATAGTATCCCAGGTTCAAGTAGGTTTGCATGCAACCGATGGTATCGTTATACTTCCAGGCAGATGCGATAGACTGCATGAAATAATCTCTTGCCTGCAGCGGATTTTTGTTGTTGATCTGAACCTGTCCGAGCAGGTCATAGATGGTGCCAAGGGATTTATAAGAATCAAATGTTTTACAGGCTTCGGCCTTGTTTTTTAGCAGGACTTCGGCTTGCGCATATTGCTGGGTTGCCAGAAGGGCATTTACTTTCCATGTGAGGAATGTTATAAAGTACCGCATGCTGTCACTCCGGCTTCCTTCGTAGGCCGGTGTGTACTGCTCACCCATAGAGGCATAGCTCGAGCACTTGTTGTAATCTCCAATGTCGTAGAAAGCTGCTGCTTTTAACTCGATCACCCGCAATACATAGTTTATGTAATTTCCTTTCTGCCGCTGGTGCTTCAATCCGTTAAAGACCATCATACAGCTGTCGAGGACGGCCATGCTTTCTGCAGGCTTTCCCACGCTGTCGTACAAACGAAAAAGATGATAGTAGTTTTTGATCAGTAGTCCCGGATCGGCATTTTGCTTTTTGGGATGATCTTTCATAAGGCGGTTCGACAGATGCAGGTATACAATAGCCTTGGCATACTCACAATGTTTGGCATACAGGATACCGATCCGCTGTAATAGCAGAGCATGGGTAGAATCGCCCCGCGTTGGGCAGTTATCAAGCTGATGCTCATACTGCTTCAACTCGCTAAACTGAGCAGGCGTACCTGTTGCTGATCTGTCGAACAAATAGAAATCCAGCCTTTTTCTTAAAGAGTCTTTATCAGGGCATTGGGCAGATACAAGGACAGGCAGTAAACACAATATCAGCAGCATGCTTTTAAACATGGTGATCAATTTCTTAAAGAGTGTAGCCTTTGGTGTTTCCCCTGTAGTAAATAGACGCTGCAGCTGATTATGGCAGGGTATCTGAAGCAGGCGGCGGATTTCTTACGGCCCCTCTGAATGTGATCGCCGCTACCTGTGTGCTGTCTGTGCCTGCTGGCGCTGTTCCATCAAAATCAGTTTCGGCACTGGCCGATAACTGTGCATCAGCTCCTGCTTCTACCGGTGTGAAGGCCCGCATTTTTGTTGGTTTGTCTGACAGGGGAAATATCTTCTTTTCCTGTGTTTTAAGCAAACTTGTTGCCTGATAGGCGTCTGCTTCTTCTTCAATAAAAATGTTCAGCACCAGCGGATCTTCCCCCACCTTTTCGTACCGTATATCAAGGGAGTCTTTTTGCAGGTTCAGCGCAGCAATCTTTTCGCGGATACTGGCCGATAGTTGCTCGTCAATCGCAGTAGTATCTTGAAAGGTAAATTGATATTGATTCCAGATCCGGTCCCGCAGTGCAGATAGATTTTCGTTGCTCATAGTTGTGTTTTTGGATATGTATGGAATGATGTGTTGCAGTTATGATTACAGATAGGAAGATTGGTCGGTTAAAAACCTGTTCATGGCCACTCTGAGTCGTAATTTCCCGCTAAAGGTAAACAATGACGCTATCTTTTTTACATTATCATCTGTTATCACCATACTACCATCACGCAACCTGCTCTTTTAGGAAGCTTCCAGCCCCAGCCTCCGGGAAATATTCGAAGTAAAGCGGTTATACGGATCGTACTTGGCTTTTATCTGGAGCCATTCCTTGTATTGCGGATACATGGCCTGGAACCCTTCCCGGGTCATCATAGCGTCTTTTCCCAGGTAAAGCCGGCCTCCTGCTTTTAGTACCACCTCATCAAGTTCCCTCGTAAACTGCGCCAATTTGGACGTTACCGGAAAATCAATCGCGAGCGTATATCCCTTGAAAGGAAATGACAGGATGCCTTGTCCGGCCCCCATCTTTTTAAACACATTGAGAAAAGGGGTGCAACCGCTCTTGGCGATCATTTCCAGGATAGTCTTGAGCGTAGCCCGGCCATCTGTTTCCGGAATCACAAACTGGTACTGGATAAATCCCCTGCGTCCATACCCCCTGTTCCAGTTGCCAATGGCATCCAGCGGAAAAAAGAATTTTTCGTAGTGGACAATTTTCTTGGATGAGTTTTGCACAAAGCCGATCACGCTGTTGAGTACCTTAACAGTAAAGTTGTTGAGCGTAAAATCGGGCAGGAACAGCGGAACCGAAAGCAGGCTGCGCTGCCGGTGGATTTTCAACGGCTCTTTTTTCAATGCATCAGGAAGATCCTCCAGCTTGGCGGCATTGCCCAGCGAAAGCACCCCCCTTCCCAGCCGCTTGCTTCCGGCCAGTGCATCGATCCAGGCTACAGAATAGTTGTATTCCTTGTCGTATTTTTCCACCGCTTCCAGCATTTCATCCAGGTTGTTCACCTTGACGGCTTTTTGGCGGAAGTACGTTGTTTCAATCTTTCTTAAGCGGATGCGGGCCGTGGTTATGATGCCCAGCAAGCCCAAACCTCCTACAGTTCCCCAGAACAAGTCGGCATTGTGCGTACGTGAAGCAGTAACATGGCTGTTATCTGCCAATAAAATCGTAAAGGAAAGCAGGCAATTGACAAAAGATCCGTCGATATGATGCGCTTTGCCATGGATGTCGTTGGCAATGGCGCCGCCAATAGTGACCCATTTGGTGCCCGGACAAATCATGGGCAGCCAGCCGCGCGGGCCAAATACGGTGATGATTTCTTCCAGGCTCACCCCGGCTTCCAGTTCTAAAACGCCGGTTTGTTCATCAAAAGAAATGAAATGGTTCAGGTGGGTGCAAATAGCGACCCGCTTATGATCGTTCAGGGCCTGGTCGCCATAGCTGCGGCCTAAACCGCGTGGAATGAGTGGTGTGCCGATAGACTCGCTGAGATCTTTGTTATTCCTGGGTTCTACAACCAGGGATTCCACCAGCGGGTAATTACCCCATCCGCCCAATTCTTTGGTAGTTTCTGTTAGCATGGCGCAAAAATAATACGCCGGCCCGCTATAATCAAGTCATGCCTACTTCAGCAACCCGAAATCTACCACACGGCGGAGGTATTTCTTGTCGCGGATCACCCAGGTTACCTCGA
This sequence comes from Williamsia sp., assembly GCA_015069695.1. Lineage (GTDB taxonomy): Bacteria > Bacteroidota > Bacteroidia > Chitinophagales > Chitinophagaceae > JADCRZ01. The sequence goes on from JADCRZ010000030.1 coordinate 63,658, forward strand.
TACTGCCCCTGGTGTCTTTTGAGAGCAGGTAAATATAGATCGTGCGGTTATCGTTGGAAAGGTAAACAGCATCAAGGGTTTTTTGTGCTCCCTCATTGGCATAAGTAAAACTGGGGTTGTAAATATCTGAGTAAGCTGCTTCCGGAATTTGCACGGAATCTTTGTTAATCAGCACAGTAACAGAACTGATAGCAGTTTTTGGTATCGCATCGTAGCTGCCGTAAAAAGGCTTGTTATCTATGCGGACCAGGTGTTTCTCGTCAAAATATTTGAGTTTGTGGCTGGCAGCAACAAACGGCGCGGTGGTAATGGTTACTTGGATCCCGTTGCCTTCAAACTGGATAAACTTGGCGCCTCCTTCTTTGGGTGAAATCTTTTTCAGCGGCAGCTTGCCGGTGCTTTCATCGATGCCGGCCATGGCAAAAGAAGCCATTTCGCTGCGCAGGTCTTTTTCCTGCATCTTTACAAAATTCTCCCTCTTGCTCCGGTAATCCGGAAAATCATCCTGCGCCCGGCTAACCAGTACCGACAACAAGAACCCGAAACAAATAACAACCCGCATAAAGCTATTTTGATTCATGCCGATAAAACTAGAAAATATCTCTGTTAAGAAAAAGGAAATCTTGAACCGCGATTTACAGGATGTGAGGGATTCGGGGACGTTGGTGGTTCAATCAGTCAAACAGTAAAGTCTCTTTACTTGTAAGATGATCAAAGGACTAACGTCCAAGCATCCTCTTCATCCTGTAAATCATGGTTCAAGACGATCAAGGTTCAGACAACCAGCAAACTGCATCCCCGCACGTCGCTATTGTCTATTCTGCCTAACACTTCAAAACCGCCATCATTGTATAATTTTCCTAAATCGTCGGTGGCGATGAAAGAACAGGAGTAGAGGTTGGCGAGATCGATGACATTGATGACGCCGCTGAGGGGCTGCTCCTCTCCTGCTGCTGTGTGGGCTCTTACCCGCAGCGGGTCTTCTTCTTCGCGCAGCACGACCCGCATCCAGGCAGGACCGTGATAAATTCCCTTTGCCTTGGAGTAAGCCTGGGACAACAGTTCGGTCATGCCGTATTCAGAATGGACGCTTTGTACGCCAAGCCCCTGCTGGAGGATGGTATGCAATTCGGGACGGGTTAGTTCCTGGCGACGGCCCTTCATCCCCCCCGTTTCCATAACGATGGTGTGCCTGAGCTGCATGGGGTAACTTCCTGCAAAGTCAAGCAAGGCAAAGGTGACGCCGAGGAGCAGTGTTTTTTGCCCTCTTTGTTCAAGTTCTGTAAGCAAGGCGTGCAGCTGCCGGTGTTCGTACAGAAAAAATCCGCTTTGGGGATGCCCGCTTTTGCGGATCAGCTCTTCTGCCATAAGGGTCAGGGATGATCCCCGGCGCTCCGCGTAGGCAGGCAAGAGGGCCAAGATGCACCAATCTGTTACTGGTCCATAAAACTGTTCGAAAGCAGTCAGGAAACTTCTGTCGTATACAGCCGCATGCTTTACATAATGGCGGCTGTTGACCATGCCGGTAGTACCACTGCTTTCAAATACCTGCTCCTCATTGAATGCAGTCGTGGCAACCCGGTGTGATTTAAAAAAGCGGATCGGCAGAAAGGGAATTTTGGGAAGAGCATCTACCTGGTCCGGAGAGACATGCAGGGCTTGTACATAGCGGCGGTACAACTCATTGTTGCCATGTTGAAAACGAAATACAGACAAGGCAAGTTGCTCGAAACCGGCCGGTGAAACGCTAAAAATTTTATCAATCCATTCACTTTCCATACATAAATAAGTCACCGTTCAGCTGTTACATTTGCTACAATATATTTCTTCTATGAAGCTTTTTTTTCTGGTTGCCGCAGCCGTCGTTCTGTTGTCTGCCTGTGGCAAAGATCCATTTCAAACGGTACCGCAAATTAAAATAAAGTCGCTGAGCAGCACGGTTGTTCCACTAAACAGCAATTTGCAGATCAACCTGGGCTTTACCGACAAAGAAGGAGACATCAGTGAAGGCCGGCTGATCTACCAGCCCATCCGTCTGAATAAACGTCCGCTTCAAGCCGATATTCCTCCGTATAACATCGATTCAACCACCTTGCCTGTATTTCCGAAAGAAATTGAAGGCACGATGCAAGTCACCCTGCTCTACAACAACCTGCACAGAAGCGATCTGGAGAATGATACGATCAATATCAAGTTTGTGGTTTACGACAAAGCAGGCCACAAAAGCGATACTGTTACCACGGACAAGATTGTTGTATTAAAGAATTAGACCGGCGCTGTAGCCCTTTTTTAATTTCCATCCGGTTTGCGGGAAGCTACAAAAGGACTTGGCGGCAGCTGCCAGTTTTCCACCGCATCAGGATGGGCCGGATCGAAAGCAGGAATGTCTTTCTTTAGATAAACAGCCAGCGCAGGTACAGCGCTTTGTATTCCCTTCACAATACAGCGGGCGATTTCGTAAGCGCCATAACTGTTGAAGTGGGTATTGTCTTTCAGCTCTTTGTCCTGCCCCGGAAAGGTGTTTGCCGGGTAATGCACAAAGGCCTTGATTGATTTTTCCGGCCCCCAGGCTTCGTACATCGTTTTGCTCATGTTGTTGAGGTCTATCAGCGCTACCTGTTCTTCCTGTGCTGTCTGCCGCATTGCTTCCGGGTAATCACCCAGTGTTTGCATGATATAGCCGGTGCTGTCGAAACTGCGTCTTTGCATAGACGTTACCAGCACCGGGATCCCGCCTCTTTTCTTTACTTCCCGGATGGTATTTTTCAGATCGCGCTTATAGCTGGTAAACGCACCGATCCCCTCTCCTTTTTGCTTCTGGTCGTTGTGGGCAAATTCTATAAACAGATAATCGCCTGCTTTAAAAGAGCTGAATACTTTTTCCAATCTTCTTTCAGCAATAAATCCGCTCAGCGTTTCGCCTGATTCTGCGTAATTGGCTACCACAATTTTCTGAGACCGGAAAAATACAGGAATGATTTGTCCCCATGCAGCCCAGGGTTCATTGGCCTGGTCCACCACCGTGGAATTACCAGCCAGGAAAACGGTGGTCAGATCGGAAGCAGGCGTTATTTCTACTGCGCAGATTTTTGGTTCTTTATTGTTGAACTCCAGCGTGAGCTGGTTATCCCAATGCAAGAATTCCCTTTCTCGGGGTTTGATGCGCACCCGCTGCCCGGTCGTTTTTATGATTGTATCCCGCACGTGCACATTGAAGTCACTGGTTTGAAACCGGCCCCTTTGCGTTTCCACCTTTTCTACCATCAACCGCCTGCATTCAGCTTTGATGGTCGTTACTGAAGCACCTTGCTCATCACCGCTAATTACCTTTACACGATAATTTCCTTCCGGCAGTTTGACCGTAAAAAAGAAAGGCTGCTGGCTGGTGCAATAGTCAGTTCTAAGTGCATCCGCGCCTTTTCTGTCGACGCCTTCAATAGGGGCACTTCCATAGAAACCATAACCGGTTTGATCGGAATATTTGGCGGAAGGAAGAACCTGTGTATACCCCTTCTCTGTTTTACCCGGACCAAAATCAAATTTCCAGGAAGGAAGGGTTTGGGCCGAGAGTGACTGATAAACAAAACAAGAAGCAATGAGCGCTATTCTGGAAAGATTCATACGATATTTTTGGCTTGAGCATTTTATTTCGTGTACTGCACCGCACTGTCGTTCAATTTATACGTATTGTTTCTCAGCAGGTAAATGATTTCTGCACCGGCAAGCAGTACGGGTCCATACCCATGGGCAGCGTACACGTTTACCGGCCGGTAATAATAAAACGCAGGATCGAAGCCCATGCCAGTGCCTACACAGGTGCCTTCTACCTGGCCTTTCGCGTTTACTTTGGTGGTAACGGCATTCCAGGCCAGGATAGCGGCCGGGCCATATGCCATGCGGTCGAGCCAGCCCTTATTGATGGCATGGGCAATGCAATAGGCATAGATGGCAGTGGCAGATGTTTCCAAATAAGAATCGGGGCGATCAAGCAATTGATGCCATAAGCCAGAGCCGGATTGATAAGACACCAATCCTTTAGCATGCGCCTGCAGCTGTTGGATGATGGCATTGCGGGAAGCATGGTTTTCAGGCAGTACATCAAGCAGCTCTACCATCGCGAGAAAAGCCCAGCCGTTGGCCCTCGCCCAATGGAATTGCGGGTGCTCGCTCATGCCTTCTACCCATCCATGCATGTAAACTCCTTTTGCGGGATTGAACATGCGGGCAGAAAACTGGAGGATCTGGCGGGCAGCATCATCAAAATATTTTTGCTCACCGGTCAGGCTGCCCATCTGTGCGAGCGCAGGCACGCCCATGTACAAATCATCCAGCCACAAAGAGTTTGGCAGCGGGCGGTTGCGGGCCAGGGTACCATCTTTGAACCGGAACTCCTTGTTGGCAACAAAGTTCAGGTAGTTGTCGATCAACGGACGCAGGTTTTTGCTGATGCCGGCGCGGGTTGTCTTGATCATGGAAGCACCCACCGCACCGGCATCATCCAATGCATGCGGATCAACGATCTGGCGCAGCGGGTTCGATAGTTGCGGATACGATGTATAAAGGCTCTTAAAATAAGGCGTTACCGCAGCCAGGAATTCCTGGCGTTTTTTTACATAGTCAACATATTTTTTGTCACCGGTTACTTCATAGGTGCGCAGCATACCAGAATAAGTAACCCCCCATTCATAACTCATCAGCCTGAAATCACCGGCTTGTACAGTCACATTGCTATCAGGCTTTGAATAATCCGCAACAGGCTGCCCCGTCTTCCGGTTCACCAGGTTGGCAGGCGTGGCGCCATCCAGATAAGCAAAGACCCTGTCAAGCACTTTTTTTACACTGCCTGTGTCAGGCGCACCGTATGGCACGGGATAATCAGGTTGCAGCAAATGGAGCGGGGTATTCACATCATTGCGGGGAGCCTGTGCAGCGACAGTAAAGCAGGAGCAACAGGATAGGATAACAAAAGTTCCTATCAGCGCATCTTTGAAGTGTATGTTCATGTGGGTTTATAAGATTTTGATTTTTCTGTGATTGCATGCGCCGGGCAGCATGCTATATTAAAGAATTTAGTTGAGATGTCTGTCTGAACCTTGATTTACAGGATTTGCGGGATGCGAGGACGTTAGTCCTTGTTCAAACAATCAGCTGCCTTGACAAGCAAGTTGCTTGAATCACTCATAACTCCAATCCTGTAAATCTTGGTTCAAGACAGTTCAGCTATCTTAAAAATAAACGGCGAAGCAGTCATATACTTTCCTCCCTGGGAGGTGGTGTATAGATAGGCTGGTTTGCCGTGCAGGAAAAGGACCTGTGGTCTTTCAAAGCGTCCGTACTTTTTTAGATAGGATGGCGGAGGTGGCTGCTGGATGTACTTGTCGGCCCTGTAGTAGGCGATCTTGGGCTCGGACCAATGAAGGCCGTCTTTTGCGTCCATGATGATGCCGTACTCATGGTTGAAGACGCCCATGTCGCGGGCGATCATGTTGAACCTTTTGTTTTCCATCCACACGAACGCATCCTCCAGCTGACAATTGTTGCCTCTTCCCGAGAAATCGATCACCGGGTTGCCCGAAAACTTTTTGTACGGACCTTCCAGCCGGTCAGCGATGGCCAGTCCGTATTTGCGGTTGCCTTTCACCAGCGGATCGGTGGAGGTTTCATACTCCTTTGTATTCCATGATTTGTAGTACAACCAGTATTGTCCGTTGGGATGCTTCACAAAAGCCGGGTTGGTAGTACAATGATCATCCCAGCTGCCGGGCTCACCTGCTTCCAGCAGGGGTGCATCGGGCCGCTTCCACGGACCCATCAGGGAAGGTGCCGTTGCCAGTCCGATCCGTTTGGTATTTGTTTTTCCGTTGTTGTTGCCCATGTAAAACAGGCAGTAAACATTGTCCACTTTTTTGATAGAGGGATTGTGGCAGGTAGTAGCATCCCATGCACCCGGCCGGGGCGCAAAAATGGTTTCTACAAATTGAAAAGGACCTTCAGGCCCATCCCCTACGGCATGGGCGATCTCGCTGCCGTTGATCCAACCACCCATTTTCTTTTCTTCCTTCCAGCGCGAAAAAAACACGTGGATCTTTCCATCTTCTCCCTGGATCGGACTGTTGCACCATACATAATACCCCTCTATTTCCAATGCCCGGCCTACGGGCCTGAGCCGCCGGGCAAAAGAAGATTCATTGGAAGCCGGCATGGGCCAGTCAAACCCATCTGCCCCCAGACAAGCAGATGCAGACAAGAGGGAAATGGCTGATAAGAAATTTCGTCTATCCATATTGTTTAGTAACCGGCGTTTTGTGTGTACAAACCCTGTTTTACATCCAGCTCAGATTGAGGTACCGGGTAAATAATGTAATTTTTCTGGAAGGGCTGCATCTGCTTGCGCACATCTTCCGCCGCGATCCAGGCCGTCATAACAGATTCAACCAGTCCGCTTCTCACCAGGTCGTGCCAGCGGGAACCTTCCGAGGCAAATTCCTTGCGGCGCTCTTCCATCAGCTGCGGCAAGGTTATATTTGAGCGGGCTGCCAAACCGGCCCGCGCACGGACCTGGTTCACGATATTGTCCACATCTGCCTGTGTACCACCGGTGGCCCCGTTCAGGATGCATTCAGCCTTCAGCATCAGCACATCCGTATAGCGCAGGACGATAAAATTGATGGGCCAGTCGACCCGGTTGGAAGGCACTTTTGTAAGGTCAACCCATTTTTTAAAGAATGATTGCGTTTCCACTACACCGTTATAGGTATAGCCCGACTGAATGGTAAATGCTTTGCGGTTATCAGCCGCTTCGTAAGAATTGATCAGGTTGTTGGAAACAGGCCGGATGGTAAGTCCGCCCTGGGTGGCTTTGCCTTGCGACTGGAACCAGGTATCGGGCACCAGCACCCAGGGGAAAGTAGCGCCCAGCACGGGGTTGGAGCCTGTTGTATACTGTACGTCGAAAACCACTTCTTTGTTGTTCTCGTTGGTAAAAGAGAAGATACTGGTATACGGTGTTACGGTAGCGTACCTGTTGCTGGCAATGATTTCATTGAGCAGGGGCAGTGCAAGGTTCCATTCGCTGAGTCCGAGCCCGGGTCCTTCAATGCTATACGTAGGACCGGAACGCGTCATGTAAACCAGCGCCAGCATGCCCTTGGCAGCCCATTTGGTCGCCCTTCCCACATCGGTTGCGGCGCTGTAGGTATCAGGTAAACTGTCTGCCGCGAACTTCAGGTCTGAGAGGATAAAATTGTATACATCAGCCACGGAACTCCTGGAAAGACCCAGGGCTTCATCGGCAGTCAACGGCCTGTCCACGATGGGCAGCTTGCCAAAATACCGTACCAGGTCGAAGTAATAGAACCCGCGCAGGAAGCGCACTTCGGCTTTCAGGCGGGTTCTTAAGCCTGCATCTGCAATGATGGCTCCGCCTTTTTGCTGCAGTTGATCCAGCAGGGTGTTGGCCTTGTAGATGCCGTTAAAATTGGCCGACCAGGCTTCGGTAACATAGGGATTGCTGGCGATGGTTTTCTGAAAGCTGTTGATGCCTTCCCAATCGCGCACTCCACCGTCTGACACGGCATATAAATTATCCGATCTTGTTTCTGATAAGTTCAGCAGCCTGTCTGGATACCCGCGCAAACTGTTGTATACAGCGTTTACGCCCTGCACAAATTCAGCCGGCGAGCTGTAGAATGTGGCTGTGGTGGCTGATGAAATGGGAATTTGGGTCAGGTCTTTCTCACAGGCAGTCAGTATCAGGAGGGCTGCCGTACATAAAAAGAACAATCGTTTCATATGATCGTAATTCGGTAAATTAAAAAGTAAAGTTTAGACCCAGGATAAGCGATTTAGGCAGGGGCAATCCGCCATAATCGCCCGCTTCCGGGAACGTGGTGCTGCCGCTGAGATCTGTGTTGGTCGCTTCCGGATTAAAGCCGCCTTTGTATTTGTCGACACCAAAAAAGTTTTCTGCCGACAAAAACGCGCGGGCGTTCTGAATAAATTTGGTCTTGAACAAGCTGCCCAGGTTGTAACCCAGCGTAATATTTCTGACGCGTACGTAGTCAGAAGGATAAAGCCAGTCGGTATTTACAATGCGGCCAAAGGTTGAATACGCTTTGCTGATGCGGCCATCGCCCGGGTTGCTCGCAGAAAACCACCGGTTGCGGTACAGACCGAGCGCATTGTCGGTAAAGCCTTGTCCGGTACGGCCTACGGCACGGCCGAAGAGGGAGTAGATGCTTCCACCCCACTGGCCTTGCACGAGCACAGATAGATCAAAGCCTTTGAATCGGAATGTGTTGGTGATGCCCCAGATATAATCCGGGTTGGGATGACCAACTATCACGCGGTCATTTGCATCAATGACACCATCGTTGTTGGCATCAACATACTTTGGATCGCCAACCGTTTCTGAGCCAAAGAGCGCCACTTTTTTGTCGATGTCGGCTTGGGAAAGAATGCCGTTCTGCCGCACCACAAAGATGCTGTACATCGGCTCGCCAATACGCAGGATGCTATGGGGTATATCGAAAGAAGAAGGGATCAGGATCTGGTTTTGTCCGCCTGCCAGGGCAGCCAGCTTGTTGGTATTGTGGCTGAAGTTGAAGGAGGTGGTCCATTGAAAGGGACCGGTCAGGTTGCGGGTCGTCAATTCCATTTCAAGCCCTTTGTTGCGGGTTTCGCCGATGTTGCTGAGCACACTGCCAAAACCGGTTACCTGCGGGATCGGCACATTCAACAACAGGTGGTTGCTGAAGCGGTTGTAGTAATCAAGCGAAAACGTAATCCTGTTTTTAAGAACACCCAGGTCGAAGCCAACATCAAAGGTTTGTGATCTTTCCCAACCCAGTGTGGGATTGGTAACCCCAGCCGGTGCCTGGCCGGTTGCCACTACAGGCGAGTTGCCGCCGAATGTATAATTTGAACTGGCCAAAGTGGCAATAGGACCATAATCAGGTATGTTGTAGTTACCTGCCACGCCCCAGCTGGCCCGCAGTTTCAGGTCGCTGATCTGCGAAACCGGGTTCATGAATTTTTCTTCGGATACTCTCCAGCCTACAGAAGCTGAGGGGAACCAACCCCATTTGGTGTCTGCACCAAAGCGGGAAGAACCGTCCCTTCTGATACTCGCAGACAAGAGGTATTTGCTGTTAAAGGCATACTGCAATCTGCCGAAATAAGAAATAAGCACGTTGCGGCTTTCCAGCGTATTGCCCGTCACACCGGTAGCAGCATTCAGGGTCGTAACGCCACCGATGCCAAACCCGCCGTTTGAAGCGATGCGGGCGTTGTCAAGCTTGTCTGAGTTGTAGGAAGCACCTGCCAATAGTGAGATGTCATGCACATCATGGAGCGTTCTGTTGAACGTGAGGGTATTTTCATTTACAAAGGTCTGTCTTCTGTAGCTGGTATAGCTGCCGGAACTCAGGGCATTCAACATGGCCTGCCGGGTGGTTTGTGTGCTGGTAATATCGTATGGCGTATAGCCTTTGGCAATGTTGTCTATATTATCCAGGTTAACGGTCGTTCTGAAATTCAGTCCTTTGATAAACTGGTACTCGCCGTATATGGAAGTCAAGGTGCGGTACCGTTTCGTCTGCCCGAGGGTTTCCTTTAGTTTGCTGATAGAGCTGTTTGCCGATGTACTCCAGCGGTATTGTCCGTTCTTCCCCACATTCGGGGCCAGTCCCATGGAGTCTTCCTGCACAGGAGTAAAGCTTACAAGCTGGTGCAGGATATTGTCTTTTCCCTCCACGCCCGGATCATTGGTAATTGAAAACGTGGGTGCTATGTTGAGGCCAAATTTCAGGTGGTTGTTGGCTGTTACTTCAACGTTTGCCCGGGCAGAATAAGCTGTATAGTCCATGCCAAGCACCATCCCGTCCTGGTGGATGTAGTTGCCCGATACATAGTATTTCACAAATTCATTGCCGCCGCTGGCGGAGAGCTGCTGGTTTTGCACCAATCCTTTTCTAAACCCTTCATTCTGCCAGTCGATAAAGCGAAGACCCGGATGACCGGGTTGCGTCCAGCGGTCATCGGTCATATAGCTTGTGTTTACGGTACCTGCAGCCAGTCCGAGGATCTGGCGGCGTTGTTCGTTGGTCTGGCTGGCTGTTCGGCCGGTGCCGGAAGCCACCCATTGGGCGTTGATCATTTCAATGGCCCTGTCGATCCATTCCTGCGCAGAAAGCATGTCCAGTTTCCTGGAAGCTTCGCTATAGCCGACGGTAGAGTTCAGCGTGATCTGCGGTTTACCGATACGGCCGCGTTTGGTCGTGATCAGTACCACGCCATTGGCTGCACGCGAACCATAGATAGCAGCCGAAGCCGCATCTTTGAGCACCTGGATGGATTCAATGTCGTTGGGATTGATATTGTCCAGCGGGTTACCGGATGCATAGTTACCCGAGCCATTGGGTGTGGTATTGGAGAGCGGAAATCCGTCGATCACATACAGGGGTTCATTACCAGCAGATATGGAGCCGGTCCCTCTTACCTGTATGCTAAAAGCCTTGCCGGGCGTACCGGTTGTTTGCTTCACGGTTACCCCGGCCATCTGTCCGACGAGGGCCTGGTCAACCCGCACGATGGGGCGTTCGTCCAGGTTATCAGCTTTGAAGGTTGCGATCGCAGCGGTCACATTGGTTTTTTTCTGGGTGCCGTAACCAATGACCACAACATCGGTGAGCGTTTTTGTATCTGCCTGCAGGGAGACGCTGATGTTCTGGCGGTTGTTGACGGCAATTTCCTGGGTTGTATAGCCCACATGAGATACCACGAGGGTCTGGTCGCCGTTGTCGACCGTAATGGCAAAATTCCCGTTGGCATCGGTCACGGTGCTTTTGGAGGAACCTTTTACAGCAACCACAACGCCGGCAAGTACTTCACCGCTTGCACCGGTGATCTTACCTTTTATGGTGAGCGGCGGGCGGGTATCAGCGGATTTTTGCTGTTGCGGAAGGAGATTGATGGAAGCAAGGTCGCGGTTGTTGTTCTGTGCGGAGAGCTGCTGGAAAAGGAGCAGCCCCAGCAACAGGCAAGCAAACCGCAAGGTGCGGAGATTTTTTTTCATATTGCATCAATGTTAGTCAAAAAAAAGAGAGATCTATAAAACTAAGCAAGGCAGTGGTTTTAATCATCCTGCCCTGTCCTGGCCGGTTTAAATTGAAGGAGTATGTATAAGGAGATGTTCCGGTACAAAAGTGCTGCATTGAATGAGAGGGGCAGAAAAAATTTTTAAATAAAAATGATCGGTGAACTAGTTTGTCAAATACATTTTTTCCTGTACGTTTGCACTCCACAATGCCCAGGTGGCGAAACTGGTAGACGCACTGTGTTCAGGTCGCAGCGCCGCGAGGTGTGCTGGTTCGAATCCAGTCCTGGGCACAAAGCCCCCGAAGTTCGGGGGCTTTGTATTTGGGGGAACTGCTGGAAAATCAGCTATGGGTATGTTTTTCTTATACCCTATTCTTCCCTTGTTTTCCTTTTATATACCTATATTTTCCCGCTTTTTGTTACTCCTCTGTTACTCCAGTAACATTTGCTTTGCTAAATTTTCTTAACTTAGGGAAACTAAACCCCTAGCAAAGGAAAACAATGAGTGTCAAGTTGCGAAAGCGTAAAAACTCTGATGGCACCACTACACTTTACCTAGATGGAACAACCACGCAAATTGATCCCCGTCGCCCATGGGAAGCTGGTTCTTCGTCAATTTTGGTGGTAGTAGGCAGAATGGAGTATTACCCGCTTTCTTAACAGTTCAAAGCCAGCTCTTCCATACATCTGCCGTTTGATCGTTTTCAATTTGTTGATCTGCCCTTCTACCTGACCATTACTCCAGGGCAGCGTCAAAGCATTTTCCACTGCCTGGTAGTCGCTCATCAAACTCTTTGCAAATCTTTTTAGTTCTCCAATACAAGATCTTGACACTTCTTCCATCCATTCCCCTAATAAATGACCTCGTCTGTTTTCCATCATATGCCTGAATTTGCTTGCCAGTATCTTGGCTTCCATGATGTCTGTTGATGCGTTACATATATCAACTACTACCTTTTTTTCTTTCTCTGACAGCAGCTCTTCATTCTTGCATAACAACACACTAACTTTTGATGGCGACCATGATGCCCTTGCTAACATCAAGAGTCTGGTGAGATTGCGTTTTTTGGTATATGGGTACAAGAAGGATTGTAATGTTGATTTAGCTCCATTATACCCCATACCCTTGATCTCATTAAACAGTTTTACCACTTTTACTTTCTTATCTTCTTTCATCCTGGTATACAAATACTCTATGAACCGGGCCAGGTTAGTTGTCTTGATGCCTTGCCTGCTCGGAGGCTCATGTAAGTGAATATATTTGCGTACTGTGTTTCTACTTACTCTCAACTCTCTGGCTATTGCCTTCAGGGCTACTCCATCGGCATACATCTTCTTAATTTGCTCTAATCGCTTGTGCCGGGTTGATTGACGATTTACCGGGTGACTTTGCACTGCTATCTGCATAGGGGGAACATCAACATTCTCATCATCAGCTGTTTGTGATGCTATAATCCCCTGTCGTTTACGTTCTAGCAGCGTTTGTAGAGCGTCTCCCATGTTCTTGAGCAAATGCCATCTGTCTGCCACCTGTATAGCATTTGGTGATCCATTAGTTACACCCATGGCATAAGGACTGAATCTGTCGCGACTAACAACCTTCACCTCAGGCATATTCTTAAACCAGTTCTCTACAGTCTTGGATTCTCTGTCACATAGAAGATCTATAACAGTGTGCCGATCCAGATCGATGATGGCTGTTCCATAATTAATCCCTTTTGTGAATGCCCAGTCATCAATGCCTACTGCATTCAGGCTAGTCGGCACAGGCAGTTTTGCTGGGTTCTCCAATCCAGGAAGCCCTGGCAGATGGGGAATCCATCTTTATCCGTGGCTTTGGTACATTCTCACCGAAGAAACGAGCGGCCAAGATCGGCCAGAACATTAAGAGAGGGCTGCCCGTGCATATCCCGGAACACTACATCCCCCATTTCAAACCTGCCAAGGAGTTTAAACATAAGCTGAAGCATGCAGGCGGCCGGGTTAGGTTCGGAATCTTAATTTTAAACTGGGCTATTATTTCAGTGTGTACAGCAAGGAAAGGTTTGAGAATCGATTGTGGGCTGTTGCTACATGCACGGTGTTTGTGTTTGTAAGCCCGTGGTAGTAGCGAAGATCAATCTCCCATTTGCGGGCGAGCTCATAGCCTGCCAGCAAATTGAGGCCGGCATCGAACGTTCTATAGTCACTGGCTATATTTAAACCTCGTAATACGTTTTTTGATTTGATCAGAAGTCCTGCACTCGGGCCGATCCCAAAGGTAAACCGATGAACTTTATATTTAACAAGAAGAGGGATGTCCAGGTAGAATAACTTGCTTGTGGTATACTCCTTAGGGCCTTCTAGAAAAAGCCGTCCATCAACATAAGTGGCTGGTTGCGTTTTTACTCCTCTCAAAGTAAAGTTGGCTTCTGAGGACAGGATCCAATGTTCGGCAAGTGGGATATGATAAAAGAAGCCTGCCTCATACCCGGCAAGTGCTTTTATATCGGGTTTCCATCCGTTAGGATACAGTGTGGGAGCGTATTGCTGTTTCTGCCAGGCCATGTTGAAACCTGCTTTCACACCGAAGTGTTGCTGGGAAAAGCCTAGCTGCGTCCAAACCAGGACTCCAATCGATCCAATAATTCTTTTCATTAAGGAAGGTTTACTCAAATGTACAGCATCCAGCCTTGAAAATAGCTGGTTTTATTGGACTGTACACCTTGCTTTCAAGAGGATACCTGGCGTTCAAGTCCATGCTGAAGGTGCCCGTGCCTTATGTTCCGCTGATCATTAATGCAGGGGTGGTTAGCATGGTAGCGAATGATGATCCAACTTTGAACTTTACAATCGGCACTGAGGCGGACAGCTAAACCGATGCAGCATGCTTTTTGAAATCATAGATAGTTTCAAAGCAGGCACCATCAGCGCAGAAACGGCAGCACAGATCACCGATGTGGCTCGTGCTATCATCGACAGCGCCAAGGTGGAGAACCAGTTTATCCAGCTCACCGGTACCAACGGCAGCGGGTTTATTCCGGTGATCGGTGAGCAAATAAAGGATCAAAAGCAGATAGAACTAGCTGTAATCAGTAAATAATAATAGTAGTATCAGTTTGCCGCTGTTTCATCAGCCTCTGATTCAATTTATCCTTTCCGTGTTTTCTCGAGCTTAACTTTTCCCATGAATGAAGCTAGGGAATATGCAAGGGAAATTACATTGCTCTTAGGCAATGCTCCTGGGATCCATTGATGCGCTGGTCTTCTAGGTAATACTATCTGATTAAACACCTCCCTATAAACATCATTGATTTCCAAACCATGCTTTAATGGTGACATCCGATTATCATCTGTTGCAATTATGCGAGCTACATCAACAAGGAATAAATGCACTAGTTCTTCAGCTTGCGTTGCTTTTTCGGTAGGTGTTTTCCTAAAATCATTCCAGATAGTATCTCCGATGTTAAGAACAGTTTCAAAGTACACATTGGCTCTAGTCATCGGCATAATTCCTCCTACTGCAGGTGGATTTCGCAGGATGTCGGCTATCATAACGTGATCGTGCTGTCTGCCGCTTTGATCCCGTTGAAAAGGACCCGTTACGGGATCTGGGTTAGGCCAGTTGCCAAACTCATAACCTCCTGAAAGTGTATCATTTTTTTGTGTCTTGTATGGTGTATTAACTGGTCCAAATGCGTTCGTCCCTTGATCATTAACTTGCTTGATATCAGGGATATTGTGTACTCCGACTTCGTGTGCCAACATTCCAAGCATTTCTCCTTCTGTTGCTGCTTCCGCGAATGGTCGCTGAATAGTAATTTCCAGATCCGGGTCGTTTGCACCATGTGTAATAGTAGTGGTTTCAGCGGGATTGTTTCCTTGAATAGAACTAGGGCCGCCAAAATAGTTGCTACCTCCTTCCTTTTCGACAGACACAATTAAATACTGAATCGTGATATTTGGATCATTATTCAACATTACAGCAAGAGTATCGACCACTTTATTTAATCTTACTGTAGCAGGCTGGCTCAATGCTGAGGGAGTGTGAATTTCAAATCGTGGCATGCCAGTAATTACACGCTGAACAGAACGACAAGTGCTTTTCGAAAGTCTTCTATTAAGGGTAGTTGTATTATCTGGCTCTTGAAATTCATAGCTATTAGGTATACATTGTGTACTATAAGTACTGCCTGTTTGTATAATTTTGGTACCCATTATATCCGCCTCATTCTCCAATCCTTTATCATCATTAACAAAAGTCCCTCCCTTCATCTGCATGGTAGGCTGCACCCTTCCCTGCTTTTGCTGCACCACATGCCATGCTTCATGCGGCAGGTGCTGCTCCTGACCAGGCCCTATGTGTATGTCCGTTCCTTGTGCATAGGCCAGCGCCTCCAGCTGCGCCGGCTTATCGGAGTTGTAATGCACCTTCACATCATCCATGGAGTAGCCGGACAGGTTCTCTACGCCTTCTTTGAGCTTGTCAGGCAGCCCGGTGTTGTTCGGCTTCTTCTGCAGCGGGTCCTGTTGGCTATCCGGTTGCGCATACATC
>JADCRZ010000031.1 GCA_015069695.1 Williamsia sp.
CAATAATAGCTTGTTCGTTGTAGCGCAGTGCAGTAAATTTTAGCCCCTTTCAAACAGCCTTGATTTTTTTGCTACTTTTTTTATCAAGAAAAAAAGTAGACGGAGCCCCCCTTTCAAACAGCCTTGACTTTTTTGGTTCTTTTTGCGTCAAGGCAAAAAGAACAATCATCTCACTCCCCATTCCCATATCCCAAACTGGATCTTCTTATCAACCAGGTGCCCGTTCTGTTTGAGGGAAAGCAGGATCTGGCCGCGGTGATGGGATTCGTGGGAGATCAGGTAGCCCAGAAAAGCAGTGGGGTGGGGTTTGAAGCCTTTTATCTTTCCCGCTGTAGCTGCTTTTTCAAACAGGCTTTCCATGGCTTTGCCCGATTGTTCCAAGGCCTCAGCAAGAAGGGCTTTGGTGATAACAGTGGTTTCTTCAAATTTGCTGAGGGTGGCAAGTAGTTCCGGGGCTGCTGCCTTCAGCCACAACAGCCGCACGTTGTGTATATGCGCCCATTGCTTTCCGACAGTTCTGCCTTTTGAAGAAGCCATGTCCGCCAGATGATCTTCATCAATGGCCTGCAGCAGATACAGATTGATGCGGTTGTGTATCTGAAATGTTTCAATAACTTCCTTCATAGATCTATTTTGCCGGAGGAAAATAATCAAATAGTTTTGTTCGATCGAATAATTCTTGTTTGTTACAAGGGTCCGTTTTGTTTGCACAAGCAGTCTTGTTTGCCCGTATGAGCCCATTTTTTTCACCCATGCCTTATCTGTCCGCCTTTAAATATCTTCTGCATGCCGCAGCCTTATAACCAGTTCAAAGCGATGCTGGCCATTACCAAAGCCAGCTTCCGCTCTATACTCCGGAGTCCTACTTCTGTGGTGTTCAACATTGCTTTCCCGCTTATATTTATCCTGGTATTTGGATTTATAGGAGGCGGAAGCCGTATTTCGCTGCACGTCAGCTTCAATAAAAATGCCGATACATCCAACGCCATCTACCAGGCCATTAAAAGCGTGAGCGGCATTTCTATCGTACAGGAAGAGGATAAAAAGATCCAGGAAGACCTGGAAAAAGGCCGGCTCGATGCAGTGATCAACCTGCAAAAAAATACAACTGCCTCACCGGCTTATACCATCAACATCAAAACCTCAGAGGCCGTCAATCCGCAAAATACCCGTGTCCTGGAGTCTATCCTTACCTCTATCATCAGCGGGATCGACAAACAGATTTATCCGGTAACACCCACCTTCGCAGCCATTAACCAGCATGTTGAAAAAGTAAAGGGCAGAACCTACCGCACCATTGATTTTATTTTGCCGGGACAGCTGGGCTTTTCCCTGCTAAGCGCGGGGGTGTTCGGGGTGGCGTTCCTGTTTTTCAATCTCCGGCAAACCCTGGTCTTAAAACGGTTTTTTGCCACCCCCATCAACCGCTCATACATTGTTTTTGGCGAGGGGTTGAGCCGTGTCCTGTTCCAGCTGATCACTTCTGTCATCATCCTGCTTGAGGGGTATTTCTTTTTTAAATTTACCCTGGTGCACGGGGCCATCACGTTTTTTGAACTGCTGTTCCTCAGCTTCCTGGGGCTCATGGTATTTATGGGATTCGGCTTTATCGTGAGCGGGCTTTCCAAAAGCGAAAGCTCTATTCCGCCTTTGGCCAATCTGATCACGCTTCCCCAGTTTTTATTGTCCGGAACCTTTTTCTCGATCGATGTGTTCCCATCCTGGCTGCAGCCTATCTGCCGGGTACTGCCACTCACGCATCTCAACAATGCCATGCGGAATGTGGCTTTTGAAGGTGCTCATCTGATTGACTGTGGAAAAGAAATCGGTATCCTGCTCCTGTGGGGTGCAGTGACATACCTGGTTGCCGTAAAAGTATTCCGCTGGGAATAGGGAAGACGATTGCAGGTAGGGGCGATAGATGGGATACCGGATACAAAAAGCTGAGACCCAGCAGTGAAAGCTTAGCGCATAAATATGAAGATCATCAAATTAGCCATCATAAGTTTTGTCGTGCTGTTTTTGCTGATGACAGCCATGTTATCCCTGCTTCCCCGCACCATCCGGATCTCAAGGGCCATCAACATAAACGCATCCAGGGAACAGGTGCGCGCCAGATTGGTGGATTTACAGGGGTGGAGCGAATGGAACGAATATGTAAAAGCAATGAACCATCCGCAGGTAAAAGCAGACAGCATCTATTCAGATCAACTCAGCATTGCTGTTCGCGCCATCCATCCTGCATCTGTTGAAACGGCCTGGCACCAGCAGCGCAACGGCAAAACTTTTCCCGGCGTTTTTAACCTGATACAAGGCGGATCAGTTACGGCCGTTCAATGGTATTTTGATTTTCACTTCAAATGGTATCCATGGGAAAAGCTCAGCAGCATCACGTATGATAAGCAGATCGGCCCGCAAATGGAACAGTCGCTGGAAAACCTGAAGCGGTCGATGGAAAAGCCCGCACCCTGATCTTTTTTTCCAGGAAGTAATTACTGAAGCAGAACCATTCCTATAAATCCCGGGTTGGATTATGCAGCTATTCCGCAATTTTACGGGTCAATGTATAACCGTTAACTACAAACGATCAAACAATCATTATGAGAAAATACAGACTCTTTTTATGTATCTGCACCCTGCTCTTTGCCGGGCCCCTTGCTGCACAGATACGTGTAAGCGGTGCGGTCACGGGCCCAAACGGGGAAGGTCTTCCTGGTATCACTGTAGCGATCGCCAACTCCGGCGTGGGAGCAGCTACGGATGCCAATGGGAAATACAGCTTCACGACCAATTTACCGGCCGGCAACTATACCCTTCAGTTCAGCGGTGTAGGCTTTAAATCCGGTGAAGCTTCGCTGCGCATTGGCAGCGGGCAGTCGTATGTAGTGAACAGCCAGCTCACAACCGATGCGCTGGGGTTGGATGAAGTGGTGGTTACAGGTACATCACAAGGAACAACCAGAAGACAATTGGGAAGTTATATCAGTACCGTAAAAGCTGACGAGCTCACCAAAGGCGCCACCGGCAACGTACTGGCTGCCCTGCAGGGAAAAACAGCAGGCGCACAGATCATCCAGAACAGTGGTGATCCAGGCGGAGGCATATCTGTGCGGTTAAGAGGCATCAGCTCTGTAGGAAGCTCATCAGAACCACTGTATATTGTAGATGGCGTGATCGTAAACAATGCCACGTCACGTGTTACCAATACCTCCGGCAATTATGACGGTACCAACTTTATCGGCGCCATTGGCCAGAACAGGTTGGCCGACATCAACCCTGCCGATATTGAACGCGTAGAAGTGCTGAACGGGGCCGCTGCCGCTGCGATCTACGGCTCCAGGGCCAACGCCGGCGTCGTGCAGATCTTTACAAAAAGAGGTGCCGGTGGTGCACCTAAAGTAGGCTTCTCAACCACTATCCTTGCCAACCAGATCAGAAAAAAAGTAGCCGTCAACCAGGCCCCTATCAAGTTCGGCGGATCGCCTGATGTGCAAACGCAGGACATTCTTACGCCTACACTCACCAATACCACCCCCGTCAACCGCTACGATTACAATGATTATATCTTCCGTACCGGATTGGGAACAGACAACAACGTTTCTGTAAGCGGCGGCAACGACAAAACAAAATACTATGTATCAGGTTCTTACTACTATAACCAGGGCATCGTAAAGAATACCGATTTCAGACGCTATAGCTTCCGCAGCAACATTGATCAAACAATCAGCAGCAAGCTCAGCTTTTCACTGGGACTGAACTATATCAACAGCGCCTCCAATGAAAAACCGGATGGCAATTCATTTTTTTCTCCGCTTAATTCCATCAACATCATTGGTAACTTCCACGACATACAAACCCGGGATGCACTCGGCAACATAAAAGCCATCGGCGAAAGAGGCCGTGTAAATCCGGTTTCTATTATTGAAGACATCAAGCAGCGGGAAGAAACCAACCGCGTGCTGGCAAACACCAGCCTGAAATGGAGGCCCATTAAGCACCTGACCATCGATTACACATTGGGGATAGACAATTACGCACAACGCGGCACCACCTATATTCCTCCCTTCGCCTACAATGTAAACACGGCTTTTTACGGTGGCGGCTTGTCGCTTGATCCTACACAGAACGGATATGCCAGTGCGGCAACCTTTTCCTTCTTCCAGATGAACAATGAATTGAATGCAACTTATCAGGCCGATATTACCAAATCACTTAGTTCAACTACCCAGGCAGGTTATTCCCTGCAGTATGAAAAAAACAGCTATACGCTTTTACAGGGAAGAGGGTTGGCACCTTTTGTGCAAACCGTAACAGGCGCCAGCACCAAGCTCGACCCGGCAGATGCAAGAAGCGAATTGTCTATTTCAGGCGTTTACCTGCAACAGAATTTCAAATACAACAACAATCTTTTTCTGACAGGTGCTGTAAGGGTAGACGGATCATCTGTTTTTGGTACAGACCAGCGCAACCAGGTATATACAAAAGCAAGCGGCAGTTATGTACTTTCAGGAACCGATTACTGGCAAACACTCAATGTGGGCTCCTGGTGGGATCTATTTAAGATCAGGGCTGCTTATGGCGAGTCAGGCAACTTAACGGGCATTGGTGCTTACGACCGTTTCAATGCTTATTCCAGCACCTCTTTCCTGGGAAGAACTTCCTTTTATTCCTCTGCCACGCTGGCCAATACAAACGTAAAACCTGAACGGCAGAAAGAGCTTGAGTTTGGAACCGACCTGGCTTTTTTCAAGAACAGGCTCAGCCTCCAGTTCAATTATTACATCAAGAAAGTAAGTGACCTGTTGTTCCCGCGCGTAATTGCACCCACCACTGGTTTTTCCAGCTTGCTCGACAACATCGGCTCGCTGCAAAACAGGGGTTTTGAAATTGTGCTGAACGGATCGCCGGTGGCAAGCAAAAATGTTCATTGGGACATAACAGGCATCTTTAACCGAAACAGGAACAAGGTCCTGAATACAGGACAAGCCCTGATCCTGTACAGCACCAATGCCGGTGCGCCCGTAGCACTGCTGCAGGGCTATCCGGTAGGCGTGTTCTATGGAACTTTCTTTGCAAAAGACAACAGCGGCAACCTGGTAAAAAGCACGGCAGGCATTCCGTTGCAGGAGCTGGGTGTTCAGAATAGTCCGCTCTCCTACACGCCCCAGCGAAACGCCAGCGGACAGCCTTCCGGCTCTACCGTACGCAAGATCATCGGTGACCCCAATCCGGATTATACAGCGAGCCTGGTAAACGAAGTAAGTTATAGAAAGCTGAACCTGCGCGTACAGCTGGATGCTGTTCAGGGCGTAGATGTGTTTAATGCAGACTGGAGAACCCGGCAGGGGGTAGGCAATGGAAAAGTCGCTGAACAGGAAGACCTGGGGCAGGTTCCCCGTGGCTACGTTTCCGGGGTATATGGCGTAGAGGAATGGAGAATAGATGATGGTTCCTTTGTAAAGCTCCGTGAGGTATCGCTGGGGTATAACTTTGGCCAGCTCGGAAGGGCGTTCAGCGGCCTGACACTTTCCTTAAGTGGCCGCAACCTGATATCCTGGGACAATTACAAAGGGTATGATCCGGAAGTGAATGCTGCCGGACAAAGCACCGTTTTAAGAGGCATTGATTTCGGCGCGGTACCCATCCCCCGCACATTCAGTTTTGGCATCCAGGCAAAATTCTAACTTCTACAATCAAACATATGAAACGCATTATATCAACTTCTTTATCCTGTTCTCTCTGCGCCGTTCTGTTGCTCACGGCAGTCTCCTGTAAAAAAAATTATTCCGATCCTTCCCGGGCTACGGAGGAGCAGGTATTCCAGAGTGCCGCCGGCTTAACAGGCGCCAGTGTAGGTCTGCAGCGTGTGTACTCGCTCGGCAGGGCCAGCTCCCTGTACAACATTATCAGCACAACCGGACTGGTTACGCGTGAGCTTACCCTGCTCAATGCCGGTAACCTGCCTGAATACCAGCTTAGCACCGGCGGTGCTGCAGTGGACGGAACCAATACAATGCTGGCAGGTTTGTGGACTAGCAGCAACAAGATTATTTACGACGCCAATAACATCATCAGGGGCACCGCCATTCTATCAGACAAAGGATATATAAGCGGATTGATTGGCTATACCACCATTTTCAAAGCTCTCTCCATTGGTGCCCTGTCTATGTACTGGGAAAGAATTCCTGCGGGCATCGGTACAAACGTAACTTTCATCACCCGGGCAGAAGGTTTTACCAAAGCTGTTGCCACCATTGACAGCGCGCTTACCCTGATCAATGCCAATGCAATCAGCAGTTCTTTTACCGCAAATATACCGGCAGGTGTAGATATCGTCAACACGCTGCAGGCGCTGAAAGCCCGTTATTCCCTCTATGCAGGCAATTACGCGCAAGCCCTGGCAGCCGCCAATGCAGTAGACCTGACCAAGAGATCCACCATGAATTTCGAAGCAGGCAATCCCAATCCGATCTATGATGTGTCGGGTTCAAATTACAACGTGTACCAACCCATTGATTCAACGATGGGACTGCCGGGTGATTTAAAACCTGACCTGGCAGACAAGCGCGTGCCCTTTTACATGGTGCTGAGCGGTTCTCCCGCTGCGCGTTTTCTGATGAAAGGATTCAGCAGCGGCCCTGCTGTGGCCGTTCCCATTTACCTGCCCGGCGAGATGACCCTGATCAAGGCCGAATGTTACGTCCGGCAAGCCACTCCTGATTTGACGAATGCCTTAAGCGAGTTGAATAAGGTTATCACCAAACAGCCTGCTGCCGATCTATTCGGGGTAGGTGCAGGCCTGCCTGCTCTACCTGGTACCCTCACCCAGGCCCAGCTGCTGGATCAGATCTACCGCAACCGCTCTATCGAATTATTCATGTCAGGCCTGAAGCTCGAAGACATGCGCCGCTTCAACCGCCCCACCACCGAGCGAACAAGAAACCTCATGCCTTATCCTTTCCGGGAACGGGACAACAACCCCAATACCCCCGCCGATCCGGCGTTTTAGTCTGAACCAGGATTTACAGGATCAGAGGGATTCGTGTAATCCTGGTTCAGACAAAAAGCCTCCGCAAGATGATCAAAGGACTACAATCCCCGAATCC
Organism: Williamsia sp.; assembly: GCA_015069695.1. Classification (GTDB taxonomy): domain Bacteria; phylum Bacteroidota; class Bacteroidia; order Chitinophagales; family Chitinophagaceae; genus JADCRZ01. Next base: position 7,107 of record JADCRZ010000031.1, read on the forward strand.
CTCTAATCCTGTAAATCCTGGTTCAAGACAGTCAAGGTTCCAGATATTCCTCCACAGCCCCATACACCCGCTCCAACTCCTCTTCTGTAATACAATAAGGCGGCATAATGTAAACTGTATTGCCCAAAGGCCGCAGGTAAATGTTTCTTTCGAGCATAAAGGCGGTGATGTGTTGGCCGATGTTGTTGAGGTAGTTATTGCTTTCGCTGTTGTATTCAAATGCAAGAATGGTTCCGATGGTGCGGATATTTTTTACGGCAGGATGTTTTTTAATTTTTTGCGCGAAGGAGAGATGTTGGTTGGCAATGCGCTGTACTTTTTCAAGGGTTTGTTCTGTTGTGAATAAATCCAGGCTGGCCAGGGAAGCAGCACAGGCCAGGGGGTTGGCAGTGAAGGAATGACCGTGGAAAAAAGTTTTCAGGCGGTCGGTGGTTTGAAAGGCGGCTGTTATTTTTTCGGTGCAGGCAGTAACGCCCAGGGCCATGGTGCCGCCGGTGAGACCTTTTGATAAGCAAATAATATCGGGCTTTGTGGGCACCTGCTCGCTGGCAAATAAGGAGCCTGTTCTTCCAAATCCCGTCATCACTTCATCGGCGATGCAGATGATGTCATGCTCGCGGCAGGTAACCAGCAGCTGATCAAGTAAATCAGCCTGATAGACGTTCATGCCACCTGCACCCTGCAGGAGCGGTTCATAAATAAACGCAGCAACTTGCGCGCTTTGATCAATCATTGTTTGTTGAACAGCCTGTGTATTCTCTGCATCCGGAACATCAATAAAAATAACCTCAAACAGCTTATCCCGAAAGGCAAGGGTAAAAACACTCCGGTCGCTCAGGCTCATGGTGCCGAATGTATCACCGTGATAGCTCTTGTTAAAAGCAATGATCTTGTTTCTTTGAGGAGGCTGCTCCGGAGATGGCTGTTTATTCCACCAGTATTGCAGCGCCATTTTTACGCCTACTTCTACGGCTGTAGATCCGTTGTCGGAGTAAAATACTTTGGAGAATCCGGCGGGCAGCAAGCTAATGAGCCTTTCTGCGAGCTCAACAGCGGGCCGGTGGGTGAACTGGGTAAAGATCACCTGCTCAAGCTGCATCGCTTGTTCGTAAAGCTTGCGGGCGATATAAGGATGTGCATGTCCATGAATGGTGACCCACCAGCTGCTGACTGCATCGATGTACCGGTTTCCGGCTTCATCAACCAGGTAAACCCCTTCTCCCTTTGCGACCGGAATGGGCACTACAGGCGAGAGCAGGGAAGTGTAAGGATGCCAGATATATCGTTTGTCTTTGTCTTGTAAAGATTGCATAGCGAGGGTATAAATTTATATGTAATTTGGACAAAACTCTTTGTATGCCTCTTAAGGTGTTGTGCTGCCTCCTGCTTGTTTCCTTTTTTTTGATCGATTGTAACAATGCTGACAAAACAAGTGCCTCTGCCGGAGGCGATTCTGCCGAAGCAGAAAAAGATTCTGTGGTCTCCGAAGAATTTGCCTATGCAAATTGCTATGAAAATTTTTTTAAAGGGCTGCCCAAATGGAAAGATTCGGCTGCTGTTTCCCTTCAGCTGCAAAGCGGACAACGTGTAACGGTCGCGCAGTTTTTTACAGATGAATTTATGGGCCCTTCTTCCCGGTACGGGGAAAAAGACCTGGATGGGGACGGAACAACCGAGCTGGTTATTTACAATAATACCGGTGGTGCGCATTGCTGTGACGATTATACCGTCTTTCAAAAAAACAATGATAAGGAGTATGGGTTCAAGGCGCATCTTGCCGGCAGCATTTGCATTGATGCTGTAACCAATCATTTTACTTTTTCATTCAATGAAATGCTGGGTTATTTTTTTGGATGTTACGCCTGCGGATTTGATGATAGCACATCGGCATTCCGTACCATGCGTGAAATTGAATTAAAGTACAATGGTGGTAAGCTGGAGCCTGTTCCTTATGATGCCGCCGCAGAAAAGCAAAATATCACCAACCTGGAAGCGCTGCAGAAACACGGGTTTGAGAAGATGGAAGACATGATGGACAATGGCTGGAGAAAAGAGTTTGCCATGAATGCAGCCGTGTGGCATTACAACCACGGAAAAGAATGGGCGGCAACAGAAAAGCTGTTTCGGCAGTACTATACTTTCCCCGATATAGAAAAAATATGGACAGAATTTCACACCCTCCTCTCCGAAGCCAGCAAAGACAATACATTTTGATGTGCCCCAGCCCGTGCAACGATCCACGCAAAACCCTTGTCAAACCCCTGCAAGGAGATCCTGATGACCGATCAGCAGAAACTGATAAAAGACTGTTTACGAGGTAAACCCCCCGCGCAGCGGCAATTGTATGACCAGTATGCCGGCTTTATGCTGGGCGTATGTTACCGTTATACCAAGTCGATGGAAGATGCGGAAGATGTGCTGCAGGAGGGCTTTGTAAAAGTTTTTACCTATCTGGCCCAATACAAGGCAGATGGGGAGCTGGGTGCCTGGATCAGGCGCATCATGGTAAACACGGCGATCAATTACCTGAAAAAACACAAGCGTTATCAAACCGAGTTGCTTTTCTCTGATCCCGCACTGCATCCGGTAAGTGCCGACAATCCGGAAGTAGACCTGAGTGCAAAAGAGCTGGCTGAGCTGATCAGGCAGCTGCCACCGGGTTTTCAGACAATTTTCAACCTGCATGCAGTAGAAGGGTATTCGCACGTTGATATAGGAAAGCTACTGGGTATTCATGAAGGTACTTCCCGCTCGCAATATGCCCGGGCAAGGGCGCTGCTGATCAGCTGGATAAAAAAAAATGATATTGACAGTAAAATTGAATCTTATGCACGACCATGATTTTGAAAAGCAGGTGCATCAAAAAATGGAAGAGCTCCAGCTGAGCCCCTCCTATACTGTCTGGGAGCGGGTGGAAGAAAAGCTGCATAAGAAAAAACGCAGGCGTATCGTATTTTGGGTTCCTTTTCTGCTGGCAGGTTTACTGATAGGTGGATATTATTGGATGCAGGATGGGATAAATACAAAACAGGCAGAAACTTTTTCAACCAATCCGGTTTCATCACCGGCCCATAGCGCAGAAAAAGCTCCGGTAACAACAGAAACGAATGTCGGGACCCCTAACCCCAAACCATCGCTAGTAGCTACTTCCTTACAACCGGCTGCCAGAATTCCTGCACGTATCAAAGAACAAAAACAAGTGGCTTCTGCAGCCACTTTGCCGCATGCAGCTCCTTTATCTCCGGAACTTGGTGAAACCAACAAAGCCGGTAAAAACAAAGGGGATCGTGCACAAGAAAACCAACCGGCAATTGTAGCTGTAAAAACTCCGGTGGAAGAGAAGAAATCAGAAGAGAAAAAATCGGCTGCCACCTCCGGAACAGCTGAAGAAGAGACTGGCAAAGTTGTCACCGGTGCAGTGATTCTGAAAGATCCCTCTGCTGCAACTGTATCTACTATACTCCCTTTGCGTGAACCTGCGCAGGGTATATCTGCTTCTGTTCCTGCAGGAGAGCTGGCTGCCCGGACGATCAGGCTCACAACAAAAAGTCGTTTTCATTGGGGTATTAACCTGGAACTCATGAAAACCTCTGTCAACAAGGGTAGTTTGGGCAAATTGTTCAGTCAGAGCCTGGCTGCCGCCGACCAGTTCTCAACTCCTGGTACAATTCCGGGTAATGTGGGTAGTACCGTACCTGGCCCTTCAGCTATCCAGGCTGCTACCGGTTTCTCAGCCGGTTTTTTTCTCAACCGGGAGCTTACCTCCAGGCTGACTTTATCAACAGGCCTTAATTATGCACTCTTTGCCAATTCTGTTATGATAGGAAGCAGCCGAAGCAGTTCAAGCCAGTTCTTTAATTCAACCGGTATAGAGCGGTATTATCTTGCCGGAACCAGCATCACCGGCAGCAAGTACACAAACAAATACCACTTCATCGAACTGCCTGTATTGTTGCAGGTGCAGCTCAACCGGGGAAAACTTCCTGTAATCTGGGAAGGCGGCTTGTCGCTGTCGCGGCTGCTTGCAAGCAATGCTTTGCATTACAACAGCAGTGTCGGTGGCTATTACAAAGACAACAGCCTGATCACCCATACGCAAGTAGGTGTGCTAACCGGCTTGCAAATAAAAGCATTTGCCAATGCAAGGTTCCCTGTACTGGTGGGTCCGCAGATCCAGATTGGTCTTAGCAATCTTTCAGCCGGAACCACCAGCGAAAGGAATCATCTTGCACAGTACGGACTTCAGATCAGTACTGTTATAAAATAAGAAGAAAAGATTTTTTACTGCCGTAAACTTGGATCATTAAAGGTATCTCCTTGTCTGAGATCACCGGTTTGGTACCCTTTTTTAAACCAGTAAACACGTTGTGCGGATGTGCCATGTGTAAAGGCATCAGGCACGATTCTACCCTGCGCTTCCTGTTGCAGGCGATCGTCGCCAATGGCATTTGCCGCATTGAGGGCTTCTTCTATGTCACCTGGTTCTATGATGCTTCGCTGATCGGCACTTTTTATGTTGCGCAACCGGTTGGCCCATACGCCGGCGTAAAAGTCTGCCTGCAGCTCCAGCATAACAGAATAGCGGTTGTATTCGGTTTCGCTGAGCTGCGAACGCAAGCGCTGCATCTTTGCGGAAGTGCCCATCAGGTCCTGTACATGATGGCCTACTTCATGCGCGATTACATAGGCCATGGCAAAATCGCCGGGTGCATTAAACCGGTTTTGCAGCTCTTCGTAAAAAGAAAGATCAATATACACTTTCTGGTCTGCCGGGCAGTAAAAAGGACCAGATGCCGAACTGGCGCCACCACAACCCGACTGGGTACCATCGCGGAAAAGCACCAGGGTGGGATCGGTGTACTGACTGCCGTTTTCTTTGAAAACTTGTCCCCATACATCTTCCGTGTATCCCAAAACTACTTTTACAAACTGGGCTCTTTTATCATCTGCAGCAGTTTCCTGGGCACTCATGGACTGCCCGCCACCACCCATGGGAACAGATTGAGGAAGCTGTGATGGGTCTCCTCCTAAAAGAAAATTAATGACTAAGGCAATTACGCCCAGGATGCCTCCACCGGCCAGAATACTACCGCCAGATATGCCTCTGCGGTCATCAACGTTGGAGCTTTCCCTTCCGCCTTCCCATAACATAGTGTATAGATTTAAGGTGTTATAAAAAATATAGTGCTGACCTGTTAAAGGCAGCACTATATTCTTATTACTAAAAATAATGCCACAAGGTGCGATACTCCTGCAGGCTACATCTTTATAAGCAGGGGACATCGCACAACTTTGATTTGCGGTGCGGCACTGTTGAGAAAATAAATTTATTTTCCTTTCTGAGAAGTATGATCGAGCGTATCTGTTTTTCCCTTGGACGTATCTGTCAGGGTACCCGGGCCAGGTGTGCCACCGGTATTGTCAACACCGGTTCCTTTTTCACCTCTTGTGTCACCAGCTGTGTCTGCATTCACAGTGGTTGAATCGGCCGTGTTGCCGGTCGTTGAATTTTGTTCTGGACTGTTGCACGACAGAAGAAAAAAGCCGAGCAGGAGTGCGGAAAAAAGCTGTCTCATAATTTGTTTTTTCAGTGTTAACAATAGCGTGAACTATTACCGGACGGAGAACAATGCATCATCGTTGTCCTCCATCCGGCGATATAGACTTTGGTAAATTACCGGCTTGAACCTGGTCTTGCTCCGGATGTGTCTCTTGTACCCATGCGTGAGCTGTCTGCTGTTGAACCATGGAAGCCTGTATCTGCTGAACCGGTACCCTGCATACTTGAATTGCCCATGCCACCGGCACCTTGTGTGTCAGTGCCGCCTGTACTGCCCGTACTCACTGTGTCTGAACCCATGGTTGATGTAGAATCTCCACTTGTGCTACTGTCTGAATTGCTGTTACATGCTGCCGTGCATAGCGCTACGAAAGCTACCAAAAAGATCTTTTTCATGCTACTGCCGTTAGGTTAATAAATTGGATGAAATTTCAGATAGAGTGTATTCAACTATTCTGCCACTTGAATTTTGGCTGATGGTAAGAACAAAGACAATAAAAAAAGGTGTGCATAGTACCCAAACAGCTGAAAGAGAGAAGAAACGTTGCAATCGTTCTACAGTGGGGAAATCAAAGCAGGCTTTTTGTTGTAAAGCTCAAATTGGTACAAAGTATCAAGTCCGGTTTACATGCACGCGTATTGTTCGTGGATGCATAGGAGTTAGCATACGGGAAAACAGGTATTAGAATTACCCAGCCGATCAAGTAAAACAAAAAAGCCATCTGTTTACAGATGGCTTTAAACAAAAACTATATAGAGCGATAAGTTGCATTGCAACTTAACACATGCACATGATTAATGTGGTATAGAATCTCTTTTTGTAGTTGATGTGTCTCTTCCTCTTGAAGTATCTGTACCGCTACCGGTAGTGCTGCTCGTAGTAGAAGAGTCTGTGCTTATTGCAGAGCTGTCTGACTGGCTCATCGTGGATGAGTCTGCAGATGTTCCGGTAGACGACTGCGAAGTTTCGCAAGATGTGATACCAATGCCTGCCACAAGCACAGCTAATAGAATGATTCTTTTCATAAATTATTTTTTAATGTTTCAGCTGCCAGTTAATTAGTTAACAAAATAGGTTTAGCAAGTATCTTGCCAACTTGCCTTATAACCTGGCAAACAGGTAAAACTATCTACAGTCCCTTCCAATGGCTGCGGCAAAACTCATATCTGAAATAAACCCATTCTTAATTATAGTACCAAAACGCCGTTTGCAACAAACTGGGTTTCTTTTTTAGGTTCTTTGATCTTGTCGATCTCGGCCTTGCTCATGTGGGCGTCTGCTGCGTAATGTTTCTGTTGCTTCACAGACATGTCTTTTATATCAGCCGTACCTGCTATCACCACTTCTTTGTCTACAATATTGGCAGGCATAAAAAATTCGTAATCCTTAAAAGTAACCATGATCTTTTCGCCGTCATCTTTTTTGATCTTCATCCAACAGCCTTTTTTCAGGCATACATCAGTTACTTTTCCTTTGATCTTTCCTGTAAATTGGTTGTTTTTTACTTTGCTGTCCAGATCGCTTGCAGCAATGGCACCTTCTGCGGTAATGGGGGCTCCATACTGCGCGCCCTTTTCAGCCGGTGCGGCAGTAGACTGCGCTCGGATAGAAAAAAATGCAAAAAGGCATGCAAATGCCAAAAGGGTTCTTTTCATATTCAGGTCTTTTTTGTGTGAGCAAGTTATAAAATAAACAGGATACAGCCCTCCGGAGTGGATTATTGGAGGCCTTCCCGGGGAACCTGTATGATGCCGGTTACGCTGTCGAGGTTAAACCAGCTGAGGTCCTGTGCTGCCTTCATGCCTTTCCCGTAGATCATTTTATCAGGCTGCCGGATCCTGACTGCCTTGTCGGTATAAAACTGTTGCAGCTGCTGGTCCCACCACAGTTCCCGGCACCAGAGTGTATCGCCTTTCAGGTTAGATGCCACCACACTGTCTTTCAGAAAAACTTTTTGCTCGTTTTCCTTGTACTTGCCGTACCGTGCGTCCAGCCTGCTTTCTATGCGCAATGAATCATCAAAAAAGTCAACATGAAGAGTGCGGGGAAATTCTACATAAGGTGTGTCTATCTGGTACCGCCTCATGAGGGGGGCCACCAGCTTTGCCTTCATCCGGGCCGACTGGCTTAAGTAACTTTCAATCTGGTAGCCTTCTTCTACAGAAGTTTTTTTATCTGTTAAAGCATTTACCTCCTTCATATCATTCTCACAGGCAGACAGAAGAAAGAGGGCTAAAAATAAGTTGCGGGTTTTCCGGTATGTTTTCTTACCGGTTGCCATTAGTTATACTTGCGTTTGATAAACCAAAGATCGCTCAAGGTAAAGCCGGCTGCTACGCGAAACAGGTTTTCGCTGATCAAGTTATCCTTGTTCCCTCTTTTTCCATATTCAAGGCTGATGTTGATATAGGAAAACTGGTTTGTGTAAGGATTTTTGCGCACCGGTAAACCAAAGCCGGCAGAAGCACCGAACTGGGGAAGCTCCTTGCCTACATGGATATAATCGGGTCCAAAATAAAATCCGGCCCGGTAAGTCACGCGGCTCCAGTAGCTGGTGGCACTGTACAGGTTGGGCGTTACCTGGCCACCCACTTTGATCAGCCAGCTCTTGGCAGTTGAATCTTTCTGGCCGAAGAACTGATAGTCGCTCCAGGAAGTGGTAGTGAAATCAGCCCCGATCTGCCATTTGTCAATTTTTTCCAGCATAAACCCGCCGCCGATGGTAGCCGGGTACATCAGCTCGCCTTTTTGTCCGTTGAGGGAGTAAACACTGTCTACCCGGTATATTCCGCCGTTTGCATCGTAGTTGTAGGTGTTGACCTCAGTGTCTTTGTTGGCGTTGTATTTCCGCTTTACGGTTCCATAGGCGCCCAGGTGCAGGATCGTTGTTTTGTTAAGCTGGGCCTGGTACTGTGCACCCAGATCCAGAAAGATGCCGCCGAAAGTGGCTTTGGTTTCGTAATTGGCTTTGTAATAAATGTTGTCGGCAGAATCAGGCAGGTAGATATTGCGTGTGCTGTAATCCTTTGTGCCAAAGAAATAGCCTGTATTAAAGCCAATCGAGAAGTTTTTGAAAGATTTGCCCATACCTGCATATACCTGGTACGAGCCGCCAATACCTTCGAACAAATGGGTGATGCTGTCAAAACCAGCCAGCTTTTCGTCTCTCTGGATCTTGTAGTTGACCCGGGTAACCGGGCGCAGGCCGAGCGTCATACCTAAGCCATGTTTGCGGTTCAGGGGAAGTCCCAGCTGAACATAAGAGATAATGGCACTTTTTGAATTGAACTTATCGCCTTGTGAAACCGAGTTGATGGTACGGCTGTCTACTTCAAACCCCAGGTCAAAAGAAGTAATCCGCATTCTGGAATAAGAAGCAGGATTTAAGAAATTAACCGTCTGTACTTTGGGAATTCCCCGCTCATCATAGCGTTTATCATAGTCTACATAAGCTGCGGCCACGCCACCCATGCCGCGGTTGATGATGCTTGTATTGGGAACCAGATCTCCCATTCCATAACGTGAGTAGGGAGAGTTTTCCTGACCCCGGGAAAACAGGGAAAAGCCGCAAAAGACGAGGAGGATAGGGATTTTATATGTCGGAGCCCAGGTTGTATTCACTGATTGCATAGAGACCCTTAAAGATTAAATTAGGGTCGGCAAATATCTGTTTTTTCATGTGTGGGACAAAACGGGCTGCATTGCCCCCGGTTAAAACGACGTTAAAGTTGCTGTATTTTTTGCCGTATTCGTCGATAAATCCATCAATTTCGTAGAGCATTCCGGCAATTACACCACTGAGGATATTGGTTGCCGTATCATACCCTACCAGCGGAAAGTTCCAGTCTTCGGTTATCAGCGGAAGCTTAGCGGTAAATGTCTGCAAAGATTTAAAGCGCATCTCCATCCCGGGTGAAATACCTCCCCCCAAAAATTCATGGTACTTATTGATAAAATTATAGGTGATGCAGGTGCCCAGTCCGATGGCCAGGTTGTTGCGTGCCGGAAAGAGCTGCACGCAGGCAGCAGCCAGGGCAAGCCTGTCGGCCCCAATGGTGTGCGGACTGCCAACCGGCGTGGTAAAGGGAAGTCTGGTAAGATGGGATAGTTTATGAAAACGGGTCCTTGCTGCAAGCAGTTCTTCCAGGGCGGCATTGTGATGAATAACAGATGATAAGATAGACTTGACCGGTTTGTACTCGTCGAGAATTGGTTCAATCGCTTCTACAGAATCGTTTTCAAGCACGCCCTCTCTCTCCAGCGTACGGCCAACGAATATGGCCCATTTAAGGCGGGTATTTCCAAAATCAAAACAAAGGGTGTTGGTCAAGGTAGAATTTTTAGCGGGAGGTTCAGAGTTCAAACCCGGAAGCCGAGAGGTTCTTGAAATGGCCGTTCAGTTTTACTTTTTCTTTGAGCGTTTCCATTTCCGCCAGTACCGGCAGTACTTTGGTAAGATGTCTTTTTAAATATTCCTGCCGCTGCACTTCCTGCATCAGCCCTAGCAGTTCATACTCCTGCTGCAGGGAAAGCCCGGCATGATGGGCCAGCAAGTAACTGTTAAGCTGCTCATCCGGCTTTTTAAAATCTTTGGTTACGTTGAGCATGCGGTGCAGTTCGCGGACGGCATTCAGCACTTTTTGCATCAGCACCTTCTTGCCTGCATCTTCCTGGTTAACCGGATATTCTACGATAGCGCCATTGTACAGTTTATCCGGTATTTCCTTGATCACTTCCAGTATCCTGAAAACCCGTTCGCCCCTGGTTACAATGTCCATTTCTCCATTGTCGTAGCGGGTGGTAATGTCTACAATAGATACCAGTGTGCCCAGCTCGTTAAGGCGGCTGTTGATGACGGAAGGAATGCCAAACGACTTTTTCTGGGAGGCGCACTCTTCAATCAGCTGTTTGTACCGGGGCTCAAAAATGTGCAGGTTCAATTCCTCTCCGGGATACACTACAATGCTCAAAGGGAATATCGGAATAAAATTTATCATAGCTCAACTTTCGCGTGCAATCTAATATTTTGTGACCAATCCGGATCACTAACAACCAGAGTCGATGGCTGTTTAAGCAAGCAGAAAAATCTCCTTGCAGATCCAATCTGTTAGCCCTGCAATAATTTCTCCAGAACAGCTATTTTTGCTCCCGCTTGAAATGGATGCCTGACAATATTATTCTCAGCCGCACAGACAGCATTGGCGATGTGGTGCTTACCCTGCCGGTGGCCAAAGTGCTCAAGGACCATTTCCCTACGATCAAAATTGCCTTGCTTGGAAGGGAATATACCCGGCAGGTAGCAGAAGCCTGCGTGCATATAGATCAGTTTATAGAGTACCGGGAATTTCTGCAGCACCCTGTAAAAATAGCCGGTGAGCTGCCCCAGTGTATTGTGCACGTGCTTCCGGAAAGGCAGGTAGCCACAAGAGCCAAAAAGTTGCGCATACCTTTGCGCATCGGCACTACCAACCGCTTGTATCACTGGAAAACCTGCAACCGCCTGGTGAGGCTCAGCCGAAAAAACTCACCCCTTCACGAAGCACAGCTTAACCTCCGCTTACTGGAGCCTTTAGGCATTGCGCAAAATTTCCAGCTTGAAGAAATCGGGCAGTGGTATGGCCTGGAACCCTTGCCTGTACTGCCTGAGCACGTAGCTGCGCTTGTACAGAAAGACAGGTACAATCTGATCCTGCATCCCCGATCCAGGGGAAGCGCCCGTGAGTGGGGCCTGCCCAATTTTATCCAGCTGATCCACTCACTCGACCCCCAGGTTTACCGTATATTTATTTCCGGCACAAAGGAGGAACAAAAAAGCCTGTCTGCGCTGTTTGAAGCCGTGGGCAACCAGGTAACCGACCTCACTGGCCGGCTTACACTTACTGAACTGATTTCCTTTATAGCGCATTGTGACGGATTGGTGGCCTGCAGCACCGGCCCCCTGCACCTCGCGGCAGCCCTGGGCAAGGATGCCCTGGGAATTTATGCACCCCTGCATTCCATCCATCCGGGCCGGTGGAAACCTGTTGGACCCAAAGCCCAGGTCTTTGTAGTAAACCGGGCATGCGCCGATTGCAAAGGAATGAAAGCTCCCTGCCATTGCATCGAAGAAGTAAGCTGGAGGAGCATCCTGGATGAACTGGACAGGCGCTCTGCTGCCAAAGTATTGCCGGTAGAAAAAGTATAAATGGATCTTGTATGGAAGAACCGCTTGTTTCCATTGTGGTATGCACGTATAACGGAGAGCGGTTTATTGAAGACCAGCTCAGGTCTTTGCTGCAGCAAACTTATCAGCACATAGAGATCATTGTTTCAGATGATGCATCTTCCGACGGAACGGTTTCGCTTCTTTCCTCCTATTCCTCCCATCCCAAATGCAGGGTGCTGCTGCACAAGGAAAATGTAGGCTTTATCAAAAATTTTGAAAGGGGCATGGCAGTGGCCACGGGTACGTACATCGCCCTGTGCGACCAGGATGATAGCTGGTTGCCGGAGAAGATCCAGCTGCTGTGCCAGCACATCGGCGATAGTTCAGGCGTGTACTGCGACAGTGAACTGATCAATGAGCGGGGTGAGCGGCTGGGAAAGAAAATTTCTGACATTAAACATATGTATTCGGGCACCGATGCCCGGGGATTTGTGATAACAAACATGGTATCCGGGCATGCCCTGATGATCAGGCGGGAAGTATTGAACCGCGCGCTGCCACTGCCTTCCAGTGTGTTCCATGATGAGTGGCTGACCGTACACGCCACCGTGCTGAACGGGATCAGGTATGTAGATAAACCGCTTGTTTTGTACAGGCAGCATGAAAAAAACATTACGCAGATCGTCATGAACAAACGGGCCCGCTCCCGTACCAGGAATAACCGGTGGAATGCGCTCCTGAGAAAGCTGCAATGGATCAGCTTGCTGGGCAGCATCCAGCGGGAGGAAGACAAACCTTTTTACACCAGACTGTACGGGCTTTTTGAGCAGAAAAAAAAGGGCCGGTTTGTATGGCCACTGTTTTTCTTCTTACTCAAACACCGCCAGCCGCTTTTTCAGCACACCAGAAAGAATTTCATCAGCCAGCTGGTAGAAATCAGAAAGCTGGCCAGGGGGGAACAGAAGGAAGAAGATTGATTATCTGTAAAACGCACCCTTCATGCGTTTAAAAATGTGTTTGGCTTTTAAAGCGAACGAATCCTTGGGCTCTGCCAGCGGACCTGTATACGCCTGGCCGCGGCGCAGGTAATACTTGGAAAAGCTGTTCTGGGTAATGCCCCATTTCCCGATAAAAATATAGTAGCCCTTTCCCTTGTGCAGCCGCTTGGATGATATCTTTCCAAAATGATAAACCCGGCTCGCTTCTATGCCTTTAAAAATCCGGACCCCTGCCTGCCACAGCTTCATGGAAAAATCGGGGTCGGAAAGCATGCCTGGTGAGAATTCCGTGCTGTAGCCTCCTACCAGGTCCCACACATCTTTGTGAACGATGTTGGGTGGCCAGGTAGCTCCCTGCCAGTCGTGCATAGGCAGACCCGCATATTCCTGCAGCAGCGTCTGTTCATCAAACGAGTGGATGTCGGTGCCATAATTCCCTGCAATAGAGCAGTTGCTTTGCACTTTTGGCTCAATGGCGGTAGTGGAAATAAAAAAATAAGGATGCCCGATGCGCTGCACTTCCTGCCACAACGCAGTATCCCAGCCGGGACAAACATACATGTCGTCATTCAGGTAAAGGATGTAAGGTGTTGTAGCCAGGGTTCTGCAGCTGTTGAGGGCATAACAAACACCAATGTTTTTTTCGCTGTATGAATAGTCAATATCGGGCTGTTGCTCGATCCATTCCCGCGTGCCGTCGGTTCCTTCATTGATGTGGACAATAAGCTGGTAAGAAAGTTTTGAATTTTTGCGGATGCTGCCGATACAGAGCTGTAAATAAGGAAGATTGTTCCACGTGGGGATCAGAATAGAGAATATGGCATCGGTGCTGTTGCTCCTTTGAACGGTTGTCAGCTTTGCGGGGGGAATCATATGCTTGTAATAAAGCCTATTTTTGAAAAAAACAGATTAATGCATGCCAAGATAACCACTTCTTTACTATCTATCACGGTTGAGTTGCAGCAGATTGGATGTTGTGCTGACGGATGGGCTTATTCGTCCTTTGCTATCTTAACGCAGTTTGAGGCATGAATTCTTGGAAAGAACTATACCGGCAGCTGGAAGCGGGCAATTTCAGGGCAGTGGCCCGCGCTATTTCGCTGGTGGAAAATAGCGTGGAAGGCTACCAGGATTTCCTCGAAACTCTGCACCCATCCGCGACCAAGCTGGTAGGGGTTACCGGCCCGCCGGGCGCAGGCAAAAGCACCCTGGTGGATGCGCTGATTGGTGAATGGATAGCCAGGGAGCAGTCTGTGGCCGTGGTTTGTGTAGATCCTTCTTCTCCCTTTAACCAGGGCGCCCTGCTGGGCGACAGGATCCGGATGAGCAGCTGGTACAACCATCCCGGGGTATTTATTCGCTCACTCGCCACCCGCGGCTCACTGGGCGGACTGCATCCAAAGATCATCGAGATCACCGATGTGCTGAAGGCCGCCCGGTTTGATGCTATTCTGGTAGAAACAGTAGGTGTTGGGCAAACAGAAATAGAGATCGCCGGGCTGGCTGATACCACTGTACTGGTGCTGGTACCCGAGGGAGGAGATGATGTACAGGCCATGAAATCAGGTTTGATGGAAGTAGGAGACTTGTTTGCCGTCAACAAGGCCGACCGGCCCGGGGCAGATGGACTTGTGAAGCATCTTCGCCAGATGCTTTCGCCGCCTTTTAATACCCGGCAGCAGGCTGCGCCCATCTTAAAAACCGTTGCCGCTCAAAAACTGGGTGTACCTGAACTGTTCGGGCACATCATCGCACACCAGCAAAAACCTGCTTCCCCCAAAAAGGAAGGATTGCTGCTGGAAAAAGCCTATCAGCTGATCCAGCATGAAAAGATGAAGGGGATTGATAAGGAAGGGCTGCAAAAAAAGCTTGCCGGACAAGCCGGGCAACCCGGTTTCAACCTGTACCGCTTTGTAAAAGAGTTTCTGTAAACCCAAAAATCCTTTTGCTTAAATCAGCAATCTGTTCTACATTTGCAGCCCCAAAGAAAAAGTTCTTTTGAATTAGGCTTGGGAGTTTGCCGGCGATAGGGCCGCAAACGTTATTACCAAAAATTGTAAATACATGGCAAAAGAAATCTCAACGTACGTAAAGTTGCAGGTTAAAGGCGGCCAGGCCAACCCGGCGCCCCCGATCGGTCCTGCACTCGGTTCAAAAGGTATCAACATCATGGAGTTCTGCAAACAGTTCAATGCAAGAACCCAGGATAAAGTCGGAAAAGTTCTCCCCGTTCTTATTACCGTTTACACCGACAAGAGTTTTGAGTTTATCATCAAAACACCTCCTGCCGCTGTTCAGCTGATGGACGCAGCAAAAATTCAAAGCGGCTCCAAAGAGCCCAACCGTTCCAAAGTTGGTAAAGTTACCTGGGCACAGGTAGAAGCAATCGCAAAGGATAAAATGCCCGACCTGAATTGCTTTACGCCTGAAAGCGCGATGCGCATGGTGGCCGGTACAGCCCGCAGCATGGGCCTTACGGTAGAAGGAAAAGCTCCCTGGGACAATTAATTTTCTCTGACCTAAAAACTTTTGAACGATGTCTATTGCAAAAAAAAGAAAGGAAGTCAACAAGAAGGTAGACTCCAACAAAATATATTCTCTCAAAGACGCATCTACGCTGGTAAAAGAAGTAAATACCTGTAAGTTCGATGCTTCCGTTGATCTGCACATCCGTCTGGGCGTTGATCCTAAAAAAGCTGACCAGGCCATCCGCGGAACAGTAAACCTGCCACACGGTACCGGTAAAACCAAAAGGGTCCTTGTTCTGTGCACGCCTGATAAAGAAGCAGAAGCAAAAAGTGCCAATGCTGACTACGTAGGACTGGATGAGTTTATCCAGAAAATTGAAGGTGGCTGGACAGATGTGGATGTTATCATCGCTACTCCTTCGGTGATGCCCCGCATCGGCCGGTTGGGTAAAGTGCTGGGTCCGCGCAACCTGATGCCGAACCCAAAAACAGGTACGGTAACCAACGACATCGCTAATGCGGTAAATGAAGTAAAGGGCGGTAAAATCGCTTTCAAGGTAGACAAGGCAGGCATTATCCACGCCTCTATAGGCAGGGTAAGCTTTAATCCTGATAAGCTGACTGAGAACAGCCAGGAGTTTATCAATGCCATCATCAAGCTGAAACCATCTTCTGCCAAAGGCGCTTACCTGCGCGGCATCAGCATGGCCAGCTCAATGAGCCCCGGTATTGCCATCGACACCAAAGCATTTGCCATTTAATCTATTTCAAGCACTGCTGCGCTGCAGAACAAACTGGGTTTGATCCGGAGCGCAGACCAAAAAAAGCGACATGACAAAAGATCAGAAGAACGAAATCATTGAAGTGCTGAAAGGCAAGTTCTCTCAGTACAACAACTTCTATATTACCAATACAGAATCTCTGACCGTTGAGCAGGTGAACAAACTGCGCGGCATCTGCTTCAGCAAGCAGGTGGAAATGAAAGTAGCAAAGAATACGCTCATTAAAAAAGCCCTGGAAACAATCGACAATGAACGTTTCAGCGGTATATACGAATCCTTGAACGGCGTAACAGCCCTCCTGTTCAGTGAGAATGCCAAGGAGCCTGCGATGATTATCTCCGATTTTCGCGACAGCAGCAAAACAGAAAAACCTGTTTTAAAAGCCGCCTTTATTGATGGCGCTGTGTACACGGGCAATGACCAGCTAAGCTCGCTGAAAGAACTGAAGAGCAAGCAGGATCTGATCGGCGAACTGATCGGACTGCTGCAGTCACCTGCGAAAAACGTGATCAGCGGACTGAACGCTGGCAGCAAACTGGCCGGTATCGTAAAAGCATTGGAAGAAAGAGGCGAGCCTGCTGAACAAGCAGTTTAGTTCCCTCCTGATTATAAGCCCAGGCCTGGGGGTCAATCAAAGGCAAATTTTTTTAAACTCCCGCCGGAGCAAAAGCTGTGAAGGCGGTAAAAATCAACAACTATGGCAGATTTGAAATCATTCGCAGAACAGTTGGTGAACCTGACTGTAAAAGAAGTAAACGAACTCGCAAAAATCCTGAAGGATGAGTATGGCATCGAGCCTGCAGCCGCTGCAGTAGCAGTAGCTGGTCCGGGTGCTGGCGCAGCTGCAGCTGCACCTGAAGCCGCTGAAAAAACATCTTTCAACGTTGTATTGAAAGCCGCTGGTGCCAACAAGCTCAACGTGGTGAAAATAGTAAAAGACCTGACTGGTCTTGGACTGAAAGAAGCCAAAGAACTGGTTGATGGCGCTCCGAAACCCATCAAAGAAGGCGTTGCCAAAGCTGAAGCCGAAGAACTGAAGGCTAAGCTGGCTGATGCTGGTGCAGAAGTTGAGATCCAGTAATCTCTTTCACAGTAAAAGGTATTATAGGCCGGAGTTTAACAGCTCCGGCTTTTTTATTTGCAGCAATCTAGCGGGATAATGGGATATTTGGGTACTAAGATCCTGACCCAACCCCTTACAATGAAAAAAGTTCTTATTGCCCTGGCCGTCCTGCTGGTTATTGCCGTTGGTATATTCCTGTATCTGCGCAGCGGCAAAATAAAAGAAGACTTAGAACCCTTTCTTAAAAAGAAGATAAGCGATCTGGTTGTAGATGCATCAGATAGCTTGTACCACCTCTCTGTGGAAAGGTTTGAAACAGACATCACCGACAGCCTTATCCTGATCAATGCCCACCTGTATCCCGACACCATATTGTATGCGCAAATGGAAAAGGAGCAACGGGCTCCGAATGACCTGTTTGATGTTACCATCCGCCGCCTGGCTATCAGCGATCTTACGCCCACCGCCTTTGTAGGCGGTAATACCATTGATATAGGTACGCTCTTTATTGATAAGCCGGTTGTAAAAGTGTGGCATAAAAAACAACCCTACAACATCCCGGATGGTGATTCTTCCAAAACAATCTGGCAGCAAATCAAAAAAGACATCAAGCGGATCCGGGTTGATACAGTCATGTTGAATGAGGTTGACTTTGTGTATACCAACAAGAGCCGCCAAAACAAACAAACCCGCTTCCTGGACGTAAACCTGCTTTTTACCGACATCCTCCTGGATTCCACGACCCAGTTCGACCGCCAGCGGTTTTTCTTTACAAAAACCGGCCGGATCGGCTTTAAAAAATACAGTCTCAACACCGAAGACGGTCTGTACCAGCTGAACATAGATAAGGTGCAGGTACAAACCCATACAAAGGAAATCCAGTTGTCACAGGTGCAGTTTAAACCCCGCTTGTCGAAAAAAGATTTTTACAACCGGGTAAAAGTGTCCAAAGACATCTACGACCTGGCGATCGGGCAGGTAGACCTCAGGAATGTAGACTGGTGGAGCAGCATGGCGGAAGAATCCCTGCTTGTACACAGGCTGGACTTGAAAAATGGAGAGATCAGGATTTACAAAGACCGCTCCAAGCCGGCTGAGCCTGAATCAAAGCTGGGCAAGTACCCGCACCAGCTTCTCCTGAAAGCGCCGTTGCAGCTAAAGATTGATTCGGTACAGGTTGATAACCTGGATGTTGCCTATACAGAACTAAATCCAAAGTCAGGACAAACAGGTACCATCTCCTTCAACCGCATTCATGCTACCATCGACCATGTTACCAATATACCGGAGGAAGTAAGGGCAGGTCTTTTTTGCACAGTGCGTGCCCGGGCCCTGTTTATGAAAAAAGCCTCCCTGAAAGCCGAGTTCGGGTTCGACCTGCTCAGGGCTTCCAAGGGAAATTTCAAGGTAAGTATGTCGATGGGGCAAATGGCAGGAACAGACCTGAACAGCATCACGGTTCCGCTGGGGTTGGTAAAGGTAAACAGCGCCAATATCAAGAGTCTGGATGCAACTATAACAGGAAACAACTATTCGGCAAGCGGTACGGTAAAGTTTTTATACAATGATTTGAATATTACCGCGTTAAAAGAATCGGGCGATACGCTGAAAAAGCGGGGGCTGCTGAGCTTTATTGCCAACAATTTTGTTTTAAGAAAGGAAAATCCGCTGGGGTGGCAGCCTGTGCGTACAGAGCAGGCGAGCTACCAGCGTAATATGCAAAAGTCATTTTTTAACCTGGTGTGGAAAACCATCTTTGCGGGAACTGGAAAAACGATCGGTTATAAAATAAAAAAAGAAAGGATTTAATTTTTTTATTCAGAAAAAAGTTTTATTGGTGTCTCTTTCTTAGTTACCTTTGCACTCCATTTGTATTTTAAGGGTAATAGGCTATCAGCAAGTCATAAGCGCTTTGTCTGAAATGTATGTGCAAGTACATGATTCAGTAGCTGTTATCAGTTGGCTAGACGATTCGAAAACAAAACAGGTTTAAACCAGATATGTCTTTAACAAATCTCCAAAAAAGGGTCAGCTTTGGTAAAATTAAAAATTTAGCACCTGCCCCTGATCTACTCGAAGTCCAAATCCAATCCTTCAAAGAATTTTTCCAGCTCGAAACTACGCCCGACAAACGAAATAATGAAGGGCTTTTCCGTGTGTTCAAGGAAAATTTTCCAATTACCGACACCCGCAACATTTTCATGCTGGAATTCCTGGATTACTTCATTGATCCGCCGCGCTATACGATCGAAGAGTGTATGGAACGCGGTCTTACTTATGCAGTTCCCCTGAAAGCCAAACTGCGCCTCAGCTGTAACGATGAGGAGCATGTTGACTTTCAGACAATCATCCAGGACGTGTTCCTGGGTAACATCCCTTACATGACGCCCCGGGGAACCTTTGTGATCAACGGTGCCGAGCGTGTGGTTGTTTCCCAGCTTCACCGCTCACCGGGTGTGTTCTTTGGCCAGTCCATCCACCCCAACGGTACCAAAATTTATTCCGCCCGCGTAATTCCTTTCAAAGGTGCGTGGATGGAATTTGCGACAGACATCAACAACGTGATGTTTGCCTATATCGACCGTAAGAAAAAATTCCCGGTAACCACCCTGCTGCGCTCTATCGGCTACGAAACCGATAAGGACATCCTCGAACTGTTTGGCATGGCCAACGAGGTGAAGGCTGATAAAAAAGCCCTGCAGGAATACGTAGGCAAAAAGCTCGCTGCCCGCGTGCTCCGCACCTGGGTAGAAGATTTTGTGGATGAAGATACCGGTGAAGTGGTGTCTATCGAACGCAATGAAGTGGTGCTGGAGCGTGATACCATCCTCGATGAAGAAGCCATCGACATGATCACGGAAATGGATGTGAAAAGCGTTTTCATCCAGAAAGAAGAAATGAGCGGTGATTACTCCATTATCTACAACACCCTCAACAAAGATACTTCCAACTCCGAGCTGGAAGCGGTGCAGCATATTTACCGCCAGCTGCGCGGTGCCGACGCGCCCGATG
Source organism: Williamsia sp. (assembly GCA_015069695.1). GTDB lineage: Bacteria > Bacteroidota > Bacteroidia > Chitinophagales > Chitinophagaceae > JADCRZ01. The sequence continues at coordinate 27,136 of JADCRZ010000031.1, forward strand.
ATGAAACCGCCCGCGGTATCATCGACAAGCTGTTCTTCAGCGACAAGCGCTACGACCTGGGTGAAGTCGGCCGCTACAAGATCAACCGGAAGCTCAACCTGAACTACCCGCTTGACCACAAAGTACTGACCAAGGAAGACATCATCGCCATCATCAAATACCTGGTGCTGCTCACCAACGGCAAATCGGAAATCGACGACATCGATCACCTGAGCAACCGCCGTGTGCGCACCGTGGGTGAACAACTGTACGCCCAGTTCGGGGTGGGCCTGGCCCGTATGGCCCGTACCATCCGCGAACGCATGAACGTGCGCGACAATGAGGTGTTCACACCGGTTGACCTGATCAATGCAAGAACACTTTCTTCCGTTATCAACTCGTTCTTTGGAACCTCGCAGCTGTCCCAGTTCCTCGACCAGACCAATCCACTGTCGGAGATCACGCACAAACGCCGTATCTCTGCCCTCGGACCCGGCGGTTTGAGCAGGGAAAGAGCAGGCTTTGAAGTTCGTGACGTGCACTACTCCCATTATGGCCGCCTGTGCACCATCGAAACACCCGAAGGTCCGAACATCGGACTGATCTCTACCTTGTGCGTACATGCCAAGATCAACGAAATGGGCTTTATCGAAACGCCTTACCGCAAAGTAAGCGACGGTAAAGTAGAAATGAAAAAGCTCACCTACCTGAGCGCCGAAGAAGAAGATACAGCCAAGATCGCGCAGGCAAACGCCGACCTGGATGAGAAAGGGAACTTCGTGGAAGATAAGATCGTTTCCCGCCAGACAGGTGATTTCCCGATCCTCGAAAAAACAGAAGTGGAGTACATGGACGTGGCGCCCAACCAGATCGTAGGGCTGAGTGCTTCGCTGATCCCCTTCCTGGAACATGACGATGCCAACCGTGCCCTGATGGGTTCAAACATGCAACGCCAGGCTGTTCCGCTGATCCGTCCTGAATCACCGATCGTAGGTACCGGTTTGGAAGGCAAAGCTGCCCGCGATGCCCGTATCCAGATCCATGCAGAAGGCGACGGTGTGGTAGAGTTTGTAGATGCCAACGAAATCCACGTTCGCTATACAAGAAACGAAACACAAAAGCTGGTAAGCTTTGAAGACGACCTGATCGTTTACAGGCTGACCAAATTCATCAAAACAAACCAGGAAACTTCTATCAACCTGAAGCCCGCCGTAAAGAAAGGCCAGCAGGTAAAAGAAGGCGACTTCCTGACAGAAGGATACGCCGTACAAGCCGGTGAGCTGGCCCTGGGCCGCAACCTGAAAGTGGCTTTTATGCCCTGGAAAGGTTACAACTTCGAGGATGCTATCGTGATCAGCGAAAAGGTAGTGCGTGAAGACCTGTTCACATCTATCCATATCTCTGAATACGAGCTGGAAGTACGTGATACCAAATTAGGTGAGGAAGAGCTGACCCCGGATATTCCCAACGTATCGGAAGAAGCTACCAAAGACCTGGATGAAAACGGTATCATCCGCATCGGAGCCCATATCAAAGAAGGCGACATCCTGATCGGTAAGATCACGCCCAAAGGCGAAAGCGATCCGACCCCGGAAGAAAAGCTGCTGAGAGCCATCTTCGGTGACAAAGCCGGTGATGCCAAAGATGCTTCGCTGAAAGCACCGAATGGTGTGGAAGGTGTGGTGATCGACAAAAAACTGTTCCAGCGCGCCAAGAAAGACAAGAACGGAAAAGTGCGGGAAAAGGCAGCGATCGACAAGCTGGAAAAGGTTCACGACAAGAACGAACTGGATCTGAAAGAACTCCTGCTGAGCAAGCTGCAGGTGCTGCTGAAAGACTTTACTTCTGCCGGTGTCAACAACAATTTCGGTGAAGTCATGATCGGCAAGGGTGCCAAGTTCACGGCCAAAAACCTGAGCAGCATCGACTATCTCAATGTCAATCCGCTGGGTTGGACAAGCGATGAAAAGACCGATGACCTGATCAACACCCTGCTGCACAACTACAGCATCAAATACAACGAAGAGCTGGGCCGTTACAAAAGGGAAAAGTTCAACATCTCTATCGGTGATGAACTGCCTGCCGGCGTGCTGAAACTGGCCAAGGTTTACCTGGCTGTTAAACGCAAGCTGAAAGTAGGTGATAAGATGGCGGGCCGCCACGGTAACAAGGGTATTGTAGCCAAGATCGTGCGCGCAGAAGACATGCCTTTCCTGGAAGACGGAACACCGGTCGATATCGTACTGAACCCGCTGGGTGTACCATCGCGTATGAACCTGGGACAGATCTACGAAACCGTACTAGGCTGGGCCGGTGAAAAGCTGGGCATGAAGTTCGCCACGCCGATTTTCGACGGAGCGACTGTAGAAGAAATCGCAGGTCATATCTCACAGGCTGGTCTGCCAAGCTTTGGCCACACCTACCTGTACGATGGTGAAACCGGCGACCGCTTCGACCAGAAAGCAACGGTGGGTATCATCTATATCATCAAGCTGCACCACATGGTGGATGATAAGATGCACGCCCGCTCTATCGGACCATACAGCTTGATCACACAGCAGCCGCTGGGTGGTAAAGCACAGTTCGGTGGACAGCGTTTCGGTGAAATGGAAGTATGGGCCCTGGAAGCCTACGGTGCCTCCAACATCCTCCAGGAGCTGCTGACACTCAAATCAGATGACATCATCGGTCGCGCAAAGACCTATGAAGCCATTGTAAAGGGTGACAACATCCCCCGGGCCGGCATCCCTGAATCTTTCAACGTACTGGTACACGAGTTGAGAGGTCTGGGACTGGATCTGAAGTTTGATTAATATTTTTAAGCAATAGATTAAAAGCCATCCTGTGCGAGCAGGGTGGCTTTTTTGTTTGGTTTAGGCAGGGAGGCACACTATACTCTACTCAGCACCTTCTTGAACCTATGAACATCCACATCTGCTGATAAGGCTGTCCCTTTCGAAATATATTGAACAAATTGCGCAGCAAAATATGGCGCCAGCGAGCAGCCTTTTGTTCCCATGCCATTAAAGATGCCTATAGTGGGATGCAGGGGATGAAAGCCTACAAAAGGTCTGCGTTCCAACGTAGCCGGGCGGATGGAAGCCCAGTGATCTACAACTGTAAAGGGGACTTTAAGAAAGGTGTTAAGCTGCTCTACTGTTTTCTCTCTGAACAACGTCGTGGGCTGATCATGCTCAAACTGCCATTCATAAGATGAGCCTGCCCAGAATAAATCCTCTCCCCAGGGAACTAAGTTCAGTCCCCTTTTCAGGATATGTGTTCCGGGCAGGTCCTTTATTTTCACAATCAGCGCTTCTCCTTTGTTGGGTGCAAAGGGAAGATTTTTAAAGTAAGGGTTCTCTGCCCCGGCAGTGCCATCGCAAAAAATGATCTTTTCTGCGGTGATGTTCTTATAAGTGATCCTGTTGTTTTCGACTGAAAGTTGGGCAATATCGAAATACGCTTCTAACAGAAAATTACGCTTAACGAGCTTTTTCCGGAAAGCCTCTATGAGCTTCACCACATCCACCAGATAACAAGGATGGATAATGCCATATTCAAAATCGTAATTCAAATACGCGCTCCACTCTATAATATCTTTTTGGAGGGAAAGGTATTGTCCATCTTCTTCCAGCCTGTTTAAAAAAGCCAGCCGCATCTGGGGAGAGGGAAAGAAATCAATCACATCTTTCTGCTCAATACATTCAATGCCTAATTCGAGTCCTAATCCAATATACGATTTCAACAAAAACGGCAGCAGCTCATCGATCATCCAGGTTTTTACCAGCCGCCGGCCGGTAACCGGATTGATGATGCCTGAAGCTATTTTAGATGCGCTGAATGGCCTTGGCTCATCAATTACAAGGAACGACTGCCCGGCTTTCTGTAGCTCATAACATAAGAGTGTTCCGCAAATGCCTTGGCCGATGATGAGGTTTTCAGTGTGCATAATTTTATATAAAATAATCTTGTTGTGGAACCGGATAAACAGGTCTCCTTGCAAGAAAAAGGGCAACCACTTACATCTGGTGAAATCATTTTCATTGGCGTCTGCCTTCAACCTGGAAGGAGCTACTTTGCAGCAAGCCATTGAAAGAGGCTGAAAATTGCTTTCAGGTTCACTCTTCCCTCCGCATCGCCTCCAACTACATCAATGCCTGCATCAATAAAGCGATTATTCTTTAATATGAATCGCTTGCCAGCTCCCACTGTAAAGGAGATCGATGCGTAAGTGTCTCGCAACTCGATGTCAGTTCCAAGCAGGCCATTTATGAAGAACCCGGAGGAGCCGAATTGATATTTGTAGCCGCCCTGAAGTGTAAGAAGCGTGAGCCTTTTGGCGCCGTACGGATTAAAGATGTATTTGTAACCCCAGGATGCTAAAGTCGCTTTAAGGAGCAGGGCACTTTTATCTGAAAGATTGTATTGCCCGACGGCCTCCAAACCAAATCCAGGATTCAGGTTACTTCGTCCGCCCCCGCTTTCTGTTGCAAGCGGGAACGAAATCAGCGGACCTGCAGCAATGCTTTTTGCACCTTTTTGCGCCCGGCCTGCGAGAAAAAAGACTGCTAACAGCAACGTGAAAATGGCTCTTGCTTTCATTGGTTATGAGGTTTTAATAGTTTTTAACGTAAAGCGCAGCTGCAGGAGCTGTTTATTCCACATTTACCCGTACGCCTTCGCTATGGCTGGTAAACTCCGGCGCGTACATGCATTGGGCAGTGGTAATGCCGTTGCTGAAGTTGCCGGTGTGCGTGACGAACAGGGAGTATTCAAATACATAGCTTCCTTTGGGCAGCCGGCTGAAAAAGAAATTGGTGCTGGCGTCGCGGGTACTTTCATAGTAGCCCAGGCCGCCCTGCCATTTGTAGGAACTAAGCACGTTAACAGGTTCCATGCAGCTGGCGCGCATGTCTTTTAAGTGCACGTATTCCATGTCACGGTCTGCACGCAGCTCTATCCTGACCTTTATTTTTGTTCCGGGATGCAGGATGGCGCCGTCGGTGACGAGTTGCAGCAGGGGACCGCGGTCGGAATTGCTTTCTATAAACAATTTTTTGTTTATCTGCAGGGCGGTGGCTGATTGGGTGATCTTGTCCAGGTTTTCAAAATACTGCCAGTATACAGCACCCCAGGATGGAGTTGTTGTTTGTTGGTTCTGATTTTGGATCTTTACAGAGATATCGCCCATGGAAGCATTGATAAATTGCGGTTCGAATGTTTTTTTGAAATAACCGGTGCCTGCTTCCCCTTTCTGGTCGGTGCTTTTGACGGACTTGTCGCCCAGCTTGATTTCTACTATCGGTTCGCTGTTCAACTGATCGAGAGAGCCGCCTTTTTGCGCAGCTGAAGGCGATTGAAGCAAGATAGCGTAACAGGCATCTGCCGTAGCTTTGGTGGTGCGCCAGTTCTGGGTTTGTTTTTGTTTGAGGAGCCAGGTGGTGAGGTCGGAGACCACTTGTTTGTTTTTGCTGATCTCGGAAAAAGCTTCTATCAGCAGGCTCTGTGTTTCGATAGGGGCCTGGTACCAGTAATAACCCGGCCGCACTTCCTTCCAGTACATACCCATTTCCTCGTTCACAGTGGCATTCTGCTGCAGCGAGCGGATAATATCCTGAGCAGTTTTTACATCGCCTGTTCTGTTTAGTGCCAGCGCGATCATGCCCTGCATGTATTTATTTTGTTGCAGCCAGTATTGCTGAGTTTGTTTGCGGAAGAAATTAACTGCCGTGAATGATTCGCCGGGAATGCCGTACTCGGGGAAGAAGCTGCGCATGTAGAGATACTGGATCTGGGTATACTGCAGGTGTGAAAGCGAAAGATTTGCCTTGCTCTTAATAATTTGCTGGTAATCTTCCATGATCCTTTTATCAAGGTATTGAATAGCTGGTTGAACAAGCGCAGAAAGCTGCGCCGAATCTTGTCCGGGCCAGGCACCCAACCTTCTCAGATGACCAATACCGGTGATGATGTATTGAGTGATAAAGCGGTCGTCGCGGTCGCCGCGGAACCAGGGGAAGCCGCCGTTGGGCAATTGAAACTGTTGCAGTTTGCTGATGGTTGATTGCAGCTCGCGGCTCATCCGGTCCATGTCGAAGAGCAGGGCAATGTTCTTTTTTTGCTGTGCTTCTGATTTTGCCTGCAGCACCCAGGGCGTTTCTTCAAGCAGCAGGGACTTCAGTTCCTGGTTTTTCTGCAGGTTGGATAGCAGGGCAGCGGAAGAGTCCTGGCCTCCCTGTGCAGTCTTATTCCACTCATCAAATATCCTTTTCAGGCGGGGAGATGCATTGGCAACCTTTGAGGCCAGCGCGTTGGCGTAAAGGCGGTTAAAGGTTTGTTCGGCGCATTCATAGGGATACTCCGTCAGATAGGGCAGGGCCTGAACCGCATACCAGACCGGGTTGCCGGTGTATTCAACCGTGAGGGCAAAATGCTGCAGGGTTTCGCTGTTGCCGGATTGCAGCAGTTTATCAAAGCGAAAATTCTTTGCTGCATTGCCGCGCATGGGCAGGGGCACGCTTTCTGTGACCAGCATGCTGTTCTTCAATACCGGCAGCGAAGCTTCTTCTCCGTCGCCGATGGTTTCGTTGCCGGTCTTTACGCTGGCGGTAAAGCGGTATACGAGTGCGCTGGTGTATTGATAGGGAACCTGAACGGTAAAACTGGCCGGTACACTCTTTCCTGCTTCTGCGGTGAAGTACTGGTTGGCGGTCATGTTCTGGAACCAGCCATCAACCGGCTGCAGGGTAGCTGCATTGAGCAGCTCCAGGTGGACAGTGCCGGTTAGTTCTTTGCCTGTCAGGTTCACGATCTTGGTGCTTAGCTCGATATGATCGCCTTCGCGCAGGAAGCGGGGTACATTAGGCTGCACCATGAGTTGTTTTTGTGTTACGAGGTCTTTGGTACTGTAGCCGAAAGCCGCCTCTTTTGTGTGTGCCAGGGCCTGGAACTTCCAGCGGGTAAGGGCCTCGGGCATGGTGAAGGAAAATTCAATGTTGCCGGCTGCATCGGTGTGAAGGTTTGGGAAGAAGAAGGCGGTTTCTGCGAAGTTTTTGCGGGGTTGGATAGGAGAGGTAGACTTTGTAATTTCAGTCTCTTTTGCTTTAGGTATACGTACACCGGAAACTATCACTTCTCCTTGAACAGTAATCTCGTTTACTACACCATCTTGGTCTACCTGAACTCCAGGCAGCTTCTTTAACAAATCTTCCGCTTTTTCCTGGTTAACCGACTTAGGTACGTTGTAAAACATCTTAACATCACCGTTCGGTGCAATAGCTCCCATCCTTACGCCGCTGATCATTAAATTATTCTCAAAACCTAAGTCCAAAAGTTGGTCATAGCTCTTCAAATATGCCATAAAGTCATCTAGGAAATACCTTCCATTCATCTGAACAGAACCAAAGTCACTTCTACCACTCCATCCACCTCGCTGAAAGTAAGTAGGCCATATGTTTGGTTCATTCCAACTATGGGGTTTAAACTGATCAAGTGATGCATCGTACATGGAGGCGAGCATATCAACTGCTACTTTTTCATTCTTATAACCGCTGATTTTTACCTTCCATCTTTCTTCACTTCCAGGCAGGGTTTTGTCCCGGAACGTTTCATAAGAAATGCTCAATTCTTTGTTCGTCCAGGGAACGGAGATAACATGAGAGCTGCTGTAAAAGCGGTTATTTTTTACAAAGAAGTTATACACGCCGAAACCACCGCGATCGTTTTCAGTAGCAATAAAGTTGAATGATTTTTTTTCTTTGTTCAAACTGATAAACCGATATTGATCCTCAGTTGTTGGCCGGTTGCCATTTACTCTTTCATCACCTCTGCTTGAATCAATTTGCTGGATCACAAACAAGTCGCTGGCAGAAGAACCGATTATTACGGTGGAAGTTTCTCCAGGTTCTATAATCTTGTTTCTCTGTGCATCCCAGGAGTAGCTGGGTACAGGAAGTGCATTGCTCTTGTCATCGTATAGTTGAATAAACTGAACAGCTTTTACTTCTTCTCCATACCTGTCGGTTGTTACTGCCTCAATTATATAACTGCCTTGCGCAACCGGAAAATTTTTAAGTGTCATCTGTCCGTTCGCCCGCGTGGAATCATTGGCCTCCCATACTTTCTCTCCTTTACCCCAGGTATGGTAATCACTTTCATGCTTGTATTCATCAGCGGGAAAATATTTTGTAAATTCTTCCTGGTTCATCACAAACTGATCGGGCTGTTGCCAATAGCGTTCCCGGATCAGGCGGTCGGGTGACTGCAAGCGGAAGATCGAAACTCGAACCAGTGATGGCTGAAAATCACCATTGATGTTCTGTGTGGTGATAAGTAAGCTTTTCAGGCTATCTGCGGGGACGGTTTCATCACCGGTAGATGTGGCTACCTTAATCTGTAACGCTTTGTATGATACTAAAACAGTCTTTTCTCCGCTCCGCGTCTCCCCATTCACGTCCGTAACATCGGCAATGATTTTGTAATCAAAAACAGGATCCAGCTGTTTGCTGATCGTAAGATCAGGAATGGCTTTGAAGCGGATGGTGAACTTGCCACCCGCATCAGTAGTCGCTATTCCGCTGGTAATTTCTAGGTTGCTGCCACGGGGAAGCCACCGGCCGTATAACCAGGGATAGATAAACCGGGGTTGCCTTACTACCCGGTACTTTACCTGTGCCCCGTCGATGTTGTTGCCTGCATAAGCTTGGGCAGAGCCAGTAATGGCAATGCTGTCATTAACCTTGTATACCTCTTTGATGGGTTCGTACTCCACAGAAAACCTGGGGCGCTTGTATTCTTCTACTGAGAAATCAGCCTGCCCATCCAGTTCTTCCCTGATATAAAATTCGCCTGTTAATCCATTCTCCGGCAACCGGAACTTGCCGGAGTAAGAACCAAACTCATTTGTGGTGAGTTCCAAAGAATCGATCTTTTCGCCATTGGCATTGTAAAGTGCAACTTGTGCCTTGTGATCAGGGTAGGCTTTGCTCCGCTTCGAAGTGAAATCTTTTGTAATAATGATTCCCTTAAAGTACACGGTTTGTCCGGGCCGGTAGATGGAGCGGTCTGTAAAGAAAAAAATGCTAGCCTGGTCTTTTTCATATGCAGCAGCGCTGACTTGCTTTGCCACCTGTTCATCATTATAAATTATATATTCACTGCTTTCACCAAACAAGTGATCCGCGTTGTAGGTAACTTCCAGCTGTGTACTTTCCTGTTGTTTTTTTTGTCCGGTAAGCTGCACAAACCCGTTTTCATTGCTAAGCTTTTTCTCTCCCTTTGTAAGTGTATAACGGCGTGTGCTGTAATCATATTTCCTGTACCAAACCTGCACAGTTGCCTTCGCCAATGGTTTGCCTGTTTCCCGGTGAAGCAAAAAATAATCATTGCCCCTGTTCACATAGCTGATATTGGATACATACACTTGTCCGGCTGCCAGTGGGTTTTTATCCAGGAAAAAATTTTCATTCAGACTTCCGATGAGCACATAGCTACCAACCGGAAGCGCATCTACTTTTATTTCTGCACTGTGCTTCTGGTAATCATTGGTTGCAGGCAGTACCTGGCTCCAACTGCGGATAGGTTTTACAGCAATCAATTGCTTCCAGTATGCATCGTCATTGTTATCCCGGCTTTTCAATGCATCTGTTAGCGGAATGATCCTGAAGTAGAGCTGTGTAAAATTCCGGTATTGCACCAGTGCTCTGAATGGCTGTTCCGGGATATTCACTGTTTCTGTTGTTATGCTCAGATCCCTGTGCTGTATCTGATTCAGGAGATTAAAGCAGTTTACTTTGCCTTCACTTTCTGCGCCTTGCTTTAGTATCCTTTCACATATCTTCACTGCTTCCAGGTATTCATAACGGCCTGTAGTATCCTTAAACGGCTCATATCTTCCTGCTCTCTCAGCATGCTCCTGCGCGATCAAATACCAAGCCTGTGCAGCAGCCGGCGCATCTCCCCACATATCAGCCACACGCTTTAATGCAGCCGCATACAGGTCATCTTTGTTGGGCATGACCGCATACTGGTGCACAAATTCAATGCGGAGCAGATCCGCATCAATCAGGGCATCTGGCTTGGTATCGCCGGCATGAAACTGAAGCAACTGCTGGAAGATCAGCAGGGCTTTGCGGTGAAGAGAGAGTGAATCAGCAGTAGTAATTTTCAGCTTCGCAAAAGTAGCGGCATCAGAAAATAAACCTTCTTCCTTCAGCTCAAATGCATACGCCGGTTTGTTGATGTCACGCTCATCGCTCCGGAAATAATCAAGCGCTTTGTGCGCCAGCAAATCATACAGCGTAGGACGGAGCGCACGCATATTGCCCTTTATGATGATAGGGTCGTAAGATTGCAGTGCAGTCTGTTGCAGTAATTTTTCTTTTTCGATTGAAGCCAGGTAAAGTGCACCAATCTTTGCATGCAAATCATTGATGCTCCAGGTGGCAATATCACCCTGCTGAAAATTCTGTGTCTGTGTTCTGTTATATAATTGATAACGGTGCTGTTGAAAGTAGTTGAGATACCTTTCAGCGAGCAAGCTGGTCAGGATAGATTTTACCGGCTCCGCAGCTGTCAGGATTTCTTTATCAAGCAATTGGATGCTGCCTTTTTGTGCGTCTTCATCTACCTGTTCACTCAACTGCATTTTATATACGAGCGCCTTGATCAGTTGCGCCTGCTGCCCTTCCTTTTTGGCCAGCGTATAAATCTTTTCCACCTCAGCAAGCGCTGATTTCGGCAAGCCTTTTTTGCTGATCAGCTCGTCTGCTTTTTTCCAGAGCGTATCATATTTACTGTTGTTCTGTGCCTGCATGGTAAGGGTTACAAGAGATAAAAGGATCAGAAAGAAAATTTGTTTGTTCAACCACATAGCTGGTTCTATTTAATCAAAGTTAGGGTTATCCGCTAAGGATGCACGGATAGACAAGTTTACATACTGTGTATGCAAGTTTAGTGCATGGTTGGTGTACATGCCAGCAGTTGAAAAATAAGAAAAGGGCCTTTAACTTTTAATTGGCAAAACACGGATAAACCAATTCTTTCAACTTCCCTCTATCACTGTACAAACCAATTGATAAAAAAATAAAACTTAAGCAAAATGAAATCCTTTATTACAATGCTCGCAGCCCTGGTTATTACCGCTACTACTTTTGCAACACCTCCCGGTTCCAGCCGCTTAACCGTTGTTAACACAGACAATAAAAATCTTCGTGTGATCATCGACGGTAATCGGTACGATGGCATCGGAAACAATCTCTCGCTCGCCAACATCGGCATGGGCCGTCACAATATCCGCATCTTTCAGGTCAAACGTGGCTTCTTTGGTGGCGAACGGCTCATCTACTCTTCTTCTATCTTCCTCAAACCCGATACCCAACTTAGCCTGATCGTAAAACGTGATGGTGATGTAGCAGTCAACGAACAAAGCAACCGCTGGGACAACAGGGGACGGGATGATCGTTATGGCCGTGACGACAGAAACGGTAACTACGGAAGAGACAAAGATTATGGCCGGAGTGATGATCGCAGAAACAACAACTACCCTAAGTTCTAAACCTCTCTGAGGTCTCTATGAAAACGTTTACCTCTTGCTGATTACCCGTCCGCAGAAAGACAGATGAAGATCCCTCCCCAACCGGAGGGATTTTTCTTTGCATTGATAAACAGGCAACGGGTTTTATAAAGCAAAAAGCAGCGCCCTCGCGCTGCTTTTTTATCCAAGCTCTTAACTATCTTATTTATTGATCACCTCCGCCATTTTCTTTCCGATATCAGCCGGGCTTTTTACCACATAAATGCCACACTCTTCCATGATCTTCATCTTTGCCTCTGCTGTATCATCAGCACCGCCGATGATGGCGCCTGCATGGCCCATCCTGCGGCCGGGAGGCGCGGTTTGTCCGGCGATAAAGCCAACCACCGGCTTACTGCCATTTTCCTGTATCCAGCGGGCGGCATCGGCTTCCATGCTGCCACCAATTTCCCCGATCATCACAATGCCATCTGTATCCGGATCATTCATCAACAGTTCTACCGCTTCTTTGGTAGGAGTACCAATGATCGGATCGCCTCCAATTCCAATAGCGGTGGAAATACCCAGTCCCGCCTTCGCTACCTGGTCGGCTGCTTCATACGTGAGTGTACCTGATTTTGATACGATCCCGATCCGGCCTGCCTTGAAAACAAAACCAGGCATGATGCCGACCTTGCATTCGTCGGCTGTAATAACACCCGGACAGTTCGGCCCTATCAGGCGGATATTCTTTCCTTTGATATAGTTTTTTGCATTGACCATGTCCTGGACAGGAATGCCTTCCGTGATACAAACGATCAGCCGGATATCAGCATCGGCCGATTCCATGATGGCGTCTGCTGCAAAAGCAGGCGGAACAAAAATGATGGAAACATCAGCCCCTGTTTCTTTTACACATTCAGCTACCGTGTTAAATACGGGTCTGTCTAAATGCTTGGTGCCTCCTTTGCCCGGCGTAACGCCTCCTACCACCTGTGTACCATAGTCGATCATTTGGGTGGCATGAAACGTTCCTTCTGTGCCGGTGAAACCCTGTACCAGTATTTTGGAATCTTTGTTTACTAAAACAGACATGTTGCGTTGGATTGGTTGCAGCAAATGTAGGGGAAAAATCAGGAGTGCAAACTGATTTTCAGCAGGGCCTACTGTTTGTTTCCATCAATAAAGGGACTGGCGTCCGGATTGTTGATCAACTCATCCATGTTCCGGTCGTTGTCGATCTTTCCGGTCACTTCCAGCATGCGCATGTCTTTGGCATCCCGTAAAAATTCGGAAGCAAAAATGAAGGTGTTCAGCTTGTCGTTTTTGCTGAAAATAATTTCCTTGTTATTCCCTTCCCATTCTTTTTCGCCCTGGTGCATGTAGATGATGTTATCTCCTATCTCCATTACACTGTTCATGTCATGCGTGTTGATAACCGTGGTGATCTTGTTTTCATCGGTAATGTCGTGAATCAGCTTGTCGATGACCATCGAAGTCTGCGGGTCGAGGCCGGAGTTGGGTTCGTCGCAGAATAAATATTTTGGCTGCAATACAATGGCCCTGGCGAGCGCCACCCTTTTTTTCATGCCTCCGCTGATCTCGGCAGGAAATTTCTTGTTTGCTTTTTCCAGGTTTACCCTGGCCAGTACCTCATCTACTTTTCTGCGTTTAGCTTTGTAGGAATCATTGGTGAACATATCAAGCGGGAACATCACATTGCGTTCCACGTTGAGGCTGTCGAACAGGGCCGATCCCTGAAACAGCATGCCAATTTCTTTTCTTACTTCCTTCCGTTCATCATCCGACATGGTAATAAACTGGCGGTCGTCATATAAGATGTCCCCGCTATCGGGTGTAAACAAGCCGATCAGGCATTTCATCAACACCGTTTTTCCACTGCCGCTGCTGCCGATGATCAGGTTGCACTTTCCTCCCTGCATCACGGCACTCACATCTTTGATGATGGTTTTCTCGCCGAAACTTTTCTTTACATGTCTTAGTTCTATCATACCAAATATTTTATCAAAATCGGATACGGTCTCAGCCAGGGTATCCGGATTTATTACAGCAAAAGGGCAGACAGCACATAATCTGCGATCAGGATCAGGATACAGCTCACCACTACCGACCGCGTGCTTGAACGCCCGATCTCCAGCGAGCCGCCCTGTACGTAATATCCGAAATAAGCCGGAATAGAAGAAATGATAAATGAAAATGTGTAAGCTTTTACCAGGGCAAAAAACACATTGTAGGGCACAAAATTAGACAGCAGCCCCTTGTGAAAGTCTTCTGACGAAACAATGCCGGAAGCAACGGCCGCTATTTGTCCGCCCAGGATGCCCAACGCACTGGCAATGATCACCAGCATAGGAATGACCAGAAAGGCGGCTACGATCTTGGGCATTACCAGGTAAGCTTTTGTGTTGATGCCCATGATCTCCAGGGCATCGATCTGTTCGCTCACACGCATATTGCCCAGCTCACTGGCGATCTTGCTTCCTACCACGCCTGCCAGCACGATACAAACCAGGGTGGGCGCAAACTCCAGGATTACCGTATCACGGACGATCTGGGAGATGGAAGATTTGGGGATGAGCGGGCTAACCAGCTGGTAAGCAGTTTGCACGGCAGATACGGCCCCTATAAAAAATGAAATAATGACAACAATGCCCAGGGAGCCAATGCCGATATCGGAACACTGGTGCATAAACTCTTTCCAGTATACTTTCCAGTTCTCCGGTCTTTTAAACATGCCTTTCAGCAGCAAAAAGTAGCGTCCGACTCCGTTAAAAAATTTCATGAACATGGATTAATTTCTTATGCGTCTTTCTTTTTAAACCGCTTCCACCACCGTGACCGTTTGATCAGCTCTTCAGCTGATACTTTGGATTTTGTTTGGGCATCAATGATAGAGATCAGCGCCATATTATAGATGCTTCTGACCGAGCTTCCCAGCTGCAGCACATGCACCGGCTTCTTTAATCCTAACAAAATCGGGCCAATGGCATCGGCACCCCCGACTTCCTTGAGCAGGTTATAGGCAATGTTGCCGGCAGCGAGGTTGGGAAAGATCAGCACGTTCACATCCTGTCCTACCAGTTCGCTGAAGGGATAGTTGTCGCGCAGGATGTCGTTGGTAAACGGCAGGCTTGCCTGCATTTCACCATCCACAATCAGGGAAGGGCTCCGGCGTTTGATGATGTCGCGGGCTTCCGCTACCAGCCTGGCTTCCGGCGAGTTGCTGCTGCCAAAGTTTGAATAGCTCAGCAGGGCAATGCGTGGTGTAAGGTTAAAGGTTCGCACCTCGCGCGCTACCATCAGGGTAATATCGGCCAGCTCTTCTGCAGTTGGATTGAAGTTTACGGTGGTATCGGCCAGGAAGAGAGGTCCTTTCTTGGTAACCAGCAGATACATGCCGGCAATTTTTTTCACGCCATCTTCTGTACCCACAATTTGCAGGGCAGGGCGGATGGTATCGGGATAATTCCTGGTGAGGCCTGAGATCATGGCATCGGCATCGCCGGTTTCAACCATCATGCAGCCAAAGTAGTTGCGGTCGCGCATTACCTTGATGGCTTCGTAATGGTTGACGCCCTTGCGCTGGCGTTTGCGGAAATAAGCTTCGCCGTATTGCCGTCTTTTCTGCTCCTGGCTGCTGCTGCCCGGGTCGATGATAGGCAGCTCATCAATATCAATGCTGTTTTCCTGGGCAATCGTTCTGATCTTGTCTTCTTCCCCCAGCAGGATCGGGTAGGCCACGCCTTCTTCAAAAACGCTTTGGGCTGCCTTCAGCACCTTTACATTATCAGCTTCCGCAAATACCAGCCGGCGCGGATCGCGGCGGGCTTTGTTGCCGATTACGCGCAGCAACTGGTTATCCAAGCCCAGCCGGCGGTTCAGCTCTTCGGTATAGGCTTCCCAGTTCTCGATCTTTTTCTGTGCCACACCGCTGTCCATGGCAGCACGGGCTACAGCGGGTGATACGGTGGCCAGCAAGCGGGGATCGAGGGGTTTGGGAATGATGTAGTTGGGACCAAAGGAAATGGTCCTTTCGTTGTAGGCAAGGTTCACGATGTCGGGCACGGTTGTGCGGGCCATTTCTGCCAGGGCCCGAACCGCAGCCAGCTTCATGGCTTCGTTGATCTGGGTGGCACGCACATCCAATGCACCGCGAAAGATAAACGGGAAGCCCAGCACATTGTTGACCTGGTTGGGATAATCGCTGCGGCCGGTTGCCATGATAATATCCTTGCGGGTGTTGATAGCGGCATCGTACGGAATTTCCGGGTCGGGGTTGGCCATGGCAAACACGATCGGGTTTTTGGCCATGCTGCGCACCATATCAGGTGTTACCACATTGCCTACGCTGAGCCCGATAAAAACATCGGCATCTTTCATGGCCTGGGCCAGCGTGATGCCGGGTTTGCCATGGGCAAACTGGCGTTTGGTTTCATCCAGATCCGTGCGACCTGCATGAATCACGCCGTTGATGTCGAACATCGTGAAGTTTTCCGGGTTGGCACCCAGGGCCTTGTAGAGCAGCACACAGGCCATGGCGGCGGCACCGGCGCCGTTTACCACAAAGCGGGCCCGGTTGATCCGTTTTTTCTGGATCTCAAGTGCGTTTAACAAGGCAGCACTGCTGATGATGGCGGTGCCGTGCTGGTCGTCGTGCATCACCGGGATCTTCAGTTGTTCCCTGAGCTCACGTTCTATATAAAAACATTCCGGTGATTTGATGTCTTCCAGGTTGATGCCGCCGAAGGTGGGTTCCAGGGCTTTTACGATCTGTACAAACTTCTCGGGGTCTTTTTCATTTACTTCAATGTCGAACACGTCTATATCAGCAAATATCTTGAACAAGACGCCTTTGCCCTCCATAACGGGTTTGCCGGCTTCGGGGCCAATATCGCCCAACCCAAGCACCGCCGTACCATTGCTGATTACCGCCACCAGATTTCCTTTGGCGGTGTATTTGTATACTTCTTCTACGTTGTTGAAAATTTCCTTGCAGGGTTCCGCTACGCCGGGTGAGTAAGCGAGCGATAAATCCTGTTGTGTTTTTGCATCTTTTGTTGGTACGACTTCGATTTTACCGGGACGGCCTTTGGCATGGTAATCGAGGGCTTGTTCTTTCCGTGAAGATTTCTGCATACTTGGGTTTTAATCAGGATAGTCGTTACCGATGGCAGGCAATTAGTTGATAACAACGTTAATTTGCCGTGCAAAGTACGAAAATGCGGGTCAATCAGTCATATCATTATGCAACGTTGCTGTATAATACCATGTCAGAAAGAAAAAAGATATGCTGAATAGATTCCTGCGATCTCTTTGCTTCTTGCTCTTTTTGACCGCTTGCGAAAAAACTGAAACAGCCTCTGATAACCAGTTGGACGATCTTATATTTGAAAAGACAAACACACCTGTCAGCCAAACGCAAAAGGAGGGAATCACGTCACAGGTAAAGGCCTACGGACCTAATCTGTGTTACAGGTTTTCAAACCTGGATATTCAAGAAATCGGTACACGGGAGTTTGAGATCAGGGCCAAAGCAACCAATGCAGGCAGCAAAAATGGCGTGGCCTGCGCGCTGGCTTTGTATTATATAGATACAACAATTAAGATCAATGCAACCACAACAGGAAAATACCTGCTGCGCTTTTACAACAAGCAACAACTCTTTAAAACAGATACAGTACAGGTAAATTAACCTAACCCATTTCCACACTTGCACCCAGCCAGGCCATAGCGCCCATGCCGATTTCAATGGCCCGTTCGTCCACGTTGAATGTAGGAGTATGCACGCCGGAAGTAATGCCCCGTTCCTGGTTCATCACTCCAAGGCGGTAAAAACAGCCTGGTATGGCCTGCGAGTAGTAGCCGAAATCTTCGGCACCCATCCGCAGCTCGGTCTCCAGTACATTTTCATCACCCATATAAAGCGATGCCTGGCGGCGGGCAATCAGATTCAGCTGTTCGTTGTTGTACACCGTAGGATAGCCTACGTCTATGTGCAGGTCGATTTCAGCACCCATGCCTTGTACCAGGGAAGTAGCCTGTTTGCGGATGAGCTCATGCGCCTTGAACCGCCAGCCTTCATCCATGGCCCTGAACGTACCCATCAGCTTTACCTCGCTCGGGATTACATTGGTTGTATATCCACCCTGGAATGATGATATAGAGAGTACGGAAGGAGAGAAGGGATCTTTGTTGCGGCTGATGATCTGCTGCAGGGCAACCACCAGGTGGGAAGCGATCAGGATGGTATCAACCGTCGTATGCGGTGCTGCGGCATGACCGCCTTTGCTTCTGATCGTGATGTATAATTCATCGGCGCTGGCCATTACTTTGCCGCCGCGAAAACTCAGCTTTCCAATTTCCAGTCCGGGATGCACGTGCAGTCCGAATATGGCAGCCGGCGCCGGATTTTCCAGCACGCCTTCTTTGATCAGGATGCTGGCCCCGCCCGGATTGCGTTCTTCACCAGGCTGGAAGATCAGCTTTACCGTTCCCTCCCAATCTTCCTTTAACTCGTTCAGGATCTTGGAAGCGCCGAGCAGAACGGATGTATGCACATCATGTCCGCAGGCATGCATTACACCGGCTTTTGTTGATTTATAGGGAACATCATTTTCCTCCTGGATAGGCAGCGCGTCCATGTCGGCACGCAGGGCAATGGTCTTTTTTTCCGGATTCTTTCCTTTTATTAATCCAACTACACCGGTACCGGCTTTTACTTCAAAGGAGATACCGTATTGGGTGAGTTTACTTTGAACAAAGCGGGATGTTTCAAATTCCTGGTAGCTCAGTTCCGGATGAGCATGCAGGTGCCGCCGTATCTCGATGGTTTCCTGTGCATACCGGCGGGATAGATCGTGTATTTTTTCTGTAAGCATAATCCCGGACCTCCGGCCCGGGCGGCGAAGATAGGAATTTGTCTGTCTTGAACCTTGATTTACAGGATTTTTGGGATGCGGGGATTGTGGGTTTGCAGTGAGTCGGTTAGCTTGCTGGTAATGACTTTGCTGGTTTGATGATCCATTTAACTTCAATCTCACAATCCCCGCATCCCAAAAATCCTGTAAATCAAGGTTCAAGACTATGGTTCAGACCCTTCCAGCTTGATCTCAACAACATCCCTTACCAGGAAAACATTGTTGTCGAAATTGCTGGCCATGTCTTTCATGTATTCGTCGGCTTCTTGCTTGGTTTTGAAATTGCCGACACGGATGCGGTAGTAAGGAGCCTGGTAGATCAGGTAAGCTTTTAGCTCAGGATATAAGCGGTATGCCTTTGTTTTGGCATCGAGGGCTGCATTGCGGTCGATGGTATTGAGAATCTGAATGCGGTAACCAGGTACGTTGCGGCGGGCGCTGCGCGTAGTTTCTTCGTTGATCTGGGCTTGCTTTTTTACCAGCAGGGCCACCCGCGGGTCTTTGTGCACAACTACAAGACCAGAATCCGACTGGGCACTGAGCTTGAGTGAGGTCACCAGGGTAATCAGCAGCAGGAGTTTTTTCATGGTGTACGTATAGACAGGCTCTGTTTAGCAAGTATCCTGCCAAATTAGTAGTCGCTGCCACGGTTGTCAGGCGCTCCGTTTACGATCGCTACGCTGGCGCTGCACCCCAGTCTGGAAGCGCCCGCCTCTACCAGCGAACGGGCAAACCCATAATCCCGGATGCCTCCTGAAGCTTTTATTTTTACCCGGTCCGGCAGGTGCTGCCGCATCAGCTTTACTGCCTCTACGGTAGCTCCTCTTTCAGCGTAACCGGTGGAGGTTTTCATAAAATCAATCGGCAGCGCACCAATGCCGGAGCAGCACCGGACAATCTCTTCTTCTGTAAGCATGCCACTTTCAATAATCACCTTAATCCTCTTTTGCTTGTTGTGTACCACTTCAGTCAGCAGGGATACTTCTTTCACAATATAATCCCAGTCATTCATCCTGAGCGCAATAAGGTTGATGACCATGTCCAGTTCATCGGCCCCATCAATCAGGGCCAGCACGGCTTCAGCCAGTTTTGCTTCAGTAGCGGAGTAGCCAAACGGAAAACCAATTACAGCAGCAATCTGAACCGGCGTGGGAGCCAGCAGGACTTTTGCCCGCTTTACAAAGGGGGGTGGAACGCAAACAGCAAAAAAACGGTGGGTGGCAGCTTCGGTGCACAGCTGCTCTATCTCTGCCAGGGTCGCAAAGGGCTTTAGCAGGGTATGGTCGATGTAAGAGGCTAAATTCATCAAAAATTAAGTTTTTTTATAAATCGTTTTATTCGGTTGGCCAATTGAAGTAATTTAGATTTTTCTATAGAAATGTAAATCAAAATTAGACTTATGAGAAAACTTACCGAGTTACCCGTGCGAAAGCATGCTATTTTTCTGTTTCTCGCATTTCTGCTTTTTACAAAAGGACGTGCGCAAACAACCTACCCTGTCAATGGTATAGCAGAACCAAAGGAAGGGTTGTATGCGTTTACCAATGCCACTATTGTAAAAGATGCCCAAACAACCCTGAACAATGCCAGCATGGTTATTAAAAACGGTAAAATTGTGGCCGTCGGTGCTAATATAACCATTCCCAAAGAAGCTGTTACCATTGATTGCAAGGGAAAATGGATCTCTCCTTCTTTTGTAGATATATTCAGTGATTACGGCGTTGCGGCTCCGCAGCAGACGGGTGGTGGATTTGCCAGATTCGGTGGTGGGGGCGGCTTTCCTGCTCCCCAGATCGCTTCCGCAACCAAGGGTGCCTTTGGTTGGAACCAGGCCATCAAGCCTGAAGTAGATGCTTCCAAACTTTTTTCTGTTGATAATGCCAGGGCAAAAACTTTCCGCGACATTGGGTTTGGTACTGTGCTGATTCACCAGAAAGATGGCCTTGCCCGCGGTACGGGCGCTGTAGTTACCCTGGGTGACATGAAGGAAAATATGCTGGTGGTAAAAGAAAAAGCTGCTGCCCTTTATTCCTTCAGCAAAGGCACTTCTACCCAAAGCTATCCTAATTCTATGATGGGTTATATTGCCCTTCTCAGGCAAACTTACCTGGATGCAGAATGGTACAAAACAAAACCTGCTTCAGAAGGAACCAATATCAGCCTGGAAGCATGGCTCGGTAACCAGGGTATTCCACAGATATTTGATGCCGGTGATAAATGGAACGACCTGCGCGCTGACAGGATCGGAGATGAATTTGGCGTTCAGTATATTATCAAAGGCGGTGGAAACGAATACCAGCGCATCAAAGAAATTGCTTCTACAAAAGCCCCGTTCATCTTAACCCTGAACTATCCGCAGGCCATGGATGTGGAAGACCCCAATGATGCCCGCTTTGTTTCGCTGGAAGATATGAAACACTGGGAAATGGCGCCTTCCAACCCGGCCGCACTGGAAAAAGCCAATATTCCTTTTTGCCTTACAGCGGCTGAACTGCGTGATCCCAAACAGTTTATGACCAACCTGCGCAAAGCCATAGACTATGGTTTAACTGAAACCAGAGCCATGGAAGCGCTTACCAAAACACCCGCTACCCTGCTGGGTATCTGGGATAAGGTCGGAAGCCTTGATGCAGGTAAGCTGGCCAATTTCCTCGTTACTTCAGGTCCGGTTTTCAACGAAAGAACTGTCGTATACCAGAACTGGGTACAGGGCGAAAGGTATCCGGTGAATGAAGCAAACTGGAACGATGTAAGGGGCTTGTACAAACTGGCCATCAACGGTCCTTCCGGTACCCAGAACTATACGCTTGATGTAAAGAGTAGCAACGCTGCCAATGTAATCGGGCAGGATACGCTTACCGGCAAGTTCAGTTTTACAGGTAAGATGATAGACCTGAGCTTTGGCCTGGTAAAAAGCAGAGGCGGTAGCGGCGGATTTGGTGGTGGAGGCCGTGGCGGAGCTGGAGGCGGCGGTTTTGGTGGCGGCGCTGCTGCTGGTCCTGCCGGAGCCACGATCCGTTTGAGCGGTGTGGCCAATGGCACTGAGTGGAACGGCACCGGTTTGGATACTGCCGGCAATAAACTGACCTGGACAGCTACTTTCCAAAGCGCGAGCACAGCCAGAAACGATAGCAGCAACCGGAGAAGACAACCTATCCGCATGGGTAAGGTAACCTATCCGTTTGATGGCTACGGCTGGGAGGAACTGCCTGCACAACAGAACCTGCTTATTAAAAACGCCACTGTATGGACCAATGAACAGGAAGGCAAGCTGGAAGCTACAGATGTGCTGGTGAAGAATGGAAAGATCGCCCAGATCGGTAAAAACCTGAGCGATGCATCCGCAAAGGTGATTGATGCAACCGGCAAACACCTGACCACCGGCATCATTGACGAACATTCGCATATCGCGGCTTCTTCCATCAATGAAGGCGGCCAGTCAGTAACATCTGAAGTAAGGATTGCCGATAACCTCAATCCGGATGATATTAATATTTACCGCCAGCTGAGCGGCGGCGTCACCACTTCGCATATCCTGCACGGTTCGGCCAATACCATCGGCGGACAAACCCAACTGATCAAACTGCGGTGGGGCGCCAATGACGACGACATCAAGTTCAAGAATGCCGATCCGTTTATCAAATTCGCACTGGGTGAAAACGTAAAACGCACTACTTCGCAAAACAACAACCGCTTCCCCGATACGCGCATGGGCGTGGAAGAAGTGATGGTTGATGCATTCACAAGGGCAAGAGATTATGAAAAAGCCCTCGCTGATAAAAAGAATCCTGTACGGCGCGACCTGGAACTGGAAGCCCTGCTGGAGATCTTAAACAAAAAGCGGTTCATCACCTGCCACTCCTATATACAAAGCGAGATCACCTCCACCATGCGGGTGGCCGAGAAATTCAACTTCACCGTGAATACGTTCACGCATATCCTGGAAGGCTACAAAGTGGCTGACAAGATGAAAAAGCATGGAGCCAATGCATCTACCTTCTCCGACTGGTGGGCGTATAAAGTGGAAGTGCAGGATGCGATCGCGTACAACGCGGCTATCATGTACCAGATGGGCATGAATGTATGTATCAACTCCGATGATGCAGAAATGGCCCGCCGCCTGAACCAGGAAGCTGCCAAAACAGTCAAGTATGGCGGTGTACCCGAAGAAGATGCGCTTAAGATGGTAACGCTGAACCCGGCCAAAGCCTTGCATGTAGCCGATCGCGTTGGCAGCATCAAGGTAGGTAAGGACGCAGACCTGGTTATCTGGAGCGATCATCCGCTGAGCATTTATGCCAAGGCAGAAAAAACCATTGTGGATGGTATCGTGTATTTCGACCGGGACCGTGATGCAGAGTTGCGCAAGCAAATCGCATCTGAACGCAACCGGCTGGTGCAGAAATTATTGGCTGAAAAAAGAAGCGGCACGCCGATGGAACGTGCCCAACCCAGCGTATCTGTATTGATGTACTGCGGCGATCACGAGGCACACAACGGCATTGTTACCGTTGAATACGATGGATCGGACGTAAACCAATCTAACCAATAAAACAAAGAGAAATGAAAAAAATACTATTGGCGCTCAGCTTGTTTGCAACAGCAGGTGCCTTCGCGCAGGAGGATGTATACCCTTCCAAATCGGAGAATCCGCATTTTGTGATCACCAATGCAACGATCCATGTAGGCAACGGACAGGTTGTTCAAAACGGTTCCATTGAAGTAAACAATGGCAAGATCGTGAGCGTAGGGTCGGGCACGGCTGTACCGCCGGGTGTGGTAACCATCGATGCCAAGGGAAAACAGGTTTATCCTGGTTTGATCCTGCCTGTGAGCGACCTGGGTTTAAAAGAAATCGGGAGTGGCGTACGCGGGTCGAATGATGTGGAAGAACTGGGTGATTACAATCCCAGTGTTCGCTCCATTGTTGCCTACAATACCGATTCAAAGATCATCAACACACTCAAAGCAAACGGCATCCTGCTGGCAGGTGTAGCACCCCAGGGCGGCACTATTTCAGGATCTTCCTCCGTGGTGCAGCTCGATGCCTGGAACTGGGAAGATGCAGCGTACAAGATGGATGATGCCATTCACATGAACATGCCCAGCCTGGTGAGCAGGGGCCGTGGGCGCCGCGGTGGTGGCGGTTTCCCGGGTGGATTTCCCGGAGCCCAGGGCCAGGGAGCCGGTGTTGATCCGGAAACACAGGCATTGCAGAAAATAGAAGAAGTAAAAGGTTTTTTCCGCGAGGCAAAAGCTTACTCCCTCGAAGCTTCGCACAAGGAAACCAATTTAAAGTATGAAGCTGTAAAAGGATTGTTTGATAAAAAGCAAAAGCTCTTTGTCCACGCCAACCAGGTAAAGCAAATGCTGGTGGCCATCGATTTTGTAAAAGAATTCGGGTTTGATGTCGTGATCGTAGGGGGCAGCGAAAGCTGGCAGATCGCTGACCTGCTCAAACAAAACAACATCGCCGTGGTGCTGCAGGCTGAACATTCCCTGCCTGAAACAGAGGATGATGATGTTGACCAGCCTTACAAAACACCGGCAGTCCTGCAAAAAGCAGGTGTGTTGTTCGCACTGAACGACAACAATGAAGAAACGCGCTACCGCAATCTTTCTTTCAATGCAGGTACAGCAGCTGCTTACGGATTGGGCAAGGAATCTGCCCTGCAGGCCATCACGCTCAATCCCGCCAAGCTGTTGGGTGTGGCCGACAGAACCGGTTCGCTCGAGGTAGGCAAGGATGCCAATATTGTGATTGCAGAAGGTGATATCCTGGACATGAAGTCGAGCAATGTAGAAAGCGCTTTTATCCAGGGCAGAATGGTCAGTCTGAACAACAAACAAAAACAACTGTACGAACGCTATATTTATAAATATGGCTTGAAGAAAGGATTCTAAAGGAAAGAGATAATAAACTAAAAGCGGGCCTTCAACAATAATGAAGGCCCGCTTTTATTTGCAGGAGGCTATAATTTCTTTAAAAGCTCGTCATTAAAGTTCAGCAGGGAATCCAGGCACAGGTCTGCCGCGCCCCACTTTGCTTCTTTAAATTGCCCGGGCACCGGCACGGCCACACATTTCATGCGGGCAGCTTTAGCCGCGATCATGCCGTTGAAAGAATCTTCAAAACAAACACAGTTCAGCGGCGAAGCATTTAGTGCCGCAGCACAATTTATATATACCTGCGGATGTGGTTTCCCAAAGGGAAGGTACTCTGCAGAAGCAATCGCATCCAGCAAATGGGCAATTCCCAGCTTCTCTGCCACTACGTCTACCAGCCGCAGCGGGGATGAGGTGGCCAGTCCGATCTTGAAACCGTGTTCCCGGAAAAAGTTGATGATGTAATGGGTGCCGGGAAAAGCGATGGCATCCTGCCGGATGTATTCAATGGCTTTGTGCTCGATGGTGCTAACGGCTTCTTCCTTATGAGTGTTGTCGATGCTAAAATAATTGAACCAGTATTCAATCCATTCCGGGGTTCTGAGTCCGGTCGTACCATAGTACTGTTCAATCGTAATGGTAGCCCCATAAAGCTGCAATGTGTCCATGCCTGCTTTTTGCCAGAGCGGCTCCGAATCTATCAGCAATCCATCCATGTCGAAGATGACCGTATCAAGCATGCGCTATTTTTGGGGGCAAAGATACTCGCCTGGTATTGTAAGCTGGCACGAATCTTATGGTAAATACCGTAGATTCGTATTAGTATTAGATTGTTAGCCAAACTATACCACATGCGTTCCTTCATTGAGCGACTCAAATCGACCCGGCTGCTGCGAAAAATAATTTATTTTATCGTAGGTGTGTTTTCCTATCCCGGTTTAGTTTTATTCAACCGCCTGCACATCAAAGGAACGGAACACTTGCGCAGCCTGCCCGGGAAAAATGTGTTGTTTGTAAGCAATCATCAAACTTATTTCGCAGATGTGATCACCTTTCTCCACATTTTTGCGGCTGTCAAATGGGGAAAAAAAGACAGGCTAGGCATCCCTTATTACCTGCTTAACCCTTTTACTCATGTATATTATGTAGCAGCGGAAGAAACGATGAAAGGCAGTTGGCTTAGCCGCTTGTTTGCATTGGCCGGCGCGCTGACCGTGAAGCGGACCTGGCTCCCACAAGGCAAAGAAGTAAGGAAAGGATTGGACCCTTCTGATACCAGGAAGATATACCGGGCGCTGGAAAGCAACTGGGTCATCACTTTCCCGCAAGGTACTACCCGCCCCTTCGCACCCGGCAGAAAAGGGACCGCTGCCATCATCAAGCAAGTACAGCCTATTGTAGTACCTGTAGTGATCAACGGTTTCTGGCGCGCATTTGACAAAAAAGGATTGAAGCTGAAGAAAAAGGGTTCGCGGCTCTCTGTTACATTTAAAGCTCCCCTGCAAATAGATTATGAAGCTTCTGCCGAAGTGATCACCGAACAACTGATGGATGCCATCCAGCAAAGCAAAAAATTTATGATGAAGGGCCGGCATCATCATGTGGCAAAGTCCTGAGCATTCCCCTGTTTAATATCCCACTTACCGCCTCCCGATTGTTCCAATCCTGTCAGGACAGCAACCTATACCTCCCGCTATTGCCGGGCATAATTTTTATATTATGTATGCTTTAAACTTACTTTATGGCAGAAAATAACAATCAGGGAAAAACTGCGCTCATAACCGGCGCTACCAGCGGGATTGGCTACGAGCTGGCGAAGCTGTTTGCCAAGGATGGATATGATCTTGTACTCGTAGCACGTGCTGCAGACCGTTTGCAGGCGGTATCAGAAGAGTTTAAGCAGCAATACGATGTAGAAGTGCATACCATTGAAAAAGATTTGTTCACACCAGGTGCTGCCAGGCAGGTTTATGATGAAACGAAAAAATCAGGACTTACCATAGATGCACTGGTAAACAATGCCGGACAAGGTGAATACGGCAGATTTATCGATACTGATCTTGACCGTGAAATTGACCTGGTACACCTCGACATTATTTCCGTGATCAGTTTAACCAAGTTCTATCTTAAAGAGATGGCCGACCGCAATGAAGGCAAAATTTTGCAGCTGGCTTCTAATTTGTCGAAGGCTCCTACACCCCTGATGTCGGTGTATGCCGCTTCCAAAGCATTTGTGCTGTCGTTTACGGAAGCCCTGATCGAAGAGATGAAAGAAAGCGAAGTTATCATCACCGCGCTGCTGCCAGGCCCGACAGACACTGACTTTTTCCACAAGGCTGGCGCAGAGGTTTCTGTTACATACAAGGAAATGCCGATCTACGATCCGGCAGAAGTAGCCAAAGCAGGTTATAAGGGATTGATGAGCGGAAAGAGCAAAGTTATTCCCGGCGCCATGAACAAGGCAGAAGCTGCCATGGGCACCGTATTACCCGATGGAGCTGTTACAGCCATGATGAGCAAGCAAATGAAACCCAGCGAAAAAGAAGGCGGCAGAGAAGCCATTTCCCATCCTGCTTCTGCTGCAGAAAGAGCAAGCATGCACAGCAGGGAAGGAGATTTGCGGGGACATGAAGGACATGTTCACGAGGAGCAAGGTGCTTAATAAACATACATGTGCCTGCCGGATGTTGCAACAGAGGCTTTAACGATCCGCATTGTTACACCGCCAGGCACATCTTCATTGTACACCGGTTCGCCATTTAAAATTGACCTTACTATGAGTAACACAGTACAAGAAAAAACCACCCTTGCTGCCCAGCCGCTTGCTGAACCCCTGCCGGTTCATCTGCGCATCAATGGGGAAGACCATCGCCTGCAGCTGCGGCCCTGGGTGAGCCTGCTGGATGCCCTGCGGGAATACATCGGTTATACCGGCACCAAAAAAGGATGCGACCATGGGCAATGCGGCGCTTGTACCGTGTTAGTTGATGGCGTGCGCATCAATGCCTGTATGACCCTGGCTGTTATGCGAGACGGGCAGGAGATTACGACCATTGAAGGGCTGGCCAACGGAGATAAGCTTCACCCGCTCCAGGCTGCTTTTGTTGAGCACGATGCATTTCAGTGCGGCTATTGTACGCCAGGGCAGATATGCTCTGCCGTTGGATTGATCAAGGAAGGCCGGGCTAAGACCCGGGACGACATCCGGGAACTGATGAGTGGCAATATTTGCCGCTGTGGTGCATATACCAATATTGTTGATGCGATTGAAAGTGTAACAGGAGGAACGATATGAATCCATTTACCTACTCAAGACCAACCGACGTGCCGGCCGCCGTGCAGGATGTAGCAACGCATGCAGAAGCAAAATTTATAGCAGGCGGTACCAACCTCCTCGACCTGATGAAAGAGAATGTGATGAAGCCCCATCACCTGGTCGATATATCGAGGCTGGCCCTGAACAAGATTGAAGAAAACGGAAAAGGCGGACTCCGGCTGGGAGCGCTTGTAACCAATGCCGCTACCGCTTACCATCCCGAAGTGGAAAAGCGCTATCCGCTGTTATCAAAAGCGATCCTGGCAGGTGCTTCTCCCCAGCTCCGCAATATGGCTACGGATGGCGGCAATCTGTTGCAGCGCACCCGCTGTTATTATTTCTACGATGTAGCAACACCCTGTAACAAACGGGAACCAGGCAGCGGCTGCTCTGCCATCAAAGGATACAACCGCATCCATGCCATTTTAGGTGCCAGCGAGCAATGCATTGCCACCCACCCTTCCGATATGTGCATAGCCCTTGCGGCGTTGAATGCTACTGTACTGGTTACCAGCAAGCGGGGAGATCGCAGTATTCCGTTTGCTGAATTTCACAGGCTGCCCGGTGATACGCCGCAGCTTGATAATACCCTTGAGCCAGATGAAATTATTACGGCTATCGACCTGCCGGAAAAAGGATTCGCCGAAAACCACACTTACCTGAAAATACGTGACCGGGCTTCCTATGCCTTTGCCCTGGTATCTGTAGCAGCGGCATTGGAGCTGGAGGGAAATACGATCCGGGAAGCACGCATTGCCTTGGGCGGCGTAGCACACAAACCCTGGCGGAACGAAGCAGCAGAAGCATCGCTGGCAGGTAAGCCTGCAACAAAAGAAAACTTTCAGCAGGTTGCGGGCATGATCATCAGCGGCGCAAAAGGATACGAACACAACCAATTTAAAATCGAACTGGCAAAGCGGGCCATTGTACGGGCACTTAGCCAGGCAGCAAAATTGATCTGACAATGTCATCCACCAATTACGTAGGCAAACCGGTTAGCCGGGTCGATGGTTATGCCAAGGTTACCGGGCAGGCACGGTATGCAGTAGAGCATCATGTTCCCAATTTATTGTATGGTTTTATTGTAAACAGTGCCATTGCAAAAGGCTCTGTCACCACCCTTGATACCAGTGAAGCCTTAAAAGTACCCGGTGTGGTGCAGGTGTTTACGCACAAGAACACCCCAAGCCTGGCCTGGTTCGACCGCAGTTATAAAGACCAGGATTCGGTTCCTGGTTCGCCATTCAGGCCGCTGCACAGTGAGAAGATCCGGTTTAGCATGCAGCCCATAGCACTGGTGGTGGCAGAAACGTTTGAGCTTGCGCGTTATGCCTCCACGCTACTAAAAATTGAATACAAAGAAGAGTCATCCTCCACCAATCTGAGCGAATCGCTTCCCCAAGCGCATGAAGCGCCCAAAGGAAAAGAAGGTTATATGCCGCCCAAGTCGCGCGGCCATGCAAAAAAAGCTTTTTCTGCCGCACCGGTCAAGATACAGGCAGAATATATCCATGGCGCCGAGCACCACAATCCGATGGAGATGCACGGCAGCATGGCCATCTATGAGAAAGGAGGAAAACTGCTCGTGTATGATAAGACGCAAGGAGTTGCCAATACCCAGGAGTATGTCAAAAAAGTATTTGGCTTATCAAAAGACGATGTAAGGGTTTTGTCGCCCTATGTAGGAGGGGCTTTTGGCTCGGGCTTGCGTCCGCAGTACCAGCTGTTCATGGCGGTGCTGGCAGCGCTTGAGCTCAAACAGTCTGTAAAAGTATCGCTTACCCGGCAGCAAATGTTTTCTTTTGGCCACCGGCCAAAAAGCCTGCAGCGCTTGGCGTTGAGTGCTGCCAGCGATGGAACCCTGCAATCTATCGAGCATACATGCTATAGCGAGACCTCCCGGTTCGAAGATTACACGGAGGTAGTTGTAAACTGGTCGGGGCTTCTGTACCAGTGCGCGAATGTAGAACTGGACTACCAGCTGGTGAAGCTGGATGTGTACACGCCAATCGATATGCGCGCGCCGGGTGCTGTAACAGGTATATATGCGTTGGAATGCGCCATGGATGAGCTGGCTGTTGCATTGAACATAGATCCGCTCGATCTCCGGTTAAGAAATTATGCACCGGAGGACCAGAATGAGAAAAAGCCTTTTTCCAGCAAAGAGTTAAGAGCCTGTTACCTGCAGGGCGCTGAAAAGTTTGGCTGGAACAAAAGGAACAAGGAGCCCCGCTCTATGCGCGAGGGCAACCAACTGGTGGGCTGGGGTATGGCCAGTGCTTCCTGGGACGCCCAGCAGCAAAAATGTGCTGCAAAAGCCTTGTTGACGCCCGATGGAAAACTAACCGTCAGCAGCGGCACGGCTGACATCGGCACAGGCACCTATACGATCATGACGCAAATTGCCGCGGAAACCCTTGGCCTCCCCATTGAGCAGGTAGAGTTCAAGCTGGGCGACAGCTCGCTGCCTGAAGCTCCGCTGGAAGGCGGCTCCTGGACAGCTGTTTCTGTAGGCTCGGCCGTAAAAGCTACATGTGAAGAGGTCGGACAGAAATTGCTCAAGCTGGCCAAAAAGAAAAAAGACTCGCCACTGGCAAATGCCGGCGCGGAAGACGTTGTATTTGAAAATGGCTATATCATCCTGAAGAAGGATCCTGCTGCAGCTGTTTCCATTCTTGATATCATACGGGATGAAAGGGAAGACATCGAAGTAGAATCTGCTGCTATGCCCGGTATGATAGATAAACTGAAATATTCATTTCATTCCCACTCAGCTGTTTTTGCCGAAGTAAAAGTGGATGAAGACCTGGGTACCATTCACGTAACCCGTGTAGTGAGCGCCATCGCAGGCGGACGCGTCTTAAATCCAAAAACGGCCCGCAGTCAGATATTGGGGGCTGTGGTCTGGGGCATCAGCATGGCCTTGCAGGAAGACTCCGTGATCGATCACAATTTCGGCCGCTTCATGAACCACAACTATGCAGAGTACCATGTTCCGGTAAATGCCGACATTCAAAATATAGAAGTCATTTTTGTAGAAGAAGAAGACGACATCATCAACCCCTTGGGCGCAAAAGGCCTGGGTGAGATCGGCATCGTGGGCGTAGCCGGCGCCATCGCCAACGCTGTCTACCATGCCACCGGCAAACGCATCCGGAAGTTGCCGATTCAGTTGGATAACGTGCTGTCTGAACCATGATTCTAAGGATTGAAAGATAAGTGGATGGAGTAAAGAAGCGTTTATCTTTCCGCTTTGTCATTCCGCACAGGGCGCAGGATCAGCCTGCCGGTGCAACAGTCACAGCGCCCTTACGGGATGACAAAACAAAAAAAGCAACCTTATACACCCGTATCCAATCCTCTTCATCTGATGATCCCTGAAATCAAGGTTCCAGACAATACACCACCTCATGCGCCTCCTCCAATAGAGGTACTTCCAGTTTATCAATGAGCTTTTCTATTATTTGCCTGGGTAGCGCCGCCTCCCGGTTGTTGTTTTGCTGGTGCAGCTTTTTATAAGCGGCTTCTATGTATACAATCCTGACAAAGGCTTTGTAGGTAACAAAAAGTTCGATAAGCTGATCACGCAGTTGGCGGGTAATGTTGGTCGCATTCCAGACAAAATCTTTTTGTGCCCGCAGATGGGCCCTTGCTTGTTCCTTCGCCAGCTGGATAACTGTACCATTGCCGCTTTTATCGGTTGGTGAAATTTTATGGGCTCTTCGGATATCATCAAGGTTGATAACAGGCCAGTCCCTGTAATGCTGTTTTGTGTACGTGTCCTTTCCCGCTCCGGGTAAACCCGATAGCAAGACCACTGTGGACCCGAACTCATCAAACGGTACAAAATCAGGATAGCTGTCTTCTCTTTTGAAATAATAAAACTTCGCATGGGCAGTGGAAAAGGGATATGGCCTGCCCCAGCATCCTGTTTCCTCACACAAAGCCTGGAAAAGCCCGATCCGGTAAAGCAGCTCCTGCTGGTCAGGCGCTATTCTTCCCAGCACATCGGCAGATGCCAGCATCGCGAGCAGTTTTGTATCTACCTGCAGACTGGCCTGGATAACAGCTTTTTGTGGATCCTTTTTTTCCAGGGCCCACAAGGGAAGTCCGTGATAGCGAACCAGGGAGCATACCTGTTCCCTGATCCGGAACGGAGCGGAAAGCCGGTACAGCAGGCTGCGGCTTGTTAGCGCACCCCTTTTTGCATGACCTTTAGACGTGATGGTTCCATCAGGTTCTGTTACTGTTGTGGAGCGTTTTTCCACATCGTGCAAAAGAGCGGCGGCCTGCAGGATATGCTGGTCTTGTACCGGTAAATCCTGATAACCACTTACCTGCTCCAGGGCTTTCAATACCAGCTGGGTGTGGATAGCTACATCGCCTTCGGCATGATAACGGGCGTCCTGCGGCACGCCTTTCATACCTTGTACCCAGTCAAACTCCTTCTCAAGCAAGAACCATTGCATATGTTCAATCAGTTGCCACATAGTTGCCTCCTTCCTGTATAAGGGGGGCACGTTTCCAATGACGGGTCCAGTGTTCATCGGTTTTGACGTGCCCTTTTCTTACATATTTAAATACATTGTTTTTAAATGCTTCTGTTGCGTAGTGAGCCATATTGCGGCTCACGATGCCTTCCATGCTGGCAGGCTTTCCTGTAACCGCGTCTACCGGATCGTACCGGCCAGGACCCGCCGTCAGCTGCAGCAGGTCTTCTTCGAACCTGCTTTTGCTTGCCGGCGTTGTTGTAATTGACAGCTCCGGAACAGTAGGCAGGTCAAGCAGGGCTGCATAGAATTTTGTTTCTTCCCAGCTAAGCCAGATCCCTTTTTCCCGCACGGCAAATACATAAAAATGATGGTCAAGCTGCCGGTACTGAAGCGAATGGATGGCATAGCAATTTTCCAGGAACACTTCCAACTCGCCCAGCTCCCGCCTGATCTGCCCCCAGTACTGGCGGATGGTTGTTGTCCAGGGTGAAGCAGTGGGTGCCGCATGCGAGCGTGCAAATACACCAAACCTGCTCAGGCAGTTGTTTTCACCATCCATTTTTTCGGTATGAACCAGCTTGTCAATGCGCTGCACATCAAGCCAGTAATCGTGGTTGATCCTGTCGTCACTTGTGGTGCCGGGTGAAAAAGGATAATGATAGGTACGGCCGTATTTTTCACTTTGTGCCATAATCTTGCATAAAAAATGTGTTGACCTGCAACACGCCTATTAATCGGATAGGGTGATGTGAGGACAACAAAAAAGATAAGTCCTGAAATTAAAGTAGATAAACAGCTTCATGGCACGCGTCAAAGGGATGCGTACAAATGAAGATGAGGAAGAGGAATGCAATTACATACAGGCAGCTTGAAAAGGATGGGCAACTTATTTGCAGGGGCAAATTTCATTGAAAAAATCTAATAAGCAAAATCGGCTATGCCGCATTGTGGTAAGCTGCATTTTTTCACAGGGGAAACTTGTCGGAATATTTCTACATTTAAGCAAAATAGCCATTATGAAATCAGGGGTATGTATAGTCTTTGTCGCTGCCTGGATGGGGTTGGCGGGCTTTTGTGAGCGCGGGTTTTCTGCTGGACCAGGGGTTTCGTCATCTTCTTCCGTTCAACATGATACAATTACGCCGGGCAGCAGCAAGTTATTTGCAAGTGATGCCAAGCTGCAACCTATTTCAGCGCAGTTCAGCTTTACCGAAGGACCGGCAGTTGATAAAAAAGGAAACATATTCTTTACAGATCAGCCCAATAACAAGATCTGGAAATATGCTACTGATGGCACGTTGTCTCTTTTCATGGAGGGAGCGGGCCGGTCGAACGGCTTATATTTTGACCGGAAGGGCAACCTGCTTTCCTGTGCGGATGAGAAGGATGAGCTGTGGTCGATCAGTCCGGATAAAAAGATCACGGTGCTGGTGAAGGGTTTCAAAGGCCACCGCCTCAATGGCCCGAATGATCTGTGGATGGATCCCAAAGGAGGCATCTACTTTACGGATCCTTATTACCAGCGGTCTTACTGGGATCGTACCTCGCCTGATCCTGAACTGAAAGGAGAAAAGTTATATTACCTGCCGAATGGCAAGAACGAGCCGGTGCTTGTTGACAGCAACCTGGTGCGGCCCAACGGGATCGTGGGCACGCCGGATGGTAAATCACTTTATGTGGCCGATATAAAGGCCAACAAAACATACCGCTACAAAATCAACCCGGACGGATCACTGCAGGACCGGCAGCTTTTTATCAGCCAGGGTTCCGATGGCATCACGCTCGACAGCAAAGGCAATCTGTACCTGACAGGAAACGGGGTGACCATCTACAATGGAACGGGAGAAAAGATCGACCATATTGATGTGCCCGCCAAATGGACAGCCAATCTTTGCTTCGGTGGAAAAAACCGGACTGACCTGTTTATCACCGCATCGGAATCTATTTTTGTGTTTCCTATGCTGGTAAAGGGCGTAGAGTAAACCCTTCTGTCGTTCTGCGGTACCAAACTGAATTTGAGCGTATGGTATCCTATGTTCCTACCGGAACATGGAAGGCTATACTCCTGAATTCAATTTGATATCAAATCCCGTTTATCTGAAAAAGATTAGAAGGAATCTGCTTTAAGCTATTTATCCTTTCGCAAAGTTTCAAAGAAAAGATATCCTTGCCTGTTTTTTTCCGGTTCGGCCCTTGTGTGCACGTCTATGTTCATGACGCCAACCGGACCGCTGCCGGAAGCCGCCGGCCATAGGGGAAGACCTGTTCCGTTTGGATTGCCGGTTTTAATAAAATTGGCGAAATACGCCTGCATAACGGCAGATATGGTAAAGTCTTCAGATTGCCAATCGTACACGTGGTTGGTAGGCAGGTTGCCCAGGGCATATTCTATTTCTGCTGAATGAGAGGCTCCGTGGTTGGCTGCAACCCTGTTGGCAGCTATAATGGAATCTTTCCCGGCTGATACACCTGCTTCTATCAGGAGCTTGGCTTTGGCCAGCTTTGTAATAGGGCGGGGCCGTGCATAAAAATAGCGATATACTGGCTTGCCGCCTGTCTTGGTTTGCAGCTCGCACCATTTCCAGGTACCATATCCAATAAACTGGTCGGAAGCCCATTTGGTAGCAATGGCTTCTACTTCTGCATCGGAAGAGGCATTGTATCCCTTCAGCGCGGCAGCTGACTGATCGCCATAGCGTTTCTGCATGGCTTGCGTATAATTGGCGAGGGTGGGGGCATCCTGTCCGAGGATAGATCTGTAGTTTCCTTCTTCAGAGTTCCAGCCGGCCAGCAGGGGTACATGCGCTTGCTCACCGGCAGTATAGATTTGAAGCGGTGATTTGGGAAAGAAGTACCCATCCACTGTTACCGGAAATCTTCCGGCCCCGGGCTTTTCGGCCGCTTCCAGCAGCTGTTGTGCTGGGATGGCCCGGAGATCAGCCAGGGACTTGGCACCGAGGCTTTCGGCAAACTGTACACCCAATTTTTCTGCGTCTGCGAGGGGTGTTGGTGCATTGAGGCCAAGCAGGGAGCCGCTTTCTCCAATAGCACCTGCGATTAAATTCCTGGACAGGGGAGAAGCCATCTGGGCACTCACAGAAAACGATCCGGCTGATTCGCCGGCGATGGTAACTTTAGCCGGGTCGCCGCCAAAGGCAGCGATGTTTTGTTGCACCCAGTGCAGGGCTGCACTTTGATCAAGCAGGCCGTAGTTGCCCGAAGCATGATGCGCGGACTCTTTCGTAAGCTCCGGGTGGGCAAAGAATCCGAATACAGAAAGCCGGTAATTTACGGTAACTGCAACAATGCCTTTTCTGGCCATGCTTTCTCCATCGTAGCGGTATTCAGAACCATCACCTGCCCGGAAGCCGCCGCCAAAAAAATAAACCAGTACAGGCAGCCGTTCAGAAAAAGTTTTGGCCGGTGTCCACACATTGAGATAAAGGCAATCTTCATTTACGCCCTCCGAGCGAAACATCATATCACTATAGAGCGGCAGCTGCATGGCCCTTGGACCAAACTTGTCTGCCTTGCGCACGCCCTGCCAGTTTGCAGGTGCTTGCGGCTCACGCCAGCGCAGCTCGCCCACAGGGGGCTTGGCAAATGGCACACCTTTAAAAATGCTGATCCCCGAACTGTTAACCCCCTCCAGCAAACCATTGCCGGTTTTCACCCGGGGCGCAACATCATTATTTGATTGAGCAAGCAACAAGGAGGAAACAAGCAAAGTAATCGTTAAAAAAGCCAGTTTTTTCATAGAGGCAATTTAGGTATTTTTCTGAACCATGATTTACAGGATGAGGAGGGATTGTCTGAACCATGATCCAGACATTTCCTTCCATCCTGTAAATCATGGTTCAGACAATTTTGTAAATCCCCTTCTTGATAGCGAATATCACAACGCCGGCCATGCTTTTGGCGCCGATTTTACGGGAGATGTCCTTTCGATAGCTGTCTACGGTGTGGATGCTGAGGTGCAGCTCTGCGGCAATTTCTTTGCTGGTGAGTTCTTTGCAGATGCAGTGAATGATTTGCTTTTCTGTTTCAGACAAAACCAGCTTGGTGTTTTTATGCGGATTAAAGCCGCTGGCTGAGATGCGCCGGATGGTGTCGAACGAAATGGTTCTGCTGTAATAAGGCTGGTGGTGATAAACGGTTTCAATGGCTTCCAGGATCTCATCCTTGCCTGCATTTTTCAGCAGGTAGCCCATGGCGCCGGCTTCCAGTACATCTACTACCATGTAATCGTAGTTGTCCATGGTGAGCGCCAGCATCCTGATGTAAGGATACAGGCGGGCTACATGTTTAATAGCTTCGATACCGCCCATGTTGGGCATATGAATGTCCAGCACAATCACATCCGGCTGCACTTGGGTGAGCAATCCCAGGAGTTGCAATCCATCTTCTGCCTCACCGATAAGATGGATATTCTTTTCCCGTCTCAACATCATCTTCAACCCTTCCAAATAAGCAGGATGGTCATCTGCTATCACCACTGAAATCTTCTCTTCCATAGCTTTATACTGGTAAAGGAATTTCTATCGTATAAGAAACACCTTTGTCTTTCTGCGCATCTAAAAACAAACGGCCATTTAAAATATCTACCCGGTTAACGATGTTTTTCAACCCAAACCCCCAGGCGCTTTCTACCTCCTGCAGGTTGAAGCCGTCGCCATTGTCTTTCATGTGGATCTTCATCCATTGTTCTTCCTGCACGATCTGGAGGTAAAACTTTGTAGCCTTTGCATGCTTGAGGCAGTTGGTCAGCACCTCCTGGAATATCCTGTATACATGAAGCTGGCCGCTTTCGTTTAGCCGGATCTGGGTGATCTGGATGTCTACATCCACTTCCAGCTTTTTTGTTTTACCGATCATGGCCAGGAATTCCCGGATAGCCTGGATCAATCCTTCGCGAACAAGCACCTTCGAGGTTAGGTTGCGGGAAGTTTCCAGGATCTTCTGCAGGGCTTCTTCGATCAGGTAAGTACACTTTTCTACAATTTCGAAGTCTTCGGGGTCGGTGTTGTTCAGGCAGGTAAGCTGAAGTTTGATAGAGGAAAGCAGGGCACCCAGGTCATCATGCAGGTCAACCGCCATTCTTTGTCTTTCTATCTCAAGGATCGTGATTTCTGTAGAGACCTTGTCTTTATAAACAGCGAGGCGTTTTTTATGGTGTTTTAAAAGGGTTCTGGTAAACGTAATAATTACGACTGACAGAAAGAAAGCTGCCATCAATAAGGTGAAGTATAGATTTCTTTCTTTCGGATCCATAACATGGCATATGCATATATCAGGTTAGCGAGCAGATTTACAGTACCCATGGTGTACAGCAGGATAAGGTAAAAGTTCTTAAAGCGCTTGATGCGGAATATGTAAAAAAACTCGAACAAGCCTTTTGAACTAAAGTAAATTAAAAAACCCAAACAAATCAAAAAACCGGGGTTCCGCAGCATGTTTTCTTTTTCTGAGAAAAAAACATAGTTGATGTAATCAATGCTGAACAGGAGCAGGGTAAAGGAATAGACGATCCTGTAAATTGAACTGAACCGGGTAAAAGGGTGCAGGATAACGATGTCAAGCAGCCAGACAACCGGCATCAGAAACAGACAGAATATAAGGTAGGCCTTTTTTTGGCGAAACAATCCCAGGTTGTTGAACAGCCAAAGAACCAGGAAGAACTCGAACAGCACATATATATTCGAGTTCATGGCACTGTTCCTGATCCGGTAAATAAGATAAGTGCTGAGGGCCTCATTGAACAAGGCCAGCCAGACCACGTAAACAAAAGGGCGGTATTTATTACTTATCTGTTGAAACCTGAAGACTCCGATCAAAGCAGCCAGTGCAATGGAATACGCTCCTATCGTAACCAGGATGTGATAAGATTTGGACATCTTACGGCTGGTTTAGATCGGAAGGGGGTGGACAGTCATCCGGACATCTGGTTCCTTCTTCGAGGATAGGAGGCTCCTCTTCATCTTCTGCTCCAGCAGTGGCTCTCAACAAAGACATATTGCCAGTGGGAAGCATGTCCCTGTTCTGGTCATCAACACCAACAACAATGGCATGCACCAGCATGTCGCTGTTCATGCCGTAGTAGATCCTGATCCCCTTACATTGATCATTGGTAAAAAAATCATTGAATGATTCCTTGGAAAATGTTTCACAGATAGCCAGTAAGTTTTGCCCTGCCCATTCTTCTTTCAGGATGGCATCTCTGTTCTGGCGGTAGCGAAGGGTCATTTCTTTGGCTTTTGCCAATGGAATACGGTGCAGTTGTGGTTGGCCATTTATCTCCATGGTGTTACACTATTTGTTCAGATAAATATGCAGTTTAAATCGATTTCAATATACCCCATTAATGGGGTATTTGCATGCTTCGTTTTTTGGTTACTTAGCATAATTTTCAAGCCAGTGTCTTTCCAGGGTTGCTGTGAAGCGTGTGATGGGGGAAAGACACTGGCTTGAAAAATATCAAATTATTCCGCCCTTATGCTTACAGCTGGTAGCATAGGACAAAACCTTATCCTATTGTTCCTTTCTGCCAGATTGTTGCAGTACCGCTCCTTCGACACCACATAGACAGCAGGCATAGAACAACCCCAGTCTGGCAGCGGTAAAAAATACCCCAATAGCATGCCTGCTTAACCCCGAAGCCCCTAAACAAAGCAGCCGTGAAGATAATTCCGGCTGCTTTAACTTTGTTCTTTTGCTTTCATGTCTTCCAAGAAACAAATTGATATCATCAACGACCTGCTCGAAGATTGCATCCTTGCCTATCCGCTTTCGTCTTTTGTCATCAGCCTGTACAAACGCTATCAGCAAATGGGCAGCCTGAGCAAAAAACAGCTGCAGGGTTTGCATGGAAAAGCTTCCCGTATTCCAGATATATCAGCGGCCAAACTGGCTACCCTGGAAGCAATCATCAAAAAGATGCCGACGCGGTACAAATCTGAGCTGCCGGCTGTGAAGCCCTTGTTTGAAAAGGATGCAGCAGCAGGAGAACTGATCCAGCTGATCCTGGATAAATTTCCTCAGCACAAACGGGTCCTCTTTCTTCAATCCAAATACAAGAACAACGAACCCCTGTCTGCCGCAGAAACAGCTGAGCTGAAAAAATTTGCCCAGTTGTTAAACAGGTAGTGTCTTCTTCTGCTTCGTGTGAGCTACTGCGTTTAAAGACAAAGTGCTGAAACCACCAACAGGTAAGCGCTTCCCTAAAATAATCCTATATTTAGCCCCGTTAAAACGATCTACTTGAAAACAGCTTGTCTGAAAAAGCATTGCCCCTGGGCGTTGGCTGCCCTTTTTCTTTTTTTTGCCTGTACCCCTCCTGCTAAAAAAACTGCTGTTGACAGAAGCCTTCTGTCAGATGAACAAAAGCGCCTGCCTGAAAATGCCGTCAGCGCTCTCACCGTAGCCCATGGGCTTGATGTTGCCCTGTTCGCCAGTGAGCCTATGCTCTCCAATCCTACCAACATGGATATAGATCACAAAGGAAGGGTATGGATCACGGAAGGATACAATTACCGCATCAACCTGCATCCCAACCAACCGGTAAAAGCCATGGGCGACCGCATCCTGATCCTGGAAGATCTGGATGGGGATGGCAGGGCTGATACCAGCAAGGTTTTTTACCAGGATACTTCTATCAACGCAGCCCTGGGCATTGCTGTGCTCGGCAACAAGGTGATTGTTTCGCGCAGTCCCTATGTGTTTGTGCTTACCGACCTGAACGGTGATGACAAGGCTGATAAAAAAGACACCTTGTTTCAAGGCATTGCCGGTTTTCAACACGACCACGCCATCCATGCTTTTACGTTTGGCCCCGACGGAAAACTGTATTTCAATTTTGGCAATGCAGGCGATAGCATCCTGGATAAAAACGGCCAGATCGTGCACGATGTAGAAGGTGTGGCCGTAAACGGAAAGGGCAAGCCTTACAGGCAGGGCATGATCTTTCGCTGTGACCCGGACGGCTCCAACTTTGAAGTGCTGGCCAATAATTTCCGCAACAACTACGAAGTCGCAGTAGATGCTTTTGGCAACCTCTGGCAGTCAGACAATGATGATGACGGCAACCGGGGTGTGCGGATCAACTACATCCTTGAATACGGCAATTACGGATATACCGACGAAATGACCGGGGCCGGCTGGAGGGCCCGCAGGGTAAACCTGGAAGATTCCATCCCCCTGCAACACTGGCACCTCAACGATCCCGGTGTAGTTCCCAACCTGCTGCAGACGGGTTCAGGATCGCCAACCGGTATGCTGGTATACGAAGGCAGCCTGCTGCCTGGCCAGTTTCATGGACAAATGATCCATGCCGAGCCCGGACACAATGTGGTGCGCTCTTACCCGGTTAAAAAAAGCGGGGCAGGGTATACGGCTGAGATCGTCAATATTTTAGAATCAACAGATGATAACTGGTTCCGTCCATCGGATGTATGCATCGCCCCGGACGGCTCTCTTTTTATTGCAGACTGGTACGATCCCGGTGTGGGTGGC
This sequence comes from Williamsia sp., assembly GCA_015069695.1. GTDB lineage: Bacteria > Bacteroidota > Bacteroidia > Chitinophagales > Chitinophagaceae > JADCRZ01. Next base: position 67,768 of record JADCRZ010000031.1, read on the forward strand.
CACCAGGTGGGTGACCTGGATCGCGGCAGGATATTCAGGGTGGCGCCGGATGCGGCTAAATACACCATGCCTGCTTTCTCCCTTAATTCAACGGAGGAGGCCATTGATGCCCTGGAAAGCCCGAACCTCGCAACGCGCTACCTGGCCTGGCAGCACCTGCACCAGCAGGGAACTGCAGCAGAGGGTGCTCTGCAGGAAGTGTTTGGCAGTACGGCTGATTCCCGGCTGCGCGCCCGGGTTTTCTGGCTCCTTGCTAAACTGCCCGGCAAAGGATCTGAATACATCCAACAAGCCCTGAAAGACAGGGATGAAGATATCCGGGTGGCTGCATTCAAAGCTGCCCGCGAACTGAAGATCGATCTTATACCCCTGGTAAAACAGGTGGTAAACGATCCTTCGCCGCAGATCCGCCGCGAAGCCCTGATTGCCCTGCGGCACAATCCTTCGTTGGAAGCGCCCCGACTCTGGGCTGCGCTTGCTCAGCAGTATGACGGCAAGGACCGCTGGTACCTGGAAGCCCTGGGTATCAGTGCTGATAAACAATGGGACCCCTATTTTGCTGCCTGGCAAAAGCTGGCGGGCAACAACTGGAACACGCCTGCCGGAAGGGACATTGTATGGCGGTCGAGAGCCAAGGCCTCGCTGCCCCTGCTGGCCAGCATCATCCTGGACCCCCAAACAGATCCGGCTAAAAACCTCAAATTTTTCCGTGATTTTGATTTCCAGACAGACTCTTCCAAACAAGGTATTTTGCTTTCCTTGTTAAAAGGAAACCATCCCCGCCAGCAGGTGATCAATACCTACACCTTGCTGCAATTGGATACGGCAAAGCTGGCGATGACGGCAGATGTAAAAAGTGCCCTGCAGCATAGCCTGGAATCGGCAAAGGGAAGCCAGGAATTTCTGGATCTGGTTGCCCGGTACAAGGTGAAGAGTGAAAACAGGGAATTGCTGCACATGGCTTTGACCGATCAGAAAAAAGAAATTAAATCAGGGGCAGTTAAACTGCTGGTAGCTTACCAGGGAGAGCAGGAGATCAAATCAGCCATCCAGACAGACACCGCCAGCGCCATGATGCTGATCACTGCCTTGGGTGGAGCGGAAGATCCAAAGATAAAAGACCTCTTGCAGGCAGTGATGATGCAAAAAGACCTCGAGCTGCGGGTGCGGCAGAAAGCCATGCAAAACTTCTCCAATGGATACACCGGGCAGGAGCGGCTGATGGCCCTGGCGATCACCAAAAAACTACCTGCCGATCTGGACACAACTGCAGAAATGATCCTGCTCAAAGCAAGGCGCAGCGACATCAAGCAAAAAGCCCAGATTTTTTACCACAAGGAAGAAACTGGTCCCCGGCTCGAGCCTATGGAAACCCTGGTCAAGCTTACAGGCAATCCGGCAAACGGAAAGGGCCTTTTCACGGGTGTATGCGCTACCTGCCACCAGGTGAACGGCAGCGGCGCCAATTTCGGTCCCGACCTGTCGGAGATCGGTGCAAAATATTCAAAGGAAGGACTGTACAATGCAGTGCTGCACCCGGATGCAGGTATATCGTTTGGCTACGAAGGCTACCTGTTTAAAACAAAAGACAGCAACCAGATACTGGGATACGTAAGCAGTGAAACCAAAGAAGAGATCTCAGTTGCCACCGCCGGAGGTTCCGTTACCAAGATCAAGAAAGTTGACTTGGTATCAAAGAAGCCTTACGGGCATTCGCTTATGCCCCCCGGGTTACTGAACGGCATGCAGCAGCAGCAAGTGGTTGATCTGATAGAATACCTGGCAGAATTGAAAAAGAAGAAATAAGTTTTAGCATTCCTCCAGGTGAAGCTTTATCAGTCCTGGAAAAGGATAAAAATATCATCAACGAATAACCAGAACACATGAATAAATACACTGCAACTGCTTTTACCGGAATACTGCTCTTTACTGCACTCATCATAAGTATGGCCTGGCTAACTGATAAACCTGCTGCCTTGCCTGCAAAGAAAAAGATCGTGTTTATTGCCGGGGGGTGCAGTCATGGGCCCGGCGAACACGAGCATTACGCCGGCTCGGCCCTGCTGGCAGACCAATTAAACAAGCAGGCGGGCAACCTTGTAGACGCTGTTGTTTACAAGGGCTGGCCCGCAGACAGTACCATACTCAATGATGCAGCCTCTATTGTGCTGTATATGGACGGTGGCGAAGGGCATGGAGCCCTGCCTCACCTGGCCTACCTGGATAAACTCATGAAAAAAGGGGTAGGATTGGCTTGCCTTCATTATGCTGTAGAAGTGCCGAAAGATACAGGCGGTGTTGAATTCAAGAACTGGATCGGTGGGTATTTTGAAGTAAACTGGTCTGTTAATCCGCATTGGGCTGCTTCATACAGCAGTTTGCCCAAACACCCGGTAACCAATGGAGTAAAACCATTTACCATTAAAGATGAATGGTATTACCACATGCGCTTCCGCGACAACATGCAGGGGGTTACGCCCATCCTTTCTGCTGTGCCACCCGCCTCTTCGCTGGACAGGGAGTATGGTCCCCACAGCAACAACGAATGGGTAAGCAAGGAAGTAGCGGCAAAAAAGCCGCAGGTCATGTGCTGGGTGGCAGAGCGCCCGGATGGTGGACGCGGATTCGGCTTTACCGGCGGGCACCAGCATACCAACTGGGCCAATGAAAATTTCCGCAAGGTAGTGCTCAACGGCATCATCTGGACGGCCAAAGTACCCGTACCTGCTGCCGGTATTCCTACACCGGCCCTGTCTGATGCCGCCTTACAGAAAAACTTAGATCAAAAACCTTGTTCCCGGTTCCGGTAAGCTTTCATCCCTTTATATCTGTTTACATCATTTATCAAAAACTACATTATGAATTTTGGTATCAATACCTTTCTGTTTGCCTCTCCTTTTACCAATGACACAGTGAAACTGTTTCCCCAATTCAAAGCATGGGGTTTTGATTCGGTAGAAATCTGCCTGGAACATGCTTCCCATGTCGACCCTTCTTTTATAAAGGCAGCGTTAGAGAAGAATGGACTGGAATGCCGCACATTTTGCGCAGCCATGGGCCCCGACCACGATCTGCGTGGTACACCGCAGCAACAGGAATCATCCCTCAATTATCTGAAAAGCCTGCTGGATGTAATGGCAACGATGGGCGTGGAGAGGCTGGTAGGTCCGCTGTATTCCAGTGTGGGCCGGGCCGATGCAGTACCAGCTGATGAGTACCGCAAACAATGGCAAACCGTGGTCGGTCATCTTAAAACGCTGGCACGGTACGCGCAGGACCGCAATCTTACCCTGGCTATCGAGCCGCTCAACCGATTTGAAACAGACTTTCTCAATACTGTTGACCAAACCCTGCAACTGATTGCTGATATTGATAGCCCGGCAGTTTTTCTTCACTTCGATACCTTTCACATGAACATAGAAGAAAAGTTTATGGACAAAGCCATCTTGAAAGCCGGCCGCCTGTTGGGGCATGTACACGCCTGTGGCTGCGATAGGGGTATACCCGGCAACGACCATATGGACTGGATCGGGATCAACAAGGCTTTGAAAGAAGTAGGGTATGATAAAGAGGTGAGCATAGAATCATTTACGCAGGATGTAAAGGTGATCGCCAAAGCCGCTGCTATCTGGCGCAAGATTGAATCTTCGCAGGAAGCCATTGCAGCGGAGGGAGTCCAGTTTCTGCGGAAGGTGCTGCGATGAGGCTGCCTGATTAAAGTCAAATTTTTTTTATACATTCACACCCTCTACCTCAAATCACTTATAAGTCAGCCGGTTACTCAACCACAAAGGCTTTGATGCACCGGAACCCAATATTTCTACCTGCATTGCTCGTTTAACAATATTGTTTCCGGGTTTTTTAAATTTTTATTTAGTTTTATAAGTCTTGTCATATAGATTTCACATTTCAAACGATTGACACCTAAATCTGTATTTGTATGGAAAATGTTGCAAAAATTGATTTTTTTCATGTGAAAAAAAGCGCCATCATTCTTCGGGCGTTAAACCACCAGCTCAGGCAACAGATTTTCAAATTGCTTGAAGAAAAGGAAAAACTGACCGTAACAGACATTTACAAACATCTTAAACTGGAACAATCCGTCGCCTCGCAGCACCTGGCCATCCTGCGGCGGGCAGGCATCGTACGAACAGAGCGGGATGGCAAATTTGTTTTCTATATTCTGAACCACAAACGGATAGACCAGATCGACCGATCTATTAAGGAGTTGATGTAACCGTTTAAAAGGTGATTCAACAATATGTTGACATTTTTCCTCATTTTTATCCTTGAAGCACTACCCTGACAAACCGGAACGCTTCCGGAAGCAATTATTTATTCTACGCTTACATTTGCACAAAAAAAATTATGAAGCCACACATCATTAAACTGAATCTGGCCGGAACGATTGTGCATGTAAACGCAAATCAGATTTTTTATTACTACCCCAAACAGCTTGGTACTGGGCAAGTTGTCACTGTTCTGTACCTCGCAAAAGGCTGGGGGATCGAGGTGGCAGAAACACCCGCCGAGATTGACGCCATGCTGCTCCAGTAATGTTCTTTGGCACCTCAAGACGCTTGAGGAAGTTGCCTCTTTGTTTGTGGCACAATATTTTAATCTTCTTTCTATGCTGTGGGTTTAAATCCCGGTATTATGGACAAAAGCTTTCAACAACACCAACCGCACGGACAAGTTAACCCAGGTCAAATCGGGCAAAAAGGCGAAGAAGCAACGATCAAAAAAAACGAAAGCATCAGTGATCAAGGCAATGAGTGGTCCGATCAAGAGGGGATTCATACTGACAGCAAAAACGTGTTAGGCGAGAAGGCGGAAAAGTATATAAGAGACAGCGCCGATATCGAAGATCTTCCTGAAGAAGAGGATGAAAAGAATGCCAGAAAGGTAGAAGAAGAAAACAAAGAAAAGAATTCAAAAGTCAAGGACGAAGGCAAAGAAGAAGATGAAGTGATAGAAAGAAAGGAAGATTACGTGCCCGGTTATGATTTAGGCAGGAACAAGGTACAGTAAGACAGGAAAAACATTTATCCGCAAAGCATTGAAAAAGCCCCAAAGCAATTTGGGGCTTTATTGATTTTTGGCCTTTTCTGTTTTATCGGAATGGAAAACAATTGCATGCGAAAGGTGATAAAAAATAAAAAGCCGTTCGGTTAGAACGGCTTTTTATGTACGGATATCAAATTGTTATTAAACTTGATAGACTGTCCCTGCTTTTTGCTTGATCTGTTTCGGCCCGTAATCTTGTGTGTTAATTCCTAAGCTTATTTGCCTGATTCGTGCTGATATTCTTACTAATTCGGTACAGAAACTTCTATCTTAGAATCCATAGGATCATGTATCATTGTTTCATAGGACGATTTCATAGGAGGGATACGTAGTACCTTATTCAAATTGCATGCCACAAAAAAGGCATACAGCTTTGTAGCCGTATGCCAATGGGTGTTTATGCTGTATGTGAAAGATTAAATTGATCAGCTCAGATGAATCGTGCAGACTTTTTGATCGTCATTTATGCCGGCGCACTTGCCTCTTAGCTGGATGCATTCAATAACAGAACTGGGAATTACCAGGTAGTTCCATCCTTTGGATGTGAAAACAGGATGGATAGAATTTACAGTTTGTTTAATGATCTTTTTCATAGGATTAGGTGTTTGTTGTTCGGGTTTGTATGTCAAAGATAGCTGCGGCGCCACCCCCTTTCCTATGACTTGCCAGGCTTTTAAAACTGATTAATAACAGGCGCACAGTTGACAAGGATCAGGTTGTTGCATGTACACAGGTGATATATGCTCAGGCTGGTACTAATTTTTTAATTGTTTGTGCTATGTTAAACAGAAGAAAAGCTTTGTGGAGCCTGTTATCCGTTGTTTTACTTACTGCCTGCAGCACACCCGGGCCCGGATTGTTTACAAAAAGAACCCCGCATGAACAATATGGACAGCGGCTTGCCGATGCAGGGCTCCGGGAATCGGCGCTGGGGCGATTGTGGTTTGGAGCTGCCGACAGGAGTTTGGAATCCCCGCTCCTTGTAGTCCTTCCGTATAAGGAAACCGGCTATTTTGCTGCCGAACTGCCAACTGCTGCAGCACTGCGCTTCGCTGTCCGCCGCGGAGAAAAGTTGTCTGTGGCAGTAGAAACAAAACCCACTGCCGGCTTTGCTGTATTTTATGACCTGTGGGAACTTCCTGCGGAAACTGGCAGCAAGCCAAAGCTGCTCAGCGCCGGCGACACCACCGGCAAGCCCCTCCAGATGGATATAAAAGAAGATGGAAATTACCTGGTACGCCTGCAGCCGGAACTGCTAAAAAGCGGGGAGTACTCACTCTCTATTACAACCGGTCCTTCCCTGGCCTTTCCATTGCCTTCCTCTGTAAAGCCATCTATCGGCAGCTTCTGGGGCGCCGGCCGTGATGCTGGCGCACGCAGGCACGAAGGCATCGACATTTTTGCGCCCAAACATTCACCGGCGATTGCCTGTGCTGACGGAACAGTAACCAGTGTAAGCGAAAATAACCTGGGCGGTAAAGTCGTGTTTATGCGTCCTGACGACAAAAACTATGTTCTTTATTACGCCCACCTCGACAGCCAGCTGGTTTCTACCGGACAAACAGTGCATACCGGTGACGTGCTGGGCCTGACAGGCAATACCGGTAATGCCCGCTACACCCCTTCTCACCTGCATTTCGGTATTTACACATCCGGTGGTGCCATCGATCCCCTGCCTTTTGTCAATCCCGTAAAAAAAGAACCGGCAAAGATCGGCGGGCCGCTGGCAAACCTGGGCAAGCTGGTAAGAAGCAGCCAAGGCAAGCTGTACAGCGAGTCAGGGGGACATAATCCGCCTGTTGCATTACAGGACAATGCTTTGCTGCGGGTAGAAGCTGCTGCTGCAGGGTGGTACAAAGTGGCTTTGCCCGGCGGACAAACAGGCTTTATCAACCACACAGATATACGCGGCCTGAGTACACCTGTAAGAAGGGTTACCACACGCTCCCAGCTTGCATTGCTCGACGAGCCTGATACGTTGGCTGCAAAAAAAGGCGTGCTGGCAGCAGGCAGCCGGGTTGATGTGCTGGCGCTGTATAAAGACTTTTATTTTGTAGGGAGAAGTGATACCTTGAGGGGATGGGTAGCAAAACAAGGCTTGTGAGAAAGGTGATTTCAACAGCTCCTTTTGGGAAAGAAACCCTGATTTTTGTAAAACGGGTTTTAGGCAGGGAAAGATGGGTAGATTTTGTTTAATTGCATGTTTACACAAACCAGTGATCTTCTGATATGCATTCCGTCCGCCAGACACTTCAGCATTATTTTGGCTATAGCAGCTTCCGGCTCAACCAGGAAGAGATCATCCAAACCATTCTGGCCGGGAAAGATGTAGTGGTGTTGATGCCAACCGGTGGGGGGAAATCTATCTGCTACCAGCTTCCGGCCCTCTTGCTCGAAGGAGTTACCATCGTGGTGTCGCCCCTGATTGCGTTGATGAAAGACCAGGTAGATGCCCTGAAGCTGAACGGCATCCCCGCTGCTTTTCTCAATTCATCCCTGCCCCCCTTTGAGCAGCAGGAAGTGATCCAGCAATTGCTCAACAACCAGATCAAGCTTCTGTATCTTGCGCCTGAGCGCCTTGTGGGTGCCAATCCCTTTACCGCTTATCTTAAAAAGATCAAGATCGCCCTGTTTGCCATTGATGAAGCCCATTGCATCAGCCAGTGGGGGCATGATTTCAGACCCGAGTATCTCGTGCTGGGAGAACTGAAAAAACAGTTCCCGGGTGTTCCAGTGGCAGCCCTGACGGCTACAGCCGACCGGCTTACAAAAAAAGACATTATTGAGAAGCTGCACCTTACTGAGTACAGCTTATTTGAAAGCAGCTTTAACCGGCCCAATATCAGTTACCTGGTAAACACCAAATCAAATTATTATGGTCAGTTGACTGCCTATCTGCGGGCGCATGCAGACGACAGCGGCATTATTTACTGCCTCTCCCGCGCTTCCACCGAAGAGCTGGCCCGCGACCTCACAGAAGACGGGTTTCCTGCGCTGGCTTACCATGCAGGGCTCGAACGGGCTGTAAGGGAAGAGCGGCAGGAGAAATTTTTAAAGGACGAAGTCGGGATCATGGTAGCCACCATTGCATTTGGCATGGGCATCAACAAAAGCAATGTCAGGTTCGTAGTGCATGTGGATCTGCCAAAAAACATAGAAGGGTATTACCAGGAAACCGGCCGTGCAGGCCGTGATGGTTTGCCAAGCAATGCCATGCTGTTCTACAGCATGGCCGATGTGTTCAAGCTGAAGAAAATGGTTTCTATCGACGGCAATCCCGAGCAAAGCAATATCATGCTCAAAAAGCTGGATCAGATGAACGCTTTTTGTGAAACCCATGTATGCCGGAGAAAATTCCTGTTGAACTATTTTGGAGAAGAAGCGCCTGCGTATTGCGGCAGCTGCGACATCTGTTTAACCGACCGGGTAAAAACAGATGCAACGGTTGAGGCCCAGAAAATCCTGAGCGCTGTAAGCCGGTTGCAGGAGCGGTATGGAACAAATTACGTGATAGATTTTTTGCGCGGCAGTTCCACGATCCGGCCTGACCAGCAGACCCTCAAAACTTATGGTGTTGGAAAAGAACTCAGCAAAGATGCCTGGAAACAATATATCCGCGAGATGATTCACCTGGGTTACTTGCTGCAAACAAACGATGAGTATCCGATTTTAAAGCTCAACGAAAAAAGCTGGAGCATTTTAAAGGGGGAGGAACGCATCCAGCTTACCAAGATCGCCAAAGAAAAAGAAGAACCTGTGGCACAAACAGCAGCTGTTGCCGGCCCGGCCCCGGAAGCAGCCTTGTTGCAGATCTTAAAGCAGATCCGGACCCAGCTGGCCAACAAGGAGCGGGTGCCGCCCTATCTTATTTTCTCTGATGCTACCCTGGTTGAGCTGGCATCTTATCTGCCCTTGAATTTAATTGACCTGGCAAAAATATCCGGATTTGGCAATGTAAAGATCGGCCGGTATGGAACAGCTTTTCTGGACGCGGTAAAAGGATACTGCAGGGAGCATGATCTCTCAGGCCGGATGCAATTAAAAAGCGGATCGAAGCGCAGCAGGCCACCAGCAGAAAAAGTAAATGATACCAAGCGCTACAGCCTGCAACTGTTCCGGGAAGGAAGAAGGATAGAGGAAATTGCTGCCATGCGCGGCATTACGGCAACCACTGTTGAAAATCATTTATCTTACTTTATCCAGACCGGCGTCATGAAAATTCATGAACTGGTACCTGCCGAAAAGGTCCAGGTCATTGCCTACGAACTCCGCCAGGCCGAAAGTGCAGCCCTGGCACCCATCAAAGACCGGCTCGGCAGCAACTATTCCTACGGAGAAATCCGCGCCGTCGCCAGCCACCTCCAATGGGAAAGGTTGCAGGGCATCAGCATGTAGTCTGAACCTTGATTTACAGGAGGGGAAGGATTTACAGGATTGGATGTTGGTGTGGGAAGAGCGCGCTGGTAGCGGGTTTTATGCATGTCACATCTTGAACCCACCCCGGCCCCTACCGGGAGGGGATCTGTCTTTGGCCCGCTGCATTCGATGGCTCTGCCTGTATTCTCTATACCCTCAGTCCGGTTATTTTTTTGTCTTGAACCAGGATTACACGGATGAGGGGATTACAGGATTTTCAGGTACAAGTGGAGCAGCCTACTCTTTCCCTTGTCATCCTTTTCTCTTTGTCATTCCTTCCTTTTGTCATTCCGCCGGGGCGCTTACTGCTGTTGCACGTGCTGTATGCTTGCGCGCGCCGTGCGGAATCTCTGCGGAGCAGGGTGCTGCGATGATCTGCCAGCATCTTACGAAACAGGAACAGGCCGCTCCGCAGAGATCCTGTAAGG
>JADCRZ010000032.1 GCA_015069695.1 Williamsia sp.
AACCGTGACCAGAACTATGCCATGCTCTGGCAAGGGTATATCACCATTCCTGCCGATGGTACCTATACTTTCGAGACCAGCTCGGATGACGGCAGCAAACTTTATCTCGGTGAGTACTCACCCGGTGCTACGGCTTTGGTAAACAACGATGGGCAACACAGCGTTGTATCACAAACAGGCTCCATTTACCTTACGGCGGGTGTGTACCCTTTTACGGTGTCTTATCTGCAAAGCTGCTGTGCAGGCAGCATTGATGTCTACTGGTCTTCCAGTTCCGGCATCGTCCGGCAACCGATTCCTGATGATGCTTTCAGTTTCTCTTCCCCGGCCACGGTGAACCAGATCAGCACAGGACTGGACTATAGCTATTATGAAGGCACCTGGAGCTATTTGCCCGACTTCAGCACCCTGACACCGAACAAGACCGGTACTTCCTCCAATGTTACTTTGGGCATCAGGAACCGGGATCAGAATTACTCGGTGCTGTGGCAGGGCTACATTACCATCCCTGCTACCGGTACCTACACCTTTGAAACCAACTCCGATGATGGCAGCAAGCTATACCTAAGTCAGTACTCGTACGCAGCCACCGCCCTGGTGAACAATGACGGCAATCATGGTTTTCAGCTGGTGAGCGACTCCATACACCTGAACGCTGGTGTGTATCCTATCGCTATTGCCTACCTGCAGAGCTGTTGCGCCGGCACCCTGGAGGTGTACTGGTCTTCCAACACAGGCATCAACCGCCAGCGCATACCGGATGGGGCGTTCAGCCATGTGGAAAGCGGAGGCGTTACAAGTGCAATAAATTATTACTTCTCCAGCTCCACCGGCAACGATGCCTACACAAGCGCACAGGCCCGCAATCCTGCTACACCCTGGAAAACCTTGTCGAAGCTCAACTCCGTACTCGATACTGTTGCTGCCGGCAGTGCCATGCTGCTCAAAAGGGGAGATATATTCGAGGGTTCATTGGTGTTCAGGTCGTCAGGCGCGTCAGGCAATCCGATCATCATCTCCGCTTACGATACAGGCCGCAAACCTGTCATTACTGGACTGACCTCTCCGGCAAGCTGGTTCTACAGGGGTAATGGTGTGTGGAGGGCATCGCTGCCCCCAAACAATATCGCCAGACTGAACATGGTCGTGCAGAACGGACGCATACAGGCAATGGGACGCTATCCCAACATCACAGCGGCTAACAAAGGATACCTGACATTTAACTCTCATTCCGGGTCCGCAACAATCACTGATAATAACCATAGTCCCGATCCCAACTGGGCCAACGGGGCTGAACTGGTGGTGCGTAAGAATGAATGGGTGATCGACCGGGGTCCCATTACCAGCGTGAGCGGAAACAGCATCACGTTCAGCAATCCTACAGGATTTGGGTTGATAGACGGCTATGGTTACTTTATCCAGAATGATTCGACCCTGCTTGACCAGCTGGGTGAATGGTACTTTAACAAAGCGCAGAACGTCGTGCAGGTGTACACCGGCAGCGCTGCTTCACCGGCAGACTATGGCTTCCGGTTCAGTGTTGTCGATACCCTTGTTACCATACATGGCAAAAGCAACATCACATTTGACAACATCTCGCTGCAGGGTGCCAACCAATCAGCCATGGCTGTATGGGACGGTGCAAACAACGTATCGGTGCAGAACTGCCTGATCAGCTTTTCCGGGCACAATGCCATTGCGGGTAACTTCACGCAGAATTTTGTGCTTAACAGATCCGTTGTAAGCCATACCAACAACAACGGATTATACCTGGCCCCTTATTGCCTGAACACGGTCATCAAAAACAATCTCATCACCAACACAGGTCTTATCCCCGGGCTGGGTGCAAACGACAACCAGGCCCTGGAAGGCATGACCATCGATGGTACCGGCTCACTGATCCAGTACAATACCGTAGACAGTACCGGGTACATCGGTATAGCCTTTACGAATGATTCGGTGAGTGCTGTCAACAACTTCGTCAATCATTTTGCACTGACAACCGACGACGGCGCAGGCATCTATACGCATGATGGGGTAAAGCTGGGCAGAAAGATCCTGGGTAACATCATCCTGAACGGCAAGGGTTCGCACGAAGGAACCTTCAACAGCGAAGACAGCGATGCCAACGGTATCGGCACCGATGACAGAAGCACCTATGTTCAGATCTATGGCAATACGATAGCCAACTGCAATGGCAGAGGGATCGGCTTGCACAACTCCCAGTATATCGCGCTGCGGGGAAATACGTTGTTCAACAACAAGCTGGCCCAGATCCAGCTGGACCATGATGTAATAGCGACTGACAGTCCGACAAGGTACGATTCGATATTCAGCAACATCGTGTTCGCAAAAACAGCTTCGCAGTACCTGTTCGGGATAAGGTCTCTGACCAACGACATAAGCCAGTCGGGGCTGATAGACTCCAACTATTACTACCGTCCCGACAACAATGAACTGGCTTATTACTCGTATATCGACCAGACTGGAGAAACAACACTGTACAACTTCCCGCACTGGAAGAGTATTTTGAACTTCGATGCTCATTCTACCGAATTTCCCAGCCATTTTGCTGCATACACGATCAACAGTACAGATACAAACAGGTACAAGAACAGTACGTTCAATGCTGACATCAGCAAGGTGGTGAACTTTGCCTCCAGCGTCAACCAGATCGACCACGATCCGAATGCGCTGGACGGGGGCGCACTTAAGGTGACCTATACCGGCACCACCACGACCGGCTTCAATGCCATCTGGTTCTATGACAATGGCAGTGATCCGCACATCAATGCCAAAGTGCTGGCCGGTCACACCTACAGGGTCAAGTTCTCTGCCATCGCTAGCGTAGACAACAACATCAACTTTTACGCAGACCTGCGAACAGCCATAGGCGATTCGATCCATCCGCAGACCGATACGGGGGTAACGGCAGCGAAGATCTTCAAGGTGTCCAATGTGCGCAGCGAAGTAGAGCTGCTGTTCACGCCCACCAAGAACATACCGTATGCTTTTTTCAGCATCAATACCACCAACAGTCCGCAGTCAGCCGGGGGATGTCCGACATACTGGATCGACAATCTGGTGTTCGAAGAAGTGACATCGATCACCTACACCAATCCGGACGATTATATACGGTTTGTGTACAACGCCGATTCCAGTTCTGTGACGGTGCCGCTTGATCAGGAATACACGGACATCAAGAGCAATGTATATCCTTATTCCATTACACTGGCTCCTTACAGCTCTGCCGTGCTGATACAAACCTTGGCCCTGAGCCAGTCGCAGACCAAAACACCTGTGCCGATGTTGATGAAGCTGATGCAGGAGCCGGGCGTGCAACCAGGATTGAGCCTGAGCCCCAATCCGGCCACCAGCCGGATCCGGATTACATACAGTAATCAAGCGGTCACACAGAGACGCGGTGTTGTGACGATTCATGGTTCTAATGGTGGTATTGTCAAACATATGACCCTTAACCCGCAAGCGCAGTATGTTGACCTAAGTGTAGCAGACCTTGCACCGGGAGTGTATATCATGAGAGTTGATTTCGGTAACCGCATAGAGGTGAGAAGATTTGTGAAACTCTGATGGTTGATAGAGAATCAAGATAAAGCTTACTGCTCACGCACAAGACTGCTTACCTGCACAGGTGGGCAGTCTTGCTTAATGTTCTGTAAGTTCTGTGCAGGAAGCTTAAATGATGTCTGAAAGTAGGATACAAAGCTGTTAAGAGACTTGCTGTGTTCAGAAAACGCAATGCCATCAGGAGAAACTGTTATTTAAGAAGACAACAATACAAAACAATCTTATGAATATCAGCAAAATGGCCATTTACCCGCCTTTGGGCATTGCCCGCGTAGGGAATTCAAGTGAATTTTTTCTTGCGTCTAATTTGCCTGGACAAGCGCCTGTTCCAGCTAATGGCTTTAAAGATGATGAAGGAAAAGTAAAAAAGCAGGCAGCGCTTTTTCGCGTGTATGCACTAGCCGACAAGCAGCAGCCTATACAAGAAGTAACGTCTGCAGATGGTGCATTAATTACATGGCGTGTGCACGTGGCCAATCGAAAGGCAGGGTGGTACCAGTTTATGAACGCGCTGGACCTTCCGGGGCAGGCTATTCCTGGCGCACCGCGCAACAACGCTGTTACGGGAGATGACCGCAAGAACCTCATCATTGATCCGGGTCCACGCAGCATCTGCGGAAATAACATTAGTGGATCCGCATACAGGTTTGATGGAGGAAAATTTTATGGCACACCGGTTGACTTGGGTGAGGTGCGTACGGATGAAAAAGGAAGATTGACCATTATTGGTGGCAACGGGATTTCAGCTCCCAAAAATGCAGGAGTACAAGCCACTACATTTGCCAACAATGATAACTGGCACGACGATGTTGCTGATGGCACGGTGCGTGCAAGTGTTCAGTTTAATGGGCAGACCTATGAAGCCGATCCTGCAATGATAGCAGTGACACCTCCAAACTTTGGCCCGGGTTTATTTTCAACTGTTACCATGTACGATGTAGTGACGGATCTTTTTGTTCGTTCAGGATGGATAAAAGAAGTCGAGAAAATCATTTTTTATGAACACATTTATCCTATTCTGGAACGCACCGTACAGGCTCAATGGGTAAATCATGGTTCCTACATCCTGTTCGGACAAAATTCACCGAGCGATTTTACCGCACCTGAATTGCTGAAACAACTGTCCGACCCTTCGCCAGCTTCGAGGGATGCTAGGGAGAAAGTGTTTCGTTGGTATCGTAAACCGGACGGAGGGTTGTACGAACCTGCAAAGATTCCACCATATTATGGGGATGCATTTGGTGATTACAGTGTAGAACCCAACATTGACCTGCCGCTGACTCTTACACAATACAGCATGATGGAGCAGTGGGCAAGCGGGAATTTCGAAACCGGTTCACTTCAGACAGCAATACTGTTTGATCATCTTTCACCCGGTCAACAAGTGGAAGCGCTGACTCGTGCACCCCTGGAAGAATGTTTAGGTGGACCGTTTCATCCCGGCATAGAAATTACATGGCCGTTCCGCAATCTTATTTTCTGGCAATCTCCTTACAAGATAAAAATGTTGTCCGAAGGGCAGGATCCCCAAGATGACTATGGTCCCTTGCTTTCTCAGCGGATTGCTTTAGGTGTTAATGGCCCGTTGGACGGAAGCGGACCAGGTTCTTTAACACGTTGGCTGGGAGTGCCCTGGCAAACCGATGGAGCGAGTTGCTTGTCGGGGTATGATACTTCTCTGTATTTGATGTTGCCCTCTTTCTGGGCAACACGTGTGCCCAATCATGTGTTGTCTGAGCAAAGTTTCACACGAATATCAGACACTACTTTGCGGGAAGCTCAAAAGCTCAAACATTTTGATTACCGCCAGGACTGGCTTCGGGACTTTGGAACGCAGTATATACCCAAGATCAACAGGATGGTGGAACGATGGCATGAATTGGGGATTGTTGTTGCCCATCCTTTTTCTTCCGGACGCGGGCAAAATTTGCTCCCTGACCAGCTGTGGGTAGAGTCAGATCGCACAATACCGCCGACTGATTTTACACTTGAGCAGGTAAAGATTGCAGAAGAGGCGAGTAAAAAGGAGGAAACAGATGCATTGCAAGTGTTAGCGGATATAGCAGGCCGCAAGCTTACAACGCCAAGACCGGTGCGCAAAAGGCGTACTTTCAGAAGGGATGAAATGTAATGAGTAGTATCAAAATTCCTGTTCTGATTGCCGGTGGAGGACCTGCCGGAATGGCTACAGCTATTGTGTTGGCCAGTCGGGGTATTATGTGTGTTGTTGCAGAGCCGGTTATTGAATTGGAACCAAAAGCTGGTGAAACTATTCCTCCAAGCGCAAGACAATTATTTGCTAAGTTAGGCATTGAAGCTTTGTTGGGCGCGCGCGAGCATTTGCCTTGTTATGGAAACAAATTTGTGTGGGGATCACTGGGTGAGAAAGATTTCTTTGGGGGAGTTTATGGACATGGCTGGCATTTAAACAGGGTGCATTTTGAAAAGCAACTACGCGCCCTTGTGCAAGGTGTCATTGCAGGGGGGATAATAGGGTACCGCATCACGCATTGTATGGAGGTTGATGATGGTTGGAAGGTGCTCCTGCAAGATGAAAAAAATAATGTTATGGAACTGCTGTGCAATTTTCTGGTTGATGCTACAGGGCGAGTTTCACGCGTTGCAAGGATTTTAGGCATTCAAAGAAAACGTTTAGACAAGCTAACGGGTTTATGGTGTGTGATAGATACAGTTGATCAGATAAAACCATTTTACACTTTCATTGAGGCAGTTGCAGATGGATGGTGGTATGCTGCGCCGCTGCAGGATAAAAAACTATCGCTGGCATTTATGACAGATAGCGATTTACTACATGCAAGCATGGTATCAGGAAGAGGTTATTTCGAAGCTGCCCGGAAGTTACCCTTGATCAATCCATTGGTCAAAGACATATCGGCTGCGCAGGTACAACCAACGGTCTATCCAGCTTCCACATCTTATATCACTACCCGGGTGGGAAGAAATTGGCTGGCGGCTGGGGATGCCGCTTATGCTTATGATCCCATTTCATCTTATGGAATTTTGTCGTCGCTGGAAAATGGATTCTTTGCTGGTCACACCATTGCAGATAGCTATTCAGGGGATACTGAAGCGATCCCCGCTTATGATTTTCTTATTTCATCTTCGTTCAGCAACTATCTTAAAATGCATGCACTACAATACCTTCAGGAAACCCGCTGGCGCAATGAGCCATTCTGGCAAAGAAGATCACCCAATTAGTAGAGAGGCCATGTTGCCTTTCAAATTGGAAAAACCCATAAATTATGATCCCCTCAAGCCATTACAATTTAAGCGTGTTTTTGCATGGCGACAGTGAGTCAATCTTGCCGAATTTTTCAGCCTAAAAATGCACTAAGCCATTTTGCGACCTTTCCAAATAAAGCTGTTCATCAATTGCTCAAACGGGACAACGCAAATTGGTAAGAAGAGGCTAAGCGTATCGGCATTTCCATATTGCTTGTGTTCTTTTCAATTGGTTATGATTGGTAGAAGCTAACAAAAATAAGGCAAAGGAATGTTTTTTGGTGAAGTAAAAATAAATTTACTAAGCGCTTTAGTATATAATTTTATTTTATATGATTGGATTTTATGCTGTCACTGATACCCCATTTTTAGGGTATTTTCAAAAATACATATGGCTTAGCTTTATGATAAGTCACTTCTATTTTTAATATGTAAACTGAAAAGCATGAAAACAGTTATTTATTCATCCATTCTTCTCTTGTTCGCAGGCTGCACCAAACAAATTGATCAAGATTTGACCAAGCAAAATGCAGCTAGTTCTCAGGCAATTTCTCCAAAACAAACTTCTGTATATGATGGAGATGATGACGATGAAGGAGAAGGGCGAAAATATACGGAATATGCTTGTACGGTTAACAACAAACCAGGCACCAAGTGTGATGATACAAAAGGCAAGTGTAAACAAAAAGATTGTGAAGCGGTCGCTTCAAATACAATAGTAGGAGATCATTTGTCAGAAGCGGAAATTTCTATGCTTTCATATGAGCATGCTAAAAGACTGGTTAAAGAGGGTTATATTGATCAAAGAGATTTTGAACTTTCAAGAAGTGTTGCTGAAAAAGCGCTCAAAATGTATAGCAATAAGTAATTTTAAGCAATTGAGCTCGCGTTTTTCCTCTACCAGCTCGTTACTTATGAGATTTACCCAATTTTTCTTAACTGTCTCAGTTTGTCTTCTATTTGTTTGTCAAACCGCCTCAAAACGTATTCGCATCAATTACTCTGAATATCCCGATTCGGTAATGTTAAAGGGCTTTGATGAGCTATCTCAATTTCAACATTGTTGTCTTAATGGACATGATTACCTGATACTTTACAACAAAAAAAATAGATGTCTGCAATTGGTTGGGCTTGACACTTCCCATTTACCAAAGTCTATCTTGCTTCCTGAGATAATAGTGCCCAATAATCAACTTAACGTACTCAAAAGCTTCTATTACTATAAGCCGGATTCTATTTTTCTATTAAATTCTTTCTCTTTGTCTATAATTGATTCAGAAGGTACTTTGAAATTCAAAAAGATAATAAATGCTCCCGAAATGAATGAATGGCCGGCTGTTGTTTACGGGAATTTTTTGGACGTATTTCCGATCTATTTTGATGCTAGAAGGAATCAGCTAATTTTAAGGCAACACTGTGGACCCTGTGGAAATGCACAGATTTTTTTCGATACAAACGTTTTAGCTATTTATGATTTTAAAAAGGATGCCTTTATAGATGCGGAGGTGCCTTTTCCAGATAAGTATAAAAAAAGCTATTTAGGCGATGCCATACTGGTTCTTCGAGAAATTAATAACGATTCTATTATTCTCAATTTTCAAGCTGATCCAGACGTGACAATTTTTAATAGAGAAAAAATGTTATTGTCATATGTGACCGCAAGGAGTGGTTTTCAGAAATCGGATTTAAAGCCATTAGATACCGGTTATAGACAAGACATTAACCGTCGGTCCGAGCACTTAATCAGGAATCCACTTTATCTGAAGATTCTGTATGATAAATATCTAAAAGTATATTATCGACTTTTTTTGGAAGAAATTCCTTTGAAGAATGAAGACGGTTCGTATAATGATTTCTTTGATAAAAGTTTAGTATTAATGGTGCTGGATGAAAATTTTAATGTGTTATCTGAAAAACGACTTGGCAATGGCTATTTGTGGAACTATTCATTTGTAACTTCGAAGGGACTTTATATTATGAAGAATAATTTCGAAACCTTGTTAATTAAAAAGATTCATGCATCGAAAATTAGTTTTGATCGTATTGTTATTAGTATCAACTAGCATTTTATATACTTCTTGTCTCGAAAAAAAGTCAAAAGCTGATAAAACCGTCAATGCTGATAAAAAAAATGATGATGGAGACGATTATGATGAAAGAATCGAACACGTTGTTCCCTATTTAAACCAAATGCAAAAGATTAATACAGATGATTGTAAATCGATTGTTATACTGCAAACTAATAAATGCAATTCATGTACGAAGGAGAAACTAGATCTGATCTTTTCTGATGTGGATAAGATTAGACAGACTCCCCTAATTTTCATTTTACATGACTATGATAAAGATGTAAATGATTATCTCAGTCAAAAGTTAGGAGATATTTCTTTTAAAATTTTAATAGATAGTGATCGGCAACTATCAAAGCGCGGGCTTTCGTTTATGAAGAACGTCTCAATTAATATTTGTCAGAGTCGTGTAATAAATTGGAAGTTTTACCAATGATATGACGTTCGAAAAATGTCAACCTTAGTCTTAACTTCTATACTTAATGGCCTAATCCATATCTGCTTTTCGGGCTTCGGTAATTATCCAGTTAATATAATTGTTTAGGAACCTAATACTTTTGCTTTAAAGAATATTTTTAACGCTTGCATGATCTGCCAGGTAATTGAATTGTATACATTACCGATCTCAATAATGATGTTGTGTCTTTCTATCTGATGTTCTATGCAAGAACAAAAGCCGGCAAAACCGCCGTCGTGCTCTGCGCCCATATTGCCATCTCATCTGCATACAAACAGCCCAGAACCCTAATCTTCGACCATCTCGTCATGACCTACTCTTGTATTTACGGCAAAGGCGTCAGTCAGGCATTTTAGTAAATTTAGATGGATTGTCCGTCCTGTTTGGACAGCCAGAACTAAGATCAGGTTGTTACATGGAAAACTTGCATGTTTGTTAAAGGGAGCGGCTTGTGAAGGTGACCGTGAAATTCATCTGCCGTTAATTTCCAAAGTTCAGCTTACGCTTTGCTGAATCGGTCAGCCCGTCTTTATGAAGCAAAACCGAGATGCCCTTCATCTTCATGTAGGGAACGCTTAGATACATGAATCCCTGCCGGCCATTTTGAGTGCCCCACGAATTTTTGCATGTATAGTACACGTTGCCGTTTTGATCTTTCGCTTTGCCGACAATATGCATGAGGTGGTCGTCGGTGGTATTGAATTGTTCAAACGCCTGCTGGCGCATCTCCTGCGTAACTTTTTTCTCCGGGCGGATATCTGTCAATATCACTTTGCCGTATTCTTCCTTTTCGGGCAACACGCCTATGCCTTGTTCGACGCCAAAAGTCGGCTCGGAGGCATCCAGGTCAAGGGCCAGTGAGAACCCGGTATCTATCGCATGATCGATATTTGCAATAAATTCATCCAGCGGAAGGTTATAAAAGCGCTCATACGACCAGTTGGCCGGTATACTCAGGACAAAGGGTCTGTAAAACGGAACATGTGTGAACGAAGTGATCGTCAGGTAATCATCCGGGTTTACATGCGTATAGGTCAAAAAGTTCCTGGGTGTATAGGTTTTCCCCTTGAAGTTAAATTCAGTAGGCACCTTTCCCAGATAACGTTCCAATACCGCCGGCATCTCTTGCCTCCAGCCCGCGCCCAGCTGATTTGCAGGATCAGCATACTTTTTTACGGTGCTGTCCAGTTCCCCAAACATTTTAACATGGTTGTGTTGTTTTTTCGTGCCTGGCAGTCCGGTATATTCCGATTGGGGCAATAACCCGAATTCAGCCAGGCTGATGATGGGATCATGATTGAGGCCGCCTTCGGTAAAGCGCGCTGTACCTTGGCGTAGGATATAATTTTGCGCCTTCAACAGATAGGCTGACCGTACAAAGTACATTTCTGAAAGCTTGATCCTTTCTCCCTTCAGCCGGATGATCTCGGACTCCAGGAAAGAAGTAGTGGAAAAACTCCAGCATGTACCTGACCGGCCCTGGTTGGTAACAGGAAGTGCCGGTATATCCCTTACGGAGGAGAAAATGTAGTTGCTTTTTGGTGGCTGCAACGCAGCGTTTTGAGCATTGCTGCCACAGGACTGCATAACAACTATTGACAAAGATGATAACAAGGCAAATGCCTGATTTCTTTTCATAACAAATTAAACTTAAATCGTATCCTTCTTCTTTAGATAAACATAATAGGCTGCGTAGCCCAGCGATAAACTGAAAGCGATCGTCGCAACCGACAGCCAGCCGAAGGGAAAACTGCTCATAACCGCAAAGCCGATACCGGCACTGAGCATGAGCAAGAACCACTTGACCGCATGATCTTTGTTTTCCGCGCTGTGCTTCAGCATTTTCTCTGCTTCATCACCCGTGATGCCCATGCTGATCATCTTGCTCCTCAAACGATGATTCAGCAGCATACGGATCAGCGTTAGTAAAAAGCTGGTTACCACATAAAAGAGCAGGATGACGATAATGGTACGAATAAACACATCGGGAATATACATGCCATCGGCGAGCGTGACGCCACCGCCCTGGGTATGGCCCCGGAACGGCAGGGCACTCAGGGCGCCTGCGAATATTATCTTTTTCATATATATCCATTTTAAAGGTGAGCCGCTTATACAACGATCAGGTTGCAGTCATTCCATATTTAACGCTGAGTTCTTCGACTCAAGATTTTCCAGGCCATTATGGTTTACGCTTCTTTTCTTCAAACTTATCCACCACGAGCTGTATCTGGATGCCCGGTCTTTCTTTGGCCTCGTAGATAAGGGTAATTTTTCCCGCAACACCAGTAATGGTTAGCGTGCCTTGTTGTTTAATACCTTCAGAATTTTCCAAGCCGGCCTTTACTATCATTTTGCCCTCCTTAAATGGTGTTTTCCAATCGCAGGTGGCGGAAGTAATGTCTCCTGACATCTGATGGTCATTATTGCCGTAACTAATAACAACCGCCGTTTTTGAGATGGTGATAGTAGTCGCCTCGTCTTTCGTGCGGTATACATTTCCTTTGCCGTCAAGATAATTCGTTTTCGATGATTCAAGGAGTACGGTCGTATCGCATTGCGCATAGCCTGACTGGCAACCTGCTACAAGCAATAAGGCCAGTGTGATCTTAATAAAGGTTTCTTTCATGATCTGTTTTAAAATTTTCATTGGTTTCATATCTCCGTTTTAAAGATGTGACGATCGACCAATGATCAGGTTGCAGTTAATTCCATGTATAATGCGCTGAGCTTTTTCCTGTAAGTGCTGTAGACCTCCGTCAACTGCATGATCAATACACCGGAAAGCAGCAGCAGCCCTATAATAATGGACAAAGGTGTTATACCTGCAAAAACCCAACTGATCGAATTCCAGCATACTAATGTAACAGCGATAAGCAGCACAACTGCCCCGAAGAAGATTCCAGACAGATAGCGGGACTCTTTCCTGTCATCTGAGTTAAAATTGGTTAATTGATCCGGAATGAGATCTTTCGTTTCCAGATCCACCAGGGGTGTCTCTGCTTCCTGGATCTGGTTGTATAGCATTTGGTAAGCCCTGAGCTGCACCTGGCAGTGATTGCAAACCGAGAGGTGTTCCCTGTCAGCCGGATGGGTGATCCCGGTCAATGCGTAATCCTGGAGCTGTTCTTCGTTTAAATGTGCTGTGCTCATATATCCTCCTTTGAATATTGATAGAGTAATCGTTCCTTTAGTACTTTTCTTGCCCTGAATAAATAGCTTTTGACCGTGCCTGTGGGCAGTCCGGTAATGTCTGTGATCTCCTCGATACTAAGCTCTTCCTTATGAAACAGCGTAATAAGGGTACGGTACACCGGTGGTAATGCAGCGTTAAGCCGCTCAAGGATCTCCGAGCGTTCTTTTACAGAGAGTAGCTCTCCGGCATCCAGCGCCTCACGGCTGATCTTCGCCGTGGAAATGTTGCCCGGTAATGACTCATCATCTGCAGGGATGGCAATCAGTTCCGGCCTGTATTTTTTCAAGTGATCAAGACAGGTCGTATAGCTTATCTGCGCGACCCAGGTAGAGAGCTTACATTGAAAACGAAACCGGGGCAGATACCTGAATGTCTTCAAATAAATGTCCTGTATCAGATCCTTCCTGTCCGGATGGTTACCTGTCATTTTAAATACGATCTGTGCGACCAGTTTTTCGGTATGCCGGATTAGTAAGGTAGCCGCATGACGATCCCCGTCCATGATCTTTTTGATCATGTCGCTGTCGGACAGAATAGCAGGTTGAACTGAGCTCACTGAATGAATGGACGGCGCCCCTTAGAAAAAGTTGCAAAAAAAACTGTAATATTACGATGATCGCATATCATAGGCTTTGAGGATAGTGTAATCATGCAGTTTGCCTTGTGCAAGGCGATCCATACCCGTTTTTTCTTATTTTACAACACACAGTGATAAGAGATAAAACGATGGAAGGTCACGGCTATATTACCAGATAGTATTCTCCGCGTTTTCCGTAAGGTATCGTTGTTAAGAAATCAGCAAACAGCAGGTGTATGGCAGGGAAGGATTCAGGTTATTAAGAAAGCGGGTTATGCCGTATTATCCCTGCTACCAGCAAAATTGGAGTAGATCCAATTTAGCCGATCCCTCAAGTCAATGATTCCGCAACCAGTTTTCCGCCTTTTTATTGGCAGGTTTTAGTTGCAATGACTTTTGATAATATTGTCTCGCAGCTTTCTCATCGCCGGCCTTTGCGCAAGCTTCGGCCAAACTATCCCATGCATTAGCACTCGCCGGGTGATCTGCTGCGTTCCGTTGTAGTATGGCAACAGCATCCGCCAGTTTGCCTGCCTCCGTCAAGCGGTAACCTATGGTGTTTAACTGCGCTTCGCTCAGGCTGTCTTTATGAAAAGTTTGCAAAAAAGCCGCTGCACCATTTGCCATTATGGATTCCAGCGCAAGCCATGAAGGGGAATCATAACGCTGGTAACCCAAAAATTCTGGCGATTGGTATTTTCGTCCCAGAGTCATAGTTAATAATTCTCGTACGAAGAAAAGTCCATTTTGGCTGTTGGAAAACAATACTACCGCATTATTATGCGCAAGATCCGCCACTATGTAGTCTTTGCTGTTGCCCCCATCACCCCAATGCCAGATGGTGGTATCTGTACCATGCATTTCAAGGCCCCAGCCAATGCCCCACGCAATGTCAGGCCATTCCGTGCCCGTTTTTATCTGAGGTATCACAATACCGGTGGTATCGTGCATAATGGCTATAATAAAGCGGCTGTAATCTTCCGGTGTACTTTGCAAACTGCAGCACCCAGCTCCATGCTGCCATTTAAAGGGTGGCCCCGCAACCTTACCTTGCCAGTTATGGCTATAAGCCCGCAATGAATCGTACTGCGGCAGCCAGGTAAAACTGCTATTTACCATTCCCAATGGTGCCAATACCGCCTCTTTCATGTATTGCTCTATCGGTTCGCTTGTGATGCGTTCTACCACCTGGGTTAATACCTGGTAACCAGCAGGTGCATATTGCCAACGCTCACCAGGATTGAAATTAAATCCTGCTTCATTTTCCGAAATATCCTTAAGGCCGCTGCTGTGTGAAAGCAGCATACGGGCGGTAACAAGATTAATCCTACTATCCCTGCTGATATGCCAACCGGTATCCATATAGCGTACTACCGGGGTATCCAGATTCAGCCGACCTGATCTGACCAACTGCATAACACCATACGCAAACACCGGCTTGCTCAGAGAATTACATTCAAACACTGTTTGACTGGTCACGGGCTTACCGGTTTCGGTATTCATCACGCCAAATCCCTGCTGCCATATTAACCTACCGTTATATATAACGCCTACCGACAAGCCGGCCACTCTGGAAAGTTGCATATACTTTTGAATGTCTCCCTGCAAACGATCAATGGTTTTCAAATCCGCGTTCTGAGCATTGGTCGTCAGGAATCCGCCTGATAATAAAATAGCCATCAAGTATTTCATAAAAACTATTTCCCGAAAATTAGGACCGCTATGGGGGACAACACCTTTAGAAAAGCTTTGGATTTTATTTATTTTAGCCAATGCGGTGGATTTTCCGTTATTTGTAGCATCAACTTCGCAACAATGACCCAAGCCGTTTTTATCATCAATGACAGGTTTTACATCAATCCATCCCTTAATCATTTGAAGGATTCCATGAAAGGAAAGGTATTCCTGCTCGAACCCAGGATCATGAAAGTGCTTTGCTGCCTGGAACAAAAACAAGGTGAATTGGTTATAAGAGATCACCTGGTTACGGAGGTATGGAACGATTATGGCGGGGGTAACGAAGGATTAAACCAGGCTATTTCATTTTTACGAAAAATACTTGACGATCAGGATAAAAAGTTGGTGCTCACCATACCTAAAAAAGGGTATGTCTTATCAGGCATTATAAAGTATCCAGCATTGGATAAGCTGAGACAATCCCGGTTTACCATAGGTAAGCATCTGAAAAACGTCGCTCAGATAGCAGCCGTATTATATATAATCGCAACGACGGTTTATTTTATTTATCCGGTTTCTTCAACGGGCGATGGGACAGTGCAACAAGATAAGCCTACAACAGCCATGTTATGGCCTCAAATGTCCGGGACTTTAAAAAAACCGGAACAAGTTGAACCACCATTCCGGCAGACAGATACCAGACTGCACGCAAAGGCGCCGGCAATTCGGAGTTATGCCAGATCCAGTACTTATAAGAATCCAATAGAGCCCCTCCACAGTTACCTGAAATCGAGTGCTTTGGCGTTACCCCAACCAAGACCGGACCCGCAACCGATGGAGATAGATAATATTACTAATGTTAAAATCAAGAATAATGTACAGATACGATTGGATCTGCACTTTTAGATAAAACGGAGCAACCTCTTCTCAGGATTATTATGATCGTATCTGGCGAATTGCGTGACTTGCCAAAGGTTTCAAATTTTCTGGAAATTAGATCGCAAACGTTAAGTTATAGTGCTCACCTGAAATCAGACCAATAGGTTAGTTAAATAATTTATTTTTGAAGTAATTCCCCAACGACAGACCGCGTTAAAATAGGGGGAGGTCACTTTTTTACAGGAGTAACTTTCAGACCTATGACAATCGAAGAACTCGAAAGGAAGGCCGCTGAAAAGCTTCCTCTTGCTAAGAACTATACTGGGACATCCATCATCGTGAAAGTTCAATCCAGTGTCAGCGATGGCCCACCCTTTAGTTATTATTTCAAATACGAGAAAAAAATGACGTCCGAAGAAGAGCAGTGGGTGTGGACGGCATGGGCTAATCATTTTGCCTCATTGCGGTAGGTGTGAGGTCAGAAATCCAGATACCGGCATCGACGAATTGATGTTAAGCACTGTTGCGATTTTCAAAACAAGTGAATCCGTCGGCAGGGGTGAAAACTACTCTTTCGGCCATGTCCTATTCTCAAGCATCTGTCCAGATATTTCCACAAGGAACACGTATGATTTGTGTAATAGGAACGAGAAATCCCTGAGAGGATATTACATATTTCCGCAATTTTACGGCACGTGGATTGGACTTATTTTCCCGTACCCTGATTTAATCCAAATCACAGAAAACCACATGGTTTCCTGTTGCTCTGGACAATCGTTTCTCTCGTCCGGTTTGTCCCGACTCCGCCGTAGATGTAGGACTGTCCCCGTTTCAGCAGCATCAATCGCGAAGACAGCTATTCCCCTTTGGAATTTTTAAGGCGTGGTCATTATTTGCAACCTATATCTATAACCATCTTATGTTCACAACGAAACCAATCCTCTTCTAAAGCTGGTCGCTTGACAGTGAAGGCTTTAATGCTGCAGAAATAATTTGTCACTAATATATAGTGCTTTCATGTTCTGACTTCATCTGAGACCAACAGCTTTCTGGCGTTTCCTATCGATGCAATGCCATAGTAAGCACTGTCACCCATAATAAGCCTTTCTCCTTTCATAGTCTTCGACAACCTGTGCAATTGTTTCCAAAAAGTCGAATGATCGCGTACATAGAAGTGGACGATCATTTCCCCGCTGCCTGGCAGCGTCGCTTGTTCCAAACTTATGTCCACATTATGTAGGTGGGAGCTTGCATCTTCCGTATGCACGCCGGTCAAATCATAGTGGAAAGTTTTGTTCGCTTTGATAAAAAAAAGTTTCACCCTGGCCTTTTTCTCCATATTGTTGTTTGGGTTGAAGCGGCATCACTTGGCCGGATTTTTTTAAGCAGTTTGAATCAGGCGCAAAGTGATTTTTTTCGTCTGAGGGTCATGACCCCATTAATGGGGTTTTGCGGGGAAACGCTTAGCAGAAACATAATATGCTTTAGATTTTGATAAGGATTCTCCCGATTAGTACTCTTAAGAACGCATAAAAACGTTGCACTGTTTCTGCTTGCCGAATAATGGCAGACAGAGAAAATTGTCTTTAAATCCGTAATATCTCCTTTGCACTCAGCGTTCTAACCAATATACACGCGAAGGGCCCGTTTGAACGTGAGGAAATCCGGATGGTAAGAGAGACTGCTATCCATCTAACACCATCAGCTATTTCTTAGACGGGTTTCGGGCTACGATTTTCTCAAATTTAGAACGCAACACTCAAAGGCAATATGCAGCACGAGATTTCTTTTGTCAGCGACGTCAAGGCCCTGGCTAATTATTTTCCCGATGCGGAAGTGGATGGCACTTATTCGAAAGAAATTTTTCCTGGCTGGATCGCCGAACCAGGTTCCGGCATGCAACCGGTCGTCTTTCTTAATCCGGTTACGGGCATGCTGGCCTGGCGCTCCATGGCATGGGGCTGTATGCCATTCGATATGGCTGATGCCGTTATCCCTTCCAAACGGTGGGCGTTCATGCTCTACACGCCTGGAGAGCGCATCTTCGGCGACACGAAGAGCTACTGGCATAAAATCCGCGATCAACGCTGTTTGGTCCCCGTCAGCGGTATTTACATTCACAGGAAGGTCAGGAACTGGCGGCACAAGGTTCCCTATTTCGTACACATTCCGGATCAGCCGGTGTTTTTCCTTCCCGGCCTGTATTCGGTCGATGCAGCGATCGATGTCACGACCGGCCGGAAGGTCGTATGCTGCGCTTTTACCATCATCGGCAGACTGGCTGACAGCCTGGTGCAGCGCCTGCGTGCCGGCGAAGAGAAAAACAAACCAATGCCATTGCTGCTGCCGTTCTCTTTGTCTCGCCATTGGCTTGACCCTGATCTGAGCGAAGCCGATACCGCTCCATCCTCAGGTTCGAGATGCCGCCAGAGGCACTGCATGCCTGGCCCATATACAGCACGCAGTCCGAAGAGCAACGACCGGACAATAAGGAAAGGAATGAACGCTACGACTGGAAAAACCTGCCGCCACAAAAGCTGTAAAATCTTTCCTTTTAAACCGGAGGATCGAACCGGCAGAATGAACGGATTATGAGGCCTGCAAAATACCCGATGGATGGGGTTTGACCCTGGTAAAGGGTCGCTTGTTTTCGTGGGGATGTATTCGCTATTACTTGACCTTAAAGCAAGGATAAATTTAACACCTTACAACCTGAAAGTAAGTGACTCTAAAACCGAATCTTTGTACCAATCGCCCTATTTATTGTTCATTTTCGAACAGTTTTAAGTTGCATCAATTTTGAAACTCCTTATCCATCAATCGTTTCTGCACTGGCATATCCGTTGGGGCCATATTTATGTGATCCATGGGTATACCTTATTCGAGGCAGGTGTAGTAACGTAACAAAGGGAACGACAAAGGAATATAATAGTCATAGTTAATAAGGAAAATATAAAAATCAGCTTTTAAAACGCCGCAAAAGCTATATCATCAGAAAAGGGACATGGTAAGCCGGTCAAGTCAGTTGACTTATAATTTGTAAGTAAATACAGGAATATGCTACGCAATTTTTTCATCGTTGCTGTCCGCAATCTGGCTCGCAATAAGCTTTTGTCATTTGTAAATATTGCCGGTCTTGCCATAGGCCTGGCTTGCGTAATGCTTATCATGATGTTCATAAATGACGAATGGAGCTTTGACAAAATGCATACAAAAGGCGACAGAATTACCCGTTTGGTACAGACAACAGTTGATACTTCCGGTGAAGCCTGGAGACAAGGCAATACAGGTTTGTTGCAGGGGCCTGTAATGAAGCAGGAAGTGCCTGAAGTCGAAGATTACTGCCGGGTAAATGGATGGGATATGATGGTGAAAAAAGGAAGTGAAGGTATAAGCAATCACATATTATTTGCTGACCCTTCCATCTTCTCTATGTTTTCTGTTGGTATATTAAACGGCAATGCTAACAGGCTTCTGCATGATAAAGCTGGTGTTGTAATCAGTGAAACTGCGGCTAAGAAATTTTTTGGCAGTAACAATGCTATTGGTAAAATGCTGGACATAGACATCGGGGACGGCTTTCAGCCCTTTATTGTGCAGGGAGTGGTGAAAGACCCGCCGCTGAATTCATCCCTCCGGTTTGATATGCTGCTGTCTATGCAGTTGCAATATCCCACAAACCCTGAAGAATTAAACCGGCAACTGACAAACTGGTTCAATGCCAGCTTAAACACATTTTTTCTTTTGCATAAAGATGCAGACCTGCTGCATACGCAAAAAAAATTTGATGCGGTGTATATGGCGCATAATAGAGAAATAGGGGAAGCGAGAAAAAAAGGAGAGGGTATTGCCAGCCATTCATATACGCTTCAGCCATTTTATACGATGCATCTGGATGGCGAATTCTATGCAACGAACGGTTTAAGTAGCTGGAGCGATGCGTCTTATTCTTACATACTTTCAGGCCTATCTGTATTACTGTTGATCATTGCCTGTATCAATTTTATTAATATATCTGTAGCAAGAAGTATGCAGCGCAGTAAAGAAATTGGTATACGGAAAGTTGCAGGCAGCTCCCGCAAACAGATAATCAAACAGTTTTTAGGTGAATCGTTCATTGTAACGCTCCTATCATTTGTTGCTGCTGTATTTCTGATACAATTTGCATTGCCTTTTTTTAACCAGCTATCAAACAAGCATTTTTCAGTTGCTTATCTTGCCCAGCCGTCTGTTATACTGCTTTTTGCGGGGTTGATTATTCTGGTGTCTTTCTTGGCCGGCTCATATCCGGCTTTCGTTGCTTCAGGTTTTCAACCTGTCCAAACCTTGTATTCAAAAAGTAAATTGTCGGGAAAAAATGTTGCTGGCAAAACAATGGTTGTGGTACAGTTTATAATTGCTGCAGCGCTGATTATTTGTTCTTTTGTTTTTAATAAACAGTTTCACTATATAAGCCATGCAGATTTAGGTTACGATGCTTCCAATATGCTTTATCTGCAGTTTCCCTGGGGTAAGCCAGATGATTTGCAAAGGTTCAAAAATGAATTACTGCAAAACTCTTTCATTGAATCTGTC
This sequence comes from Williamsia sp., assembly GCA_015069695.1. Classification (GTDB taxonomy): domain Bacteria; phylum Bacteroidota; class Bacteroidia; order Chitinophagales; family Chitinophagaceae; genus JADCRZ01. The sequence goes on from JADCRZ010000032.1 coordinate 20,262, forward strand.
GGTACCAAAAGCGGGAACTTTAACAAAACGACGCTGCAGGTAAACGGTAAACCGACCGACTGGGTTTTTTATGAGCACATGGATGATAAATATCTTCAGACACTCCATATACCGCTTGTTCAAGGTCGTTATTTAAGTTATTCAAATCCAGCGGATACCGTTAATAACTGTGTAGTGAACGAAGCATTTGTACAAACATATTTAGATAAAAGCAAGCCGGCAATAGGCCAGGAGGTTGGACAAGGTGGGAATAAGGCTTATACAGTTGTTGGAGTCGTAAAAAATTACCACTCCGATAATTTTAAAAAGACTATTGAGCCTATTTATTTTACACTGGATACACGGGGCGATCTGCTCAATACTTATATTAAATACACGCCTGGCAAACAGGCAGAAGCAATGCAGGCCGTGCAGAAGATCTATAAAACCATTCTGCCTTATAATATCATGGAGCTTTCCGATATGCAGCAATGGTTGCTGCAGCGTTACCAAAAAGATCTTCAGTGGAAGGGCATTGTCTCATTTGCTGCAATCGTCGCCATATCAATTTCCATATGTGGATTATTTGCTTTAACAGTTTTGTCGGTACAACAGCGCGTGAAGGAAATTGGCATCCGTAAAGTTTTAGGCGCATCCGTCAGCAATATTTGTTTTATGCTTTCGAAAGAATTTTTATGGCTTATACTCATTGGATTTGTAATTGCTGCGCCTGTATCCGCGTATGTAATGGGCAAATGGCTGAATGATTTTGCTTATCGCATAGAATTATCAGGGTGGATTTTTGTGACAGCTGGTTTATTTGTTATGCTGGTTACCATACTAACCATGAGTATTTATGTAACCAAGGCAGCCATAGCCAATCCGGTGAAGAGTTTAAGAACAGAATAGGAAATTGGATGATTTGTTAATTCGAGAGTTTGATGATGAGATGAAAAGCTATGGAAGCTAAATGGATTCAAAAATCCCAAAATCATACATCATAAATCAGTTTTTATGTTTAAAAGTTATTTCCCCGCACGACATTTCATGAAAACCGTATGGCGGAATTTATCAAAAAATAAATTTTCTTCATTCATCAACATAGGTGGCCTTGCTGTGGGCATGGCTGTGGGTGTGATAATTGCTTTATGGATATATGATGAATTGTCATTTAATCATTACTTCAAAAATTATGGGAATATTGGCAAGGTGATGGTGAAATGGCAGAAAGGCAAAGGAGCCAATGCATCTCAGCCCATGCCGCTGGCTATTCAACTCAGGAATTCTTATCCGGATGATTTCAAGCACGTGGTAATGTCGACACAGCCGTGGAGCTACATTATTTCCTCCGGTGAAAAGGCTTTTACACAAAACGGCATGTATATGCAGCCTGAGGCTGCGGACATGTTTTCATTAAAAATACTGAGCGGAAGCGGGCAGGGCTTGAAAGATGTGCATTCTATATTGCTGGCACAGTCACTTGCCAAGAAGATTTTTGCTGATACTGACCCTGTTAACCGCATTCTTACCATTGATAATAAGCAAAGTGTAAAAGTTTCCGGTGTATATGAGGATTTTCCAACAAACACAGAATTTAGCGGGCTAACATTTATTGCGCCCTGGGATTTGTATGTTGCCTCGAACGACTGGATGAAAGCCAGGGCATCAGACTGGAACAATAATTTCTTATATATATACACGCAGTTACGGCCAGGCAAAGATTTCAATTCTGTTTCAGCTAAAATAAAAGAAATTAAAACGCCGCATGTCGTGCCTGAAGAAGCGGCTGCAAAACCATCCGTATTTATTCATCCGATGCGTAAATGGCATTTATATTCCAGCTTTGGTGAAAGCGGTATTTCTGAAACGAGCGAGCAGTTGCGGTTCATCTGGATCTACGGCGTCATAGGTGTTTTCGTATTGTTACTGGCGTGTATCAATTTTATGAATTTAAGCACTGCCCGTTCAGAAAAAAGAGCGAAAGAAGTGGGCATACGCAAAACACTTGGTTCTGCAAGAAGCCAGCTTATCCGCCAGTTCTTCTCAGAGTCGTTACTGGTTACCGCATTTGCATTTTTGCTGGCCGTTTTAATCGTTGTTGTTGCATTACCCTGGTTTAACAACATCGCAGGCAAGCAAATACATATTTTATGGATGAACGCCTGGTTTTGGCTGGCGGGTACAGCTTTTGTTTTTATTACCGGAATGCTCGCGGGTAGTTATCCTGCGTTTTACCTATCTTCTTTCAAGGCGGTGAAAGTGTTAAAGGGTACATTCCGGGTAGGCAAATTTGCTTTTTTGCCACGCAAAATTTTGGTAGTAATGCAGTTTACGGTTTCTATTGCGCTTGTTATTGGCACCCTTGTTATTTATCGCCAGGTTCAATATGCCAAAAACCGCCCTGTTGGTTACACGAAGAGTGGATTGCTGATGTACCAAATGGTAGCACCCGATTCGAGAGGGAAATTTCAATTGTTGCAGCATGAACTAATGAAAACAGCGGTGGTAAGCGATGTGGCTGCATCGCTAAGCCCGGTAACAGGCGTGTGGTCTGCGAACAGCGGCTTCACGTGGAAAGACAAGCAAGACAACACAGAACAAACATTCGGTACACTCGCCGTTACGCAGGAATATGGTAAAACAGTAGGATGGCAATTTGTGCAGGGAAGGGATTTTTCAAAAGATATGCCTACAGATTCATCTGGTTTTGTAATCAATGAGGCGGCGCTTAAAGTTATGGGTCTAAAAAATCCGTTAGGAGAAGTTGTTCATACAGACAATGGATGGTTCACCGGAGGCAATTTCAGAATTCTGGGTGTTGTAAAGGATATGGTAATGAATTCTCCTTTCGACCCTGCTTATCCGACGATGTTTTTTTTGAAAAGGGAAGCGGATCAGAACTGGATATTGATGCGCCTGAAGCCTAACATAAGCACGGCCGAAGCCTTACCCAAAATTGAAGCGGTATTTAGAAAGCTGATTCCTTCCGCACCGTTCGATTACAAGTTTGCCGATGATGAATACGCCACCAAGTTTGCTGCGGAAGAAAGAGTGCAAAAATTGGCTTCTGTATTTTCAGTGCTGGCTATCATTATTTCCTGTCTCGGCCTTTTCGGTATGATTTCTTTTATCGCAGAACAGCGTACCAAGGAAATCGGTATAAGAAAAATATTGGGTGCGTCAGTATTCGGTGTGTGGCAGTTACTTTCCGCGGAATTCGTTTTGATGGTTAGCATTGCGTTTTTAATTGCAGCGCCGTTAGCTTATTATTTCATGCATGAGTGGCTGCAAGGTTATCAGTACAAAACAAATCTATCCTGGTGGGTTTTTGCAACTGGAGGTGCAGGCGCATTGTTAATCACATTGATAACCATCAGCTCTCAATCCATCAAAGCGGCGATAACAAACCCGGTTAAGAGTTTAAGAACCGAGTAGGTATCAGGCACCTTTATTCTTACACAGTTACATTTAAGCTTCTATGTTTAACTGACTAAAAGAAATATTTTAAGAGTAAGTTAGTATAAGTAGGTTCCTATATGAAGCTATAGCCAATCGACTACCAATTTTCCATTTTTCGGGTAAACCTGATTGAAAAAACCCTACATGTTGTAGTTGCAAAAGCGACAAAAAGGGATACTTTTGCACATCAGCCCATGCAGAACTTTACATCCCTGAGCGAAACAGAACAGTATGACCTGCTTACCCGGTCCGGCAACATCCTTATTAGCTCCAGCCAGGGAGATATGACGATGACACTCTATAATTTAGATGGTTTGTTTGTGAAAGTGACCCAAGATAAACGGGATACCTACAAAGTCGAAACCCTTCCAAACCTGGATGATTTAAAGCTACATGATGGTACCCGTTAAGCACATTTGAGCTGCTGACTTCCAATTTTCCGTTCTATCACCAAAATGATGGCAGGTTCTATCTCTTTGACCCAATGCGGAGCATTTTGTGTAAGATTTTCCCAGTTATCGTCTATTTTCTTGCACAAAAGCAATTCATTGCTGGTTCCGTCTATTACATTGACGTTGAAAAGGAAACAGCCCTGGCCGTCCTCATCCCGCATAACGTAAAGGCAGATTTCTTTTTCGTGATATGTCATAAACTCGATAAATCGTGCTAGCATGCCCGGCTTTTTTTAATAGAAAATAAAACATTGTACCAAATATTATCATTTCGCAAGCAATTGGGATAATGACAGATACAAGAAGTTCATGGAATGACTGCCGGGAACTTAATAGTGGATAAATGGAAGCATCTACCAGCAACTAAACAGGCTTCAGCTTTACCTCAGAAATATTCTTAAGCCGCTTGAAATAAACGCTTAAGCTTCCTCAATGCGCACTTAAATACCCCATAAATGGGGTATATCAGAAATCCTTTTTGCTCTTATTTTTCTCTCATTATTTGCTTTTTGATCGCTACAAATGATCGTAACAAGTGCAAAGGCATGAAGCGAATTTCACCGATAAAAACAATTACAGAGGCATATACCATTTTTGGGTATCGAGGCCTGGTTTACGTCATATTGTGCAGGAGGGTGGCTCTTGATCGTGACAAGTTTTATAATACTTACATCTTATAAGAAATCCAATCAAATTTTATGAAACACAATCTTTTACTCAAACCTGTTGCTTACTCATTTTTACAATTGAGCATTTATGCTGTCATGTTCCTTTGTTCTTGTTTGCGAACATCGGCACAGGCATATTATTCCAACTTTGCGGCTCCGGCGGGAAATTACAATTCAAGTTCGCCTTCCGGATGCATTGTTTCGACGGCACCCGGCTTTACCGATGATGACAACATTGCAGATGCTGATCTCACCAATTATGCAGAGGTGTCCAGTACGCTCGGTCTGAGCCTCTTATGCTCTAACAATTCATACGCCATCAGCTCGAGTCTGAATTTTACGGATGGTTCCACCCAGGCTCCGGCCGGCTACCTTGCCGGGTTTCATATACAGCTTAGTACTGTTACCTCACTTTCAGTGCTGCAAAACAACCTCAGCATTCAAACCTATCTGGGAGGCAATCCCCAGGAAACGGCTTCCGCGGGAAGTTTGCTTGGTTTAAATCTTCTTACAGCCACTTCGCCCGGTGATGTATTCTTTACTACAACCCTGCCTTTTGACTCCCTAGAACTTGATTTCAACACCGCCGTGCTGCCGGTCGGTGTTGCATACGATTACCGCTTCTTTTATGCTTTCGGTTCTGCCAGCTTGCTGCCGCTTAAGCTAACTGCATTTTCGGCTGTCACCCAAGCAAAAGACATCACCCTGTCCTGGGCGACAGCTTCCCAAAGCGGAGAGGTAAAATTTGAAGTAGAGAGAAGCCATACAAACAGTTCGTTTATAAAAATTGCTGAAATCAAAGCCGATAATATATTGCGGGAGAACCGGTACAGCTTTACCGATAATACGGCTACGGATGGCGGCACCTATCTGTACAGGTTGAAAATGGTTGACCAGGATGGCACCTTTACTTATTCAAAAGTAATTCTGGCGGACAAATTATCAACGGCATCTTTCAAAGTATATCCGACGTATGTGACAAGAGGCCAGCGCATCAATGTCTTTTCAAATGATATAAGCAATGGAGAAGCCACGCTTGTCGATGCTACAGGCAAGATGATCAACAGATACAAGTTCAACGGCAGGTTATCCATCCCCTCAGATGATCTCAAACAAGGAATCTATCTTCTGAACATCGGTGGTGAAAGAAAAAGCAGTGTAGTAAAGATACTGGTGCGGTAAACCAGCAAGCTTCTATCTCAACATTTTCATCGGCCTAAAATTTCCATTATCAACGATTCATTCGGTTTTAGGCCGATGAAGCCATTGTTCCAGGTGATGAAAACTGTACTCTATAAAGGCAAAATCTTCGTTTAGGCACTGTATCCAGCTTCGCCCTTGTGAAGAAATAATTTAAACATATATACGTTCTAAAGATGTAATGACTCGGTGCAAATAAGTGTACTTAAACCAATATCATGTTAAAAACCTATCTGGCTGTTTTTTCATGTTTGATGTCTTTATATGGTTTTGCAGCAGCCCCTACAGTGTCCAGCTTCACTCCTACATCCGCCGCGACCGGTACGACCGTCACTATCAGCGGGAGTAACTTTACCAATGCAACGGTTGTTTCATTCGGAGGCACGCCAGCCTCTTCTTTCACAGTAGTATCATCAACCCAGATCACTGCAGTGGTTGACGGCGGGTCATCAGGAAACGTATCGGTCACAACGAGCGAGGGAACAGGCAGCAAGTCTGGTTTTAACTATCTGCCTCTATCCGGAATCATGACTGATTTTAACGGTTTCTGGTCTTCGACAACAGCTTCCCCTAACTCCGTTGTGCCGAATGACTCCCATAACCTTCTGGCATTTACTTATAACGGCACCACCTACTCAACAGGCGTGAATAACGGCATACTTTCCACCAATGGAATCAATTATACGGCAGGTAACTTCAAAGCATTGCCGGTAGCAGGTATCACCGGTACCAGTGCAAGTTCTACCGCCACCTATCTGGCGCTCGCCAGAAAAGTGGACGGCAGCCTTAACGTCGCCAATCCCTCAACTGTGTCCGGCTACTCCCTGAAAAGTGTAATGATAGATGGTCAGAACGGATTGAACCTGGGTACGGGGTTTACCAATCTGCCTACTACGGCCATACTGACCTTCCGGATCTTCAATATAGATTCTTCCAGGATAGCAGATGCGGAACCGGACATCATACTAACCCAGATAGCCCAACCGGTAAGCGGCAACGATATTTTCAGTTTTGTAGATTCCAGCGGTAAGGTCGTAGGCAGAACCGTCACGCAGGATATGACCCTGCTGCAACGTTTCGGCACCTATGCACTCGATTTATTCAACCTTACCCCTAACACGCCCTATAACAGCGCTAAATTATACAACGCTAATGCAGCCAACACCACCCGCGAGATCCGGTTGGTTGGATTCAAGTTGTCGGACTTCGGTATTACGGCAGACAGCATCAGCAAAGTGAAGGCGCTTAAAATAACCCCCAGTGGTAACAGTGACTATGCTTTCATAGCTTACAATGCCAATGCGCTGAACCTTCCTCCCAATATCTCTGTCGATGATTCGACGACCAACGCCATCATTTGCAGCGGGGGAACGGCTAACCTGGCGGTGATAGGCACGGCTGCAGCAGGCGGATCGCTCAGTTATTCATGGGAGCAGTCCGTAGATGGCGGCAATACATGGTCTGCAGTTACAAACGGATCAACAGTTACCGGCGCCACAACGAATATCTTAAGCGTTACCAATCCGGCAGACGGAAGCCGGTACAGGTCTACGGTTATGGAAGCGGGGAATGGCAACACTTCGATCAGCCCGGTTTTTACAGTGGGCGTAATTACCCAGGCAGCCCCTACTTCGGTGACAGTATCGGGAACCGCTTCCACATGTTTGAATACACCGGTTCAGTTATCTTCCAGCGTCACGGGAGGAACGAACCTGTATTATCAATGGCAGAGCAATGCCAGCGGATCCTACACAAACATCTCCGGAGCAAATGCGCGGTATTACACACCTGCGGTGAATAGCACAGGTGCCGTATCATACAGGCTGCTGATCTCCAGTGGCAGCGGCTGTCCGGCCATTACATCCGCAACGCCCGCTACCATCACCGTTACCGGTATTTCTTCCGTGACCCCTTCTTCGGTTTGCTCCGGCGGCGGCATGAATTTAACCGCCGCTGCCACTTCAGGCACCATCGATTGGTATGCTACGGATACATCGGGCAGCTCATTGTATACCGGCACCACCTTCACCACACCATTTTTGTCTGCCACCACCACTTATTATGTTGCATCCAGCGGATGTTCAAATGCCTTGAGGGTTCCTGTGGTCGCAACGGTTTATCCCAACAGCGCAGGTGGTTCTATCAGTGGTTCAACGACGGTAAACCCCGGCATCAACTCGACAACGTTAACCCTTTCAGGCTATACCGGAAGCGTGCTGAAATGGCAATCCTCTACAGACAGCTTTAACACGGTGATCACCGACCTGGCAAATACCACAGCTGCTTACACCGCCACAAACCTGGCTGCTACGACCCAGTACCGGTCCATCGTACAGAGCGGCACCTGCGCTTCTGTGTCATCCTCTATAGCGACGATTACGGTGCAGGGCGGAACTTTGCCGGTAACCTTCAGAAGCGTAAAAGCCACAGAGAAGGATCATGCGTTGCTGGTTCAATGGTCTGTTGAAAACCAGCTGGGTATCCAGCGTTACGAGGTGGAAAAATCTTCTACGGGAAGAAGCTTCCTGGCAGCTCATTCCGTTGCCTCGAAAGAGGGTAGAGCTGGCGGGGTATCATACAGCTGGCTGGATCAGCAGGTTGAAACGGGTGCCAACTTTTACCGGATCAGGAGTGTCGACCAAAATGGGCAGTTCACCTATAGTACAGTGGTCAAAGTGAGCGTTGCTGGCAAGTTATCCGGCATCTCCTTCTACCCAAATCCGGTAACCGGAAATACGATCAGTCTGCAGTTTAACAATATGGCCGCCGGCAATTACAATGTAGTAATGCTGAACAGCTCGGGCCAGGTTGCAGGCAAAATGTCGTTGAAACATACGGGCGGCAATGCGGCACAAACACTCAGGTTGCCTGGTGGAGTAACAAAGGGTATGTATAAGTTTGTGATTGTCGGACCGGGCAACTCATCGAACCATTTGAGTGCCGTGATATTGTAGAAGCAATCTTATTTACTGAACTTGCGCAGGCTTATAAGGGTAGTATGCAAATACTTTTTCATGATAAATAAGCCATACTGGGTTAAGAGCATGGTTACATTACGAATAAATCCCAATGATTTATCCCTTGTGCTATTCTAGCCTTTTCCAATCGCACAAAAGCGAACGCGGCAGGATAAAATGGGACTATTATGCCATGTGACTGCTGGCTTGACACTTTTCTAATGAACAATTGTTCTTTAGCGATTTGTGATACTCCTCTGAATTCCACCGTTTTTGTACAAGGTAAAGATCACTTTAGAGTCCAACTCCAAATCATTACAAGCCCGGTACTATGTGCCGCTACTGCTGTTCTGGTTTTTAAAGACTTTTTTACTATCAAAACTGGACACTCCTGCTCACGCAAGTAAAGATTCACGGCACACTAACGAGAGCCTAAGGTCTTGCAATGGCTTAGTTCATCTGTATGTCTTTGAGATTTCTTGCTGCCGGTCCTTTTGACTTGCATGCTATCAGAAAATGCGTTTGGCAATTCTCTGTGACAAATTTTCTGTCCTCCTTCGATGAGTACGAGCTATTATAAAAACAGGAAGTACTCCTTCATGCTGAAACAAGGCCGGCACAAATGAAAAATCTTTAGTTTATTCTATGTATAAGGCAAAAGCCTGTCAGAAATTGTAGATGGTTTTAATATTTCGATCAATACCGTCCCATCATAGAAAGTAAATGCTTTAAAAAGAATAAGGGAAGCTTTTTCAAAAAGGAGGCCCGACGGTAAGATGTATCCTCATGCCGGTAATCTTTATATAATCAGATCGAATCAAACGGGTATCATCCTGAAGTTGTAAATACTACCATTCGAGTTTGCTCTTGAGGTTCTTCTATTATAGTTTACCCTAATGCCAAACATCCAGAGCTTTGAAACTCCGGATGTTTATGCATAAAAGTGAAAGTATGTTTACTATTGATGGCCAGATCTTTAGTAGTAGAGTAGGTGATTATTGCTGTGTGGCAGTGTAAACTACAGAGAGGCTGTATGTACCTGCATCATAATTGAATCCAGGGTTAGCATTATAATCGATGCTAAATGAACTGCTACCTCTTACGCCACTTGTCAATGAAGCGGCTGTGGTTGAAAGGCTGCTGAAGTTAGAACCACCATTCAAGCGAACGCCCAGTACAGTAGAAGGCATCTGTGCAGCAGGGGCGGCAGGACCAGAGAAGGTAGCGGCGGCTGCTTTCACTGTCACAGCCCAAGGACGGTTGGATTTCACCAGGAAAGTAGAAGCGTTTGCATTGGTCTGTCCGTTCTGGTATTCGCTTACATCATCGAAGAGGAAGCTTGTACCGGTGGCAGAAGTAACGGAGATATTGATGGCATTTTGTAATGTCAGGGAAACAGTTTGACTGGCAGTAGAGGTAGACTGAGCGTTAGCAGCGGTGAAGCCGGTGATGAGGATGATTGCGAGGGTGATGATCTTTTTCATGGTTATAAGGTTTTTAGTGTTTTTAAATGTTATGCTCCTATAGAGTCAATGGATGTGCCGGAAAGATAATATACTGATAGTGAGCAAATAGACATTGGGATAGATGCAAAATCTTTCCCAAATCTGGAAACCCTTTCCAAATATTGTTTTATCTGACTGGTAGCTCTGCCAATTTGATTAGAACGGCACGTCTTTGTTAAATGGAGTGCGACGCAACACAAACCTTATTACGGTTCTAAAGCTAGTTCCATCATGCGAAATGCAATGACAGTACTGTACAGCAGCTATGAAATATTTATCTAATGTTATAACTTTATAGCACTGCTTAAAAAAAATTAAGAATCCTTTCGTCCGATAAGCCAGGTTGGTAGTAGTATTAGAAGGTAAGCTTCGAATTCGTTATATATGCAAATTGCCCCATCTATAGTTTCTGTTCTATGGCGTTATAAACAAAACGAAGAGCTTAGCCAACCAGAGTTGGAAGAGCTTGCGCTATGGCTGAAAAAGTCACCCAAAAACCAAGAACTTTTCGATGACTTGAGCAACGAAGCCAAATGGGACAGGGAAATAGCAGCCTTGCAGGTCAAGGATGGCAACGCCACCTGGAATAAAATATCAAGATGGATAGCGGAAACTGAAAAGCCAGTGCGAAAGACAGGTGTTTCCTGGCTGCGTTACGCTGCAGCATCAGTGATCATTTTGGTTGCTTCTGCAGGCTACTTGCTTTTGCATGACCGAAAACCGATAAATCAGGGTAGCGTTACGTCTCAATATCAACGTAATAAAGACGACATTCAGCCGGTGACCAACACCCCTGTTTTAACGCTTGCTGACGGAACAGTTATTTCTCTTGACAGCTCACGTAAGGGCATCATTGCAAAGCAGGCAAGTACTACCCTCATAAAAGATTCCGGGCAGTTGATTTTAAAATTAAGCAGGAGGAAAGAACTAAGCGCTGCTACAGGGTATAATACGCTTACTACTCCTAAAGGAGGCCTGTATCAGGTTGCTCTGCCGGATGGAAGTAGAGTGTGGCTGAACGCAGTTTCTACACTTAAATTCCCTGCCGCCTTTACTGATAGCATAAGAACAGTAGAGATAAATGGAGAAGGTTACTTCGAAATCGCAAAAAACAATGAAAAACCATTCATAGTAAAAACGGCACAGGCCTCCATCAGGGTGCTCGGAACCCGCTTTGACGTGAATGCTTATGCTAATGAAGCATCGATCAATACCACCTTGATGGAAGGTTCTGTTGCGTTACATGCCGGTTCTAAGCATACTGTATTAAAGCCTGGTGAAGTAGGAAGTGTAAGCAAGGACGGGGCTATTAGTGTTGGAAGAGCCGACCTGCAACAGGCTGTTGCATGGAAAGACAGGTTGCTCTGGTTCCAGGATGCAACTTATGAACAGATTATGCGGCAGCTATCGAGATGGTACAATATCGAAGTGGATTTTAAAGGTCCTGTAAGAGAAAAGTACTCCGGGGTATTGCCTGGAAACATTCCAATATCCAACCTGCTCAGCATCCTGGAGAAAGGTGGCCATGTAAACTTCATTATAGAAGGCAAAAGGGTCACTCTGTCTGAAAATTAAGATTGCTTGCTTGCCATATGAAATAATCTGAACGGTTGATTGCCAGAAAGAAACTTAGATACATAAAAAGGCCGGACCTGTTTGCGGCAGGCGCCGGCGCAAAGGGTATCTAATTACACAATCTTGTCAGAAAGTTTTATTTATTAACCCTACTTAAGCAAATGTATGCAATTAACTGCTTACTGGATGCCGGTGCATGTCCGTACCTGGAAATTTTACCTTATGAAAACAATCCCTCCCCTGAAGCGAACCGTCCTGTGTACTCTTGCAGGTTGCCTGATACTTGTTTCGACTTCGTTTGCTCAGTTAATTACCATATCTAAAAAGAACGCCAGTCTTCAGGACCTGCTAATGGAGGTTTACAAGCAAAGCGGATATTATTTTTATTGCAACAGTGATCTTTTGGGCAAAGCTAAAAAGGTTGATATCAACGTCAGGGAAGCTTCACTGGAAGACGTGCTGAAAATCTGTTTCAAAGATCAAAGCCTGGGCTATTCTATCGACAATAAGGTTATTGTGGTGAAAGAAAAGAAAGTCCTGCAAAATGGTTCAAATAGCTATATTAGGATTAAAGGAAGAGTATTAAATGAGCAGGGAGAACCTATTGCCGGTACAACGATCACAGTAATAGGCAAAGGGATTTCGGTGGTGACAGATGCAAACGGCGAATTCGTATTGCCTGAAACGGAAGGTAATTCTACTATCATTGTCAGCAACGTAGGATATGAAACCCTTGAGGTTACAATCGCTAACCGAAAAGAGCTGCTGATCAAACTAACCGTATTGGTTGGCAAGCTTGATGAAGTTCAGATAATAGGGTATGGTACAACAACCAAGCGGCTCAATACCGGTAATGTCACCACTGTAACCAACCAGGAAATTTCCAGACAGCCCGTCAGCAATCCTTTACAGGCCTTACAAGGCAGGGTGCCGGGTATGTTTATCCAATCAAACGGAGGCGCTCCCGGTTCCAACCTGAACATCCAGGTTCGTGGCCTTAATTCCATAACTGCCGGAAACGGACCTTTATATATCATCAACGGTGTGCCTTTTACCGGTACTACACTCGATCTTATAACACCATCGTCCACCACGGCTACGATAGGCGGTTTAAGTCCTCTGAATAATATTAACCCTGCGGATATAGAGAGCGTGGAAATTCTGAAGGATGCTGATGCTACTGCTATTTACGGATCACGGGGAGCAAATGGTGTAGTACTAATTACGACAAAAAAGGGAAAAGCAGGCAGGACCAAAGTAACGGTGAACGCTTATAACGGTATTGGTAAAGTGGCTCATTTTGTTGAAATGCTCGACATCAACCGCTACCGGCAGCTGCGCAGAATGGCTTTTGTAAATGACAAGATCACCCCGACTGCTGCTAACGCTCCTGACCTGCTGGTATGGGATACGACACAAAATACGGATTGGCAAAAAGCGTTGATTGGAGGGAAGGCACAAATTAATGAGGAGCAACTAACTTTATCCGGAGGCAGTGATAACACCCGTTTTATTGTTGGAGGGAGCTACCGGCGTAACGGGACGGTTTTTCCCGGTGATATTGGGGATAATAGGGGGACCGGATACCTAAATCTTGACCATACCTCTTTAAATAAAAAATTACATGCGGAAATCTCCGTCAATTATTCCGTAGACGTCAATAATTTGATCGGAGACCCAACACCATTTAGCAATCTTCCGCCAAACTACCCGGTTTATACCCCTGCGGGAAAGCTAAACTGGAGACCGGGTGTATATTTCAATGAACCGTATTCTCTTTTCCAACAGAAATTCAGTAACAAAACAAATGTCCTTCTCAGCAACGGTGTGTTCAGGTATCAGGTAGCCGGCGGATTGAATTGCAAGGTTAGCCTGGGGTATACGCAGTCAGATCTCAATCAGACTCAGCTTCTTCCTTCTACGGCATCGAATCCGCTTTTTAATTTCCTGGGTAGCTCATACTTTGGGGATAATCATGTGGGCACCTGGATTGCAGAACCCCAGATAACGTATTCCAAAAGCCTTTCAATTGGAAATATTGATGTACTGGCAGGGGCTACCTGGCAGCAGAGCCTTACCCAGCAGAAACTGATTTATGCATCTAACTACAGCAGTGATGCTTTGCTGGAAAATATTGCTTCTGCAGGAAACTATTCTTTTTTGACCAACAACTTTATCAGGTACAGGTACAATTCCTTTTTTGGTAAGGCTACATATAATTTTGAGAATAAGTACATTGTCAATGGGAGTTTCAGGCGAGACGGTTCTTCCAGGTTTGGACCAGGCAGGCAGTTTGGTAATTTCGGAGCCGTAGGAGCCGCATGGATTTTTTCAGGAGAGAATGCGCTCAAAAAGTACCGGACTTTTCTGAGTTACGGAAAATTAAGAGCCAGTTACGGGGTAACCGGCAATGATCAGATTCCTGACTATCAATATCTTTCAACTTATACCGGTACTACTGTTTACCAGATACCGGGCTTGCGTGCTGCCCGCCTTGCCAATCCCGATTATAGCTGGGAGACGAATAAAAAGCTGGAAGGAGCACTGGAGTTGGGGTTTGTAAAAGACAGGATACTGTTTTCTGCAGCTTACTATCTCAACCGTTCAGGTAACCAGTTGGTCAACTATCCTTTGCCGACACAAACAGGCTTCGGCAGCTACGTGAGCAATCTGAACGCCTTGATCCAAAATAGCGGGTGGGAAATTTCGTTTAGTTCCATCAACGTCAAGGGAGACAATATTAACTGGACAACAACTTTTAATATAACCCTTCCTAAGAACAAGCTGATTGATTTTCCCGGACTGGCAGGCACCTCTTACGGATCAGCCAATTTGGTCAAAGGGCAGTCTCTCAACCTGGCTTGGGGATTTCACTACCTCGGGGTCGATCCGCAAACCGGGTTATCAAAGGTGGCTACCGCAAACGGTGGTAATACTATCAGTCCTGCTTACCCAGACGATTACATTCATTTTGGAACGCTGTTGCCCAGCTATTACGGAGGGTTTGGCAATGTGGTGAGCGTTAAAGATTTTGAAGTAAGTGTCTTTTTTCAGTTCGCGAAAAAAATAGCGCAAACCATCAGGAGCGCCTGGGGGGCAGGGGCTGCAGGAACCATTTATAACCAGGAAGCGGGCGTCTGGAATAAAATATGGAAACAGGCAGGGGACGCGGTCATCCTTCCAAAACCTGCAACAAATTATTACCCTTACAGTTACCTGTATACTGCTTCGGATGCAGGTGCCTATGAAGATGCTTCTTATGTAAAACTGACCAACTTAAGTTTGAATTACCGCTTGTCAGGAAATTGGCTTAACAGGGCGCATATCGAAAATTTCAAGGTCTTTTTCCAGGCACAGAATCTTTTTACTATCACAAAATACTCCGGCTTTGACCCGGAGGCTGCGGGGGCGGCTGTGCTGCCGAATCTGAGAGTACTTACAGCCGGTATTCATTGTGAGCTTTAAACTGAAGTGAGATGAAGGTAAAATTTAAATTATTCGGCATTTACACAGGCATTGTATTGTCTTTGGGTGCTATGACGGGATGCAGAAAATTTGTAACCGCTGAGCCGCCCAAGACCCAGCTGTTAAGCACTGGCGTATTCTCAAGTGATGCTACGGCCAATTCAGCAGTAGCGGGTATGTACAGTTACATGTATCAATTGAATAATGCTTCAAGTACGTATGGAGGGTATCATTTGACGATCTGTACAGCCCTGTCTGCTGATGAACTCTACAGGCCGGCTTTGCCGGCAGACCCGTTTTATACCAACAACCTGTCGCCTGCCAGCCTGGATGTAGCAAGAATCTGGGCAAGCTCTTACGGGATCATTTATAATGCCAACGCTGTTTTAGAGGGGTTGCAGACATCCACAAGTGTTTCTGCTTCCATGAAAGCGCAGCTGGCAGGAGAGGCCCTGTTTATAAGGGCTTTTTGTCATTTCTACCTGGTAAATCTGTTTGGCGATGTGCCCTTGGTAACCACAACCAATGTTAAACAAAGCATCGTAGTTGGAAGAAGCTCCAAAGACTCCGTTTATAAGCAGATCATTGCAGATCTCGAGCAGGCCAAAAGCACTCTTGCGACAAACTATTCTTTCTCCGGAAATGAAAGAGTGAGGGCAAACAAATGGGTTGCCAGTGCATTTCTTGCGAGGGTGTATCTGTATACAGGAGATTGGGCAAATGCTGAGGCGCAAGCCACCGCTGTAATCAACAACAGCAGTTTGTACAGTTTGCCTGCAAATCTTAATTCCGTATTCTTAAAAAGCAGCAACGAGGCTATCTGGCAATTTTTATCATACACTGGTTCCGGCTATACAATTGCAGGGAGTCAGCTGCTTCCGGCTTCTTACACGGTTGCGCCGGCATATGCTTTAACCAGTTTTCAGCAGAACGCATTTGAGACTGGTGATCAGCGCAAAATCGCCTGGACCAACAGTTACACAGCAAGCGGACAGGCCTATGTGATTCCTTTTAAATACAAGCAAAGAACCAATGCAAGCGGTACAGGGGGTGAATATGATATGGTTTTGCGTTTAGCAGAGCAGTACCTGATACGGGCAGAAGCAAGGGTTCAGTTGAATAACCTTTCAGGATCGAAGGAAGACATCAATGCCATTAGAGCCAGGGCTGGTTTACCAGGCACATCTGCGAACGATAGAGCATCAATGCTGCTGGCCGTTGATCATGAAAGACAGGCAGAGCTTTTTACAGAATGGGGACATAGATGGCTTGATCTCAAGCGCACCGGCCGGATCAATACCGTGTTAAGTGCTGAAAAACCAGCCTGGGTAGCAAGTAAGGCCCTGTTCCCTATCCCTACAACCGAACTCGCAAACAATCCTGCCTTAAGCCAGAACGCCGGATACTGAGACATCCAAGCTTTCTTACATATTTATTGTTCCAAAACCGATTAAACAAGATCAGATGAAATCAGCTGCGCTTGTATGTATAGCCGCTATGCTCTTGTCTGTTTTCAACCTGGATGCACAAACCCTGGTTGATGTATCAGAAACGAAAATTGGAGAAGCATGCCCTGATTTTAAGTTAACTAATATTATAAATTTTCCTCAACCGGATCCAAGTATTGGTGGCTTTAAGGGCAAACTGTTGATTCTTGATTTTTGGGCTACGTGGTGTGCTCCGTGTATAGAGGGGCTGCCAAGACTGGACTCGTTACAAAAGAAATACAAGAATAGAATTCAGATCATAGGAATCGGGCAGGAGCCCAGACGTACTATACTGGCTTTTTTCGAGAATCGCAAAAAAGCATTGCATGTAGATGTCAATTTTCCGACAACAACGGATGATACACTACTTTCCGGGTATTTCAAGCATGCCTATCTGCCTCATTTTGTCTGGATAAACCAGGCAGGAATCGTTATAGCCATAACGGATAAAGACCAATTGAATGAATCCAATATCGAGGCTTGTCTTAAGGGAACGGGGGTTCGATTGTCAAAAAAAACTGATCAAAAGTTGAATGGATTTAATTATGATCATCCACTATTATTCGATGGTAACGGGGTGCCGGGAAATCTTGTCCTTCATTCTGTTTTAACACGTTTTATACCCGGATTGGGCGGAATGGATAAAATTTATGACAAAAGAATCCTGGTATTGAATTACCCGAAACTGTATCTATACATGTTAGCCTATGGAGGAAGCAAAGCCAGCCTTGGTTTTTCACCTTCTATAGGGTTTCCAAAGAACAGGATAATATTGCATCTGCCGGATTCAGTGCTGAGTACCGAGCCACCGGCTCATGGATTAGACAGCATAATGGAATGGCAAAAGAGAAATGCTTACTGCTATGACGTAGTTCTGCCGGGTTATACCGCCAAGCCCAAGCATGATTCTGCATTACAAACCGATTTATACCAAACGATGCAAAGAGACCTCGACAATGCCTTTCCAATAAAAGCAAGCATTGAACGCAAAAAAGTCAAATGTCTTGTACTGGTTCGTACTTCAACGGATGACAAATTGAAAAGTAAAGGCGGAAAACCTGAATACGAATTAACTGCCTATTCTTTGCACCTTCGCAATATACCCCTTAATAATTTCATCTATTACCTGCGTTATATTTCTTTTCAATTGGATTCAAGGCCTTTTATAGACGAAGTGCAATACAGCCCGAATGCAGACATTGATATCAATGCAATGCTGTCTGATCCCATCTCCCTATCAAGGGAGTTAAAAAAGTATGGTCTTGACCTGATTGAAGTAGAGAGGGAAATCGACATGTTGGTTTTGACCGACAAATGACCTGTGCAAGCCGTATTGTGGCCAGAAACGGTCAAAAAGATACAGGTTCTATCCCTAAAATAACCGGGTATTCCTTACACCAAATGAATACCCGGTTAAAACGAATATGAAACATTTTTCTATTCAATCACAATCTGCTTGGTTACGCTTGCTTTACCGTTCTTAATTTCCAGTACATAGTTTCCTCTGCGAATTCCTTTTACATTCAGGTTGTGTGTTTTGATGTTGCCATTTATCTTCCACTGCCGGTACAGAATCTGGGAATGGATATCATACAGGCTCACAATAACGGGTTGATTGCTTTCAGGTGTTTTTGGACCGGCTGTAACGGGCTCGAGAGTAAGGGTAAAACTTTCCCTAACCGGGTTAGGGGCAACAATGGCCCTAAACGACCCGCAGGGAGGGCAATAATAATTTGTCAAGGTGGGAGTTGCACCGCATGCATTAATTGCTCTTACCCCAATGTAAAGACAGGAAGCTGGGAATTCATAGGTGTAAAACATATTTGAATAGGTAGGAGCCTGATCGATACCATTGTAGGTCCAGATGTACTGAAGTCCCGGTTGAGCGGGGAGCGATGATTTGGCTTCCAACCCCAATTCCCAATCACTGCCGCCTATACATTGATTCATGTAAGGTATCATATTGGAAATAGTATAAGTGCCGGCAGTTAATGTGATCGAAGTTGAATTATTGCCCGGGAAGCAATTGGCCTGTACGGTTGCTGTGAGGGTCACTACGCCGTTTCCAACCCTGGTAACAACTCCCGTGGTGCCGTTGCCTGCAACTGTCGCTATGCTGTGATTGGTGGTTTCCCAGATAATAGTAGAACCCACGGGAGCACCGTTGAGCGTGAAGTTGCCCGTTTGTCCACACAGCGTATTGCCGCCACTGATAGATAAAGCGAGCGTACTACCGACAAGGTCATTGCGACTGGTGGTGTTGGTTGTGAACGCGCCGGAACTGGTTGGGTCCAGCCAGTCGCTTAGGCGGGTTGCCGGGGTGCCCCCTCCGTCCCAGGAAAGATCAAATCTGCCATATTCTCCTATAGGGTCTTGTGTACAAAAGCAGGGGTTATCATAGGTCGGGCAGGCATTCAGTTGATACCCATGGAGCTGGCCTACAACACGATGGTCGGGTCCGAACAAAGGGGCTCCCGATGATCCCGGCTGAACTATTCCCTGGTTAAATGTGGCACGCCAATGATTTACCGCTCCTCCTAGCCATGATACTGTTACCAACGGATCACTGTCTACACTGATTTTCATTAAATCACCTTTGGGATGGTGGATAGAAACTGCAGAATTAGGAGCAGCATTGCTTCGGTTCCAGCCTGCATACCAAAAATTGGAGTTTACAGGAGGAGTAGTATTCAGTTCAAGCAATGCAAAGTCTGTCGCAGCACTGTTTGCCCTTAAAGTGCATCCATTAAATTGTAAATCTTCCCTCCAGCCGTTGTTGCCAACACACGTTGTACTCCAGCTTTGGAATTGAAAAACCCAATTGGGCACATTTCCGCCACTCAAGCAGTGATTCGCTGTTAAGAGATAGGGAATATTGTTGCCGCATGTGTTCATAATCAAGGAGCCGGTACAAAGCTCGGAACCATTAGCGACAATCAACGCCACTGTGTTTCTTTCATTTTCCCAACCGGTTCCGGCCGGGCATACTACGTTGATATTGCAATCGGCTGATTGACCCGGCTGGCCGAAATATTCACCTCCGACCCTCCTGAATCCGAAGTTTACCTTGTCAATTTTTAACCTGCAAAGGTTCTTTTCATTCTGGGGAATCCTTAAAGCCAGTGTTAATTCGCTGCCCTGGTAAATTCTTGTTGCCCATACGTTATTTTTATTGTTTTCCTTGCTGGTGATGCTGTCTGTTAGTTCATGCCGGGTGTAGATGCTCAATATCGCATTAGGTGACAGCCTGAATTCATTGAACTGAACCGAAATATTAAAAGCATTCTCCGCCTGCAGGGTTAATAAATACACAACCGTGTTTTTTTCTTCAATTACTTTTCCCATGCCAATCAGGTCCAGGGTCACATTAACCGGATACGCAAACCTGTTATCATACTGTTGTTGAGGATTGCCTTTCGAGCTTTCTATTGCTTTTAATTTCTCAAATTCAGCAGGCGCCTTTATGATTCTTAAGGTAGCGTTCTGTTGCCTTTGAGGCAGTAAGGTTAGTGGTATTTCGTCCTGAAATATTTTTGTTTTGACTTGGCCAGTAGCTGTGTGCATCAGGCTTAGTGCAAGGGCCGATAAGATCAGCATAAGGTTGTAAATGTGTTTCATAAAATGATTTCATTTGTGTAATGAATAATTTGTTTGCAAACCGGCGCCAAGGGCATTGAACCATTTGGTCCGGCTGTCGGAAGTCTTTTCTTCCGGGAAAGTGTCGTCTTTGTGTTGTAAGGTGAAGGCAGGAAGCAGGACGACTGGTCCTAATGAAAACCGTCCTATTTTTTTTAATGCTGCCGCCTGTAAGTTGATAGAAAAGCCCAGGTTCCTTTTTTCATCCAAAGCATAGTCCGGGTTGATAGAGTTATCAGGATTACTATAAGTAATATGGTAATGCTGGGAATAAGTAAAATAGTTCACCAGGGTGAAGCCTCCGGTAATGGAAATGCCATTGGTAAGTTCAAAGGATTTCTCAATCCCCGCATGAAGGGTAATCGTATTATACCAGTAGCGGTTGGTGTAAAAAGATATATACAAGGGACTGGGAAAGTTGATGTGGCGTTCGTTAGAATTTCCAAATGATGTATTTACTCTATCTATATGGCCAAATCGATATCTGAAGTATCCTATTCCAGCTTTAAAATAAACCCCTGATGTTATGATCAGTTTGTATGAAGCCTGGACAGCCCAACCGCTACTTTTTAATTTGAGATAGTCTGTACTGGAGCGGCCCGCTAACACATAAGAAAACTTCGGATAGTGATCAAGCTGGAAGTAGGGCGTAATTTCAATCCGGTTCTTGTCTTTTTGAGCCGTTGAATCTTGGAAAAGCGAGCACAACACGAGAAGAAAGAATACCCTTTTCATAACAATGGATTTTGGTTGATTCTACAGAGTAAGATTCCAATCCAGGTTAAAATTCTGCATGATGAAGAACTGCACGCTGCTGTACTTTATCCCTGGCGGTTACATTAATGATGACAACCGAAACTAGGGGAACGTTGCTGGGTAAATCAGATTTTGACTATAGAATTACTGCTTACGATTATGGAAACTATTTGATACTATTTCTCTGGTAAGTTGTATGAACCGGGTAAAACTAGCCATCATTTAATTTGTAGGTGGCTACAACGTTGCTATAAATTGCAAACAGTGTATGACCAAATACTTGGAAGCGGTTGAACCTTTTGCTGTTCAGCGACGGGATGTAGAAGCTTGACAGATAAGACCCGTTGCGCAAGCTGTACACATCGATGACAGAGTTGTGCCTGAATGATTCTTCATCCTCGTTATCGGCTGCTATCAATGAATTTATAAAAATTTTATCACTGTAGATGCAGCATTGGAAATTGACAAGCCTTGGCGGCGAATTCGGGGTGAAAGATTTCAAACCCGATGGCAACGTTGTTTCCGTAGCCCTGATTTGAGAAGTGTTGAACGTGTCGATAGTTTTACTTTTATAAAGCACTTGTAAGTTAGTATCCAGGCAGATGAACCTATTGAAGTAGTAATTCATGTAAATCAACAGCTTGGATTTTTTATCATAAGTTAAATGCCCGTCATCGGAAATGCCGCCATCATGTTGCTTGGGGGTTATACCCGTTTCATATTGTACGGAGTCATTGGTCGTAGTATACCTCTTAAAAATCTGGTCTGTTAATGTGGAGCTGTCGTAACCTTTCAAGATGAAGCTTGTACTGCTTATGGGAACGCCAAGGTAAAAGTTCTGATCTTTGTTTTTGTGGAAGGAAATGCGTCGTGACTCAAGATGGAATTTAATAATGGCTGGTATATTTCCGGCTAAAAAATAGACATAGGGAGAGTCAACAAACGTAAGTAGTAAAGAGCTTAGCTTCCTGGTTTGTTCCAAGCCGCAGTTGATATGCCGGAATTGCTTGAAGGATAAGTCGGTAATAAGTATTTTTCCAGGGGTATCCACAGTAAAAAAGTAATGCGATTGAGTAGACCCGCAAACATCCCTGAGAGGCTTATCATTGGTAAACGAACCAAGCATCGTAATCGGGGAAGCTGCAAATCTCCGTTTAAATCCTCCCCTCGGTAACTGAGAGTCATAAGAAAAGAAAGTCATAACAACGATAGGAACTGTTGCTATTAGAAACAGGACAAGTATTCTGAACAGGATGGTTTTGTACATATCAGAAAGGAGGGAATAAATGTATATACAGGTTAGGACCAGTATCAGATTACACTCAGCCCCGCTTAATTCTTTGCAGCGGGGCTGATGTATATAATTTTACTACTGCCATTACTTACTATGGATTGTAGGGTCCGAGGTAAGTATTCGATGGATTGCTGCAGCAAAATTGGGTGCCTGCGCTACACCTTTGGGAGTCACGGTCGAAGCTCGAGCCTCCGAGGACTGATGAACAGTCGTTGATAAGGGTGGTTTTTACATGGGCGCTTACGGAAGCTCCCAAGGTAAGCATCAGGGCTAAGGCGGCAAAACTGATCTTCACTTTTTTCATAAACTCAGGTTGCTTTTGTAGTCTTAAAAAGCAGTAAACTATTTTTTTAGTATAATGTGCTTACTTTTTTACAGGTGTTCAGCTGCTTGCCTGTTTTATTGCAATAAAAATTTAAGTAGTAGTCAGCGTAATATTTCATAATATGTTGGTACTTTCTACGCTTCATGGGTAAGAGATTCTATCTTGCCAATTTCGATAGGGTTTGTTTTCTGGCGGATTGTAACTGGAGAATTAATGCTACAATAGCCAGCATGGTAAAGAATATATTAAAAATCAAGTGTTGATTCCAGCTCATTGCTGACAAGACCCCACCGCATGAACATGGTATATAATAACTAAACCGAAGCATTGCTAAAATGTATTCTGTAAACATAATCATGAGGACCACCGATGCATATAAGCCGTACAGTCTTGTTTTTGCAAATACCAGCAATAAGGAAATGGTCAATTCTATTATGGGGATCCACATGGCAAGAAATACTGCAGTATGAAATAGAAAAGGAGATCTTTCCAGTTGCGATTTAAAAGTACTGTATTCTGAAAGTTTGCTTAAAGCAGCATACGTGAATAAGCTTACAAGCAGTGCTGAAATAATATCGATGCATGTATTCTTGGATATTTTCATGGTGGTATCTTAGGTAAGTAGATAAACAAAGTTCATACGAAGCAGTAATGTAAACCAAATTTCATGGGGTGTATTGCTTGTCTGCTATGGGTTTTCTCTTGTCTTCCAGAGGAGATTTTTACACTCACCTTAAAAAGTACTGTTGAAGATGTTTGGGAGATAAGCCGAAATAATTAGTAAATACGCGGGAAAAATAAGCTGCATTCACAAATCCTGTTTTGAAAGCAATTTCCTTGATGGAAAGATCTCCTTCTTTTAATAGTGAAATCGCATCGGCGAGTCTTGCCTCTGTTACAAAGTCACGGATGTTAAGTCCGTACAGTTGTTTTAGCCTTCGTCTGAACCTATACGGGTCTGTTATACCTGCCTGATGTAAAAGGCTAGAGTAAGCAACATTTTTATGCTTATGATGAAGCAGGCTGTTTTTTTGCTGGTAAAAGACTTCAGCTTCATCAAGAGAAAGATTGCCAGGCTGGAACACTTTTGAGGAAAGTGGTTCAAGGAGCCAAGTGAGTATAGAGCCGGATACTTCTTCTATCAAGAGGTTGCCGGAATCCATATTAAATTCATCAAAGAATAAAATCGACAACAGGTCTAAGGCTTCTTTAGTAACAACTGCCGGTTTGGAATAATATAAGGACGGAGAAATGTTACGGGATATTTTAGGGCCGATGGAAATTTCAGTATGCTGTTCCAGGAAGTGCCAAGTAAAATAAATCAATATGATCAGGTACTTGTGATCCTTTTGAATGCCCAAGCCTAAAAAATCATATGTATCAGTTATCAGGTTACAACTTCGGTCGTGAAAGAGCTTTTTCTTGCTACCAGTCAGATAGAGGGGTAAACTATTTAGAAAGACAAAAACCAGCATATTCCTGTAAGCGGTCAAGGTAGTAAAATATAGAAAGTCGTTCTCGGTAGCATTGATCTCGATAATATATGCATGCACTGATGGGCTGCTCTGCGTTCGTATTTGTATACTACAAATTCCACTGTTGGCGTTGTAACTTAGCCAGTGGTTGGGGATTCGTTTGTTTATAAACGGGGTTTTTTCAAAAACTAAGGTCCCTGATTTTTCTGATATGAAATTGAAATTCAATTTTTTAAAAGAAAGGTAACTGCAAAAAAAAGTGGTAAATATCCCTTTTGGAAGGAAAAACTTTGATTTGGCAAAATATTGTTCTTTTAATGAAATGGTTTAAATTAACTGATTGTAATTGCTTGGTCAAAAGCATTGACATAAAATGCAGATAGTAAAGCTTTGTGTTTTTACGGGTGCGAAGATGGAAGAAGCTGCCTTGATTAATAAAGTGCCTGCTTCCTTGAGCAGCTATGCTGTAGCGGGTGCGAAGAATAAGGCGGCGACTGGTTCCTTTGGTGCTGTAGTAGTCACTGAAATGCGAGCTGGGTCATACGTTCTTACGTTCGCACGGTTCATTTTTGTAGCGCCTGCTACCGTTGAGTTGAAAATTGCTGAACCTGTCATTGAGTTGGATCTGGCATTAGAAGGTTCAATCCATCTGAAAAGTTTTCAGCAGGTGCTACCCCAGGGACGATTCAATGTGTTTTATGATCCGGGATGTAATAGGACAATTGAATTTTCTGCGCGGAGAAACTATAGCTTGCTCACTATACATTTAAGGGATAGCCATCTGGCAGCTTTTATACCACATTACAGAACAGTGTCGGGTTTTGTCCAATCGGTCCGGCGTAGCAAAGAAGCCCGTTTGGGAAAAGTGTCATGCTCCATGGATGTGGGTATGCAGAAATTTGTAAGGGATATGATTTGTGTGCAAAATCCCCTAAGTTTAGACTCGGGCAGGCTGGAAGCAATGGTGAGATACCTGATACTTTGCTTTATTGAAAGCCTGAATGTATCCACCCAGACAGCGCGAAGCACAAATATGCTGTATGACAGTGACCGCATCCTCAAAGCCGCTGAAAGCATGGTGATGGAGCCGCAAAATTTTGAGCGCCTGCCGGAGATAGCACGTAAATGGCAGATAAATCCGCAACGTCTGAAAGATGAGTTCAGACGATTGATACGCATGCCTGTATATGCTTTCAAAATTAAACTCAGGATGGAACAGGCGAGACAGCAACTCCTGGAAACTGATAAATCAGTACGGGAAATTTCTTTGTCCCTCGGTTATAATAACACTGCCTATTTTTCACGGATGTTCAAAAAGCACATGGGAGATTCTCCCTTGAGTTTCCGTAAAAAGGCAGTTCAACGGTTGAATGTAGCCCTTCGCAGTAAAGCTGGAGTAATGTCGTAGTAATTTCTGAAAGCTGTAATAAAATTGTCGTAATTATTAAATCCTGCAAGCCTGCTGATTTCTTTCAGCGACTGGTCTGACAGTGTTACCATTTGCAATGTTTCTTCCATTTTTTTTCTATAGATCATTTCTTTCAGTGAGAGCCCATAAAGTTGCCTGCAGGCTTTCTGGAACCGGTACCGTTTCAATCCGGTTTTTTCTTCCAACCTGGTATCGAGGAATAAAGGGCCCCGGCGGTTTTTGAGCGTTTCGACTGCTCCATGGACAAGGACAGCATCATGCCATAAAAGTTGTTGGCCGGGTTGGTTTGGGGATTTTGATTCCAATGATTCATAAAGCAGAAGATTTATAACTGCTTCCATCCAATCATCTAAAAGCGCTGAGCTTTTTCTGGAATAGAGTAGCCGCAGAAGAATCCGGATCGCCGCCAGGTTAATTTTTCCATTGGCAGGTTTAACAGGAAGCCTTAACTTTTTCACACTCTTCGTCACGACTGAAATGGTTAGAAAGGTCCAGGTCCGTTCATTGAGCGCTTGTATGTTTCTTGACTTCCCGTTCGCTTTGCTAATTTGAAAATACCCTTCCTGTATTTCTTTTCCATTTATGGTAAAGTGATTCTCAAGCGCGTAATCTATCAAAATATTATCCGGATAAGCAATAGTTTGCTGGAAGGTACAATATTCCGGACCTGCCTGGTGATAGTTAAGCGTGCCATATTTGCCGTTATAAGTAAAAACTGGTTTCAATTCTTTTTAGTTAAATATACAGGCGAACCTTTAAAACACGTTTTTCTCTCAGATCAAAGTTTATGCTTCAAAAAGTACAAATTATTTTATTGTCAAAATACGAAATTTAAGATCATAGATCTGATGAAACCACCAGGTTCTTGCTTTGTGATCTTATGGCTATGAAGAATTCAGGATCATTATTGTTTGAACCGATAGACCCGTTCCGGAAGCAGCATGTCTTGCGGA
Organism: Williamsia sp.; assembly: GCA_015069695.1. GTDB lineage: Bacteria > Bacteroidota > Bacteroidia > Chitinophagales > Chitinophagaceae > JADCRZ01. The sequence continues at coordinate 46,877 of JADCRZ010000032.1, forward strand.
CTGAATTGTTCTATTCCGAAGGATATACACTTTCTATCAGGCCGTTATGGCTAACAGGCGATCTGAAAATATTATACAGGTGGGCAAATGATCTTCAGGGCCGTCACAATGGAACAGGGGAACCAGGCAGCAGTGGTAGGATCAAGTATTATAAGGATCTGCTGGAATCCGATACTGCCCAGTGCTTTATGATAGAAAAGTATGATAAGCCAGTTTGCCAGTTCGATCTTTTGCCGGCGCAGGAGGATGACTTCCAGTGGTACTGGAATACGAGGTCCGGAGACTATTTGCTTCATTACCTTCTTCCTGGTGAAAGGCAGGACGAATCTGTGTTCAAAAACAGTTTAAACCTACTGCTCCAGTACTATTTTTCTTTTAATGGTACAGAACAGGTATTTCTTCCTGTGCCAGCGGGTGAAAGCAGGACAAATCTGGCAGCGATGCTCGCCGGATTCAAGTTGCTGGCGGATTATGATGTAAATAAGCTTACCATGAACCTCTATGAAGCGAGAAGAGAAGAGTTTGTAATAAATGAATAGGAGGATCAAGTCATGGAAAACCGTACCCCAAGTAAGGATGCACCCCTACCGGATGCTTTCCGGTCTCTTTATGAGAACATGATGGCAGGTATCGAGATGTTGCAGGTGGAGAACCAGGCTCCTGTTTTAACAACTGTTAAAAAGTGCATTGAGCATGTCAGAACTTCAATTACAACTTTGAAAGAGCAGGTTTCTGCAACGACTTTTACCCATAAAGAAGAGATAACTTTTTTTAAGCAGGTAAAACCGCTTTTTCATCGTCACCTCATTTTTTGGATCGGTGTTTTTAATATCGAGCTGTTGCGCCCGGTTGGAGGAAGAAAAGCGTTGGAAAAATACCTTAGGAAGCAATTGGAAAAGCTGCATCAGTTCTTTACAAGTAATTCCGGATTCTATATATATGTCCGGAGTGGTGAGACATTGATGGATGACATCTATTTTGTGAGGGATAAGCTGGATGATTACGCGTCCAATCCCCACTGTATTGACAGTGACCGCTCCTTTACTACCAGTCATGATTATCTGGTGGCCAGAATATTAGCCAGTGAGATGCTGCAGGATTACCTGAACCGGGAAATTTCATTCCTTGATAAGAATCCCACTGCTTCACTTGCGCCTTCTGCTGCATTCCCATTACAATGGACGGCTTCAAAGGCTGGTTTGGTGGAACTCATATATGCCTTACAATCAGGGGGAGTATATAACAACGGAAATGCGGAGATAAAGGAAATCGCAGATTATTTTGGAAAATTGTTCCAGGTTGATCTGGGGAATTATTATCATACTTTCAATGAAATCAGGCTTCGCAAGAAAAGTAGAACACAACTGCTTGATCAGCTAAAAGAAAAGGTGGTTAAAAAAATGGATGAGATGGATGAACGGTAAATAACTGTATGTTGCTTCTGAAGAAAAGAAGATTTTTCTTTTGCTGGGCTTTTCTTTTTAGCGTATGAAAAAGAAAAGCGGTTGATGATGCCGGAATAAAGGGGCGGAAAGGGTATACCCACAATTTTCCGGTTGCACGGTATACCCTTAAACGTAACGGCTGCTAATTCAAGATCAACAAATCCCTGCCGGTTTTTTCAAATTCCGCACACAGATTGAAAGCCGTTTGGGAACGGAGCTGACCGGTGCCACCAAAGAACAAGGATTTTACTTTCGCTTCATCATCCTTGTAATTTCTGACGTTCTGAAAGTATCCGGTCACTGCGTTATACGCACCAAACACTGTTCCTCTGGTTGTGTCCGTCTGCTGGCTTGGGCTGCTCATGGCATACTCATAAGCGGTTTCTGTCATATTCTTGAAATAAGTGGACAGATCATCGTCTTTACCTGCCTGCAGGTACTGCAGTACTTCTTTGTTAGGAACCAGGGCCAGCTGGATCAGTTTTTTTACTTCCGGGTCGGTAATGCGAACCTTTGACCACCTGTTAAAGATATCCTGCAGCTCTTCGGAAAGTTTACTTGAAATCCCCATCACTTTGTGTGCCTGCTCCAGCCTTTCTTTGGCGTTAGACGTATGACGAATCTTTACTGCATTGGAATGGCTCCGCATAGCGGCGTTAAGTGTATTTTGGCAAACGATCCGGACTGGGGTAAAAGCAGCTGTTATGCTCCCAAAGCCATCATGTGAGGTGGTGAGAAACAAATATTTTTCTATCAGATCATCACTGCCTACTCTTATATATCCCGGTAACTTGGCGGTGATAAAAATTCGTTCTCCCTGGCCAAGGGCGCCCGCAGTCTCGTACTGGATACCATCTCCTTCAACAATGGCATCAAAGAAATTAAAAGCGTCCCTGTTTTGGACAACTTCATAATCTTTACCAACTACACCTAATATCTGCTTTGTATCAGTGCGGAAAGTAGCATAATAATCCGGTACTTTGATTTTGGTCTCCTGGTCATTGGATCCCAAACCAGTATCATGGGTATACAGCGGGAGCTTTACGACTGTATAATCCAGCCCTGCAAATTGGATTGCTTCCCTGCTATTAGGGTAATCTTTTACTATTTGTCCCAGGCTGTGCCAGGGTTTCTCTTTCACGCTAAAGAAGCTATAACGGTTTGTCTGCTCGTTGTAATTGATATTGTGTGCCATAGGTAATGATTTTGAAAGGTGAATAATTAAATTAAGATTAGATAACTCGTCTAGTTAAGCGTTACTTGTTAAGAAGGGAGGTGTTCTTCGCAACCCTTTCCGTTTACAGGATATTTTTCTAATGATGTGGATTTGTGGGTGAGTTCAGGATTTCCGGGAAACTTGATTTGGTTCACATGAAATTTCAGGGTGGCCATCGCCTCTCCCTGGTGATTGAGGTAAAGATTGATGCTGATCGAGCCCTCAAGCTCCACCAAAGTGCTTTTGGTCAGCGAGTTTGCCAGATTGCTGTTGAGCCAATAAGAACAGCTTACGTAAGTTGTATTCTTTTTGAGCTCGCCGTTCCTGGCTTTGAAACTGCTGCTCAGGGCAATACTGAAGTTGGTAACCGCTCTGCCGTCTTTGAGCTGGTTGATTTTTGCATCTGCTGTCAGCCGTCCGATGAGAATTTGCATAACTGTAAATTTTAAAGGTGAGTGAAATGATGGTTTTTTAACTCAGCCCATGGCCTCGTTCATAACCATCGTAGCAACCCGGCCTTGAAACAGGGGGAGTAAACAGCAAGGTTTTTTCACAAAAGAATACTACCTCCATGTACTACTCCGAAGGAGGCAAAAATTGTTCAGGAGTGTGGAGATTGTTTTTGAAAAACCATGCCGAGCAAAGGACTGACAGCGATCAGTCCTTTGCGAAAGACCTTGCTTTTAAGAGCCCTGTTCAAGATATTCGCGAAGTATACATGGGATGGACGACGTGTTCATAATAATTGCGAAAAATATTCTTTCTTAACTGGAAGATACTTAGGTGGATGAACAACAGAATTTTGCAGGTATAGAGGCAATATAAGGCAAGTGGCTGCATGCGAAGCTATTATATGTGTACCGCGCCCGTTGAATTCAATAGGAATGAACTGCTTGATTTAGTAGGTAGGATGATGAAGCACAAAGCCTGGGGACTGTTTATAATTATCAAAAGGGATTGTAAGGAGATCGTGGTGCTGTCAAAAGAGCTAAACGGTCTGCTTCCGGATAACAAGTTGGTAGCATGTGTCATTTGTGTATAGAATGTTTGTAATGTTAAAGCTGAACCATCCGGTTTAAAATCGCAACCGATATGTCTTGTGTGATAGATGGAGATGTGCAGACCAAAACTATGGAGTGAGAGAAATTCAAAGATATTAGAGATCGAGTGATTTAGTTGGATTCCTGACGAACCATGTTAAGTGAATTTACGCCACTGCACTGTCTGGATTTTGATACGTATCACCAAGACATCAAGTTCATACTGTCAATGTCTGGTCCGTATACGTTTATTCAAAGTGAAACCCGGCTGAGCGTGCCGCATCAACCGGATTTCTGGTCATCAAGAAGGTGTGTTGCTGCCTCAGAACCCTTTGCCGGTCCTGTATTGCGCAGGCTGCCCGGGTTTGGGAGTCGATTTTTTGATGAAATTACGGATGTCGTCGGTTGAGGTGGCCAGGTCTTCTGTGCGCAGGTACATCATATGGCCGCTGCGGTAGCCGTGCCATTCCATGCGGTCTTTCAGCTTTCCACTTGGGTCCATCTGCCACATGTTGTACTTGGCGTTAAAATAATCGCAGGCGCCGTCGTAGTATCCAGATTGTACCATCAGATGCAGGTACGGATTCATGGCCATGGCCTGGCGCAGGTCTTCTGCCGTGCTATCGGTGTTTCTGTTCTGGCGGTCCCAGGGCTGGGTATGGCCGGCGATGTAATAATCTAGATCTGTTTTGTAATTCAGCTCTTCCCGTAAATAAAGATTGATGGCCGGCGTGAAGGAATGCTGCCAGGAGGTGTTCTCGGCGGCGTAGTCCGGCCGTTCCCCTGCTTCCTGGCGGTCGATACCCAGGTACCGGGAGTCGAGGCGGCCGATATTATAACCTTTATCGCGCAGCAGTTCTTTCCAGAAGAAAGGCATAGGTATGTTGAGGTTGTGTTCCAGTATCACTTTTTCAGAGATGCCTGCGTAGCGCGCCATGCGGGCGGCAAGCTGCTGCCGTTTCTGCGGTTCGATAAACCCGCCCTGGGTAAGACCGGGGATCAGCTCATTGATGGTAAAGCTTTCTACTTCCGGCAGCACCGCCGTCAGGTCTTTCTGCTGCAGGTCGGCCGGCATTTTTTTATGGTACCAGGCAGTGGCTGCCATGTAAGGCAGCATGTTGGCCGCCAGCACCGGACCTGTGCGCACGATGCCAAGGTTGGTAGGCGATACCAGCACCACCCCGTTCAGGTACATCCAATGCACCTCCTGCAGCTCCAGGGCCAGCCCTGACACGCGTGTGGTACCATAACTTTCCCCAATCAGGTATTTGGCCGAGGTCCACCGGTTTTTGCGGCTTACGAAGGTGCTGATCCACGAGGCTAGGTATTTGATGTCGGCATTTACACCGAAAAAATTTGTTTTTGAAACAGTATCGCTTGCCGCCCGCGAAAAGCCGGTGTTCACCGGTTCGATGTATACGATGTCGGCCACATCCAGGATAGAATACGGATTTTCGCGAATGCCATAGGGCTGCACCGGATAGCCTTCGTCATCGATGTTTACGCGGCGCGGGCCAGTATAGCCCAGGTGCATCCAGCAGGAAGCCGCACCCGGACCGCCGTTGAACGAAAACACGAGCGGGCGGTTGGCCCGGTCGGTCACACCCGTCTTTTCGTAGTAAATGTAAAATAGCCCGGCGATCGGGTGGCCTTTTTCATCCCACACGGGTTGTTTGCCGGCCGTGGCAGTATAGGTGATGCGCTGCCCTTTGATGGTAACCTGGTGCGTAGTGGTTACGGACGAATCCATTCTGCTGGTGCGGTTTTGCGCTGTAGCAAAAGACACGCAGGCAAGTAAGAAAAACAGAAAGAAGCGGTGTTTCATGTAGTGCTTTGTATGATGGTTGGAAAATGATTGCATCGATCAGTCAGTAATCCTGCTGGGGATGCCCACATCTGTTTGGCCACTCCATACCGGAGGCTCCATGCCCAGCAGGTGCTTCACGAAAAAGTCGCGGCGCCTGTGCTCGCCATAGTCGCCTCCCAGCGAGTGCCCCATGCCCGGGATCTCTATAAAATCAAAGTTTTTGTTCGATTTTATCAGTGCATTTACCAGCTGCAGGGTTGATTCAGGTGGCACATTCTCGTCCATTTCACCCAGAATGAGCATGAGCTGCCCTTTCAGCCGGTAGGCATTGGTTACATTGGATGATTCGGCATATTGCGGCCCTACGGGAAAACCCATCCACTGTTCGTTCCAGCCGATCTTGTCCATCCGGTTGTCATGGCAGCCGGAAGAAGACACCGCCACCTTGTAAAATTCAGGGTGAAACAGCAGGGCCGCCACCGAATTCTGTCCGCCCGCCGAATTGCCAAAGATGCCCATGCGGTTGATGTCCATGTACGGGTATCTTTTGGCCGCTTCCCTGATCCAAAGAATACGGTCGGGAAAGCCGCCATCTTTCAAATTCTTCCAGCATACGTCGTGAAAGGCTTTGGAACGGTTGGAGGTGCCCATGCCATCCATCTGTACCACGATGAAACCCAGCTCGGCCATTTCATGCAGTTCCGTCCATGAACGGTAATCGCCAGATGCCATGTCGGAAATAAAGCTTTTGGGCACAAAGGAGTCATGCGGGCCACCGTAGATGTATTCGATCACCGGATATGTTTTTGAGGGGCTGAAATTGCTCGGCCGCACGATGATGCCCCAGATGTCGGTCTTGCCGTCGCGGCCTTTGGCGCTGAATACTTCGGGCATCTTCCAGCCGGCCGAGAGCAGTCCGGTGGCATCACCCCTTTCCAGTTCCATCAGTACCGAACCATCTGCAGCGCTTCGCAATACCGCTACCGGCGGCAGGTCGATGCGCGAATAAGTGTCGATGAAACAGCTGTAATCGGGCGAAAAGAACGTGATGTGGTTAGCGTTCTCAAGTGTCAGCGCTCTCAGGCTGCTGCCGTCGAAGTCGACCTTGTAGATCTGCAGCAGGTAGGGGTCATGACCTGGTTCACGGCCACTGGCAGCAAACAGGATGGTGCGGTTGGCTTCATTTACATGAATCACGTTGCGCACCACCCATTCTCCCCGGGTGATCTGGTTTTTCAGCTTACCCGTTTTTCCGTCGTACAGGTAGAGGTGGTTCCAGCCGTCACGTTCCGAGGCCCAGATGATCTCGTTTCCATCGACCGCATCATAGCGGAACTTCTTGCGGCTGTACAGAAACGTTTTGCTTTCCTCCCGGATCAGCTCCCGGGTGCGGCCGGAAGTAGCATCCGTTTCCAGCACTGTGTATACCTGATGGCCACGCTGGTTGTATTCGAATGTAAATGCCCGGCTGTCTTTGCGCCATACGGGACCGGTCAGGGCAAACTGCTGGGGAATCAGCGCCGGGTCAACGGGGATCTGCGTGCGGGTAGCTGGAAGGAACAACGAGGGCTGCCGCTGAGGCAACGCATCGCCGGGTTTGAGGTAATTGCGCGTATGAATTTTCGGCTGCAGCTGGTCGGCAGGGGAGGATTCAATCAGGTATACCGGGTGGGGCTTACCCGACCGCACCCGGTTGGCTGCCAGCTTCTTTGAATCGGGCGACCACTCCATGTAAGAGGAATAGTAATCGCCTTCCGAACCATCGTAGCTCAGTTGGCAGGGTTGCGACTTGCCGTCCAGCCGCTGTGTGTATACATTATAATCGCGGATAAACGCGGTCCATTTGCCGTCGGGCGAGGGTACCGGTCCACGGTCTGTCTCGGCGGTCCCATCTCCGGTGCGCAGCGGCCTTGCGGGGGGAGCTGGCTTGCTTTGCCGGCAGGTGTAGGTTTGCAGGTCAACCTCCCAGGATTGGTCGTTCCAAAGAAACTGGATGGCCGTACGGTCATTCACAAAAGAAAAGCTGCTGAACGGCAGGTTGTACGGATAGATGGTTTCACCTGCAACAGAGGAGAGAGCAGCCGCCAACCTGGCCTGGTCAAATGCAGGCCGGCGGCTTTTTGACGGAACGTCTACCAGTATGAACTCCTGCCCCTTGGATGTGCGCATCATGTACCAGAACTGATCACTTGTGAACCAGGTGAAGGTCTTGGGTGCATGGTAGATATTCGTTTCCATCTTCCTGCGGATCCCCTCCGCGCGGGCGTAATCGGCAGGTTTGCCCTGTGCATGCGCTGAAGGGACGTTCAACAGGAGGAAGAACAGGCCGGACAAGCCTCTCACCCAAACAGTTCCGCATTTTTTCATCGTTCTATGCCAAAACTTCTGCATGTGCTCAAGTTAAGTTGTACCGGTCGTACGTGGTTTACCGTAATTATCCCATTGTACGCTGATATTAGAATCCTTTCATGCCGGGCTGCATGATCTTGTAGCCGGTTTTAGCCTTGGCGGCATCCACCATATCTTTCACATCGGCCAGCAGCTTCCTGGCATCGTAGATGATGCCGTCTTTTACCGTATACTTTATACCTCCTACCCGCAATACCCGGTTGTCGTCGGTTACCTTGATGGCCCCGGTGCCGTATAGGGTTTGCAGGTTGGTCAGCGGGTTTTCTTCGGTGATCACAAAATCCGCTAGCTTGCCCACTTCCACGGTGCCGATTTCTTTGTCCATGCCCAGTGCTTCAGCACCGCTTAAGGTAGCGGCCTTGATCACTTCCAGCGGGTGGAAGCCGGCTTCGCGCATCAGCTGCATCTCATTGACGTACGCAAAACCGTAGAGGTTATAGATAAAGCCGGCGTCGGTTCCGATCGTTACGCGGCCACCCCTGTTCTTGTATTCATTGATAAAGGTCATCCACAAACGAAAGTTTTCTTTCCACTGGATCTCCTGCTCGGTGCCCCAGCTGAACCAGTAAGAACCGTGCGAACCGCGGGTGGGCGTGTAAAAGTCCCAGAGTGAGGGAAGCGTGTAGTTCTCGTGCCATTCGGCCCGGCGCAGGGCCATGAGGTCGCGGTTGGCCAGGTAAGCCACAAAAGTGGGCGACAGGGTGAAGTTGAGCGACAGCAGCTCGTTCATCACCGCATTCCATTTTTCGCTGAAAGGGGCTGCAGCCTGTTTCCACAAGGTGCCGGCTTCTCCGAACCGGTCCTGCTCGTTCTGGTAGTTGTAGTCGAGCGAGTAATGCTGTACGGTTCTGTCGGTGAACATGGCTTCCGGCAGCCCGTACCAGTGTTCCATGGAGGTAAGGCCGGCCCTGGCGCTGTTCAGGACATTCCAGCCGCCGACCCAGGTTTGCGAATGATGCATTTTGGAGCGAAGACCAAGCTTTTTGTTTTCATCCAGGGCGGCGCTCATCACCTCCGGTGAAGCGCCAAAGAATTTGATGCCGTCGGCACCCGCCTTGGCGTTGTTACGCACCCATTCCCGGGCCTGTAAGCCGGTGGCAATGGTGGTTTGACTGCCGGCGCCAAAGCGCATATAAGCTTTGATGCGGGGCGCCGTAATTTCGTTTTTGGCGCTCTTGGCTTTTTCTTCCAGCACCCAGTCGAGCCCGTTGCTGCAGCCTGGGTCAACGACGGTAGTAATGCCATGCGCCATCCACAGCTTGAACACATATTCGGCCGGCGTACCCTGCGCGGTGCCGCCGATATGCCCGTGCGTGTCTACAAAGCCCGGCATCAGGTACAGGCCTTCTGCGTTGAGTTCTTTGCCGCCGGCTTTCAGCTGCGGGCGCCTGGAGGCATCGATCTTTTGCCCGGGCGCACCCACCGGTTGCACGGCTGTGATGCGGTTGTTCTCCACCACAATATCAACCGGCCCCAGCGGGGGCGACAGGGTTCCGTTGATGAGTGTGACGCCCCGGATGATGAGCTGGCTCCAGGGTCCTTCACCTTCCTTCCGGGGAGGCGCTTTGGGTACCTGCGCCATGCCGGCGCTTAGTATCATCAGGCAAAGCAAAACGGCGGAGATCGTACGACCGGTCTTTGTATGCATCGGCATTATTTTTTCAGGGTTTCTTCAAACAGTTTAAAGATCCGCTTGTACTGGTCGGTCCAGCTGGGCGGATCTACAAAATTGTGATCTTCCAGCGGGTATACGGCCAGCTCCCAGTTGTTCTTGCCCAGCTCGATCAGCCTTTGCGTGAGGCGAACGATGTCCTGAAAGTTTACATTCACATCCACAATTCCATGCGTCATCAGCAGGTTGCCTTTCAGGCCTGCTGCAAAATAGATCGGCGAGCTTTGGCGGTAGGCTTTTTCGTCGCTGGCAGGCTCGTTGAGGATGTTGGCGGTATAGCGCTGGTTGTAGTGTGCCCAGTCCGTCACCGAGCGCAGGGCTGCTCCGGACGTGAACACATCCGCCTCTGTGAACATGGCCATCAGCGTCAGAAAGCCGCCGTACGATCCGCCATACAGCCCGATCCGCTTGGGATCTACACCATACTTTTCTACCAGCAGCTTAGCTCCATCCGTCAGGTCTGCCAAGTCGCGGCCACCCATGTGCCTGTAGATGCCCGTGCGGGTGTCGCGGCCATAACCCGAGCTGGCGTTGTAGTCTATATTGATGACCGTGTAGCCACGGTCCACCAGCAGGTTGTTGAACATATACTCGCGGAAGTGATAGCTCCACATGTAATGCACATTCTGCAGGTATCCGTTCGAGTGCACGAACACCACGGCAGGATGATGCGGGTCGGGTATGGCCGGCTGCATTATTTGCGCATATACATCAGCATTATAGCGGTTTTTGAACGTGATCATATCCGGCTCGCGCCAAGGATAAGCATCAAACTCAGGCGTGGTCGACTTTGTGATCTGCACCGGCTTGGCACCGGGCCGGTTCTCCTGCAAGTACAGCTCCCAGGGCCTGGTGGTGTATGAATAACGGATGGCCAGCCATTTCTCATCGGGAGACAGCGTAACCTCGTTGCCCCCTTTCATGGAAGTAAGCCTTACAGGCGTTCCGCCTTCTACGGGGATCTTGTAAAAATGGGTGATGCCCGGATGCTCGATATTGGCCGTGAAGTAAAAAGATTTTTTGTCGTTCGACAGGCGGAGCGTCTGCACTTCGTACTTGCCGGATGTAAGCTGCCTGCGTTCGCCCGTCTGTGTGTTGAGCGTATACAGGTGCGAGTAGCCGGTCACTTCACTTTGAAAATAGATGGTGCGGTTATCGATCCAGCCTACGTTAGATACATTAAGACCGGCTGCAATACCCGGGCCGCCGATCCAGGCGTCGTCATGCTGGTGCTCCAGGGGCTGAAGCTTCCCGCCGGGCAGTTCCAGCCGCATGATCCAGCGATCCTTACAGTCCTGCGACACAATGTTCACGACTGCACGGGTGCCTTCTGGGCTCCATACCGGGCTGCCGATGCTCACTTTGCGGTCTTCGTTCTGCTTGCTGCGTTCTTCCCACTGCTGCGGATATTCTTTCAGGTATGCGGACAGGTCTTTGATGCCTGGTATGCCGGCGGTGGAAATGCCGTAAACGGTGTCGTGCGGCAGATCGTACACCCACATCTCCGTGGTGGCAACCGGCGCACCCACTTTGGTTCTTCCGGCGATGTCTTCGGTAAATCCCGAGCCGGTTACATAATTGGGGACAATGATGGTACGGCCACCATCCGGTTGCCGGTTTACCCGGAAGATAATGTAGCAGCCATCTGGGCTCACCGTCATACCACCCGCCTGGCTTTTTTCGTCCAGATAAAATTCATAAGGCTGCTTTGCTTCGGCTGCCCGCCGTTCTGCTTCATCGAGCTGCTGGTCACGCGCCTGCTTGCGGATGATGTCAAAAATTTGAAGCTGGTCTTTTTTCAGCCAGGCTTCCTGGGGCGACGGCGGACGCTGGCCGGTTCGCTTTATGCGGGTAAAATTGGTGAGTTGCGCCAGTCCGCCGCCGACAATTCCCAGGCTGAACAGGTTATCACCTTTCTGGAAATAGATCTTGCTTTCATCGGCACTGAATGCGGGACTGGTTTCCCGGTCGGAGGTAGACACCAGCAGGGTTTCCGTGCCACCTTTGGCCTGCATGAAGATGTCACCGTTGCGTTCAAAAAGCACCTTAGAGCGGTCACGCGAATAGACCGGCTGGTTGCGGCTGAGCCGCTTTTTTGCGGTGTCCGCAGCCTTGTGCGGCGTAAGACCGTCAACGGATACTTCGTATAAGGGATCACGCTGGGCACCTTCCGGGTTCCAGTTGAAGTACAAGGCTCTGCTGTTCTGATCCCATTGTATATTGGTGGGCGAGATGCCCATCCATTTGGCGTCCTGCATGATCTTTTCTACCGTCAGGGCGGGCACGTTTTGCGCCCGGCACAGGATAGTGCAGAAAAAAACAAGGAGAACAGGTATTCTTCTCATACTTGCTGGCAGTTGGTTCGGGCCGCTGCAAATCTGCAGATTACCGGCGGAGATCATTAATAGACGTCCCAGAATATTTTTGTGGTCATCAGGTCGCTGCCGATGGCGGAAGCGGCGGCTTTGTAATTGGCGCCATTGAGCGTTTGCTCGCTGATGGGGTAGGTGAGTCGCCGGGGTACAACATTCACATAAGAACCAGCGGGAGCGCTCAGCACCGGGTAATCCAGCCGCCGGTATTCCGTCCAGGCTTCCGGCCCCTGGTTGAACAGGGCCAGCCATTTCTGGTTGCCGATCTTCTGTTTCCAGTTTCCGGCCGCGGTCTTATAACCCACAGCAGGCTGCGCCAGGTAAGCTGCAGCACCGGAGCCTACTCCGTAATAGTTCATGGAGGCCGTGATGGCGGCGTTGTAATGAGTTTCGGCCGTACCGCCCACGTTGATGCCTCTTTCCATCGCTTCTGCCAGCAAAAATTCTACGGTTGTATAATCCATGATGATGGAAGGCAGGGTGGCCTCATAGAATATAGAGCCGAAACGGGAATAAAGTTCATACGTTACAACTGCTCCGGACAGCGCACCCACATATGCGCCGTTCACGGTGGTGAAGTACACCGGCCGCCTTGGGTCATTCAGCGTATTCATCAGGTCAACAAACGGCTTTGCCCCTACGAAATCTTTGCGGTTGCCGATGGCCAGGCTTATCCAGAGCGTGTTGGTATTGGGCTGGGCACTCAGGTATTTGAACAAGGCATTGTCTGTATTTGATGTGAACGCGCCGGGGGCAGCGGTGGTGACGGTAGCGGTTCCCAGGGCTGCATCCTTGTCCATGATGCGCATGCCCAGCTTAAGCAGCAGCGAATTGCCGAACTTTTTCCAGTTGGCAACCTTGCCCCCATAGACCAGATCGTTGTCGAAGCTTTTGCCGGTTGCATCGAGGTTGTCGATGGCAACCTTGAGGCGCTTGATGAGGTCGGCATATACTGTCTGGGCATCATCATATTTGGCCAGCACATTGTTGAAGTCGAGTGCTGCCGTGTAGGGGATATTGCCGAACGCATCTACCAGCGTTGCATAGGCATATACGTTCATAATTTCGATAAGGGCCAGCTGATTCTTCTGCTGGGTAGCGCCGGCTGCTCCTACAAAGGAAGTGGCTTTGGTTACGTTGGCGCTTTCAAGCAGGTTGCGTAGCACACCCATATACATGGCGCTCCAGTTGAAATTGGAGTAGTAGGTAGTGCCTTCGTTATACGTTACCGAGGATATCTGCTGTACCATCAGGCGACTTGTCTCGAACGGGCTGCCATTGGCGCCGTATGTGATGCCGCTCATGAGGTCAGACATGTTTTTGGAAGCCATGTTGAAAAAGGCTTCCCCAGATGCCGAGGTGGCATCCTTTACATTCGTATTCAGCGATTCCAAATTCTTGGTGCATGAATAAAGGGCGGTAACCGCCAGTAAGATCAATATCTTTTTCATATTGAGGGGAGATGAGTGGATGAATTAGAATTGAAGTTTCAGGTTTACGCCAAGGTCGCGCGTGGTGGGCAGCACGCCGGTCTGGTTGCCCTGCAGGTTGCCGGAGCTTTGACCGGCTTCCGGATCGGCGAAGGGCAGGTTTTTGTGGATGATCCATACGTTGGAACCTACGAGGGAAAGTTGTGCGCCCGTGAGCCGCACGCGGGAGATCAGCCGGGCCGGAAGCCGGTACGACAGGGCCACTTCCCGCAGCTTTACGTACGAGGCGTCGTAGATGAAGTAAGCTTGTGGCGCTTTCACGCTTCCCAGCGCATTGGTGTAATTATCCATCGGTGTTCGTACGGTATTGGGTTTACCTGATGCGTCCACGCCTTGGAGGATGATGCCGCCACCGTTGACCAGTGAATTGCGGATGGGGTTACCCAGTTCGTTCACCCCGGCTGTATAGTAGTACAGGCCGGAGCGGTTACCTGTGCTGATGTCGGCGGAAAAGAGGTCGCCGCCGTGCTGCATGTCAACCAGAAAGCTCAGGCTGAAATTTTTGTAGTTCAACTTGTTGATCACGCCTCCGTTCCAGTCGGGCGTGATGTTGCCGATGATGTTGTTGGAAGCGGTGGTGCGCACATATTCACCCGTCGTCTGGTTGATCTGCCGCTGCCCGTTTACGTATACGAAATCGGTTCCCATGATAGTGCCATACGGCTGGCCGACCCGGGCGTTGACGGTTACACCAAAAGAACCCAACTGGAGGTTATCGACCCCATCGAACAGGTACAGTACCTTGCTACGGTTGCGAGCCCAGTTCACGGTTACATCCCAGCTGAACTTTCCGGTCCTGACAGGCGTACCGCTCAACGCCAGTTCGATGCCTTTGTTTTCCACCTCCCCGGCATTGACATATTTGGAAGAATAGCCGGTGGTCGTTGAAATAGCCACCGGAATGATCTGGTTCTTTGTATTGGTTTTATAAGCTGAAACATCGATGCCCAGTCTTTTTTTGAAGAACGACATCTCCAGCCCCACCTCATAGCTTTGGGAGCTTTCCGGCACCAGGTTGGGGTTTCTTTTTATGCTGCTCACTGAATACAGGGGCACGGAGCCGAACGGGGTCGGCTTGTTGAGCACATCAATCAGGCTGTTGGCCGTACCGCTGCTGCCTACTTCCGCATAGTTGAGGCGCAGCTTGCCGAACGACAGCGCTTCGCTTTTGATGAGCTCGGAGAAAATAAAACTAGTGGCAACGGAAGGATAGAAATAGGTACTGTTGTTGGCCGGAAGCGTAGACGAGTGATCGCTTCTTCCGGTAAGGTCCAGGTATACTAGGTTGTTGTAGCCAAATGATACTGCGCCGTAATACCCGTCAACCCCGATGCGTTCGGCCACTTCTACCGGGGCTGCCGGCAGGTCTTTCGAATTGGAAAGTGAATACAACCGGTCGAGCACCAGTCCGCCATTAGTAACGGCATAGATCGAGTTCAGGTTGTTGCGGCGGATATTTGTTCCCAGCACACCGCTCACGTTGAGTTTGTCCGTCAGGTTCTTATTAAAGTTCAGCATCAGGTCGTAGTTCGTTTCGCTGAAGTTGACGTTGTTTCGGATATAGCGGCCCACGCCGTTGAGCGTTCCGTTGTTGCGTCTTTCTTCCTGCAGGTAAGCGTAGGTATCGATTGATGCGCGGCCTTCCACATTCAACCAGCTGAGCAGGTTATATTTGAGCGCCATATTTCCGAACAGGCGGCTACGCCGATCGGTTTCGTAGTTTTCAAACCTGGTCCAGTAAGGGTTATCGATGGTACCGCCGGTAAAGCCCGTCACGTTGCGTTTGGTCTTGAAGTAGATGTCCTTCAGTTCCTGCACGTCTACATTGGTTACCCAGTAACGCCGGAACACCGATACTACATTGCCTCCGTTGTTGCCGGATTCATTACCGGTTTCGTTGCGTCCCAAACCATCGGATACTGAGAAGTTACCGCTCACCGAGGCTGTGAGCCTATCGGTAATCTTAAAAGATCCATTCACGGCAAAATTATTACGTTTAAGCAGGCTGTGTGGCAGCAGGCCTTTTTGACTGTAGTTGGTGTAGGAGAGCCGGAAACTGCCCCGGTCGTTGGAGCCTGAAAGCGAAAGGTTGTTGGTGGTTGTTACCGGTGTTTCAAAAAAAGTAATGGGGCCGTTCTTGGGGGCCACCCAGGGTGTTTTTTTCAGGTAATAGGGCGATTCAGGGTCGAAAGAGTTCCATTGGTATACCAGCAGGTTCGGATCGAACGGTGCGCCGTAAGAACCATAGGCAAGGGTGGTCACCTTGTCCAGGATGCCATCGCCGTCAATGTCACGCTCTTCGAAAAAGTCGTTGCGGTTCACGCCGTACACAGCTCCGTACCCTACGCCGTATTTGTCCTGGAACTTCGGGAAGGTTGATTTGTCAACGAAACCCAGGGTTACGCCTGAGTTGATGTCAATACTGGTGCGGCCTTTTTTGCCGCCGCTCTTGGTGGTAATGATGATAGCCCCGTTGCTGGCGCGGGAACCGTACAAGGCAGTAGCAGCAGCCCCTTTCAGCACGTTCACCGATTCTACGTCCTCGGGGTTGATGTCGGTAGCCATGTTGCCGTAATCGTATCCGCCGCTGGACTGTTGCTGTCCGGAAGTGTTGAAATTGGAATTGTTGACAGGTATCCCGTCTACTACAAACAGGGCCTGGTTATCACCCGTAAGGGATTTGTTGCCCCGGATCACCACATTGGTGGAGCCGCCCATATTGGTGTTGCGCTTGATCTGCACCCCGGCCACCTTGCCGGAAAGTGAGTTGGTGATGTTACCGGTTTTTACCGTGCTTACGTCCTCTGCTCCGATGGCCTGCGATGCATATCCAAGAGATTTTTTCTCACGTGTGATACCAAGGGCAGTTACCACCACTTCCTGCAGTTGCTTGTCTTCACGGGCGAGCAGTATATTGAAATCTGCCTGTCCGGTTACTTCAATTTTCCGGGTGATGTGTCCCTGGTAGGAAAAGATCAGGGTGGCATTCGAAGGAACGGTGACCTGGAAACGGCCGTTCTTATCCGTTTGGGTGCCTGCCGTACTGCCGTCTATTGTAATGGAGACGCCGTGTAAGGGTCCGTCGTCGTTTTTTACCATTCCGTTGATGAGTTTGGTTTGTGCAGTTACATACAAATTAAAAAACAAGCCTAAAAACATTAAAGATGTTTTCATGTATCAGGTTTTGGTTACAGAAATAGATGATGGCGAGCAACGATAGGACTTTAATTACTTATTAAAGTACATAGGGTCAAAACTTTATATCTTTTGTTTTCCCTTGTGAGCTGTGCTAAAAGCAAAAGGAGTGAGATTAGTTGATCAAAGAATGTCTTATTTAAATTTTATTAATACTATTAATATAACCCAAAAATGAACATTTTAATATTAATTACAAAAGAATATTAATATTATTAAAATTATAATGTTTTTTAAACATGTCCATTCTATATAAAAACCAAGCGTCTTTGGCAGATTTTTATACCATTTTTGCAAGAAAATCTGCATGGGTTGATCTGGGGCCGTCTTAACAAATTAAACGTTACAGTATGCGGTCAGCTCAAGTCAAGCCTAATGAATCTTCTATTAACATAATCAGCTACTAAATTGATGAGGAGGCATTATAATTCGGAACAAGGGAATGCCTTCCTCCTTGATCTTCTACTATGTAACTTATAGCATCTAAACTCTTTCTCGTATTTGTTCAACGCAGCAGAAGAATTAGCACTGATTGGCAGAAGGGTACGAAGTAGTCTCTGCAGGATAGTATCTATTGATGGTACCAAAAGTAATTACTGCTGAATGGTTAATATGGAAAACAGATACTCTAGGCCCTCTTTACCGATTTGTAACATTATGCACCTACAGCTTTGAAAGAATAAAACAGTGTGCAATACATGTATTGCCAATAATGGAGCTGGCGATGATGGCGAATTTCAAGATTAAAAACGCAGTCTAAATAAAGTGGGAGGATTCTGCCGCAAGCTTGAACTGAGATTCCATTGGAATTAGAATCCTTGTGTATAAATAAAAATTCGTTTTTTGCTACATATTAAGTAGCATTGCTGCTTAATATGTAGCAATATGTCATTTCCTGCACCCGGTGGTCCGGTCCGGGGTTCCAAAACCGGTGTTCCCATCATGGCTTTGTTCGACCTGCTCGGCCGTAGCTGGGCCATGGGCATAATCTGGCATCTGAACGAAGGACCCGCCACCTTCCGGGCCATACAGACCTATTGCGAATCCATATCACCCTCAATCCTTAACAAACGGCTAAAAGAATTAACCAAAGCGGCCCTGATAGAACGTGCCTTGGAAGGATACCAGCTGACCGCGAAAGGAAATGAATTATATGAAATGCTGAGCCCACTGGGAAAATGGGCGAAGGTTTGGGCAAAGACCTTAAAAGACATAAACCATGCTTGAGATAAAACCCATCTGCGAACATTGCGCAAAGGCACTGCCCAACGGCAGCGACCAGGCCATGATCTGTACATTTGAATGCACCTTCTGCCAAGATTGCGTAATAAATATTCTGGAGAATGTGTGCCCTAACTGTGGTGGCGGATTTGAAAGACGCCCCACCCGGCCCTTAGCTTGCCTGACCAAGTTTTGCGTGACCAATTATCCTGTCGGTGAAATGGAGTACGTGAATCCAGTAAAACCTCAAAAGTTTAGCCCGCTTAAACAAGCACTGGTGAACGTTGACCCTCGAAAACGCTAAGATTTGTTATGTGATAGATACTATACACGCGAAATATTCAAGGCAAAACCCGGTGAGTATCCTGGTTACGCTGAGATGTACATGAAATGGATTCCGGACGATGGCCTGGTCCTCAAGCACCTGGCGGATAACTATCAGGCCGTGAAATCGTTTATATACAGCCTTCCGGCGGAACTGTTGCTGCACCGTTATCAACCAAGCAAGTGGAGCATCAAGGAGATCCTGGTACACATTGTAGACGACGAACGTATCTTCTCCTATAGGGCTCTGTGTTTTGCTCGGGGTGAACAACATAACCTGATTGGTTTTGACCAGGACAGTTATGTGAAGTACTCACAGGCTGATTCCAGGAGCCTGGACAATATCTTCGAGGAGTACGAAGCGGTGCGGCGGGCCACAATAGCCCTTTTCAACGGCTTACCTGAAGACTCGCTGGACCGCATGGGCCACGGCACCGGCACCTTCAACGATGCCACTGTGCGGGCCCTGGCCTACCACATTGCCGGTCACGAGAAGCATCACGTTCATTTTATCAAAGAACATTACTTGTGACCAGCGGTGTAAAAGCAAAAGAACCATGAGTTTTAAAAACCACTTTCAAGCCAGGCAGCCCTGTACCGTTCCTGCCGGATTACCCGTTACCAAACAGTAAAGAGCACAGAAGGCAACAATGGCATTATGGTTGAAGCAAAACAGTTACATCAAACATCTATCATATGGGAAAGCAGCACAATTACCACCTCACTATGAACTGGACCGGTAACAAAGGTTCAGGGACATCAGACTATAAAGCTTACGAAAGAAGTCACGTTATTCAAACGGACGGCAAGGCGGAAATCCAGGCCTCATCGGATCCTGCTTTCCGGGGCGACAACACAAAATATAATCCGGAAGAATTGCTGGTGGCTGCCCTTTCATCCTGCCATCTGCTGTCTTACCTGCACCAATGCGCGGTAGCTGGAGTAGTGGTCACCGCTTACACCGATACCGCTACCGGAACCATGAAAGAAACCCCAGATGGTGGCGGACATTTTACAGAAGTAACCTTAAACCCGGTCGTAACCGTTAAAGACCCGTCGATGATGGAAAGAGCAAAGGAACTGCACCATAAGGCAAGTTTACTTTGTTTTATTGCAAACTCAGTCAATTTTCCGGTACATCACCGTCCGGTTATCACAGCAGAACAGCCACAAACTGGTTAAGTGGTATTCACAGCTTTGAAATCTCTGCCCTGGTGTTTGTCTGCCGCCCCTTTTCTGTTTCATTCGATACGATTGGTTTTGTATCGCCCAATCCTTTTACCTCGACGGAGGTGGGTTTTACACCTAACGAAACCAGCTCTTCTTTTATAGCTACAGCCCTCTTTTCTGTTAGCGCTAATATATAATCGGGCTTGCCGACAGGTGCACTGTTTATCTCAATTTTTATTTTCCAGTCCGGGTAAACCTGGAAAATATTGACGATGTTCAATAGCTCATCTTTGGAATCAGTGAGTAAAGTGGCATTGTCTAAATCAAAACGTAGATCATTAATTGCTTTACCACTTTTTTCCAGGTCTTTTAAGATTGCATTTTCTTTATTGATGTTAGTGATAAGGAGGTTGCTTTGTTTTTCCACAACTAAAAGGTTGTAAAATTTTGATCCGATCGATGCTGGGACCAATTGAATCCACACTTCCTTTTGGGGAGCTTTAATGACGTACTCAACTACTCCATAGTAAGCACTGGGAGCTACCTGATGTTTAGACGCTAAGTCAACGATGCCCAGGTTCGATATTTTTTGTAATTGATCTTCCGGTAGTTTTCCTACAAATATTTTTTTTCCTCCCAATGTCAAAATCATTTTATCGAACTCCTGGATGATTTGAAATTCTGACGGAATTTTTTTCTTATCGTCATAAACGGATAAGATCTGGGAAGAAACTTGTCCATCAACTGCAAAACAGGTTTTTCCATCGAAGAAATACGTTCTGTTCTGTTCTATAGTTACCGAATCGCTCTCGTTTGGTGGTTTGAAGTTAGGCAGTGTCTTGAAATAAGGAAAAGTCCCCAAGTCGGCATTTGAAACCGGAATGGCATCATTTGCTGTTTGCGTTGACACTGTTGTTGCTTTTTGTTGCGCTTTTGCCATAGCCGTCACACAAAAGAAAATGGAAGTGAGGAAGAATATTTTGTTCATAAAAATCTTGATGCTATTGATGCAGGATGTTTAGATTAATAGCTGCTAAATTATGCTGTGTAAGTATAGGAAAAAATGCTTTGAAAAAGAGTTCAATGAGATTTTGTACAGAATGATTGGTATAATTGTCCCAATCATTATAGTATCAAAAAAAGTCTCCTGTAGAAACAGGAGGCTTTTAACGATTGCTTGCCATATGAAAAATTCTTCGAATCTTATGTTGAACCGGGATTGTTTTAACCTATTCCCGGTCTTTTTTGCCTTTTCAGATTGATGTATCAAATCTACGCCTGATTTCTTCCGGCTGCGATCCATATTTTTCATGCTTTTATTATGCCCAATAGTACTGCAGTGGCTCTGAAGCCGCAATTGCTCTGCATTTGCATTCTATTCTTCTATAGTGTCTAACCGTTTGTTTGCTGCCGGAATTTTTTTTATTAAAATTTTTCCAGAGTCGGGAAGAACTATTGAAACAGCCCGTTGCCTGTCAGTCATTTTTGCATCCATAAATGAACGGCATGTTACACTCTTTCTCCTGGTCTGATTATATCGTCTTTGTGCTTGGTTTGACCCTTCTCTATTATAGCATCGTCCTTTTATTGTACTATAAAAAGGAAGTAAAGAATCTCCTAAATGCTCGTTTTACTGAGCATCCTTCGTATGGTCGAAACAACGGCCAAGTGGTCAATCAGATCATACCCCAAATGAGTAAAGAATCTGATGAGCACATAAATATTCCCGAGAGTGAATCGGCAGTCCTGGAAGAGGATGATCTTTTGAAGGGTCTGTGGCTTTCTGAGCCTGAAAACAAAGAAAGCAGCTATGCGGAATCAGACAATTCCATGTTGTTCCCCCTTGTTCATGATCTTATAAATGAGATTGGCCAGGTCCTGAAAACAGCGGCTCATAAACATTATCTCAAGCAAGAGTTGATTACAGCCTTACAAATTACCGTATCAAAATATCCTATGCTTGACGATACTGCTTTCAGGATTTCCATCAACAATTTTTTGGCTACTGAAAGTAGAAAATTATGCTCTGTCTTCCTTAGTGATGATGAACTTGAAAGGTTGTGGAAAAAGGGAAGGTAAGAGCAGAGGTCCGGTCCCTCCCGATTGTTCGTCAAGGAGGAGGGACAACAGACCTTTTTATTAGCGTATCATAAGTATTGATTATAAAAATGAATATATGCGGAAAATAAAAATTATCAGGAAGGTGCCCATCACTAAAGTAATCTTATGGCTGAGTACACCAGCGATGCTGCTCATAGTTAGCGTTCGTATGTATGGCCAGGATGCCAATGCCGGTATAAACGACGCAAACACTAAAGTGCGCAGTTATTTTGCTTCGGGGGCCAATCTGATGTATGCGGTAGGTGCGATCCTCGGGCTGATAGGGGCCATTAAGGTATACCAGAAATGGAATGCCGGCGATCCGGACACCGGAAAAGTAGCAGCAGCCTGGTTCGGTTCCTGTGTTTTCCTTGTAGTCGTAGTTACAGTTATCAAGGCCTTTTTTGCCATCTAGTGTCCTTTCCTATAATATTTCCCCGTCATGTCGAACAGCGTTTACCAGATAAATAAAGGCATCAACAAGCCTATCGAATTTAAGGGGCTGAAAGCACAGTACATCTGGTATCTGGGTGGTGGGCTGGTAGCACTACTCATCCTCTTTGCCATCCTTTATATAACAGGTGTGAACACTTATATCTGCCTGGGTATCATCCTGCTGCTGGGTACGGGGCTATTTATCCTTGTATACAGGTTAAGCAGCAAATACGGTGAGCACGGCATCATGAAGGTGCTGTCTAAACGGAGCGTGCCCAAGGCAGTAAAAATCTATTCCCGCAGCGTATTCCTCGAATTAAACTACAAGCTATAAGTGATGCAGCGTAATCTCAAACATATATTGCCCATTGCCTCGGTAGAGCACGATGCCATCCTTTCCAAGCAAGGTGATGTTACCATTGTGTATGAAGCGGTCCTGCCCGAGATATTCACCCTTTCCAACCAGGAGTATGAAGCGTTTCACCAGGCACTCATCAAGGCCGTCAAGGTGCTGCCAAAGTATACAGTGCTGCACAAGCAGGACTGGTTCACTGATAGCACTTATAAACCGCAGATAAAGAACGAGACAAGCTTTTTGAGCCGCAGCAGCGAAGAGTTCTTTGAAGGACGTCCCTGCCTCGAGCACCGCTGCTATGTCATGCTCACCAAAAAGCCGCAGGGCAGGCGGCCTTCTACCTCACTCATGTCCACCATCCTGAAACGCACCCTGGTGCCGGAAGAAACAATCAGGCCGCAGGCACTGCAGGACTTCCTGGATGCAGCAGGCCAGTTCGAGCGTATTCTGCAGGACAGCGGTTTTATGCGCTTAAAAAGGCTTAAGGAAGCTGAGCTGGTAGGAACAAAGGGTAGCGCCGGCATCATCGAACGCTATCTCACCCTGCATGCAGACAGCGACCTGCTACTCAAAGATATTGAGTTTGATAATGGAACCAGGATCGGTGAAGACCTCTGCCAGCTCTATACCCTGGCAGACGCCGAAGTGTTGCCCTCGCTGTGCGGCTCCAGGATCACCTATGATAAGTACTCAAGCGACAAGACCCGCTTCAGCACCGGCTTTGCCTCGCCGCTCGGCCAGCTGCTGCCCTGCAGCCATATTTATAACCAGTACATCTTTATAGAAGATGCCCAGAAAACGATCCAGCAGCTGGAAAGTAAACGGCTACGTCTGCAATCGCTGTCTGCTTACTCGCGTGAAAATGCCATTTCTCGGGACGCTACCAACAACTTTCTCAACGAGGCCATCGCATCGCAGCGCATGCCGGTAAAAGCGCATTTCAATGTGCTGGTATGGACGAGCGACAAGGAGAAGCTCAAGTACATCAAAAACCTGGTATCGTCGGCCCTGGCACAGATGGATGCCATTCCCCGGCAGGAGACGGCCGGCATGGCCCAGATCCTCTGGGCGGGCATGCCCGGCAACCAGGCGGATTTTCCCATGAACGATACATTTGATACTTTTGCCGAGCAAGCCTGCTGCTTTCTAAACCTCGAAAGCAACTATCGCAACTCCGACAGCAAGACCGGCGTCCATATCCGTTTAGGTGACCGTTTATTCGGTAAGCCGGTACAGGTCGATATATCAGATGAGCCGATGCAAAAAGGCATCATCACCAACCGCAACAA
>JADCRZ010000033.1 GCA_015069695.1 Williamsia sp.
ATTGGTGTTAGTGAGTCCGCTACCATATTTGGCTACATCATCGAAGAGGAAGTTAGTACCGGTAGCAGAGGAGATGGTGATGTCAATGGCGTTCTGCAGGGTAAGAGAAACGGTTTGGCTGGCAGTAGCAGTAGATTGTGCATTGGCAGCTGTGAAGGCAGCGAAGAGAACAACGACGAGGGTGAGGATCTTTTTCATGGTATTCAGTTTTTTAGATTTTTCTTTTTGTGTGTTATGCGCTAGTAGTTTCCAACGGCATGCCAGAGTGGCAAATGATTGATAGACAAGTACCAGGGATTTGGCACACATTGAAATCTTTCCCAGGACAGGAAAACGGTTCCAAAAAAAGCGGCTCATATGAATCATTGTTCGATATAATACAGAGCCCCGATACTACCACTGGAGCGGGCAGCTGAGAAAAAGGAAGGTGCTCCATAAATGGGGTGGCGCCACTACGAAGAATATCTTTATATTCCGGTTTAATCCGTTCCTTGTGCCGATATTTTCCGACAAAATCATCATCAATCAACATCATGGGTCTCAGGTATTCAAGAAGGATCGGCGGATCCAAAGGATGGGGTATAAACGTCAGCAACTCTGGCATTTCCAGCAGCTACCGCGATAAGTACGGATCAATCGGATCCCGGGGCTTTTCCATCAAGACCAGCATTCCAGGTCTCACATACCGCCACAGCTGGGGTCGCTCAAAGGGATTTGGATGACAAGTTAAAAAAATTTTCAACCCTAGTCTAGATTTCCATAGATTAGTACATTTGTAAATTTCCTGCACGATTATCAATCACCAGGATAAACTATTTTTAAGATAGGTCAAAGTGAGACCCAAACCCATGTTTTCTCACCCTTGTATTTTGGCCATCGCTGGTTACCTCTTTAACAAACGCTGCTGGACGATCTTCATGACTGTTTCACGGTAGTTGCGGCTCATGGGAAGGGAATGACTGCCGATCCTGATTTCGTTGCCTTCGATTGCTTGGATCCTCGAGGTGTTGACCAAATACGACTGGTGGATTTTGATGAACTCCGGCACGGGCATTTGGCTCTCCAAGCTTTTCATGGTAAGGTATGCCATGATCCTTTTGCGTTCGGTATAGATGCTTACATAATTGCCGACGCTCTCAGCAAAAAGTATATCGCAAAGCTCCACCTTTTCGATCCGTTTTTCACTTTTAATAAAGATATAGGGTGGAACCGGCGTACTGTTTTTCCAGTTTTTGATTTCATGAAAATCTTTGGCCTTGTGCACGGCTTTCAGAAAACGGCTGAATGCAAAAGGTTTCAGCAAATAATCAATGATATTCAGCTCATAGCCTTCGAGGGCATATTGTGGAAAGGCGGTTGTAAGAATAACCATAGATTCCAAGTCCATTTTTTGCAGGAACTCCAGGCCTGATATCCTGGGCATTTCAATGTCAAGGAGCAGGATGTCAACTGGGTTGATACGCAGAAATGCTTCGGCCTTGGGGGCATTTTCAAATTTACCCTGCAGGTCCATGAAAGGAACCTGCTCTACAAATTCCTGTAAAATCTTCCGGGCTACGGGTTCATCATCCACGATGATGCAACTAAGTTTCTTCATAACGCAAGGGTTAAATGCACCTCATATTCATGATCGTCTTTTTTGATATCAAGCAGGTAACGGTCTTTGTACAAAAGTTCCAGTCTTCTGATAGCGTTGTTCAGACCGATCCCGCCCGTTGAAGACGCCGTCTCCTCATAAGAATTGACACAAGTGAAATCGATATTCTCATTCTTTTCTTTCAATGCAATGCGGATGCTGTTAGAGATAACATCACCCCTGGAAGCGTGCTTAAAAGCATTTTCGACAAAGGCCATGAATATCAGGGGAGCAATTTTAGCGTTCCTGTTCTGGTAATCCAACGCTAAGCTGACCTGTACATTATCGTTGCTCCGCGCCTTTTGCAGGTCGACATAATTTTGCAGGTATTTTACCTCTTTTTCCAGCGCGATCATATCCACATCGGCTTCATACAAATTATAACGCAGCAGATCCGAAAACTGCACCATTATGGTCCGGGCCTGGTTGTTGCTCCGGTCAATATAGCCATATACGGTATTCAGGCTATTGAAAAGAAAGTGGGGGTTGATCTGCGACCGCAGGTATTTTAATTCCGTTCGCAACTGGCTTATCTGGCTGTTCTTGATCTGCTCCTGCTGCGCTGACCATTGCCGGGCAAGATATAACATCGAGGCAATTACAGTGCAGCACAGGCCGTAGACAAAGTTATCCCAAAAGCCACCGCTTGTCCGGATCAATGAGTCATGTAGCATTACCTGGTGAATAAAGCTGTTGTACTGGTTGGCCAGAAAGGCGTACAAGGAAATCAGCAGGAGCAGGCCTGCCGCATACCCACTGAACCACCTTTTTTGTAGCAGCTGGGAGATCAACACTGCATGATTGCCAATGATCATCAGTGTGAACAGGGAAAAGTGGATAAATACCGTAAAAAGGTAAGAGAAACAGTCTTGTACGCTTCTTCCTGTGTAAACCGGTTTCTCGACAACCAACGCACCAATGTAAGCAATCAGGAAAAGTAAATAAGCGGTGCGTTTTTTTAGGTACATGGTCCTTGCCCTTATAGCGGCAAGTATAAATGTAATCCTTTGCTTTGATAAACAGAAACAGCCAGTTCTTAGGACCACCGTTTTTCATAAAAAACAATCAAGTTATCCAGGCAACTGTGCCGGTTATCATATAAATTTTCTGTGTTCAAAAGCATTGATCCGCGATGCGGGAGTCCTTCCGATTTCACGGCAAACGTTCCTGTTACGTAAGATATGCTGGGAACGGTCATATTAATTTCTTTTATGCAATCGACTCTTTTACTTTTATCCTGCAGTAAAAAGGCATCAAAAACACTTGGCAACCATAAAAGAGCCGTTCACATGAAAAATTTCATACGCTTCGGAGAAGAGGTCGCAGGTTTTGACATACCGGTTTTGAACGAACGGGAGATCAGGGCGGCTGCCGGAATCCTCTTCGTTGTGATCTATACAGCCCTGGTACTGATCTTGTTCAGGAATAATTTTCTGTTGGCCAAGTATGCGATTACTATCTTCCTGGTGGATTTTATCGTACGTGTGTTCGTTAACCCGAACTTCTCGCCATCGCTGATCATAGGCAGGATGATCGTAAGAAACCAGGTACCCGAATATGTAGGGGCCAGGCAAAAAAAGTTTGCCTGGATCATTGGCCTGATCCTCTCTGCCACCATGTTTATTTTCATGGTGCTGATCAATTCCTACAGCCCGGTCACCGGTATCATATGCTTGCTGTGCCTGATCTTTTTGTTCTTCGAATCGGCCTTCGGAATTTGCCTGGCCTGCAAAGTTTACCGGCTTTTTTACGGTGAAAAAGCGCAGTATTGTCCGGGTGAGATATGTGCAGTCAGCGCCAGGCAACCGATCCAGAAAACTTCCGGTATGCAGCTGGTGATTGTGGTTGTGTTTGTCGGTTTTGTTTTTACCGTGGCTTATTTTTTCGGTGATGAGCTAAGCAAAACGCCTCACAACCTGTTTGGAACACCTGTAGCAAAATTAAAATAGATGAGAGAAGGTACAAATTTGCAAGACTATTTTGAAGCTTACCAGCGTAACATCATTGGACACAATCTCACTTTCGAAACACCTTTCGGTACAAAGGAACTGGTTTATGCGGACTGGACCGCCAGCGGCCGGGCTTACAAGCCTATTGAAGACTGTCTGCAGCAAGACGTCATGCCTTTTTTGGGCAATACACATACCGGAACGACAGTAACAGGCAGGCTGATGTCCGAAGCTTACGAAGAAGCCAAGCAGATCATTAAGCGGCATGTGCATGCTTGTGAGGATGATGTGCTGCTTTTTTGCGGCAGCGGAATGACCGGAGCAGTTAATAAGCTGCAAAGGATCTTGGGATTGCGCGTACCGGAGCGGTTAAAAGACTATCTGGTTGCCGGCAATGATATTTGCATTGACGAGGCTTTGCGGCCGGTTGTTTTTATTACGCATATGGAACATCACAGCAACCAGGTCAGCTGGCTCGAAACCATTGCAGACGTGGAGATGATCAGGCCCTGTAAAGACGGCTATGTCAACCTCGAACATTTCGGTACTTTACTCGAACGGTTCAGGCACCGCAAAAATAAGATCGCTGCGGTAACCGCCTGTTCCAATGTAACAGGTATCGAAACACCTTATCATGAGATCGCAAAACTGATCCACCAGTATAAAGGATCCTGTTTTGTGGATTTCGCTTCCTCGGCTCCGTACATAAACATAGACATGCATCCACGCGAGGCCGGAGCCCACCTGGACGCGATTTATTTTTCGCCCCACAAATTCTTAGGTGGTCCGGGTACCCCCGGAATTCTGATCTTTGCCCGGCAGCTGTATAATCTCACCATACCCGATCAACCCGGTGGCGGCACCGTTGTGTATAGCAATCCCTGGAAAACACGTGATTATGTAGCAGGTATTGAACTGCGGGAAGACGGTGGTACCCCGCCTATCTTACAGGGAATCAAAGCAGCGATGTGTGTACGGCTGAAGGAAGCGTTAGGTGCTGACAAGATGAGGAAACGCGAAGAAGAATTGCTGCAGGCAGCGTTTGACCGCTTTGAGACAATGAAGAATGTAGAGGTACTGGCAGGACATGTTAAAAAAAGGCTCAGCATTGTTTCTTTTGTCGTCAAAGGGGCACACTATCCCCTCATCGTTCAGTTACTGAACGACCGTTTTGGCATCCAGTTGCGGGGAGGCTGTGCCTGCGCAGGTACTTACGGACACGAGTTGCTGAAAATTGAGCCGGCCAGGTCGTATAAAATACGGGAAGCACTCCGCTCGGGCGACCCGGCCAGCAAACCCGGTTGGATCAGGCTTTCACTGCACCCTACTATGACGAGTGCAGAAATACAGCGGATCATGGATGCGATCGATTTGACGGCATCCTGTTTCAAGCATTGGGCAAAGGATTATACATATTCCCCGGCGTCTAACGAATATGTATTCAATGGCAAAACCAAAAAGAAACAAAACAAGATCGAGAAGTGGTTTAACAGTATTTATTGAGGCTATGGTTATTTCTGGTTACGTAACATGACTCCAACAACAAGGATCCAAGCAATTACAGCAGTACCGAAGATGCGAAAGCCGTGTAAACTGTTCACGGCTACTCCGGATACAAAGACTGCTACAATGGCCAGGGCTAAAACAATTCCCACCCACCCAATCCATACCGCCAGCTTCCTGGTATACACGATCGAACCCGACCAGCACAGGATTGCCAGACTGAAAGCACCCGTATAGATGTAATCAAATGCATGATTTACTGCATAACTGTATTGCAGAACAGGTTTAATGGCAGCAATAGACTCCGGTGTTGCGTCTTTGTAGTATTGCAAGAATATAGGCATGATCAGTCCATTGGCTGCCCCAGCCAGCATGACGGCTACCAATCCGAATGAGGCGATCACCATAGCAATGACAGATCCGAAATGGTCTGTCCCTATTCTTCTTGTTAAACCCCAGAAGCCTATCCGCCCAAAGGGCAAGGAAATAATGGCAATCGCGTGCGTGATGACGATGACACGTGTGATCCTGATCAGATGCTCAACGCTCCCCCCAGCGGGATGAAGTACCATGGTAAATAGAAGCAAAATGATAAATACAATGAGCGATATACCAGTTCAGTTTTCAAATGTTTTATTCATGGTTCAAACTTAACTGCCTTTAAACAGGAAGGTCTTGACCAAAATCAAGAACTGATCTTTCTGCGAATGCGGCTAAGAGTTTCCGGTGTCATACCCAGGTAAGATGCAATCCATTTAAGCAGAAATCTTTTCAGAAGTTCGGGTTTCCAGCTGAGCAAACGTTCGTATTTCTGTTCGGGCGTGAGCCAGTTGTGCTGAAAATCCTGGTTCTGGATTGCTTGCTCAAAAATGCGACCCATCCGGAAGAAACCATCATAAATCTTCATCAGCTTATGTAAATCCCAAACACTCAAGCTAAACACTTCGCTGTTGGAGACAGCCTGGATAATATTTTGTGATGGTTGCTTGGGTCATGAAAATTTTATACTAGAACAGCCATTCGTTGCTGATAAACAGGTTGAGCGTAGCTTCCATGCCATTCTCCTGTATGGTATAATGCCGAAAACTACCCTGGCTAACAAAATAAAAAGCCTGGCAAACCTGTCCCTCCCTGACAAGGCAATCATCTTTTAAGACGATTTGGGTTTTCAGGCAATCCAGTAAAAGAGATATATGCTGTTGCGAAAAACTACCAAAGCTATTTATGGATGATACAACATCTTCAAACATTGCTGACATTTTTCGCTGGTGATAACCCCGGATTGTTAAGGTGAATTGGTTTTCAAATTTATGTGAAAAGGCGGGCAGCTCAAGATATGTTTCTAACTTACGACACGCCAAACTGGATCAACCCATTTAGGCGGTTGATGAAAATGAATGCACTAGTTTCTTATACAGTAGAGCAACTTGAAAGATCAAAGCACACGTCGGTTTCCGTAAATATTTTTTTTGACTTTTACCATTGGTGCCGTCCTGTATGCAGCGTTTGGCCGGGAGCGGGGGGAGCTGCGAGCCGTGCCAGCTGGGGAGGTAGATCTTTCTGGGGAACAACAACTTCAACAAGAGCCGGTACATTGGTCAAACCTGCTATTTCTTTGAGCACCACCTGCAGCTGCCCTGTCGTTTCGGCCTTGTAGCCTTTTACGCCGAATGCAGTTGCCAATGCCAAGTAGTCCCAGGCCGGGAGCAAGTCGAAGGGGGCAAATGTTCCATCCGGCTTAAATGCGTTGATGTCAACAAAAGCTTGTTCGATGGAATAGGACCGGTTGCTTATTACAAATACAACGGCATTGCACTGCTGGCGTGCCAGGCTGGAGAGCTCCTGGCAGATCATCATAAAGCCGCCGTCGCCCGCCACCACAAATGGACGTTTGCCACTCCCCAGCGCTATGCCTAATGCAGCCCCCGTTTCGTGCCCTAAGGAACCCCAGGCAGCCTGCGCCACAAAGCTGTTACGGGGCATCCCGAACAGGTTGCCAAAGACGTACAGAGAAGTGCTTTCGCCCAATATGAGTGCGATGCTGTCCTTAAGGTGATGCTTCAGGATAAACTCACTAATGACCTCAAAAAACAAAACGTAGGTCAGGGATGCATCCGGAGCTGGCACCTTTTGCTTTTTAGGTGTGATGGCGGAGAGCGTATAAGTTCTTGGGAATTCTTTATGAGACTGAAAACGATGCAGCAATCCTTCGAGAAAGCCTTTCAATGATACCTGCGGGTATGTTTGTTTTCCGATTCGTGCACGCTCTCCCGTTACCTCAATCATGCTGTCAAACTTCGTGTGCATGATGTCAAGGTAATCATCGGTGATGATCGTACCCAGGGCAACAGGACAGTCACATTTTTCCATCAGCTCCAGGGTGGGAAGAGGAGAGGCAGGGCCGGCGTACGTGCCAATGAACTGCTGCTGGCTTTCGTCCAGAACGGTCTTGCCCAGGCTGGTTGTAGTAAAGAAGATACCGCTGGCGTCTGCAAGCTGCTGAAGTACATTCTGCAGTCCGAACCGCTGCACTTCAACGCCGATCCAGAGCACAGGTAACCGGGCTCCCGCAATCCGTTTCCAGGCTTCATTCAGCAGATGTTCTAATATAACTAGATTGCTGGCTGTTTCAAGCGCCTGTAAACGCCCGGCCGGCATACAGCATGGTTGATCCCACACATCATTGAGCCCTTCCAGATAAACAGGACGGCGGCAGGTGAGCATGGCGGCAATCGCCCGGTCGATCTGGATTGGAGCCTCACTGGCATCGGCAAGAATTTCAGCCGCAACAGTAACCTGCCGGAACACAAGCTTGTCGGCCTGCAGGTCACCTGTACTGTGGTGAAAGAGGATCCCTTTTTCACGCTCCAGTTTTCTGTCTGACGCTTTTGGGCTGGCAGAAATAATGGCTACCGGGACCCGCTCCACAAACGAACCGGCCACGCAGTTCAATAAACTGAATGTGCCTACACCATATTGTACACAGGCAGCGCCGATGCCCCTGTAGCGGGCGTAGCCATCTGCAGCATATCCTGCTCCCAGTTCGTTGATGGTTGGTATGCGGGCAATGCCCGGCGTAGCATCCAGCGCTTTCAGGAATGGGCCTGCGTAATCGCCGGGAACGGCAAACAAGTGCTCCAGGCCTGCCTGCTGCAGCCGGGTGAGGAGGTAAGCAGCAACGGTTGTCATAAATTTAGCTGATAAGTATAGGCGTTAAACAATCAGGTGTGATTTCATGGAGGTTTTTTACGCAGTCGAGGCACTCTACGCAGCCGCTTACATCTCCGCATCCCGGGCAATCATTCGGCAACAGCGGGTAAGATTCCGGTAACCAGTCGGGACTTGCCAAATGAAAGAATTCCTGCAGGGTTGATTCCGCGGTTGTGAGAGCACCTTCCACCCAGCCCTGTCCATAGGAATAAGCTTCCCCTACAATAAAAATATTATGATCAGCTACAGGCTTGCGCATCCGACACATGATTTCATCCAGCCGGTAGTTTGCTTTCCATTCGTGCCAACCGCCCCCATAAGGATCTTCGTTCCAGGTATGGTATACGGCCGAATAAGGCATCGGTATTTCAGGTAGGGCGTGCAGCTCGGCCACCTGCCTGTTGGCTATCCTGACCATTTCGTCGGTAGCCTTAAACTCGGTTCTCGGTATAATGTCGACCACATCCTTCTCCAGGCAGGAAGGCCGGTAGCCGGGGTAAGGTTCCCCATCTTCCAGGCCTTTCCAGAAAGGCACTGTACTGATGTCGTTATAACTGGCCATCAACAATGAGTTCATAAATTTCAAACCGTTTTCCTGTTCACCTTCCGTACCAAAATAATATACCTGGCGTACCGGAAGGTCAGTGACGGACCGGCCGGCGACAAGGCCCAGGGCCCGCCACCAGGGCCGTTCATAAGCCATAAAAAGTTTAAAGGCGCTTTGGATAAGAACTGAGGGGATATTGGCTTTCAACCAGGGATCGTCAAAGAAACTGCTTTTGATCAGCTCGAGCGAACGGCGGGGCATGGCCAGAATGATCTTTCCGGCATGCACTTTAATTACTTCCTCCTGTTCCTGTACCTTTGTGCTTCCGTTGGCGGTTACTGTTTTTTTGAAGATGAGAGTATAGGGATAATCGCCGGATCCTATAACTATTTCTGTTAGCTGATGATTCATATGCACCCGCTTGCCCTGGGGAACAATGCCGGCAAATGTTTCGTTGAACTCATGCACCAGTTTAATGGGCAGCTGGTCATAGCCATCACGCAGGGTCAGGAACTGGGTCTTGTCACTGTATTCGGTAGCAGGCAGCTGCGTAACCGCGTTTGCGTTGGCTACATTGGCTTCGTAGCCGCCGGCATCTTTCATGAACTGGTATCCTTCGTTGCTCAATACCCGGTACATAAGATCCCAGAAACCATGCTTCCACAGCGGTTTGTCAAAAACCTTTACTTTCATCTGGTCGCACAGGCTTAGGTTGCCCAAATTGGGATAGATGTTGTTCATAACCTGTACCTGCAGGTTGGTGGGCCCTAGCCCCCGTTCGGACCAGGCCATGTTATAAGGTACTTTGGAAGGATCGCCCAGCTCGTGGAGGCGCAGGTGCTTGCCACGCAGGTAGAAGAGATTGCAGTTAGCGCCAACAGGAGCAGGCGCTCCCATCGGAAAATTGCTGGTAGGCAGGCCCAACCGGTTTACCAGTGTTGCAACCATGAGGTGCTGGTCTGGAATGTAGCGCATGCCCCCGACTTCAGCTTTCACGTGGGGCAGACCGGGCAAGGTAATTGTATAAAGCCGTCCGCCGATCCGGTCGCTGTATTCAAACAGGCCAACGCTGGTATGAGTCCCGTTCTCCTGTTGCAAACGCCAGGCAGCATAAGCGCCCGATACTCCACCGCCGATCACGGCAACATCGAGGTTCATAGAATTTGATTTAAGTATACAGATGATAAGCTGTTTAAATATAAGTGTATTTATTTACTTATGATGGAAAATCCGGTGCAGCTGTGATGGTTATGCTACTTATCTTTTTCATATGAGCCAATGATGGTTACAATTCTTGCATGATGGTTTGCTATTATAAAACTACTTCTACAAACTCAGGTTTGACTTCCCTTTCCAGTCTTGGTTCTTCTTCCCGTGCTTCCAATTCCTCCCTTTCCTCTACTTCGTTTATTTGCTTGAAAATTTGCGCAGAATTGGCCATGTTCACATTGATAAATTCCTTGGCTTCCAACGCGACATTTCTTTCCAGGGTCTTGTACAGGTTTTCAAACGTTTCCTGATACACCGTGCAATTGGTAGTTTCCTGTTTTAATTGGCCGAATCTTTCTTTGATGAGTTCCAGGCTGGGATTGCTTCGCTGGAATTCGTCGTTGAATATTTTCATCACGTTCTTGTCGGAAGCGCGCAAGGAAGTTAACAGCGACTGAAGATCTCCTTTAGTGGCAGCATCCAGAACGGACGAACATTCCAGCAGATGCTGCACGGCGTAACGCTGATATGTAAACGATTGGGTCAACGCAGCGGTAAGACCGGCTCCTTCTAAAATGTCAGTACAGGATTCAATCAGCTCAAGGGCACGGTCGGTGTTCAGTTCTATATATGAATTATCTGCCTGCATCCACTTTATCCGGCCCGTTTCCTGATTGACACGTATTTCTTTATACTTGCTTAATACCGCTTCTTTTGCCAGTCCTGCCTTTACCCGGGCCCTGTACTTGACGTATCTGTAGATGCCGTATGCGGTTCCACCGAGTGATGCCAGCGCAAACACAGCTCCTCCTACAAATGACACGATAGATATGATCCATTCATTGCGTTGCTTCGGATGTGTAAGCTGGTCCCAGGTACTTACGATTGTTTCCCCGATCGATTTGCTCCCCGCTGACCCCTCCTGGCTGCTTGTTTGAGGGGTATCCAGACCAACACATTGCACCCCGTTGACCATGCCGGTTACCACAGAGGCCACAGAATTATCGTCCGGGTCGTTCGTGAGCAGTCTTTTAAGCATAAAACTGCCTGCTAGCGCGATAGTGGGTTTGTCTGAATCCGGAAGGTCTGTAAAGATTCCTTTGTCATATGTAATGGAAACAGCCTTTTGCTCATTTACGTCCGTCTGGTCATTTTTAAAAGGATCGGCAGCCGGTATAAACAGGCATGTATATCCGCCGTTCACTTTGGTGATGTCAATGGCTCCTGACTTTTTTAAAGACAGTACGCCGGCAAAAAGATTTACGGTCCCATCGCCGGCGTAAACATAGTAAGTTATATCGTCTTTATACTGCGCCCACACGCAGGGAAATGTGTTGTAGTAATTACCAAGGGCCGTTAAAGCAGCCTGTGTAACGTGCTGGTATTCTTTGGTGCCCAGGAAAAAGGATTCCATCATTTTTGAAATCAATGCAGCAGCGGAATGCGCCGATTCACTGCTTCCATCGGCTTTGCCTACCACGGCTTCTTTTATTTGTTGGAGCGTCGTTACATAATCCTTGGCCAGTTGTGAGCTGGGATAAGCCGCGGTCGTTTGGTAGAAGCTGGCGGCTTCGTTCATGGCCGCCAGCGTTTGCTGGGTAATGGTCTGCGCGGGATAACCCGGGAGGGCGCTGTCAGGTTTTTGTTCTTCCTGTTCAACAGACAGCACGGCCAAGGGATACAGCCAGTCCGTATCGCAGGCAACCAGGTCGTAATCAAACACGCTGCCGTCGCCGTAAGCATCCGACTTGTAATGGTGATCCAGGGTAACGGCACCGGAGCTTCCGGGTTTCAGAACCTGGCCCCCGCCAGACAGGTTAAGAACTTCCAGTTGACCGTTTGCGGATTTTACGCCATCTGAACTGGAGGTCTCATCTGGGTTGACCGCCAGCACTAAGGTGATATCTTTACCGCTGTTATTGGTAACATGGCAAAATTTGCTTTGATCCGTAGTCATACTTTTGACAGTTAAATTGTGAGTGTAATACTGTTATTAGGCAGGCTTGGTTTACTGCCAGCCTGATGTAATGATCTCTTACATAAAATAAAGGACCCGGAATACAATGATTGCCTTTGGTCTGTGTTGCCCGAAGCAGGTCAGTCAAATACCCCCTTCAGGAATGCCATCCGGGAAAGACAGCATGACAGCGGATCCGCTATATCGTTTATGTCAAAAGATGTACTTCTGTGTTCAATCGAATTGCTGTATCCAAACTTTCAGGAGGTTAGAATTGTGTTTCCGCGGGGTATAGATCTTAAACTTGCGTTTTAATTTGTTTCAAAATTAGAAACGAAACCCAGTATGGAAACATTAAAATGTATTCAAAAGGCTATTGCGGGGCGCGAGCGGCTGGTTTGATGTTATGAGCGTAATTAGTGCCGGTTTACGCTCTTTTTTGTGCGGGAGGATGAAGGTTAAGGTAACTGCTGTTTTAACATCAGCGTATAAGAAGGGGCCCACAGCGAGATGATCCTGTGTAAGAGAAGCGGCAAAAAAAACTTTATATGGTCTCATAGGGATGTTTTCAATCGGCTAATCACATATTCATAAGGATCATGTGGGAGGTAAGCCGGATATCGCTCCCGTATAAACAGGTGAAACTCCTGCTTAAATCGCTCCTGGCAGAACTGGAAGGTCAACAACAAGCCCGGGCTGTTGGGATAGTGCAGCCTGCAGAATTCCAGCAGCGGAATATAAGGTGGGGCTTCCAACAAGCTTCTTCCCATCATCCTGTTATACACCTGCGTTGAAAGAAGCCGCTTTAAGTCGTTCAGCAGTTGATCTGCCCGCAGCTTTGTACGGTAGTTGTCGACCAGGCAGGCCATTGAAGGCATATCTTCCTTATAAAAAAAAGCTACCAGGTATTGTTTGAATTCTTCTTCCAATTTATCCAGCACATCGTGCGAATAAAAATCATACGCCTGTTTCAGATGGGGCAGAATGAAATCTGCTTTTTGCTTGTTGATCAAAAACTCAATCAGCTGGGTTTCTAACCGGATGATGTCTTGCAGGGTTGGTGTTTTCCCGCCCTGCAAGACATCATGCTGGTATTTGGGTTTCAACAGCTGATCAAAGCAATGGCTTTTGAAATTGAGGCTTTTGGCACTTTGCGTGATCCGGATAAACAGGGGGTGGGTTCTGTTCCCAAAAAATAGCGGCGTGTGTTTTACCTGCTCGTACTGATAAATGCGGAATGTTACAGCTTGCATGAGTAAAGGATTGAGGTGTAGAAAAGGGAGGCATGCCCCGCCTGAACTTATCCTGCAAGGGCATGATTTGAGTATATTACAAGTTGGGTGGCATCAGTCCATTTGCTGACCAAGCTTTCTGTAGCCTACATAATAAAAGAGCGGAAACACCAGCAAGGTTAATATGGTAGCTGTTATCAAACCGCCGATTACAACAATGGCCAGGGGTTTTGATGTTTCAGAACCGATGCCTTTTGATAGAGCGGCAGGCAACAAGCCAATGGCAGCCATGAGGGCCGTCATCACCACAGGGCGCACCCTGCTCTGCACCCCGTTTTTAATGGCCGTCTCCAGCGTATGGGTATTGAAATCGTGTTTCTTCACACCTTGTAAATTCTTTTTGAAGACCGATATCAAGATCACGCCGTTTTGTATGCAGATGCCAAACAAGGCAATAAAGCCAATACCTGCAGATATGCTGAAGTTGACGCCTGATATCAGCAGGGCTGCAATGCCGCCAATGATGGCAAAGGGTACGTTCAACAAAACCATGCCGGCGTCTTTGATATTTCCGAACATGATAAACAGGATCAGAAAAATGATCAGGATGCTGATCGGAACCACCTGCGCCAGCCTGGTGGAAGCGCGCTGCTGGTTTTCAAAATCACCGGCCCACTGCATCTCATACCCCTTTTCCAGCTTC
This sequence comes from Williamsia sp., assembly GCA_015069695.1. Lineage (GTDB taxonomy): Bacteria > Bacteroidota > Bacteroidia > Chitinophagales > Chitinophagaceae > JADCRZ01. The sequence continues at coordinate 13,947 of JADCRZ010000033.1, forward strand.
ACCGCATCATCAACCTTGCGCTGTGCTTCTGCTACCGTGCTGCCCATATCGCGCCCCCTGACAGAAAATTTTACAGCCGAATACCTCCTGTTGTCGTCGCGGAATATCAGGCTGGGCCCGGTAAGCGTTTGAATGGTTGCGATGCTTTTGATAGGCACCTGCGATCCCCGCAGGGTGGGCACCAGCAGGTTGCTGATAGCCTCGGCGTTGTTGCGGTACTGCTCCATGTACCGAAGCCTGATCTGGAACCTTCGCTCACCCTCATATATTTGCGTAATGGCTTTGCCGCCGATCGCCATCTCGATCACTGCATTGGCATCGGCTGTTGTAACGCCATACAGCGCCATCTTGGTTTCATCCAACTCAATGCGCATTTCGGGCTGCCCGATGTTTCTGATCACGCCCAGGTCTTCCACACCGGGGATCTTTTTCATGACGGCGTAGACCTGGTTGGCTTTTGCCTCTGTATACGGCAGGCTGTCGCCATAGATCTTTACACACAGCGATCCTTTTACCCCTGATACGGCTTCCTCCACATTGTCCATGATCGGCTGTGAAAAATTGAGGTCAGTACCGGGGAATACAGACAGTTTTTGCTTCATGCGTTCAATCAGCTCTTCCTTGCTGATGCCGCTTTTCCATTGGTTTTTGGGATAGATGTCTACATGAAATTCGATGTTGTAAAACCCGGTGGCATCGGTGCCATCATTGGGCCGGCCGGTTTGCGACATAACCTGCCTTACTTCCGGATAGCTGCGGACGATCTTGCGCATCTTGTTGGCCAGCTGCACGGCATCATCCAGGGAAACGCTGAGCGGACAGGTAGCGCGTATATAGATAGCACCTTCATCGAGCTCGGGCAGGAACTCGGTGCCCAGGAACCTGAAGGAAAACAAACCAATCGCTACAACGACCGCGGCTGTGAGCAGTGCAGTTTTCTTATGGCGATACACTATCCCGAACGTTTTCATGACTCCCGACACGATTCCTTCTACAAAGGGATTGTGTTTTTCTTTTACGTTCTTTTGCAGCAACAGGCTGCTCAGCAGCGGTACCAGGGTGAGGGTAAGAATAAGAGCCCCCAGGAGAGCAAAGCCGAGTGTCCAGGCCAGGGGAGAGAACATCTTGCCTTCTACTTTCTGGAATGAAAAAATGGGCAGCAAACCGGCGATGATGATCAGCTTGGAAAAAAAGATGGCCTTCCCCAGTTCGCCCCCTGTATTCTTGATCAGCCCTGATTTGGACAACTTGTTAAAACGCGCCATGCCGAACTGGTGGGCCTTCTGGTCAAGCAACACAAAAATGCCTTCCACCATCACCACCGCCCCGTCAATTATGATACCGAAATCAATGGCCCCCATGGACAGCAGGTTGGCCGACATACCCCTGAGCGTAAGGCAGACAAATGCAAACAACAGGGCAAGCGGAATGACAACCGCTACGATCACCGTGGTTCTCCAGTCGGCCATAAAAATAAACACGATGACGGTCACGAAAATAATGCCTTCCAGCATATTATGCAGCACTGTATGCGTGGCAAAATCGATCAGGTCGTCTCGGTTGTAAAAGGTGTTGATCTTTACACCGGCAGGAAGGATTTTAGCGTTCAGGTAGTCAATCTTTTTCTGCACGTTCCTGATTACATTGCTCGGGTTTTCCCCTTTGCGCATGACTATAATGCCTTCTACCACATCGCTCTGTAAATCCCTTCCTACCTGTCCGAGCCGGGGAAGGTTGGAATTGTCCACATCTGCCACGTCCTTCACCAGCACAGGTGTGCCATTGATGCTTGTGACAATGATATTTTTGATCTCATCTACGTTGTTGAGCAAACCCATGCCACGGACCACATAGGCCTGGTCGTTGTCCACGATCACATCTCCCCCCACATTTATATTGCTTTTTGAAACGGCATTGTACACATCCAGTGGGGAAATGTTGTAAGAAGCGAGCTGCTGCGGGTTTACCTTGATCTCAAAAGTTTTGACCGCCCCTCCAAAGCTCACCACATCGCCCACGCCCGGCACGCCAAGGAACTGCCGCTCGATCACCCAATCCTGCAGCGTTTTCAGTTCTTTGACTGTTTTGGTGCTGCTTTCTAGGGTATAGCGGAATATTTCACCGGTGGGGCCGGTAGGCGGCTGTACATCGGGATCGGCGCCGTCGGGCAATGATACCTCGCGCAGCATATTGTTTACCTGCTGCCGGGCAAAGGGATCATCCACATCGTCGTCGAAGATGACCTTTACAACCGACAGGCCAAAGACCGTGGTTGAGCGTACGAATGTTTTTTTCTGTACGGGATTCATGGCGATCTCGAGTGGAACGGTGACAAATTTTTCCACCTCTTCCGCGCTCCGTCCGGGCCATTGCGTGATGATTGTTATCTGGGTATTGGTAACATCGGGGAACGCTTCGATGGGAATATTCTTAAAAGCAATGGCTCCCCATACAATGAGAATAAGGGTGGCAAAGAATATAAACAGCTTGTTCTTCAGGGAGAAAGCAATAATTTTTTTTATGAACTTGTTCATACTGTGCTGGTTGATCTATTGGGTACTTAATGCCTGGTAAATAAACACCTGCGAGTTGGTGACCACCTGCTCGCCTTCGGAGAGACCGGTAACAAAAGTGCGGTCGCCGATCCTGTCAATTACCTGTACTTCCCGCACGGCCAGGCTACCGGCGCCTTTTTTTACGATAACATAATGCTTGCTGTTGTCCAGCACAACGGCTACGGAAGGGATAGAAAGCTTTTGTCCCTGTGAAGCTTCTTTCGCGCTGATGGTAACAAACATTTCAGGCTTTAGCTCATCGTTTGGATTGGGCATGCTGATGCGCACCTTCATGGTGCGGTTGGCCGGATCAAGCACGTCGTATATTTTGTCGATTCTGCCGGTATAGTTTTTATCCGGGCTCGCGAGCGTGTTAACGGTTACCGAGTCGCCCAGGTGGATCTTGCTGATGTCGGCTTCGTACACATTCGCAATGACCCATACGGTCGACAGATCGGCAACCGTAAAAAGGCTGGTGCTGTTGTCCTGCCGTACTTCTGAATTGTTGGTAATCGTTTTTTCAATGATGCTGCCGCTGATTGGGGCGGTGAGTACATAGCTGGCATTCTTTCCGCCTGTGATGGAGGAAACCTGTGTTGCGCGGTTGAGTTCGGCGGTTGCTTTGCTTGCTTCCAGCCGGGCACTGGTTACTTCCCGTTCTGTAGCGAGGTTGCTTTTGTACATATCTTCGGCGGCTTGCAGGTTCTTTTGCGCCATGGCTAAGTTGGATTGCGCAACAGCTACATCATTGGCCACACCGGCTACTTCCGTGCTTTGCAGGACTGCGAGTTGCTTGCCCTTGTTTACATGATCACCCAGCTCAACCGATACGGCGGTGATCTTTCCGCTTACCAGGGCATACACTTTTGCCTGTTTGGATTCGTCGGGCGTAATCTTGCCGTTCAGCCTGATCAGATTGGTTTGGTCTGCGAGTACGGCCGGTGAAATAGCCACCTGTTTTGCCACGCTGTCGGGAACAGGTTTATCGTCTTTTACTTCAGTTGCTGTATGTTCTTTGCAGGCAACGCAGGAGAAGCATAGCATCAATGCGGCAGCTGCCAGTTTTAAAATAGATTGCATGGTGAAATGTTTGATTGTTTAATAGAGCGGTTTTCCTACGGCGAAATTCAGGTCTTCCAGGGCCTGCATGCGTTCGTATCCCAGCTGGTTCAGCTGGAGTATATTGTCTTTGTACGATTCATAGAAATCGGTAAACTCGATCAGGCTGATGTTGTGCTTTTGAAAATTTTCCGTAACGCCTTTCAGCAGCAGTTCAAACTGATCCCTGAATGCAGGGTCAAGCGAACGGAGCATCTTTTCCGTGTTGAGCGCTTTTGTATAGGCTTTCTGCACATCATTCTCTACCGTGAACCGCTGCAGGTCGAGCGCCGCGCGGCTCTGGTCAACGGAAATCTTGGCCGCTTTTATGTTTCCCTGGTTCCTGTTGAAAAAAGGCAAGTCGATGGCTGCCGATAAAAAGGAAGCATTGTTTACAAAGCTACCGCGCTTGTCGAACTGTGCACCCAGCGTAATATCAGGTACCCGCAAAGCCCGCTGCAGGGAATAGTTAAGCCTATTCTGGGTAATGGCGTTCTCGGCAAACTTCAGGTCGTACCGGTTGGTGTAAGCCGAATCCAGCAGGTTCTGGTAGTTGAAGTCTGCAACAGAGCGGGGAATAGAAGCGCTGTCTACCTGCGGAACAAGGTAAGCCCGGTCATTGTGCAGCAATAATTGTACTTCAGCCTGCAGATCATTCAGCTGGTTCTGCAGCGATGTCTGCTCAGCCTCCAGGGAATACAGCAGCGACTTGATCCTGACTGCATCCTTCAGGGTAACAGCGCCCTTTGCCAGCAGGTCCTGGTAAGCAGCGTTCAGTCTTTCCAGTGATGATACTTGTGTCTTGTAGGCGTTGATGGAATTCTCTGTGTAATAGATATTATAGAAATCGCTCCGAAGGGTATAGCGGAGGGTGCGGAGCAGGTCAAGAAAATTGTATTCCGCTTGCCTGGTATCGCCTTGCGCCAGTTTAACCTGTTTGTTGCGCTTGCCGGCCAGGATAATCAGCTGTTGAACGTTCCAGCCCCATTCACCGGTCTTGTTGCTTATGTCCAGGTACTTTTTCTGGTCCGGATTATACAGATTACCTGAAAAGGAAATGTTGGGATTGGCGTACAGGCTGGCCTGTATCACCTGCGCACGTGATATATCTATGTTGTAGCGTTCAGCAAGCAGCTGAAGATTGGATGTTACAAATTGTTTTTCTGCATCCGGCAGGCCGTAACGAAGCGTATCCTGTGCGTGCGAACAAAAATGGACGCATACGGCAAGAAAGCCTGTCAGCAGGAGGTGCCTGAGAGGGTTCGGTGTCATCTGAAAAAATTATTACATGAGGTAAATAGATGGAGTAACTTTCATCTATAGCAAGCAAAACAGATACAACCGCTTACGGATATTCGATAAATTCAAGATGTTTGGATACCGGCTGTATCTAAAATAAAATGGGAAGAACCTCAGCAACATTCCGGTGGCGGAGAAATGATCTCATTATAAATGGTGGAAATTTTACCAACCTGAAAATTAGGATAGCTTTTTTGCCTCAGGACAATGGGCTTGGATTTAACTGTAATCAGAAGGGGTTGAAAACAATAGTTGACATCTTTGGCCGGATGGAAATTTTGTCCGCTGTCGTCATCTTCATCTTCCGGTGTATTATCGTGGTGACCCAGGATCACCTGATCGATGTATTCGACCACCGTATTGACGTCATCTTCCTGCTGGCCGCTTGCATTATAGATGTCCTGTTCAGCCACCTGTGGTAAAAACATGGAGCTGTTCATGTGACACAATAAGGTAATAAATGCAATAAGCTTTTTGAACATGCGGGTACAAAAGTAACCGGTTAAAAATATACGTGTGTTATCCGGGCGTTAACGGAAGCGGCATGGGGGCACAAGCGGGGAAGAATAACGTCTGTTTAACTGTGAGGACCGTGTTGTTGTTTGCATAAAAGTTTTGATCCCTATTAGAATAACAGGTGTGTAAGTTCATATCGACAACCAAAGTCTAGATTTCCATAATATTCGTGGATTGTTAGTTTATGAATCTTTCAGAACAGGTAAGCGGATGTCCCGCAAGAGACTTCAGGAATGGCGTTAGTAGTTGCTTACCTCCTTTTTTCTTTTCTTACTATTATGATCTTTTACCCTTATCTTTATTATCCCTTATCTAATCCTCCCTCTGGGATTAAGTCCAATCCACGTCCTTAATTACCAACACGTAATCTTCTTCACACCGCCAACATGAAACAAACTTTACTGCTTTCATTTTTGATGATCATCTTTTCAGCAACGTTCGCGCAGTCGAATCAATGGACTTGGATGAGTGGCGATAATACAGCTGTTCAGCCCAGTATCTTCGGCATGAAGGGAGTGGCCAGCACTGCCAACAAGCCTGGTGCAAGGGATGGAGCAGTTTCCTGGACAGATGCGTCCGGTAACCTTTGGCTATTCGGAGGGTTCGGCATTACGGGCAATGGTAACGGGTATCTGAACGATTTATGGAAGTACACTGTGGGGTCCGGGCAATGGACCTGGATGAGCGGAAGTAACATCCCGGCTCAAAAAGGGTTGTACGGTACCCAAGGAGTCGCAAGTGCCAACAATACGCCGGGCGCCAGGGTAGAAGCTTACGCTTTTACGGATGCTTCAGGTAATTTCTGGCTCTTTGGCGGAGCTGGCTACACGGCTAGCGGACAAGGTTTTCTGAATGATCTTTGGAGGTACTCTCCTTCCACCAATCAATGGGCCTGGATGAGCGGCGACACCATACAAGATCAACGAAGTGTTTACGGGGTCCGGGGCACACCTGCTGCAGCCAACAAGCCTGGGGCAAGATACTGGGGGGCTGCAGGCGGGGTAGATGCTGCTGGTAACCTATGGCTGTATGGCGGCATGGGGCAGGATGCCAGCAGTCCATCGGGCTTGAATTCATTAAGCGATCTGTGGAAGTACTCAATTCCATCCGGACAGTGGACCTGGGTAAGCGGCTCCAGTGTTGGAGGGATCGGTGGTGTTGGCATGCCTGTATACGGTACCAGGGGTATAGCGGCACCGGCCAACAGGCCTGGAGTAAGACCCCAAAGTGTCGGCTGGACGGATGCTTCAGGTAATTTCTGGCTCTTTGGCGGCTACGTATCATCTTATCTGAACGACTTGTGGAAATACGATGTTTCAACCGGCTTGTGGACGTGGATGAATGGCTCCAGTACAGGCAACCAGGGCGGTGTATATGGTACCAAAGGCATAGCAGATCCTGCCAACACGCCGGGTGGAAGAGTAGACCCGACTACCCAACGGGATGCATCCGGCAACTTGTTGCTGTTTGGAGGAAGCGGCAGGGTTCCCGTCAACCAATTAAACGGACCTCTTAACGACCTCTGGAGCTATTCCCCCACAACAGGTCAGTGGACCTGGGTAAATGGCGACAATACACAGATGGTGTTGGGTGAATATGGTACGAAGGGTGTGCCTGCTCCTGCCAACAAACCCGGACCGAGAAGCAAGCTTGTCAGTTGGGTGGATCCCGGAGGTAAGTTATGGATATTCGGAGGTACCGGTGTAGCAACGGTAAATGCCCTTGTTCTTTTAAACGATCTGTGGATGTATACTTTCCCTGCATCAGCTACGCTGAGCGGCATAAACGGCTTTACCGCCCAGAAAGAATCGCAAGGGGTAACACTCAGCTGGACAGGCAGCCAGGATGCAACCATTCGATCCTTTAGCATTGAACGTTACAACGGTGTACTCGTAGGTTATCAAAGCATAGGAACGGTACCGGCTACAGCTTCTTCCCGCTATTCTTTTACCGATAATATGCCGCTGCCGGGCACCAATTTCTACCGTATCAGACAAGTTGACCAGAGTGGAAGCGCAGTCTATTCTTCCACTGCACAGGTGGATATGAACCAGTATGCTACCCAGTTTGGTGTTTACCAAAACCCGGTGCAGAACGTTCTGCAGCTGGTTGTACAACTGCCGGCTAAACAGAAAGTGATCTTACAGGTGAGAGACATGAATGGGCAAGTGCTTATCCAGCAGGAACATACAGGTTATGCCGGCCGTGGTTCATTCTCGATCCCTGTTGATCGCTTGAGCAAAGGTACCTACCTGATCGAGCTGCATTCAAAAAGCATCATCAGTACCAGAACTTTTATCAAGCAATAAAAAAATTGTTGGTTCCCATACCTGCGGATGCCAATCCGCAGGTATGGGAATTTTACAACAGGCTGAATCACTTATGATCAATACTTTTCAATGTCGGCAAACCTGACGTGCAGCTACTGGGTACCGAACCGCACAACTACAAACACTTTCATCAAGATTGGCTGACAAGGTCGTTCCGGCATTGAAGACCAAAGAGCCGAAACCGTTCCAGGGAAAGCCGTCCGGTTACCAAGGAGTTAATACATGCTAACTGCTCTAATATTAATGCAATGATATCGTTCTGCTTCCGCCTGAATTGCGGTAATTAAGTTGGCTGTGTTTACCTGTCAGGTATTTTTCCTTAAAACGGGTGTGCAAGTTTTCCGGCTGTGCCTTGCCGTTAATGACCAGTTTTGTGTCGTCGAGCTCCAGTGAATAGCAATACAGCAATGTGCGCGGCAAAAAAGGAATTTGATTTGGAAAATTTGCTAAACGAACCGCTGCCTCTATCGCATCGGCTTATCCGTGCAAGTCTTTTTTGATATTGTTTTTATTCTTCCATAATAGATTCCAGTGTACGAACATGGGAACGCGGGCGTAGACTGCTCTGTTGTATAAATGGAGACCGCTCAGATTTCTTAGCGCTGTAGAAGCACTTCCCATCGGATGAGATCGCCGATGAATGGTAAAGAGTAGTGGAGCAACCAGAAACCGATCATTTTATCAAAGCCCCTGCCTGGTTCATCCTGGCTGCTGTGAGGCGGTCTGAACCCATGCTTCCATGCAAATTGATCCCGCTGCCTGGCGGAAAGCACCTGGCATCCCTGATCGTTCAGCAGGCTGAGCATAGCGGCAGGGCTGCTCATAAGCATATCATACCGCAACTCGTCGATGCGGTGCTTGCATATGCCTAGCTTGCGGTCTGTGATAATGTATGTGCACACCTCCAGGCAGATGCCGGTGCAAAGCTTTTGCGCCTGGGACGTACCCAAACTGCTGTAAAGCGATAATCGATCACCCGGATGTGGGGTGCTGATCTGCCGTTCAAGGAGCGCAAAAGTTTTAGAGCCGTCAAGGATGAATGGAACAAAGCGCGGGGCAATGTTAAGTACAGGCATGGATAGAATTGGTTAGGTGTATGGTTGTTGCCGGGAATACTATAACTTGGAAGGAAATAGTTAAACGCAAACGCATAACCGAGCGGAAATGTATACTGTAGGTTTTAAAATAATGTTAATCAGGATTTACTTGTGGCCCGTGCTGTCTCTCTTATCAAGGATGCTCAGAAAAGGGCGAAATGGGTTTGCCAAAAAACTCACCGCCTTCATCCAAGTTGCTGGTGATTTTATCTTCAGTGTTTTTTGCCGGAAGAATGATGGCCAGGTTAGCATAGTTCTGACTGAGGTCTTTCAGCATGGTAAGGCCTACCTGCGCAGTTTGTGATGATGTATCTGGTGGCAGTTGTATATTTGAAGCACAGCAGCAAGAAAGACACTATCACAAGATGCGCCTGATAACCTCATAGTTTCTCATGATCTGTCTTGTAACCGGGTCACATTCTAATATAACAAGAAATATGCATCTTCACGGGCTGTTGCGGCTCTAATCAAAGTTTTCCCTGTCAAAAATGTCATTCTTCATGATAGGTCCCACCCGAGAGCCATTGGAACGTTGCCAGGTCTTCTGGAATACCATGGTTGTATTTCAGGAAGATAGCTGATTCTGCTGTTCACTGAGCCGAATGACAATTATGGTGCCGGCCATGTATTTCGATCTGTGTGCCGACCCATCCGATGAATGCATCGGCAATAAAGGAAGGCTTTGTTTCACAGAACCACTTGCAGTCCTTATCCTGTTTCATGATAAATGTAAATGATCCGCAGGTAGGATGAATACTATAAACAAAATAACTGCCCAGCGGCTTGATCCCGGTTCCGGATGGTACCATTTCCGGATGTACAGTCAAGTATCCGGTACTGCTTCCCTCATGAAAAATGAGATTGAACGAGCCGTAGAAAAAGTCTTCCATAAGGCAATGTTACAACTTAGAGAGATGGAAAAGATAAAAAAACGACCAAGAATCTAAAATAGTATGTAAGCACATTTTGATTGCTTTTCTCCGGAATCCTTTTTATTTTGGGGTAAACCACTATCCTATGCGTCAGGTCTTTATGTTGCCAGTCATCTTTGTCGGCAAGGAGTATTACATTCAGGTTGAAAAATACAATTCAGTTTTGTCAATTGACTTTATCATTTCCATTGACGATCCTGTTTTAGCAGAACTAACGGGTATCAGGTTTTGTATCTTTCAGTACGAGCCGGATGAGCAGAACTTTGAATATTATGGGATTACCTATCTTTTAAAGAAGCCAGACATGCCGGTTCCCAATGTGGCTTTTGAGATTGCCATCACGGATGCAATCCGGGCTCATGAGAGGCTGGATGTAAAGCCAGCGTACTATACTTCCTTTTCTTGAACTGTTCAGCTTTCAAACAGCTGGCCCAGGTATTTTACTTCAATGAGCATCCTTAAACAGTCTTTCGCTTTTGCGGTAGCCAGAACCCCTTTCCGCTGTCAGTGATCAATTGTTCCTGTACTTTCTCTTTAGTAATATAATCCTGAATTTAATGTCATCATAAATAAGCCCTGCAATCAGCAATGTTCCAGCGAAAATCAGCACTTGAAGTTTTATATACGTATAAAGGAACCCACCTGTAACACCCCCACAAAAGAAGAAAAATATGATCGTCAACCGCAGCTTTACGGAAGAAACCAGTTTCATTCTTTGCTCTTTGGCTTTATAAAAGAGCAGTTGAGACAACTCGATTCCGAGGTCTGTAAAAAGACCTGTGAGATGTGTCGTTCGCACAGTTGCATTAGAGATAGCCGTCACAATACTGTTCTGCAGCCCCATGGCAAACAGCAGGCTGAAGGCTACAACATCGGACTTTGTAGCGGCCAGCCTGTCGCCCAAGATACCTACTACAAGTAAAATAAAACATTCCAAAGATGCAGGAGCTGTGTAAATGTAGCGCTCACCGTTCCTGGAAATACTTTGTGTGATAAGGCCGGATATGAATGCTCCGATCAAAAAAAAGAATATGTAAAGAAAATAAATAACGCTGTGCAGAGGATTCAACTTAAAAAATTCATCTATAAAAAAGGCAAAATGACCGGTCACGTTGGTTGTTAGCCGTTGCACGGATAGAAACCCGGCTACGTTCACGATGCCTGCTATAAAAGAAAGTAGTGAAGCAATTTTCAGATTGTGTTTTAAAGTCCTTGTTTTACCCTGGTGCCTGAACATTTTTCTGGTTTATAGTTGCCTTGTAAAATCGCCTATTTTCTTGGTTTTATTCTTATCAATCAGTACAAAAAATCACTCCGCCCGGGTCGAAAAGCCCTGCAAAATGAAGCTAAAAATCATTTGCCTGGTACTTCTTCCTGGAAAATCCTCATTGCTGCCTGGCAAAGATCGCGCTGTTCTGTGTGGCTTTCTCTGGCTGACCGATCGGTTGCACAGTTAATCGATACATATGGGGAATGCCTGTGAAAACAAGCAAAAAGGCCTGCATTTAACCGGTTAAATGCAGGCCTTTTCTTTTATAATTTACTATTGATGGCCAGATCTCTAGTAGAGTGTTGTGTGATGATGTTATTGCTGCGTAGCCGTATAAACAACAGAGAGGTTGTAAGTACCTGCATCATAGCTATATCCAGGGTTGGCATTGTAATCAATGTTGAATGAACTGGTGCCTCTTGCTCCGCTTGTCAGGGAAGCTGCTGTGGTAGTCAGTGAGCTGAATGATGATCCACCGTTCAGTCTTACACCCAGCACAGTAGAAGGCATTTGGGTAGCAGGAGCAACAGGACCCGAGAAGGTGGCAGCAGCAGCTTTCACAGTTACAGCCCAGGGGCGGTTAGATTTTACCTGCAGGGTAGATGCGTTGGTATTGGTCAATCCGCTCTGGTATTTAGCTACATCATCGAAGAGGAAGGAAGTACCGGTGGCGGAAGATATAGATATGTTGATGGCGTTCTGCAGTGTGAGAGAAACGGTTTGGCTGGCAGTGGAAGTTGATTGAGCGTGAGCAGCGGTGAAGGCGGCGAGGAGAACAACTGCGAGGGTGAGGATCTTTTTCATGGTATTCGGTTTTTTAGATTTTTTCTTTTTGTGTGTTATGCTCCTATAGTTTCCAACGACGTGCCGAAGTGCTAAGTAGCTGATCATCAACAAACAAGAACTTGGCATATAGCTAAATCTTTCCCGGGATTGGAAAGCGGTTCCAAAAAATGGTTTGACGTGCATCGCTGCAGTACATCACCATACCTATGTTCGCTCATGAAGATATTGTTTGCGGAAAACATTCCGGATTTTTGTATATTGGCTTTTCGTTGTGGCTGTTTGACAATTTCTCCTGTACTTCAATCATTTTAAGCATTGGTTAAAGCGGTGTTATACTCTTGTAGCTGAACAACTTACACCTATTAGCGGAAATAAGCATGAACATTTATGAAGGTATTCCGGCAAAATTGCGATTTTGGGATCTTAACCGTCAACAGCTATGAGTAAGGTCGTGTTTACCATATATGTGGCCGGATCAGAAAGAAAAAACATGGCACTTTTACAAAATTTTCGCGAAGCATGCTCCAAGTTCCTGTCACAATCATACTTTATCCAGATAATAGACATCGTAAAATTACCTGTTGTAGCAGAACAAAAACAGATTTTGGCTGTTCCAACCATTATCCGGGAGAGACCAGCCCCTGAACGGCGGATAATCGGTGATGTTAGACAATTTGCGAATGCCCGTAAAGCGCTTGAGTTTTTGATGATAGAAAACGGAATAAAGCCTGGAAATGAAAAAGAGAGCCAAAGCGTCTAAAAAACAGCAAGTATCAAACCCGCAAATTAGCAAATCGAAAACCGGCATACCGGGATACGACGAGATCAGCTGCGGAGGTATACCTGCCGGCAGGTCTACTTTGATATCAGGCAGTTCGGGAAGCGGGAAAACCATCTTTGCCTGTCAATTTCTGGTTCAGGGAATTGTTAAATATGGAGAAGGCGGTGTTTTTGTGACCTTTGAAGAAGATGTGCAGAATCTAAAAAGCAATGTCGGATCTTTTGATTGGAACATAACGGAATTTGAAAAAAGCAACATGTGGCGATTTGTTGATGCCTCAGCGCCATTCAAAGAAACAAGCCAGATCATTGGTGATTTCGACCTGACGGGTTTGCTGGCGCGCATTGCCGCAGCAGTGAAAGAAATAAGAGGTAAACGCGTTGTGCTTGATTCTATCGGAGCTTTGTTTGCCTATTTTGAAAATCCGACCGCGCTCAGGCACCAGCTTTATAAAATTCTTTCTTTTCTAAAAGAAAAAAATGTCACGGTCATTATTACAAGCGAAAGACTGGAGGAATACGGCCTCGTATCCAGGTTCGGCATTGAAGAATACATCACAGACAATGTCCTGATCCTTCGTAATATCCTGGAACATGAGAGAAGAAAAAGAACAATCGAAATCCTGAAATACAGAGGCTCGCAGCACAGCAGGGGCGAGCAGGCATTTATCATCAATTCGCACAGCGGCATTGAAATCATTCCTCTGGAACGTATTGCCCTTACACAGCGTTCATCCGATATTAGGGTAACTTCAGGCAATACAAGGCTCGACCGCATGTGTGGAGGAGGGTTCTTCAAGGATTCTATTATTCTTGTGTCCGGCGCAACAGGTACGGGAAAGACGCTCACGATAACCGAATTTGTAAAAGGGGATTCCAGAAAAAGCAAAAGATTTTACTGCTGGCCTATGAGGAGAGTGCTGAACAATTGACCCGGAACGCCCTGGGCTGGGGTGTGGATTTTGCCGGCATGGTCCGTAAGAGGAATTTGCATATCGAGGCGGTGTATCCTGAAACGGCGGGCCTGGAAGAACACCTGCTGAATATTCAAAGACTGGTAGAGGAATACAAACCCGACCGGCTCGCTCTTGACAGCCTGAGCGCCATCGAACGTGGAAGTAGCAAAAAAAATTTCAGGGAGTTCCTGATCGCACTGACCTCATTCTGATTGAACTTAACGTGAGTGACAACGGCATAGGCTTCAGCAACGAATATGCAATAAAAGTATTTGAGCCTTTTGCCCGGCTGGTACCCGCTCATTCTTCCGGGACCGGAATGGGGCTGGCCATTTGTAAGAAAATTGTAACCGCTCACCAGGGTGTTTTGAGATTTACCAGTGAACCTGGCCTCGGATCTGATTTTTACATCACATTGCCTAGAAACTTTTGATTCTTCCTCTTATCCAAGGATACTTGATGGTAGCATTTTTAGCTGCCTTCTGTTCGAAGGAACCAGCGTTAAAAGCTTTCCAACACATACCTCAGCAGCCGGAATCCAGTTGCTAGGAGAGGTACAGCGCGTGTTGGGGTACACCACATTTTCCAACCATCTTACTGGCAGGGTTAAGTTCTTTGAATAATCCGGCGTATTGATTATTTTCATCAAAATAAAACTGCTTGATAAATGACGTTTCCCATTACTACCATTGCCTATATCACGCTGTTCATAAGTGAAATCGTCCTGAACAGAATGCTGCGATCAAAGAGCACCGACGCCCAGAATGAAGACAAAAACTCCATTACACTGATCTGGGTAACAATAATAGCGGTTGTATCCATTGCTATCTATATATCCATGAACTACTACCTTCCGATATCGTCCTACCGGTTGTTACAATATATTGGAACCGCTATGATCTTCGTCGGGATCATTGTGCGTCTGTTTGCTGTATTTTCTTTGGGCCGCTTTTTCACGGTAGATGTTACTATCCGAAAGGACCATAGAATTAAAAGGGACGGCCTCTACAAATATCTCAGGCATCCGTCCTATGCTGCTTCATTGTTCTCTTTTATCGGTATGGGCTTGACATTCAACAACTGGCTTTCCTTGCTTCTTGTTACCATACCGGTGTTGATTGTATTCATTCATCGCATAAAAATTGAAGAGAGCATGTTGATCCGGCATTTTGGTACAGAGTATATAGAGTACAAAAAAGCTACGAAACGGCTTGTTCCGTTCATTTACTGAAATTGTTTTATGCCCCGTCCAGCATACCCGGGTAGAGGTAGCTTCACCGGCAAGGTTTATTATTTGACTTTGGCTTACTCCTGTGAGCCACACTGTAAGAAAATAGACGATAATCTAAAAAATATTATACAAAATATCTCCCAGTGATCAAGGAGATAGAGGGTGCCATCACTTCTGTGATCGAACAAGAAATTAATCTCCGCTCTTTCAGGCACATCTAGTGGCCCGCATTATGGAGCTGCAAATTATCCAGATCAGGCAAGGCTTCAATTTTATCGGGGTCATCGTTGTCTCTTGTTACTTTTACATAGAAACTATACAAACTGTAGAATGTTGTTGTGCTATTTCCCTGGGTAGAACGAATAAGAAGCTCACCGAACCTGGAAAGCAGGTCCTGCTGCTCTGATTTGTTTAAAGATAAAAAGTTTTGCATGAATCGATGTGCAAAATTATTCTTTTTCCACATTTTAGCAATACCCCTTATTGCAGAGATTCCGGCGCATGATTTCCATCGAATTGAAACCATACGCACCTGTTGATGCGCCTCCCTGGTTCTTCCATCTTTGTACGAAACAGAATCTGTGTAACACGAAAAAGGGCACCTGATCTGCACAGAATAAAATATAATGGGCATGTCATCCAATTTTTCAGCGGTTTACAAGTTTACAGGAAGGGGACTGAGCAGTAAACCTGTTCGCCGCTGGCAAAACACAATTTTCATGCAAGATGGAAATCATCGATTATTCATACGGGAGTTTCGAAATAGTTTACAGGGATGGAAGTGATCTCTGGTACCTGGCCATCCATCCTGAAATGTATCCTGCCAGGCAAGGAGGAATAAAGCCCTCTGACAACTATTTTATTTATTGCATTCACCCTTCTCGCGGTTCCTGCGCCTTTATTGTCAAGCAAGACAAAAATTATAACTGGGTTTGTGAAAAGCGTCCTCGTTGCATATCAACCGAGTTTGTTCACTGGCTTGGCAAACAGATTGAGCTAAATAACCTGGATTTCTAGTGCCATGCCGTTCTTCTTGGCCAACCCGTCGTGCCAATGATCCGGCTTTTTGGCACTGACAACTTCAACTTAATGCAGCTTGCACATTCAGCCATTCAATTACGGAACTTCTTAATAGAAGCAGGGCTGTATGCCTGATCCGGCTTTCTTTATGGGGTGAAAAGAAACAGCTTACATCTTGAGCGGCGGCAGGTTCTTCCAGTTGAACCGTTCGTTTTTTCCTTGTCCGGCCTTTGCTACTCCGGCTGCGCACTGTATATAGGCCATGCCTGCAATGCATCAGCCGGCATTTCGAACTCCAGAATAGCCCGGTAACCGGCTTCACTCAACTTGTGCTCGAGCCATTGACAGGCCAAGGAAAAGGGCAGCAGCAAAGGAATTGTCCTGTTTTTCTCCTGACCAAAGCAAAGATGTTTCATCAGGCTGTTGGGGGGGCTGCTGATAATCGTAAAAACAAAGCGCACGATCTTCTGTCTGGTTATTGTGTCAATAGCCTCATCTGCCGAATACAGGCCGGGCAGAAAAAAAACAGGCTGATCGGGAAGATGCACGAAGTAAGGAATCCTGTGATGCACGTTCTCTACCGTCCTGTGAACATAAATGCCCTTGACCGGCACCAGGCAGCGCTGATCGCGGATCTTGTGCCAATAGCTTTTCGTGTCGCCGAAGATGCGTTCTGCCGGCGTATAGAGCATGAACGCCCATTGTCTGGAAGAGATGAGCGCATCGGTAAGATCAAACGGCATACAACCCCATGTCATAAGGTGCCATGCCTGTGTGCCCGTGACTGGATTGAGAAAGATGACCGGCTGCTTGCCGCTATCCGTTGCTGGACCTTGAGCAGAGAAAAGGTCTGTAGAAAAGTTATTCTCAAGTATCGACTTGGGGAAATATTTCACCAGCCTCTTGAATTCGGTTGCAAAACAGACCTCGTGCTGCATAGCATTATAAATGTTGCGTACTAAAGTTATAGGAATTGTGGTCCTGCATACTTCTAAAAAGTCTTTACTTACACAGAGCTGTAACTCTTTTCATGCATCCCGGTTTTTATTGCCGAACTCAAAGTCCATCCTAGTTGATCTTTCCAGAACGCTGATTGCGAACAAGATATTACAAAGTAGAAAAATTTTCAAAGGATTTATCAACGCCTGTCTGAAAATAGAGCGTATCACTTTTATGCATTCGCAAGCTATACTGTAGGGTAATCATGTAGAAAATTTGAAATCCCGCTGGCTCTGTGCCGCGTGTTTACCCTTAAATCACATCAATGAAATTTCTGGGCAATACACGAGAATCATTTTTGCTACCTTTTCCCCAAAACTGCTTGTTAGAGGCCTGGTGACTAGCACAAGCAAGAACTCTTTTATGAATTGACCAAGAGAGAAGAATGAAAAAAAGACAACACTGACGTTTATTTTTATCATTTCCGATAAGTCTGCAAAACAGGATGTTAGTTTTAACACGAAAATGCCAGTTCCAGCCAGGGAGAGCCAAATTCTGGTTTGATACAGACAGTACTGTCAGCCAGTAAGATAAGAGTGATGCGTATATGTATAAACGAGACTACTGTATTCCTAAAATGTTGAGCAAGAATTCAAAAGTATCGGTAAGGGAAGACCTTGTGTTTGCAGATCTTGCTTATGGTATTAACGAATCAATAAAAAGCAAGCAAGAAACCGCACGAGCAAAAAGACAGGGTATAAAAACGTATGTTTCATGATAGAACCTGTTTGTTCTGCGGAATCAAAGTGAATATAATAGATTCCCGGAAAGCAGGTGGTCTGGGAATACCTCACTTGAATTGATTGTATCAATCCTTTTGTAATAATCTGTCTTTTAGAATATCTACACTTATAATTAATGAAACTTTGGCAGCCTCTTTCCTACGGTGGAATTGAGACAAACCGGATGCGTGAAACTGCAGGCCGGAGTAATACAGGATCGGACAATTTCATAGGATAAGGATCAAAAAGGGTACCTAAAATACTAACAAGACGTGTGCCGAAAATCAGCTGAATCATGCAGGAAGGCACAGGGAAACTTCGATCTGTTTGCACTAATTACATAGATGTGTTTATGGTAGTTTTTGCATGTTTGTATCATCTTTTCGCATTAGCTGGCAAAGAGGTTCAGTTCAATGAAAAATTTATTTGTGCGTTCAAAATAAGCTGAATTGATCACGAGCGTGCTCAGCGGCGCGAACCGGGTAAATGCAGAACAGATACTGCATGGAACCTCAGCAGCAGAAGCTGCAAGGCTACTAGGGAACTGCCCTGGAAAAAAGGATGATCAATCTCAGTCAATTTTTTTTGATGGACGGAAATTTTTTCACAAACAATGCTTCAGTATACTGCCGGATGCCTATTCGCATTTTTTTGTTTGACAAAGTAATCTTAAGTTTAGTGCTGAATACGCACAGCCTACTATCAAACCCTCCCAGGCCAGAGATCAGCAAGTAAGAATAAAAGCATTCAGGCGCTTATCTGCAGCCTCTACTGATGTGATGGGAGAACCACATCTGAATACCGGTGCCTGTACGCAAACCCTTCTTTAAACCAATAAGATGTTTATGAGCCGAATTTATTATCTGTTGTTCTTCTTTCTTACGCTGCTGGCTGCCCACTCACAAGCACAGCAAAGCGGCAGTGGGGTGACTGCTGCTGCCTATGCTGAAAATGGCATAACAGTGGCCAGTCAGTTATCGGGTGCTGCCGGTGTAACAGTCGACTCAGCCGGAAATGTGTACGTCGCCAACTCAGGTAACGGACAGATCGTAAAGTGGGCCTCCGGAGCTACCTCCGGTACGGTACTTATTACGGCCGGTAACAGGGGATCTCCCAACGGGTTGTGGAGCGTCACGGGCCTTGCTTTGGACAGGGCCGCGAACCTCTACATCGGCGATAGTTACTGGCATGCCATCGAGGTGCTGACGCCCGGATCTACAAGAGCCTATACCATGGGCGGGGGGCCTTCTTCTTCTTACAGCCCCACAGATTTATTTCTCACCCCGTCAAATGTCTTGTACGTTGTTGATCGTGACAGCGCCAGCATACTTATTTGGCCTGTAGGGGCTTCCCAACCATCCGGAAGCATACGGGTGGTCGACTTTTTCAACGCTGATTACCTGACAGACCCTACGGGTGTTTTCGTTGACCGGTCCGGATCGTTGTATGTTGCTGAAGGCAGCAAGAACCGCATGATCAAATTTGGTACTTTTCCCATTTTTATCATAGGAGGCAAGGGTGCCGGATCGGCCTCCAACCAGCTCAACTCTCCCCGGGATGTGGTGGTTGACAGGGCGGGGAATGTATATGTAAGCGATGCGGCCAACAACAGGATCCAGAGATTTGCCCCGGGAAGCCTGGAAGGCGTCACCATAGCAGGCGGCCATGGTGCAGGATCAGCCGCAAACCAACTCAACAATCCGGGTCAGATGTTTATAGATTCAGCAGACAACATCTACGTTTGCGATGTGAACAATGGCCGCGTCCAGAAATTTCTGAAACAAGTTTCCAGCTGTCCGGATAATATCGTCATCTCAGCCACTTCCTGCAACAGCAAAGTAACCGTTCAGTGGACAGAGCCCAGAGATACGTTCCCAGCTACAATCAGTATACCGTCTTACCTTGATCCGGGCGAAGGAGTTCTCACCTTCAGAGGCTCGCTGGGAGGGCACGGATATTACCGGTCAGAAAAGAATTATTTATGGCCTGTTGCAAAAGACATTTCTCATTACATCGGCCCTAAAGGGGTAAATGGTCATCTGGTTACCATTACCAGTGAAGAAGAAAATAATTTTATCCTCAACAACAAAGGCACGGGTGTTGAACCCTGGATCGGGTTGTACAGTCCGGATAAGAATAGCGTGTTCAGGTGGGTTACCGGAGAGGCAGTAACATATACCAAATGGACTGCAGGAGAACCCAATAACTACGGCGGCAATCAAGGCACGATAGTAGAACCTTACGGGCAGTTATATAACAGTGGTACCTGGAACGACCAGCGCAGCGGAAGTTTTCCATTTATAACAGAATTCGATGAGCCCCTGGTGCGGTACCGGCAGCTATCAGGATCTGCGAACGGCAGTATGCAAAGTCCTGGCGTATACATGATCTGTTATGAAAGAACAAATACCATCACCGACCAGCGGGATACCTGCTGCTTCAGTGTAACGGTTACATGCCCTTCTGCGTCCACATCCGTAATGATCCAAAGTGCACCCATCAGCGGTAAGGAAAATGGCTTTGCAACAGACATGGCAAACGGGGAACTGAAAACAATTGTATACCCGAACCCGAGCAGCAACCAGTTTACCGTGAACATACGAGGCGGGAACAAAGAAAGGGTAAGCCTGCAGATCACGGATATAGCCGGCAAAGTGATAGAAACAAGGGAAGGATTGATGTCCAATCAGAATTTGCAACTAGGAGAGCATCTGAAAGCCGGAGTATACATTGTAAAAGTAAAACAAGGAGCAAAAATCACAGAACTTAAAATCGTTAAGCAACCGCATTAGCATTTTAGTTTACTTCTGCTTCTGCATAGCTTTCTCCCTTATCTTCCTGACATATTCATATGTCAAGCGTATATTCAAATGGTAGAAACAATAACGGTATATGGAAAGGTGTTTATCATCAGGTTCCTGAACAACGAACTGCCTTCAACATGGGAGATAGTTACCCGGACAATTTGTTCACTGCCGTGATCAACGACCCTCATTTCTCAGCACCCATGTAGCAGCATGTGCGTTTTTACATACTTGTAGTTAAAGATTGGATATCAGCAAGCAATATAGCCAGTGGGGTGTTGCATTGCTGCCGATCGGGTGTCCGGGCAAAAAACCGGATGAATCGTTACCTTTACGCACCTGATGAAAAAATGGATTGCCTTTTTCTGGTTGATCGTCTCCATGCTGGCGACCTTCTTTCCTTGCTGCACTGACGATGAATGTGGAGCAGTGGACGTTGATTTGCAGCTGCCCAAAGCTAAGAACTGCAAATCTGCAGGCGCATGCTCTCCTTTCATTACCTGTGGAACGTGTCCAGGCTTCACCCAGACAGCAAAGACAGTTGAAGTGGCTTTTTTTTCATCTCCCAAACTGGTGCATCAAACCAGGATTGTTCTGCTCACGCCTTCCTGTTACACGCCTTCCCTGTTTCAGCCTCCCCGTGCGGTTTGACCTTATCAGACTAGTTAATTATGATCTCTCACCTTACTTCCTATCTCATGAAGCAGCTACTTCTTTGTGTGGCCCTGTTCGCATGTACAGGACTGTTGGCGCAGCATTCAATTAAATTATCGATCAAAGACAGTGAAACCAGAACCCCGCTGTCTGGTGCGACAGCTACAATCAGTTCCCTCCACATCACCACCGTTGCCGATAGTGCAGGTCTGGCAACTTTTAGTGACATCGCATCCGGCACTTATCTGATCACCATCTCCCATGTCGGCTTTAAAGAACAGGACGTTACTATAACCTTTCCCCAGACTTCAGGCGTGACCGACGTTCTCCTACCGGAAGAAGAAGATGACGAGCACGAGGTGGTGGTTACAAGCACCAGAACCAGCCGAACCATCAGCGATATTCCCACCAGGGTCGAAACCATTTCAGGAGAAGAATTGGCAGAAAAAGGCAATATGAAGCCCGGCGACATCAGGATGTTACTGAACGAGAGCACAGGCATTCAAACGCAGCAAACTTCCGCCACTTCTTATAATTCCAGCATCCGCATACAGGGGCTGGATGGGCGTTATACGCAGCTCCTGAGGGATGGCTTTCCTCTCTACGCCGGCTTTGCCGGTGGTCTCAGTCTTATGCAGGTTGCTCCGCTCGACCTCAAACAAATTGAAGTGATCAAAGGTTCTTCTTCCACCTTATATGGAGGAGGATCGATAGCAGGGCTGGTCAATCTGATTTCGAAAATACCGGTATCAAAAAGGGAGCTTCGTTTTTTGGGGAATGGGACCTCTGCGGGTGGACTTGACCTGAGCGGATTTTACAGCCAGAAATTTAAAAAAACAGGTATCACGGTTTTTGGCTCCCGCAATACCGGCCGGCCCTACGACCCGGCCCATCTGGGGCTGACTGCTATTCCTCAATTCAGCCGTTATACCTTCAACCCCCGTTTTTTTCTCTACGCAAATAAAACAACAGCCGATATAGGGTTCAGCTATATCTCCGAAAATCGCGTCGGCGGCAGCATGGATTATATCAAAAAAGAAATTCCCGGCTATTTTGAAAAGAACAACACAGACCGCTTTACAACACAGGCACAGCTGACCCGGCAGTGGAACGACCAGGCCCGGTTCACCGTCAAGAACAGCTACAGCCGCTTCAATCGCCTCATTGAAATACCCGGCTATCTGTTCAAAGGCACACAGCAATCCACTTACTCGGAAGCAACCTACAGCAGAAGCAGGGAGAAGTCTGACTGGGTGATCGGGGCAAATTTCCTGACAGATGATTTCAAAGAAGACAGGCAGAACAGCAGCAGCACCCTGCGGAATTACCATTATAGTACCCTTGGCGGGTTCATCCAGAACACCTTGACACCTGCGACATTTTTCAGCTTGGAAACAGGCCTGCGGGGCGATTATGTGTGGCCATTCGGATGGGCTTTGCTGCCCAGGGTGTCGGCTCTGCTGAAACTGCCATCCGGTATCACGGCCCGCTTGGGCGGTGGACTGGGATACAAAACACCCACCGTCTTTAACGAAGAGGCAGAGAAAATTCAATTCCGGCACATTCTTCCCATCGATCAAAATACAGCCTTCAACGAGCGGTCAGCAGGCGCCAGCTTTGATGTGAACTACCGGGCACGCCTGGGCGCTGTTGGCCTTGCCCTGAACCAGCTGTTTTTCTACACTCGCCTGAACCGGCCGCTTGTTTTGATCCGTCAGGCAGGCAATGACCTGCAGTTTGAAAATGCCTCTGGACACCTGGATACCAGGGGACTGGAAACAAACCTGCGATTGACATACAGGGACGTTAAGCTGTTTCTGGGCTATACCTATGCAGACGTAAACACCCATTTCAACCAGGTAAAAAGCTGGTTCCCGTTAACGGCCAGGCACCGGCTGAACAATGTGCTGATGTATGAGCAGGAAGGCAGACTGAAGATCGGAGTGGAGGCTTATTACTTCAGTCCGCAAAAACTGAGCGACGGCAACATGGGAAAATCATACTGGACATTCGGATTCATGGGTGAGAAATACTGGAAGCTGTTTTCCCTGTTCATCAACCTGGAAAACATCACTGATACGCGCCAGACTAAGTTTGATTCCATTTACACCGGCAATATCACTAACCCTGTTTTCAGAGATATCTACGCTCCCCTGGATGGTTTTGTGCTTAACGGGGGCATCAAGCTTGGCTTGTAACCAGCACCACACAATCGTAAGCTATATGTCCCCTTTTAATACCAACAAATCAGAGAGAATCCCGGCGGTGTTTTACAACTAATTTCTTTTGTATGATGTTGATTAATCCACATCTTGTGCAAAACTTATCCGGCACCTTAAAAAAATCACTTCTACTTTCGTTCCAGTTCTTGCAAATAGCTTGTTGCGGTGCAGATTGAACATTTTTCCAATCTGCTTAAAAGGGAACCGTGTGCAATTCACGGGCTGACGGGCAACTGTAAGTAACAGCAACATTGCGCCACTCATTTCAAGTCCATTGTCCCTGCTTCCAGAGCGGGATGAGAAGGACAGGCGCGCAATGGTTACAAGCCAGGAGACCTGCCGTATACAACAACTTGTTTGGAACCTTCCCGATCAAGGTACCGGCAAAGATATTGCACCCGCGCCCCGGCCAGGTTCCCGTGTTCCCGTCTTTTGTCGTACCGCAGTGTTCACATTCAAATCTATCAGTATGCATTACGAAAACGAACCCCTTCTCAAAGAAAACAAAGACCGCTTTGTCATCCTTCCCATCAACTATCCACAAGTATGGGAGCAGTATAAAAAACATGAAGCTTCCTTCTGGACAGCGGAGGAGATCGACCTCAGCAGCGACCTGAAAGACTGGACCTCGCTCAACGATGGCGAGCGTCATTTTATCTCGCATGTGCTGGCCTTCTTTGCCGCTAGCGATGGCATCGTAAACGAGAATCTCGCGGTCAACTTCATGAGTGAGGTGCAGCTGCCGGAAGCCAGGTGCTTTTATGGTTTTCAGATCATGATGGAAAACATTCATTCTGAAACCTATGCCTTGCTCATTGATACTTACATCCAAAACCCGGAAGAAAAACACCGCCTCTTTCACGCCATCGACACCGTGCTGGCAGTAAAGAAAAAAGCAGAATGGGCACTGCGATGGATCTCCAACGGCTCCTTTGCAGAACGGCTGGTAGCCTTTGCAGCCGTGGAAGGCATTTTCTTCAGCGGCAGCTTCTGCTCCATATTCTGGCTCAAGAAAAGGGGACTGATGCCTGGTCTCACGTTCAGCAATGAACTGATCAGCCGTGATGAAGGACTGCACTGCGAATTTGCCTGCCTGCTCTACGGCATGCTGCGCCAGAAGCTCCCGCAAGCACAGGTGTACGACATCATCGGTCATGCAGTAAGGATCGAAAAGGAATTTATCACAGAGGCCCTGCCCGTAAAGCTGATCGGCATGAATGCTGACCTGATGCAGCAATACATCGAGTTCGTGGCCGACCGCTGGCTGGTAGCCCTAAGTTATCCCAAGATGTTTCATGCTACTAATCCCTTCGACTTTATGGAGATGATCTCGCTGCAGGGTAAGACCAACTTCTTTGAAAAGCGCGTCGGTGATTACCAGAAAGCGGGCGTGCTGGCCACCAAAGAAAGCCAGAACTTTTCACTGGACGAAGATTTTTAACCACCCTCTAAAACCTACTATTATGTACGTTATCAAAAGAAATGGAAATAAGGAAGCCGTGCGCTTCGACAAAGTAACCGCACGCATTGAAAAACTCTCTTATAGCTTGAGCTCCCTGGTCGATATACATGAAGTTGCCAAAAAGACCATCGAAGGTATCTATGAAGGCGTGCCTACGACGGAGCTGGACAACCTGGCGGCTGAAACGGCTGCCTCGCTTACCACGCGTCATCCCGATTATGCCCTCCTGGCATCCCGCATTGCCGTAAGCAACCTGCATAAGAACACCACCAAACGTTTTTCATCTACCATGCGCAAGCTGCATGAATACGTGAACCCGGCTACCGGCAAACGGATGCCCATGATCGCTGATGATGTAATGGAGATCATCCATGAACACGCAGACCTGCTGGACAGCACCATCATCTACGACCGCGATTACAGCTTTGAATACTTTGGTTTTAAAACCCTGGAGAAATCGTACCTGTTGCGCATCGATGGCAGGGTGGCCGAACGGCCGCAACATATGTACATGCGCGTGGCTGTCGGTATCAATAAGCACGACATCGAGCGCGTCATCCAAACGTATAACCTGATGAGCGAGCGTTGGTTCACCCACGCCACGCCTACCCTGTTCAATGCCGGTACACCCAAACCACAGATGTCTTCCTGCTTTTTGCTTACCATGAAAGACGACAGCATTGATGGCATTTACGACACCCTCAAGCAAACGGCGAAGATCTCGCAGAGTGCCGGCGGCATCGGGCTGGCCATTCATTCGGTGCGGGCCACCGGCAGCTATATAGGTGGTACCAATGGCACCAGCAACGGCATCATTCCCATGCTGCGGGTGTTCAACGATACGGCCCGCTATGTAGACCAGGGCGGCGGCAAGCGGAAAGGCGCTTTTGCCATCTACCTGGAGCCCTGGCATGCAGACGTAGAAGCATTTCTGGACCTGCGCAAAAACCATGGCAAGGAAGAGCTGCGGGCCCGAGATTTATTCTATGCACTCTGGATCCCGGATCTATTTATGAAACGGGTGCAGGAGAACGGTGACTGGAGCCTATTTTGTCCCAATGAAGCACCCGGCTTGCAGGATTGTTACGGCACCGCATTTGAAACCCTGTATGAGCAGTACGAGCAGGAAGGTCGGGCAAGAAAAACGATCAAGGCACAGGAGTTATGGTTCGCCATCCTGGAAGCGCAGATAGAAACCGGTACGCCTTATCTGCTGTACAAGGACGCTGCCAACAGCAAAAGCAACCAGCAGAACCTGGGCACGATCAAGAGCAGCAACCTGTGCACGGAAATCATGGAGTATACCTCGCCCGAAGAAGTGGCCGTGTGCAACCTGGCATCCATTGCTTTGCCCCGTTTTGTGATCAACAACACGTTCGACCACCAAAAGCTTTTTGAAGTAGCTTACCAGGTAACGCTCAACCTCAACCGGATCATTGATGAAAACTATTATCTGATAGAGGAAGCTAAACGCTCGAATCTCAGGCACCGGCCCATCGGACTGGGTGTGCAGGGTTTGGCTGATGTGTTTATCCTGCTGCGCCTGCCGTATGAAAGCGAGCTGGCCGGCATGCTCAACAAAAATATCTTTGAAACCATTTATTTTGCTGCCATGACGGCCAGCAAAGACCTGGCAAAAGAACAGGGCGCCTACGAAACGTTTGCCGGATCACCCGTATCAAAAGGCCTCTTCCAGTTTGACCTGTGGGGGGTGCGGCCAAGCGACCGCTGGGACTGGCAGACGCTGAAAGAAGAAGTGATGCAGTACGGTGTGCGCAACTCGCTGCTGCTGGCACCGATGCCCACTGCTTCCACCTCGCAGCTCCTGGGCAACAACGAGTGTTTCGAGCCGTATACCAGCAACATCTACACAAGAAGGGTGTTAAGCGGGGAGTTCATCATCGTGAACAAACACCTGCTCAAAGACCTGGTGCAGCTGGGCTTGTGGAACAGCACCATGAAAAACAAGATCATTGCAGCCAACGGCTCTGTGCAGAACATACCGGAAATACCGGCCGACATCAAGGAACTGTACAAAACGGTGTGGGAGATCAAACAGCGCACCATGATCGACATGGCAGCAGACAGGGGAGCTTTTATCTGTCAGTCGCAATCACTAAACCTCTTTGTCGACAGTCCGACCACGGCCAAGCTCACCTCTATGCATTTCTATGCCTGGAAAAAGGGACTGAAGACAGGCATGTATTACCTACGTACGCAAGCTGCAGCACAGGCTGTGCAGTTTACAGTGGAAAAACAGCTGCACGCAGGAGGGCAACCTGAGGCGACTCAGATGCAAACTGAAGAAACCTCTCCGGGTGCCAGCTGCAGCATGCAGGAAGGATGCACCAGCTGCAGTGCTTAACGCATGTCATTTTTCTCTAAAACAAAACAGAGTATGCCGACAGCGGCATACTCTGTTTTGTTTTAGAAGCGTAAGCTGTCACAGCTTGGCGAAGAGCGGACAATCAACCGATACTTCAGGGCATGTTTAATGATCTCCGCAATTTGTTTTCAATGGGCATCAGCACCTTTTTCCTGTTTGCGTAAACAGTTTTCCCTTTTTGCAAAGGGATTCCTCCGGATTATACTTGATGTTTACAAAAAAATCCATGTGCCATTTTCAGGAACTTGCCCGGTGTCGTGAATGCTATATCGTTCGCTGCGGTAATTGCCGGCAATACCAGATTTATTTCTCAGGCCTTATTTTATCCTTGTCACAGCAGGAGTTTATGCAATGGCTCGGATACATTGAACAGCGGGACTGCCGTGCAAATGAGATCCGCGATCCCTATGAAAAGTCTGCTTTTATTTCCACGTCCAAAGCAGGGGTGCACCTGGCTGTTTCCCTGAACGAGTATTTACAGCTGCAAACGCTCCTTCGAAAAGCTGACTGCGAAGTAAAGGCGCTGGACATGCTGGCTCTTTTCGAGGGCTGATTGCCACTTCATCACCCATTATGGGCTTTCTTATCTGGTGAGGGACGGCGCGTGAAAGAGAAAAGAGCATTCCTGCAATAATGATAAATTAATTTCAAAAACTCAAAGAGGTATGTTAACAAAATCAATGCAACACGCTTTAAACAGGCAAGTGCTGATGGAAGCGCAGTCCTCACAAGCTTATTTGGCTATGGGCAGCTGGTCCGAAATACAACCGGGGCTCAAAGGGGTTACCCAGTTCTTCTTCAAACACAGCGATGAAGAGCGCATGCATATGCTTAAACTACTCCACTACATCAATGAACGGGGAGGTTTTGGTGTGATCCCTCCCCTTGAACAGCCCATACTTACATTTGTTTCCTTGAAAAAGGCATTCGAAGAACTGTTAAAGCACGAACTCAAGGTGAGTGAAAGCATCAACGACCTGGTGGATATGGCCCTGAAAGAAAAGGATTATGCAACCCTTAACTTTCTGCAGTGGTATGTAAATGAACAGATGGAAGAAGAAAGGCTGGCCCGGGAATGCAACGACAAGCTGGAGATGATCGGCGACGACAAAAGCGGCTTGTACTTATTCGACCGGGACATACTTACGCTGGATGCGACTTAGCTGTAACGTGGCATATGAGTGCATCACCCTACCTGTTTATTGAAACTGCCTATAAGATAGATGCGCAGCAGGCAGCCGGCCCTTATGGTCTAAATACCTTTATTTTATCACTTCCTGTATTATGAACGGGATGTGAAATAATCATTAACCCATAAAAACGGCACTATCGTGATGGGAGAATATCTATTTTCGATGCACGAATCAAATCTTTTGTAAGCATGTACACGCGTAGGGATTTTCTTAAACAGGCAGCGTTGTTATCAAGTGGTACTGCTTTGATGAACATGTTGCCGCCGGTTATTCAAAAGGCATTGGCCGTCAATCCTGCACCCGGAAGCACTTTTTACGATGCGGAGCACATTGTCTTCCTGATGCAGGAAAACCGCTCCTTCGATCATGTGTTTGGTTCATTACAGGGGGTGCGTGGCTACAATGATCCGCGTGCGATCCGTTTGAACAATGGAAACAAAGTATGGCTACAGTCAGATCTGAATGGTGACACATACGCCCCGTTTCACCTGAATATAAACAATACCAAAGCGCCCTGGATGGGTTCCCTGCCTCATGGCTGGTCTGACCAGACCGATGCGAGGAATAAAGGCAAATATGACAGGTGGCTGCATGTAAAAAAAGCATCCAACAAACTGTATAGGGAGATGCCCCTGACCTTGGGCTACTGCAACCGGTCCGACTTCCCTTTTTATTATTCCCTGGCAGATGCTTTTACCGTATGCGACCACAATTTCTGCTCCAGCATAACAGGCACGCATCCAAACCGGCATTATTGGATGAGTGGCACCGTGCGCGAATCCAATACCCCGGAAGCAAAAGCGCACCTGTGGAATGTAACCAATTACGCCACGCCTGAACTGGGCTGGAAGACCTTTCCCGAGCGGTTGGAAGAAAACGGCGTCAGCTGGAAAGTGTACCAGAATGAACTGACAATGGGGTACGGACTGAAAGGAGAGGAGAGTGCCTGGTTAAGTAATTTCGGTACCAATGTACTGGAGTATTTCAGGCAGTATAATGTTCGCCTGCACCCGGGAGCCATCGCTAACCTGCAGGTAAAGGAAGAAAACATCCGGAATGAGATAGCGGCACTGGAGAAATTACCTGCATCGGATGACACAAAATTGAAACTGGCAGCTGCGCAAAAAGTGCTGGCAGGGATACTCGCCGATCAGGAAAAATATTCCAAAGAAAATTATGACAGGCTTATAGCGCTGCAGAAAGAGCTGAACCAAAAAGCATTCAGCACAAACATCGATGATCCGTTTTATCATGACCTCACTACTTTGCAGTTCAATGACAAGGGAACCGAGCGGCAGTTGAGGGTTCCGAAGGGAGACATCCTGCAACAGTTCAGGGAAGACGTGCAAAATGGTTCCTTGCCAACAGTATCCTGGCTGATGCCGTCAGCAAATTTTTCCGATCATCCCTCTCTGCCCTGGTTTGGCCCATGGTACGTGAGTGAGATCATGGAAATTCTATTGCAGAATCCGGAAGTCTGGAAGAAAACGGTTTTTGTTCTGACCTACGATGAAAACGACGGTTACTACGATCATATGCCGCCCTTTGTCGTTCCTAATCCCTACGAGGAGCATACGGGCAAAGTGTCAAAAGGTATTGACCCGAGAATGGATTTCGTTACAAAAGATCAGCAAACCAATCCCTCCGCAACGGCCAACAGGCTCAGGGAAAGCGCTGTAGGCCTTGGTTACAGGGTGCCGATGATCATTGCTTCACCCTGGACGCGTGGCGGGTTTGTGTGCTCCGAAGTGTTTGATCATACCTCATCACTGCAATTCCTGGAAATATTTCTGGAAAAGAAATTCAATAAGAAAATAAGGGAAGAAAACATCACCCAGTGGAGGCGAACCATTTGCGGTGACCTGACATCAGCCTTCAGGCCCTACAATGGCGAGAAAATGGATCAGCCTGATTTTCTGAATAAAGATCCTTTTCTCGAAAGCATTTACCAGGCACAGTTCAGGCAGGTGCCTGATAACTATAAAAAACTATCAGCCGCCGAAATAGACCAGATCAATACAGATCACTCGCAGTCACCCTATTTCCCAAAGCAGGAAACCGGCGTTCGCCAGGCATGTGCCTTGCCTTATGAGCTGTATACAGATGGAGAATACAATAAGAGCAAAAACATTTATGCGTTGAATTTCAAGGCGGGCGATCACATTTTCGGTTCCGGCTCTGCAGGATCACCGTTTTGTGTGTACAGTATCAATGCTTACCGGGGAGAGAAGTTGCGTACCTGGAACTACAGCGTTGCAGCAGGAGATGCGCTGCAGGATGAGTGGAACATAGCTGATTTTGAGGATGGGCAATATCACCTGAGGATATACGGGCCCAACGGATTTTACAGGGAGTTTATAGGAAACAACCTGTCACCGGTTTTAAGCATCGCATGCAGTTATGAGCAAGACAAAATGAGTAAAGGAAAGCTGACGGGAAATATAATCATATCTGTTGCCAACAAGGATGTGACTGCGCATACAATAGAAATCAAAAGCAATGTGTACAAAACAGGTGATTTTGCCAGGACGATAGCTCCCCAAAGCCAGGCTTCCTTTACATTGAACTTGTCAGGCAGTTATAACTGGTACGACGTGCGTGTAAAAGTCAAAGGAAACACTTTATTTGAGGAGCGTTTTGCCGGGCATGTAGAAACAGGCCTGATCACCAAGACCGATCCGCTCATGGGAGGTGTTGTATAAGAATTGCCACTTACAGGGAGGCCTTCTCTGTCCTTTTTACAGTGGGGTAACGGTCTTCCGAAACATCCGCTACCGACCTGTTAACAGACCAGCCGGTTTTCAATCCAACGACAAAAATGGCCAGGGCGATGGCGCCTATGGCAAAGATGGTGTCGCCGATAACCCTTAACCACCGGAAGGTCTGCAGCAACGGTTGTTGCATGAATTCTGCGGATCTGGCATACCACATGCCTTTTTCCACGCTGGCTACGGTCTGCATGAATCCGACCGGCAGAACGCTGATGGTGACCATCAGCAGCAGGCCGATGTTTATGCTCCAGAAAGCGATCCTGATGATACTGTCTTTCCACACATGCCTGCTGAACAAGCCTTTCAGCACAAAGAGCATCAGGCCGATGCCCAGCATACCGTATACGCCAAATAAAGCTGTGTGCCCGTGTACAGGTGTGGTATTCAACCCTTGCATATAGTACAGCGCAATCGGCGGATTGATCACGAACCCGAAGATACCTGCTCCTAAAAAGTTCCAGAACGCGACCGATATAAAACAATAGATGGGCCACTTGTAAGCCTTTACCCAGGTGGTAGCTCTGCTGATGCGGTAGTTGTGATATGCTTCAAAGCCGAGCAATGCCAGGGGTACGACTTCCAATGCGCTGAAAGTGGCACCCAGGGCCAGGATAGCGGTAGGCGTGCCCGCGAAATACAGGTGATGAAAGGTTCCTATAATGCCTCCGGCAAGAAAGATGATGGTGGCAAATATCACACCCAGAGAAGCCGAGCGCATTTCCAGCAATCCCATCCGTACAAAAAGAAAAGCAGAGACGACCGTAGCGAACACTTCAAAAAATCCTTCTACCCACAGGTGAACCACCCACCACCGCCAGTACTCTGCAATAGCCAGGTTGGTATGCCTTCCCCTCATCAGACCGGCCCCGTAAAACAAGGCGATCGCAGTAGAGGCAATCAGGAACATGATCAGCAAATTCCTGTCTGCACCCTTTCCGCGGATAGCAGGGGCCAGCGCCCGGTACATGAGGGCAAGCCAGATCCACAAACCCGCAAAAAGAAACAGCTGCCAGAAGCGTCCCAGGTCAACGTACTCATATCCCTGGTGCCCGAACCAGAAATTTTGCACGAACCCCAGCTTTTGCATGATCCCCATCCACTGTCCGAAGATAGATCCGCCTACAATGATCAGCAATGCAATAAAAAGGAAGTTAACGCCCAGCTTCTGGTACTTGGGCTCGAACCCCGACACCGCAGGCGCTATATACAGCCCGGTAGCCAGCCAGGAGGTGGCGATCCAGAAGATGTCCAGCTGAACATGCCATGTTCTTGTTACCGAATAAGGGATCAGGTTGGCAAGGGACAATCCGTAAAAGCCATTTCCCTCCACCCCATAATGTGCGGTGATAACACCCATGGTTACCTGCACCACGATGAGGATGGTGACGATCCAGAAGTATTTCAGGGTGGCGTTCATGGAAGGCGTTGCGGCAATACCCAGCAATGGATCTCTTTTAGGCAGGGTTGCTTCCTCGATCTCTTCTTCTTTGTTTGATGCATGATAAAACACCAGCAAGCCGATACCAAGCAAAAGGATGATCACACTGAAGCCTGTCCACCAAATAAGATCGCTGGAAGGAATATTGCCCAGTACCTTATCCGGCGGCCAGTTGTTGGTATAGGTTATCTTGGAACCGGGCCTTTCGGTTATGCAGGCCCAGGAGGCCCAGAAGAAAAATGCATTCATCAGGTGCATCCGCGCCGGGTCCTTGATCGTATTGGCAGGTATTGAATAAGCATTGCGCAAAGAGTGAAGCGAGGGGTCGTTCATGAACAAGCCTGTGTAGTGTTTGCTCACTGCTTTTATTGCAGCAGCCCGCAAGGGGGAAACCGTGATCGTCCCGGTTTCTTTGTCAAACGTATTTTTCCTTACCTCGTTCTGCAGCCTGGTAGTAAGCATGGCCTGCTGTTCAGGGGGCAGCTTATTATAGGATGAATGGAACGACTCCCTGGCCATTTCATCCACCATATAGACTGATTCCCTGTGTAACCAGTCCGCCGTCCAGTCCGGCGCTACATAGGAGCCATGGCCCCACACCGTGCCGATCTCCTGTCCGCCGATAGACTGCCATACGTTTTGCCCGTCCTTGATGTCGGTTTCCGTAAAAATCGTTTTACCTGCTGCGGTAACAACGCTTTGTGGCACGGGCGGAGCTTTGTAATAGATCTGGAATCCGTATATCCCAAGAACCAGAAACGATGCCAGTACTACCACGGCAAAAAGTATCCACAGTTTTTTAAAGCTTTTCATACTAAATTTTTTGTTGTTGAATGGTGAGCTCGCAATAGCCTTGCTTAGAGCAGATTTGATCCGGTCAGTTCTTCTTCGGGCAGCAATGCCTTGGGAAAAGGAATGTTATTTTCCATGTTTACCGGATTTCCGGTGAGATGTTCTTGTTTCATTTTGTTGATTATATCTTTTCAGGAAGCATGCCCCGGCAGAGGGGGCCAGGAGAAAAGGGGTTTTTTCACAGAGGCGGTAAACAGGAGCATAGCGCCTGCAAACAGCACAACCGTGTTGGCAAAAAGGATCTTGTTGATCTCCGGGAGGGGTACATAACCGATGGCTGCAAATCCCTGTACAGCCAGCAGTACTTCGTTGAAGACAACGCCTGCTGCAAAGGTGGCCAGCCCGGCAAAAGAAAGCTTGCGGAGCGGGGAAAAGATTTCTTTTTCAGCAAGAAGCGCGAGCAGGTACAGGCTGATAAAAGCAAGAAATATCAGGTGCAGGTAACCGATAATGACCGGCCTGAACCCGAAAGCCAGCTGCCCTAACTGCGGATATACGGCCGAGAACTGCAGCAATACTTTCAGGATAAAAGCGCTGACGGAAAAAGAATACAGGTACCTGCAGATGGCAGGCGCAGGGGTAAAGACCTGCTTTAAGTTCCTGTACAGCAGCTGCCATAAAAAAACAACGCAGCTGTTTGCAGCACTGCCGATACCACAATGATGCCAGTAACCAATGATGGCCTGTGACGCCATAATGAAGTAAACAGGTAGGAAGGTATGCAGGTGCCTGCCATCAGAAAAAAGAAGATCCTGGCCGTCTTCCTGTTGAAAGCCGCACTGTTTTCAAGTTTTTTAGTGAGCAGTCCCAGTACCGAAAAAGTAAACCATCCGTTGTACTGGAAATGGAGAAAGAAATACAGGGCGTTGTGGTACAAGTACTGGTGGCTGCTTTTGGAAACCATGATGGCAGCCAGCGCATAAGGGCCCAGCGAAGAAAGCAGGAGAAAGAACAGCGCAGCCTTTATAAAATAAATGCTTACCTGCTGGGGCCGCTTCGGAGGAAGGGAAGCATATATCTTCCGGGAAAAAACGTAAGTCAGCCACAGGGCTCCTGTTGAACAAGCAATTGACAGGGGCGAATAACCTGTCCAAAGAAAACTTGCAGCCATCGCATAATTAAGCAGGGTGCCGGCCAGGAAAAAACGGTCCCAGAACAGCGCTGCTTTTTTGTACCCCTCACTGAATTCACCGAGTATGAGCACCTGCAGCAAAAAGCCCACCCATCCGTTAAAGGCAAAATGCGAGTGAGCGTGCAATAGGTTTTCCTGCTGGATGATCTCCAGCGGAAAATTTATTTTGTAGCGCAGGACCGATCCCAGGAAGGCCAGCACCACAAGATTGAACAAAGCCAGCCGGTACCACTTTTTCATCAGTGCAAAGTGAAGGACTGGCTGCCGATGATTTTATGATCCTGATCATCAATAATAAACTTTCCCTTTATGGATGGCCAGGAGCTTTTTATCCTGCAGGCCGCGCATGGTCCGTATCACTGTTTCCACCCTTAACCCCGTCATGTCGGCAATCTGTTTGCGCGTGTATTCGATCTTTATTTTTCCCAGGCAGGCTGTATGAAGGAGCTTTTCTTTTTTGAAGCCATCAAGTACATTCATGATGCGGTGTTCAGGCGGATGGGAGGAAATTTCCTTTAAAGAAGTGGCCTTCATTTTAATGCGCTGGGCCAGCCTCCTGGTTATATCCCAGTGCACCTCGAAATTGTCTTTCAGCATTTGTATGAAAGAAGGGATGTGCAGGCGTATGATCACGCTGCGTTGCACCGCCATTGCGGAAGCCGGATATTCACTGCCTTCAAAAATAGGAGGCTCCCCGAAGCTCTGCCCCGCTGAGAAAAAGCCCTGGATGAAATCCCTTCCGTCATCCATTTCATTGACCATCTTTACCTTTCCCTCAACGATCTGGTAATAAAAATGAGGGTGCCCTCCTTCCTTGAAAATGTATTCGTTCTTATCATAGCTTTTGAGCACGCCGCCATTTGATAGTAGCAAATCCGCATTGATGGTTTCCCGGTGTTTTGTCTGATAGTCTGTCTGCATGATTGTAGCATTATAAACGCAAAGCTGGCCTTTCTCCGGCTCAAAAAAAGTGATCGTGAAAGTCTGAAAATGTGATCCTCGTCATAAAATGCAAGTTTATCCCGGTCTAATATTGCATTTCACGACCATTTAAGAAACGCATAAAAGCCGGGAACAATGAAAAAAGCACTTGTTGTATGTTTATTTGTCTCCATTGCAACGATCATGCAAAGTAAGATTTTGTAATAACCAAGGGTATTGTAAAAGTTTACACCACAGTGATAAAAATCGTGTATGACGAAAATCTAGGCTTTGGTTGATGTCTTTTTAGAATTATCATCACTAGCTGGTTTTTTTTCAAAACGAGACTAAAGTGGTGTCTTTTGCATGTGCATCTATCAGCCCGGAAAGTACAGCATAAAAGTGGCTCCGTGGCCCGCCTTGCTATCAGTTCTGATAAAGCCATCGTGATTGTCCATGATTTTTTTACAAAGCGCTAATCCGATGCCGGTTCCGTTGTGGGAAGATGTATTGTTGAGCCGTTGAAATACCCTAAAGATTTTTTTTCTGTAAACAGGATCAAACCCAAGACCGTTGTCTTGAATACTAATCTTGTGGTACAGTTTTTTATGACCCGTTTTGCTTGCCTGTTTTCTTTTAACCTTTTGATACGT
The DNA here is from genome assembly GCA_015069695.1 of Williamsia sp. GTDB lineage: Bacteria > Bacteroidota > Bacteroidia > Chitinophagales > Chitinophagaceae > JADCRZ01. The sequence goes on from JADCRZ010000033.1 coordinate 50,026, forward strand.
AACTTGTATCAAGGGGTTTTCGCCTTCTTTCGAGAAATAGAAAGCATTTTTTATCATTTGAAGGAACAACTCCCTTGCTTGTGCCCCGATCAGTTTCAATATCGGAAGCTTTTCTATCTTGATGAGGGCCTTTTTTTGCTCCGCCAACTCCTGGGTCTGTTTCAGCACTTCGGACAGAACTGTATTCAAATCAACAGGCGTAAATACCTTTTCACTGTTTCTGACGGCGGAGTAATCCAATAAATCCTGGATCAGATGATACATCCGGGCAGCGGAATTTTGTATCCGGTCCACACTCTTGAATATGCTAGGACTGTCTGTAGGTAATTGCTTGCTAAGTATCATGGATGCATACATTCTGATCTTACGCAAAGGTTCGTTCAGATCGTGTGCTCCGATCCAGTGAAAATCTTCCAGCTCTTCGTTGGCTATCTGTAGATCTCTGGTGAGTGCCTGCAGGTCGTGCATGTGTATCTGTTTTTGCAGGGCGAAAGCAAAAGATGTTGCTGCCTGCAGTTCAGTGGCATGCCAGGACAAACTTTGCCCTTTAACCTCTTCTTTCCACAACTCAAATGAGGTGCGCGGAGAAAGGCGGCCACTACTCGTATCTTTTGCGACAGCCTCCGTGGGATTACCTGCCCACTCGATGTCTTTTACCACTTCTGGTCTGAACCAGATTATACAGCTGTCTTCACGCCCTAATGAGTGAAATAAAATGCCTGCTCCTAAATCTGTAAAGGATGCCGCATCGGGATAATGGGCACTGAGTTGTGAAGTATACCAATATTCCTGCTGCAGGTGGCCAAACAACCAGTTATGCAACTTTCTTATTTCTTTGCTGTTCGGTACATTCCCGTTAGAACAAATAAAGTTGTTGTTCATTATAACGGTTCCTCCTGTGCCAATGAAGCTGGAAAGCAGATCGACTGTATGGCAAACTGAGAAAAAATTCTGTTCGCTTGAAAGTAGAATCAATAAGCGACTAAGATCGTTTTCAATTGCCTGTGCACGCCGGTATTCTTCGGCAGTTTCCTGCACCCTGATCTGAGAGGTTAGAAAGTGAGCCTGCAACTGGGCTGACAAACGGATGTAGTGAGGAATCAGTTTAGGACTATAATGATGACAGGCTATCAGGCCCCAGAGCCGGCCATCCAACACGAGAGAAATTGTAAGCGTAGCTTGCACGTCCATGTTTTTGAGATAACGGATGTGTATGGGTGATACGCTTCTTAGGATGGAATGGCTCATATCCAGTGTTTTTTCCGGCTCTCCGTCGTCGACAGTGAAGATGGGAACAGGTACATAATCTACATCCGGAATCATTCTGAGCAGGTTGCGCAGGTATAACTCCCTGGCTTGTGACGGTATATCCGAATGCGGATAATGGTGTCCGAAGAAAGCGGGCAGTTCTTCTTTCTTGCTTTCTGCAAAGACTTCGCCGTTATACCGGTCATCAAACCGGTATACCATGACCCGGTCGTAACCTGTGATCATCCTGATTTCCTGCGTAATATTCTGGCATAGCTGCTGCACGCCATAGGTATTTTTTAAAAGCGATACGAACTTTTGCGTCTGGTTATACAGGTCAGCGGTGGAAAGGCTTCCGTCCGGAAAGGCTTCCATTTCCAACATGATGATGTGGCCACTGAAATGGACTGTGGTATTGTAAAGGACATCTTTTACAACAGCCACAAAAGGCTGGGTAGTACCTGTAATAAACTCATCAATATACCGCTTAAACCGTTCAGCATATTCCTGTCCCCAGAAGAGGGCAAGTGGAGACCGCAGCAATTGTACCGGTTGGAGGCCTGACAGAGCAAAGAGATTACCGGAGCAAAACTCAACAATGAATTCCTTCGTTGTTACGCCGATCAGGAAGCCATGGGGTTGAATGCTTCCGGGAATGTGAATAGGTTCATGCTCACAATTGGTAACGTTAACTGCCTCCCGGTTCACAATATCTCGTATAGCCATCTCTTAACAGTTTATGATAAAATGCTGGATAACAATACGACAAGTTAACTACATTGCCGTAACACTTGAAAGTATTGTATGCCATGGATAGATCTTTTTCAACGCTGTAATTGAAAGCACGTAGAAGCAGTTTATCTTTTTTTATTAGGGGAGTTATCAGGTAAGACTGGCATTTAACAGCTTCTTGTTGTCCTGGGCCGTACCAGTACAACGTAAGATGTGCTGTTGCTGATCTGGGCGTTCTTACTCCTTCGAAGAATTTTTGCCAAACAATAAAGCCGTGTATTTCACGGCTTTATTGTTTTAATCGCCTGTTAGGGCTGATTACAATATAATAAATAATCATATTCCAGTTGCCCAAAACCTGCTTGAAGCGTTGTGCCGCAAATGCTTGCGCCTCTTTTGCTTCCCTGACAACGGTCACCATTCCAAAAAATTCTTGTGTTACGCCGGTATAAACCTGGCGAAAAAGGACTTTGGCTTCTTGCAGCTTGTTTGCCAACTGTCCGCCATCAGATAGCAAAGGATCAGTTTCTGCATTGATAATGGTAGTGGAAGGAAGACCTGAAAGATTGGCATTTACCAACGAGATCAGGGGATTGGCTCCTTCTGCCGGATTGCTCAGGTAGAGCGTAAGAAAATACTGCGCCAATGGTTTGCTCAGTGGATGTGCCTGGGCATATTGGTTATAAGAAGATGTATTAAAACCTTAGGTAGCTATCTGGTAAACAGACAAGATATGCTTCGGAATGGCAAAGCTGCTGTCTCTTGCCATCATCGCTACTGCTACATTACTGATATTTTCTTCCTTGCTGCAGGATGTCGCCGTAATCAATAACACAGCCATCAGGAAAAAAAAGAGCGGTCGTTTTAGACATGGCGTTGTCAATTGCGTAGAATATATGCTTCATAAATTTGATTTAAGGTGTAGGAGGTAAGTTCTAACAGAAAAGAAAAAACCATTCCTCTCTAACCGGCTATAAAAAACATGCATAGCTGTAGAAGAGCTTCTACAGCTAACGACATTACTGAGATATTCCAATTGCATATACACAAGCGTAAAATGTACCTGTCTAAATAGAACTTGCTGATTGCCTTTGGCAGATAAATGGCAGACTGGCGTTCGCTGAGCTGAAGAAAAATTCGCGAACAGTGAAGCAAACATATCATGTCACTGGCATAATTTTTTAAGATATCAGATCGTAAGAACCCCATTGTTATAAAAGTATTTGTTGCTTATACATGCCGCCGGTAATTTGATTGGGCTTTTCTTTCCGGCAGGTTCCAGTATATATGCTACAAACAGTCCTAACGAATAAAACGACGTGCTGTCTTTACTCGTCGTTGCGGTCAGAGCAGTTCTTGTCGGATAATAGTTTAATCTGGAGCAAATACCAGTAGCTTCCTGCAAGATGCTTTTTCGCCCTGTTTGATTTAAACTCAAGTAATATGAAAAATGAAACAAACGTAGAACAGTATGCGCTGATAACAGGTGCATCAACAGGTATAGGTTATGAACTGGCAAAACTTTTTGCTGCCGATGGTTATAACATTATCGCTGTCGCACGCACACAGGATGATCTTGAGCGCGTGAAGCAGGAGCTTACTGCACAGCATGGTGTAAAAGTGGAAGTGCTTGTGAAGGACTTATTCGGAGAAAATGCCGCCAGTGAGTTGTATGAAGAAGTAAAAAGCCGCGGCTTCGTGGTGAATGTGTTGGTGAACGATGCAGGCCAGGGGGTATATGGCTTGTTTGCAGAAAGCGATATAGACCAACAGATAAAAATCATTCACCTTAACATCGTATCGCTCACCCGGCTCACTTATTATTTCATGAAAGACATGCTGGCCCGCAACGAAGGAAAGATCCTGCAACTGGCTTCTGTTGCCTCGGAAACACCGGGCCCTTACCAGGCCGTGTACCATGCCACCAAAGCCTTTGTGCTTTCCTTGACCGAAGCGCTCATCAGTGAAGTAAAAGACTCGGCTGTAACGCTGACCGCTTTACAACCGGGTGCCACCGACACCGACTTTTTTGCAAAGGCAGACATGCTGGACTCGAAAGCTGTACAAGATAAATCAAAACTGGCTGATCCTGCCAAAGTTGCCAGGGATGGTTATGAAGCCCTGATGAAGGGGGATGATAAAATTGTATCAGGCGCAAAGAACAAATTTCAGACTGCACTGGGCAATATCATGCCGGATACCATGCTGGCCGACCAGGTACGCAAGCAGCAGGAACCAGTGAACAAGAAAGAATAAGGACCGCAATTCATATTTATAACCAGGTGAGTTAAAGGAGGGGTGTTGTCTTCCTGACACTATTTACAGCAACAAACAGATCATCCGGCAGAAGGATGATTTGTTTGTTGCTGGATTATTCAGTTTTATAAATTTTAAGAAGACGGCTCTGTACAATGGCCGGAAGACGAGAGCCCGTACCAGCCTGTTGCCAGGCTTGTTGTCTATCCGCAGGATAATTTCAGTGATGCCCGCCGCGGCAACAAATCAATCGTGCCGGCAGGCTTTGCCCTTTTCCGAAAGACATTTCATCGCCACCCAGAGAATTTGCTGAACGGTTCTTTAACGAAAAGCGATGGACAAAGATGAAAATTGGCGGGCATTTTACAGCTATGGAAAAGCCGGCGGGTTAAGCGGATGAACTAAAAATCTTTGCAGCTGAAATAAACACTATTTGATTGTAAAGTTAAAGATGTCCTACACGGCTTTCGCGGGACGACCAGAACCCCGCTGCCGCTAAAATCATGCTTTGGCAGGTATCACTGCGGGTACTGCTGCTTCCGGTCTGGCATGCATAGCATTACGGGGAAGTTTTGCTTTGCCTTTCTTGGAATTCCGATTTCTCCTTTTTTTACTTACTCACTTCATTCTCTTTTACTTATTTTTAGAAAGCCTCCAAGTAAAGCAGTTATTATATACAGGGATCGGGGCGTATGTAAATCTATAAATCTGTGTCACCCATGATTAACCCGCTAAACTATGGCCAGAAAGCTGATCAACAGTTTGAAGCTTTGTTTAACCATGCTTCGATGGGAATTATAATTGTTGATCAGACGGGCGATATCATACTTGCCAATGATTTCGCATATAAACAGTTCGGATACAAAACGGATGAATTGACAGGCAAGCGGATTGAACTGCTTATCCCGGCAAGATTCCACCGGAAGCATCTGGATCACCGAAAGCACTACCAGGCCCATCTTAAAAACCGTCCGATGGGTGTTGGCATGGATCTATATGCGATCAGAAAAGACAGCACGGAATTTCCTGTTGAAATCAGCCTGGGACATTATGAGATAGAGGGAAATACATATGTCATGGCTTTCGTCAGCGACATAACATTACGCAAAGAGCAGGAGAAGGCCATTCTGCACCTGAATGCAGAACTGGAGATAAAAGTTTCAGAACGAACACACTCATTGAAAGAAACCCTTGAAAAACTCGAGCTGCAGTTCCAGCAAACGCAGGCAAAAGATTCGGAGCTTCGCAAGGCCAACAGTTACCTGAGCAATATACTGGATCATGCCGGTGCAATGATCATTGTGGCTGACCGGGATGGCATCATTAAACTTTTTAACAGGGCTGCAGAGGAGAACCTCGGGTATAAAGCCCATGAAGTTATTGACAAGACCGATGCGATCCTTTTTGATAACGAATATGAAAGCGAGAAAGGTCTTCCCGGACAGACAAACAGTATCTATGAATGGCATCTGTCGCCTAAAGGCGCCCGGCCACACTCAAATCAACAAAGGGAAAGTGAACTTACTTTTGTAAGAAAAGACGGCAGCAGGTTCCCGGTTTCCATTTCTTTTTCCGCGCTCAGTGACGTTGCCGGAACGGTAAGTGGCTACATGGTCATTGCAGTTGATATTACAGAAAGAAGAAAGACCGAAAAAGAGATGCTGCAAGCCCTGGAAAGGGAAAAAGAGCTCGGAGAGCTTAAATCCAGGTTTGTATCAATGGCTTCCCATGAATTCCGGACACCGTTAAGCACGATCCTGTCATCCGTCTTCCTGCTTTCCAAGTATGTAGAAACAGAAGACCAGCCAAAAAGGGAAAAGCACATAGACAGGATCATTTCTTCCGTTAACATGCTGTCTGACATCTTGAACGATTTTCTGTCGATCGGTAAAATTGAAGAAGGCAAGATCCAGGTCAGGTGGAGCGAATTTGATCTGCCTGTTTTCATGGAAGCCATCTTTACCGAAACAAGAGGAATGCTTAAAGCAGGTCAGGAAATATCATATATTCACCAGGGAATAAGCGAGGTCACACTTGACCCTTCCCTGGTAAAGCACATTATGTTGAACCTGCTTTCCAATGCTGTCAAGTTTTCACCTCCGCAGTCTCTGATCGAGGTCAGCACAGCAGTAACTGGAGCGCAGGTACTGATTTCGATAAAAGATCACGGGATGGGGATTTCAAAAGAGGACTTATTACATTTGTTTGAGCGTTTTTTCCGGGGAACAAATGTTTCGAACATTCAGGGAACCGGCCTCGGACTGCATATAGTAGCCAAATACGCAGAACTCATGAACGGCCATGTGCAATGCAGCAGCGAACTGGAAAAAGGAACCGAATTTATTGTGACGTTTAACAGGATAGTAAACGATGAAGAAGATATTGCTTATCGAAGACAATGACCAGCTCCGGGAAAATACGGCTGAGATACTTGAGCTTTCCAATTATAAAGTATATACAGCCCCAGATGGAAAGCAAGGAGTTGAACAAGCCATCAAACAACAGCCGGACCTTGTCATCTGTGACATTATGATGCCGGTGCTGGATGGCTACGGGGTATTGCATATGCTTCGCAAGAACGCCTCCCTTCAAAATACCCCTTTCATCTTCCTGACTGCCAAAAGCGAACGGGCTGATTTCCGCAAAGGCATGGAATCCGGCGCGGATGATTATATCACCAAGCCGTTTAACGGTACTGAATTGCTGCAGGCAGTGGAAGGGAGGCTGAAGAAGATAGAGCTGTTGCAGAAAGAGTATTCACCTGGCATAGAAGGCCTGGATCAGTTACAGCAGACAGCCGGCGTTCACGATCTGGTTTCCCTGACCCAGGAACGTAGCACACACCGGTACAAAAAGAAGCAAGCCATTTATCTGGAAGGCAATCATCCTGTGCGCCTGTTTTATATTCTGAAAGGGAAAGTAAAAACGTATAAAACAAACGAGGATGGAAAAGACCTGGTGGTAGGCGTTTATAGGGAAGGAGATTTCTTCGGATATATTCCGTTGATAGATGGAACACTATACAAGGATAACGCGGAAGCAATGGAAGATGCGGACATAGCACTGATACCGAGAAAGGAATTCGAAGAGCTGATGAACAACAATCGTGAAGTGGCGCAAAAGTTTATCCGCATGCTTGCAAAGAACGTCGCTGAAAAGGAAGAACAACTTTTAAGCATTGCTTACAGTTCACTGCGTAAGAAAGTAGCCGGAACGCTGATCACCTTGCAGAAAAAATATACAACCAGTGCTGGTCAGCCTGTTTCTATCGATATCAGCCGCGAAACGCTTGCCACCATGGCGGGGACAGCTACTGAATCAACCATCAGAACCCTGAGCGACTTTAAGAATGATGGGCTGATTGACATCAAAGAAGGCAGTATAATTATTCTCAACCAGAAGAAGCTTGAACGCATGATCAATTAAGGTTCCCCGGCAGTTCTCGTGCAGAAAAAAGCATTTTTCAATTTGGCTCATTCCGACAGCTGTTCGGAGGCCAGCCCCATAAATTCTCCCAGATAATAATAGAAATCAAATTTCAGCTTATTAAATCCTGTTTCAATACTCTTCATTTCCTTGCGTAACCTTACCTGCATCGTTTGGATCCTGTTCATAACTTCATTTGCATACACAGTATGTGCCTGTAATGCCTCTTCCTGGAGGGCCACATCGTGGCGCATGATTTTCACCGCTTCATCTTCCATGATGAACTGGTGATGAAAATATTCGGCTTTTTCAAGAAATTCAGGATTGATGCTGCGCCGGACGATTGCCGTAAGGCGATTTCTTAACTGGATGTTCTCATTGGTAAGATGTTCCAGTGTTCTGATATGGGTCTCTGTTTCATGCGAGCATTGCTCCAGCATGATTGTAATCATATCTGGCCTGATCTTGCAGTCTTGTAACCCTGCTTTGCAATTACCGGTACACAAGGGTGAACGCATACTTAGATTAATTTAATATTCAGCTGTTGCTCAACTGGTTTCCGGCAACAGGCGGCTAAATTAAGTAGCTGATTATCATGCAAGGATGATGGCCAACAGGTAAAAATATGATCGTCATCAGCATCTCATCCACCAGATCCGGAAGCATTTATTCTATGAGCCCCGTCATCAAATTCAATGACAGTCATCATTTCCGGAACAGAAGCGCTCCGATAGGTTTGCATAAAATTTAACCAGATGTTCCACTCGCTTACCAGTATTGAAATAGAAGACATGCTTAAACACCAGCTGATCGGGCACCTGGGTTGCCAGGCAGATGGAATGGTGTATGTAGTACCGATCAGCTATGCATATGAGGACGGATTTATCTATGCACGTACACAGGAGGGAATGAAGATCAATATGATGCGGAAAAATCCTGCTGTTTGTTTCCAGGTAGAGGTGACGAGCGATCTGGCAAACTGGAAAAGTGTTATTGCCTGGGGAGAATACGAAGAGCTGACTGATCCTGAAGAGCGTAAAAAAGGACTGAATGTTTTATTGAAACGGATCCTTCCTGTGGTTACGAGCGAAACAATGAAGATCACAGCCGATTGGCCGTATGCACCCGATGACCTGAATGAAATCACGGGGATTATTTTCAGGATTGAAATCCGGGATAAAACCGGCAGGGTCGAGAACAAGGAACCCAAATCATTCTTCGCATCCTGAAAACAACCGGTTAGAAGAATTACGGTTATTCAGTCTGCAGCCGACTAGTCCGGCATGACCCGTACCGATTAAAGACCTTACTTGAATAAACACCTACACATGGAAACACGAGATGATGAAGAACAATTTTTCCCGCATGGCGCTGTAGCATTCTTTGTACTGTTTGTAGCGCTCTGCCTGGTAATATGGTATGGAATCTATTTTTTAATGCTCGCACGAACATAAATCAACTTTGTATGGCTGTTCTCGATAAATATGAAAGACGGGTTTTGATTTCTCTGGGTGCAACAGTGGCTTTGTTTATATTCTCCATCCTATATGCAAAAGGAAGATATAAAAGTGACGTTCCGGAATGCCTTCCATTCAACAAAGCTTACACCGAACCGAAAGTAAATAAGATAGACAGCACTACCTACCAGGTTTTTGCCGTTGCGCAGATGTGGCAGTTCCAGCCTGCAGAGATTTATGTTCCGGTGGGAAGCGTAGTGGATTTTTTCCTTACTTCTAAAGATGTGGTGCATGGCTTTGACATCGCTGAAAAAAACGCGAATATGATGGCCGTGTACGGCAACATCAACAAGACTACGGTAAAATTTGAAAAGCCAGGTGTATACAACATTACCTGCCATGAATACTGCGGCATCGGGCACCAGAACATGCAGGCCCGCGTGATTGTCAATTACCCGGAACAATAACCAATTAACAATTAGTTGAAAAGCATAGTCATACTCCGGGCCAGATAACCCTTTGCCGGAGACTTAAAAGTAAATACCACATGAAAATAAGTAATTCACTCAAGCGTGTTATCATACTTGAACTCAGCATACCAGTAGCTTTGCTGATTCTGGGAATTTATCACGGCCTCATGCAAACGATTTACAGGGCCGGGATCCTGCACCAGACTTCGTTTTTAAAACTGGAATATTACCAGGGGCTCACCCTGCACGGCGTTATCAATGCCCTTGTGCTCACAACCTTCTTTGCTGTTGCATTCGGGCACGCCACCATCGCCTTTTACCTGAAGAAAGAACCGGACAGGCGGTGGACCTGGATCAGCTTCTGGTTGATGGTTGCAGGTGCCGTACTGGCTGCATGGGCCATGCTGGCCGGCAAAGCTTCGGTTCTGTATACTTTTTATCCTCCTTTAAAAGCCCATCCGTTCTTTTATCTCGGCGCGGCGCTGCTGATCGTTGGATCATGGATTCCCTTGTTCAACTGGGCACGCATCTATGTTGCCTGGAAAAAAGACAACAAAGAAAACAAGACCCCGCTGGCTGTTATCGGTACGCTTGTCAACTTCATCGTCTGGTTTGTTTGTACGCTGGCTGTAGCTTATGAGGTACTGGTGTTATTGCTGCCCTGGGCGATGGGCTTTACCACTGCAGTAAACGTTACACTGGCACGTACCCTGTTCTGGTTTTTCGGTCATGCGCTTGTGTATTTCTGGCTGCTCCCGGCATACATTATGTTCTATACCATGCTGCCCAAACTTGCCGGCGGCAAACTATATTCGGATCTTGCCGGCAGGATCGCTTTCTTTTCATTTCTGATCTATTCCATCCCGGTGGGCGTGCATCACCAGTTCAGCGACCCATCCATCAGCCGCGGAATCAAGTTCTTCCAGGGATTTCTGACCTATGGAGTAGCCATACCCAGCTTCATCACTGCATTCACCATTGCAGCTTCCCTTGAGTATGCCGGAAGGCAGCGCGGCGCAAAAGGCTGGTTCGGCTGGATGGTAAAACTTCCCTATCTCGACCCCGACAGATACCTGTTCGCTTACCTTATCAGCGGCCTGATTCTTTTTATATTCGGTGGATTGACGGGAATTGTAAATGCATCCTACTCGTTGAACAACGTTGTACATAATACTGCATGGATTCCCGGCCATTTTCACATGACGGTAGCAGGACCGGTTTTCCTGGCCATCATCGGCATGAGCACGTATCTCTACTCAAAAACAGCCGGAAAACGAGTGTTCCTGCCCAAGTTAAATGTCATCATTCCCTATCTGTGGTCGATCGGCGTACTGATCTTTTCAACCGGACTGATGTGGGGAGGCCTCATCGGTGAACCCAGGAGAACAAACCTGGGAATGACCTACCTGAACAGGGACAACCCTCTTTTTCATCCGGAGTGGGTACCTACCACCACGCTTGCGCTGTGCGGCGGTATCATTATGTTCATAGCGGGGATGATGTTCATCCTGGTGTTCTTCGGCACGCTTTTCAGCAAACGGAAGGAAGAAGCCATCCTTGAACTACCGGTGAGTGAAGTATACCACGACGAAAAAAGGATTCCCCTGTTCGACAAGTTCCAACCCTGGCTGGTTATCATGGCTGTTATTATCGTGCTTGCCTATACGCCTGCTGTCATCAATGCCACGCAGAATCCTGGTCCTGGTGCACCCCCGTTTACGCCGGACAGTCCTGTACCAATAGTCACCGAAAAAACCAAATAAGCATGAAGATGATGAAATGGCAGTTTGTTCCGGTTGTTCTGTTGCTTTCCTTTTTAGCTTATGGCATGTTTTCATGGTATGAAAATGAATATAACCGGTTGCCGGTGTATGGACAGATACTTCCTGGAACCAGGCAGGAGAAAGCACATTATATCCGTCCGTTCAACCTGATCAACCAGGAAAATGCGATCGCCGGAACGCAGGCCTGGAAAGACAAAATCGTAGTGGTGAATTTTTTCTTTACGCATTGCGCAAGCATTTGTCCGAAAATGACTGTAAACCTGCAGGAGGTGCAGCATGCTTATAAAAACGACAACAAGGTCCTTATAAATTCACTTACGGTAGATCCGGAGGCAGACAGCGTTTCTCAGCTCAGGCAATATAGGAAGCGGTTCGGTATTCAAAGCGATAAGTGGCAGCTGCTTACCGGAAGCAAAAAGGATATTTACCGGCTTGCAAGAAATGAATTTTTGCTTGTAGCCACTGATGGCGACGGTGGACCGAACGATTTTATTCATAGCGACAAGGTAGTGCTGATCGATCCTGAAAAAAGGATACGCGGTTATTACAACGGGACTGATAAACAGGAAATACATCAATTGATGCTGGATATAAAAAAGTTACAACATGAAAATTAAGTGTTCTTTAGTGGCAGTCTTTGTCATAGCTCAACTTGCGTGTTTTGCAGGGGCTCCAACCGAACCGAAAGCCATTTTTACTGCCCGGTGCGCCTCGTGTCATGCAATCAACAAAGTGCTTACAGGACCGGCTTTGGCCGGAATAGACCAGCGCCGGACAATGGATTGGATCATAAGCTTTGTTCATTCTCCTCAACGCATCATTCATTCAGGTGATGTTTATGCTGCAGCATTGTTCGAAAAACATAACCGGGTCACTATGCCCGACCATCCGGACCTTACTGCTGATGACATAAAGGGAATCGTAGAATATATTAAATCAGAAAGCAAAACAGCGGTTGAAGAGAAGGCGCCATTTCCGACTCCCGGAAGATTACATCCTGATTATCATCCGTTGTCTTTAACCGGTAATTATGGTTTCTTCATATGCTATCTGCTGTTTGTAGCAGTTCTGATTGGCGCAATGTTGTTTGCTGTGAATGTTCAAGCACTGAAGCGCAAGGCATATAATGCATAAAGACAACAAGCAGCGACTACTAGGAATAGCCCCGACTGGGCCATAAGGAAATCTATCAGGCAGATCCAGATCAGGAATAAACCTGTAACGGCAATCTCGTTGGGAGCAGGATCGACGGCGCATGCCAAAACAGTGCATGAAGAACTGATCACCAGGAGTGATGGTCACCTGGTCGACTCGCGTACTTTCCGGTGGTGGAAGCCCAATGACCAAAGAAGGCTTCATGAGCCGAATATAGCTGTTGCGTTGGAAATGGTAAACCATTGGTCAAAGCAACTGGGAGGGAATTTAGCTGCCGCCTTACCGCACAAATGAGCTACAGACTGGTAACACTGATGAGCATGTCACGTTTCACGTCCGGTGCCAGTTTTTCCACATCCTCCATCCTGCAGAGTTTTGTACTTGTACAAAGGGTTGAAGCAGATCCGCAGGCAATGCCATATTGAACTGCCTGGTTGATACTTGTGCCGTTTGACAGTGCTGACACGATGCCGGCCAGCAGGCAGGCTCCGGCTCCCAGTGTGCTCTTTGCCTCGACAGAGGGCGCTACCGCATGAAAAAACTCATTCTCCCGGACGAGCATGGCACCTTCTGCTCCGGGTTCTGCAACAATGGCTGATGCTTTTCGTTGGAGAATGATCTCTCTGGCCAGCTCGTATGTTTGTTGCTGTGGGAGATCCTCTGTTCCGGTGTAGCGGGCAAGCTCATGCAGGCTTGTTTTCAGAAGGTATACCCCTTCGTCCAGCGCCAGGCGAAGTGCGTTGCCTGTGGCTTCCAGGATCAATCTTGCCCCTTTGTGATTTGCTATATTGGCTACTTTTGCATAAAAGTCATCCGGCACCCCTTCAGGCAAGTCTCCTGCGGCCACAATGTATTTTACATCTGCCTGCATATTTAACCTGTCAAGGCACGCCTGCCACTCATCGGGCAGAAGGGTGGAAGCCGGCATGTCAAAACGGTAAGTCTGTTGCGTAAAACAATCCTGCACGATCAGGTTTTCACGTGTCTGCGATCTGGAAGGCACTGCGCTGGTTCTTATACTCTCACTCACCAGCAATTCCTGCAGAAACTGACCAGCGTATCCTCCCGCCGGATAGATGGCAAGGGGATCTGTGCCCAATTGCTTTAATGCCCTTGCAACGTTGAGTCCGGTGCCTCCGGGTTCAAAATCAGGCGTACTGCAACGCAACTTGGTACCTGGCAAGAGCGCAGGTGCTGTAGTAGTCTTATCGATACAAGGGCTAAGTGTAAGTGTGACGATCCCTGACATAAAAATGATTTTTGTTGACAATCGTGTGCGTGTCACAAACAAGGGGTAGCAGGTCACTTGTGCTTCAGCCTTTTTGTTGCCTCCTGTCCCTGCAAGTTTCACTTTGACTTATGCAAAGGGACGGTATCCGGTCTGTTTGATTGATGAGCATGATCACAGATTTTGATGATTGTGGTCAGTTCAGGAAGCATGAGGATGGGCAATCAGAGGGGAAGACTGCTATTCCCGAACAGCTGCTTCCAGATCAACTTGGGAGGAACCTGTGAGAGGCAAGATCACTAGGGGAGGCACATGGGATGTCTGTTGCCGCTTCATCATAATCCGGATCATGAAAAATGCTAATGCTTGTCATCTTTTGATCTTCAGCCGGCAGGTAGATTTGGGAAAAATTGTATGGAAAAAATATTAGTGCCGTTTAACGGACTGTCAACGGATGACAATACGATCCATTTTGCAACGTATATAGCCGATCTTACCAGATCAACTTTAACCGGCATGTTTCCTTCGGAAGCCCCGTTGGTAAGGGAATTTACGCCACTAGAGTCTGAATTCTCCCAATACAGCAAGTTGATGGAAACCGACGACCTTCCTCAAAGCATAAATGATGAGCAGCAGCTTGATGAAAATATTTATTTCTTCAAAGAAGTTTGCAGAAAAAGAGGGATCCGGACGGAGCTGATACGCATTAAAAAAGAATCTGCCGCAGAGATCATAGAAGAGAGCCGCTTTGCAGATCTGGTGATCCTGGACAGGCAAAGCTTGTTGGAAGAGGATGCCCCCACAGCCTTGCCCTTAAAGGCAGCCCGGGAAATCTTTCATGCATCCGAGTGTCCGGTAATGGTATCCCCTCCCCATTTCAGTGAGATAAACGAGATCGTTTTTGCCTATGATGGCAGCCAGTCGGCTGTCTTCGCCATCAAGCAGTTCACCTATCTTTTTCCTGAACTGTCGGAAACCAGGTCCATTCTTCTGCAGGTGAATAAACCTCATGAACAGGGCATCAAAAGAGAAGGCCAGATCAAAGAATGGTTGAAAAAACATTACTCCCAGATAGGGAGCCAGCTTCTTCACGGAACCGTACAGGAAGAATTGGCTGCTTGCCTGCACGGAAAGCAGCATGCCGTTGTCGTGATGGGTGCCTATGGAAGAGGCAATATGTCCAGCTTCTTACATGAAAGCAGCGCTGCTTCGGTATTAAGATCAACAAACCTGCCGCTGTTTGTTTCTCACCGGTAAATACGCTGATATTAGAAAGTGTCATTTACAATGAAGCCGGTCATATCAAGCCTGTATACAACATAGGATAGCATAGCATTGAAATAATTTTATATACCGCAGCATCTTATAATAAATAAAGAGTACGATGGAAAAACAACAAATTGATACAGCCGGCGAAGAACTATTAAGGCATTTATTGTGACTTTACAGCAAGCTGGCTGGTGCCAAAGTCTTTTTGCACTGTCAAGGCCGCATAATAGCTGTATCTGACCATTTGGTGGGCCGCTTCCTCAGGAGTGGTAGAATCTATGGCAGGGACAAACTGCTCAAAATTACACTGTGTGCTGTCCAGCAGTTCATCAATATAAAAATTCTTGCTGGAGGTATACTGCACATAGCCAAAAGGCTTCAGCTTGTGATAGTAAACAATCTGAGCCTGCGGCTGTGCTTCAACAGCCCAGCCGCAGGTTATCAGGCGTAAAGACCTAAAAAACCGCCCATCTGCTTCAAGTGGGTCTGAAGTAAGTTCGTATTTCTATTCATCCCCTTTTTTCGATCGGGTGCAAATGGAAAAGAAGTGGAAACAAACAGATAAGCAATCAGGAGAACCCCTGAAATAAGAGCCGTGATTTTCATATTGATCTATTTGGCACAAAGAAACAGGCGCAATAGAAGCATTTCTTCTCAAAAACAGATTTTGAAAGCGACTGATGTGTTTTGAGAGTTCAGGAGTAGCGGGAAACGGGAAAATGAGCGTCACTCGCTGGTACTATGGTGTCTTTGCATATCTCTTTGGGGGACATACCTGCTGCAGACTTGAAGATTCTGTAAAAACTTGTCTCTGAATCGAATCCACATTCATAAGCTACTCCAAGCAAGGAAAACCGTGACGATTTCGGATCCTCCGATCGCTTTTTGACAGCTTCAATCCGGTAATCGTTGATAGGTTTCGAAAGCTCTTTGAAAAACACTGATAATGATAGACTTTGGGGGTTCCTAGTCGTCAACAACAGCTTCCGGTAACTCAACAGAGTCCAACAATTTCTATAACCTTCTTGCATTTATTTATGATGGCGTCACTTACCCTATGGGTGTCAACAATCCTGTTTTATCGGCCCCAGGCTGGTGAAAGACTACATGCCCCTGAAAACCACCCCTGGCATGCACAAGTTCATTGTATTGGGACCAGAAAATTCATTTGGGCTAGTAACGTCCTGATCACAGTGAAGAAAAAAGGTCTGTAAAACCGGATTCAAGACTTCATATTACATGAACTGTTTTGTTGAGCTTTGTCCCCTTCTTAGTAGAAGAAAAGTCCCACAAAGTTTTCTGGCTAGGTATATCCGGTCTGTAGGCATGCATAGGTATATGATTTGTGACTGCTTGATTAAAGATAAGGGTATGAAGAAAAGGATTCTAATTACCGATGATGATCTTGGAATACAGGACGTATTACGGTGTATCCTGGAAATGGCAGGATATGAAGTTATGATAACTGATAGTGGAGATAAAATCCTGGAAAACTGTTATGAGCTGCCACACATATACTTGCTCGATAAACAGATGGCCGGAATGGATGGGGCAGATTTATGCAAGCGTTTGAAGTCTGCAGAATCTACAAAGGGTATCCCTGTGATAATGGTATCGGCTACGCCTGGTTTAGGGCCAATCGCTTTATCTGCCGGGGCGGATGACTTCCTGGAAAAGCCTTTTCAAAGGAAGGAACTACTTCAAAAACTGGAAAATCTCCTCAAGTAGCGGGGAGCTAAGATTTTAGCGTTCCTGTTCGTTTTTCTATGTAATACTCTCTTTTGTTCACCTAGTCTGTTGCTCAAGTTGTTTGCCAGTTCACTGCACGAGGTCGCTTTTCATCCATGGCCGCCGGTATTCAGCGATCCACCGGAACCCCTCAGCCTGGGTGGTGCTGAAAAGCAGTAGCCATCTTTCAGTGCAGCCCGTTGTTGAAGAATACCTTTTTTTGTAGCCTAAAAATTTACACATGTTTACCCGGAGATTAATTATCATCCTATTTTGTTCGATCAAAAGGCTGAAAGGTAATTAAGCGATGTTTGCTACTTGTCAAACTTGGTTTAATGAAGCTGCCATCACAATATTTTATGATCAACCACAGCGAGTTCAGGATTGGGAATTACATCCAGCATTGGACGTTTTCGAACGAGAAGCAAAGATTGATGCAAGAGTATAAAGAGGTATCTGTCGCGATACTTTCAGATATAACGAAAAGTAAGAGCGGATACTCAGCTATTGCCTTGTCAGAAAACTGGTTGTTTGAATTGGGCTTCAGGGAAGTCGATAAACATAGCGTAACGGGCCACACTATTTATGTACACCCTTTTCACCCCATTGTTCACCTTGTGAATAAATTCGACTGGAAATCTCATTTCGTTCACATTATGATAAAGGATCTCAAGATTGGCCATCTTCAATACGTCCACCAACTGCAAAATTTCTTCTTCTTCCTCAATGGAATGGAGCTTGCTTGAAATACCTATCTTTTCTGAGAGAAGGTGTTGGTAATACAGCGTTATCGTACTTTTCTATTACAAAGGAAAATACCTGCCACTATCAGAGGCTCTGTTTAGGGCATCCGTTCGCCCACTTTACTGCTGACATGCTGACCTGCTCCCAAAAAACCGGACAGTTCTAAAGTAAAGTTTTGGGCAATTGTTCATACCTTAAAAATTGAATCATTGCTCATGAAAAAAACAAAATTTACAGAAGCGCAAATCGTCTTTGCTATTAAACAATCCGAGACTGGTACAGCAGTGAAGGAGGTGTGTAGAAAAATGGGGATCAGTGAAGCAGCGTTTTACAGCTGGAAAAGAAATTTGGCGGATTGGGTGTTACTGAACTCAGACGTCTTCGCCAGCTGGAGGAAGAAAACCTGCAGTTAAAACAGATCGTCGCTGACTTGAGCCTGGACAAGCAAATGCTTTAGGATGTATTAAAAAAAGCTTTGAGGGTATCTCAAAAACGCACTGTAGTGGCGGATTTAATCAAAGACTACCAGGTATCGATGCAAAGAGCCTGTAAGACCATTGGGCTGCACCGCTCGGCTCATTATTATGTGCATCACCGGCGTGAAGACAGGCCCGTCAGACAACGCATAAAAGATATTGCTCAATCAAGGGTGAGATATGGACTTCGGCGTATCCATATCCTGCTGAGAAGAGAAGGTTGGAAGGACAATATGAAGGGTGTATGCCGTATCTACAGGGAAGAAGGGCTCAACCTGCGCAGTAAAAGACCACGCCTTAGTAAAACGGCAGCACATCGGTTGGAACGTCCTGTAATCAATGGTTTATACGAGTGCTGTTCAATGGATTTCGTCGCTGATCAGCTCTTTGATGGCCGTAAATTCAGGGCATTGGCTTTAGTGGATAATTTTAGTTGCGAATGCATTGCTATCCAGGTCGGGCAATCATTGAGAGGACCTGATGTGGTGAGAGTGCTCAATGAAATAAAAGTGGTTCGCAACATCATCCCAAAGCGAATACAGGTTGACAATGGATCAGCGTTTATTGGCAAAGAAGTAGAAAAATGGGCATATGACAATAATGTAACTTTAGACTTCTCTAGACGGGGCAAACCAACAGATAATGCGTTTATAGAATCATTTAATGGTAGCTTTAGGGATGAATGCCTGAACATAAACTGGTTCTTATCTGTAGAGGATGCATCAAAAAAGATAGAAGCGTGGAGAGAGGAATACAATAATTTCAGGCCACACAGTTCACTGGGTGGAATGACACCGGCAGAAATGGTAGACATGTACAAAGTGAAAGCAAAAAGCAAGTGAGTGCAGCTGTGCCTGCCGGCGGCTCCTGCACTTTGAAAGATATTTTTTGCAGCGGTAGAATAGAGCCAGTCAGCATCAGAAAAAACATCTTTCAAAGTACAGTGCAAAATGGCCTCAAAAAGCTCGAAAACTCTAC
>JADCRZ010000034.1 GCA_015069695.1 Williamsia sp.
AGGGAAGCTGCTGTAGTAGACAGGGCTGTAAAGCTTGATCCACCGTTCAATCTTACACCCAGTACAGTGGAAGGCATTTGGGTAGCAGGAGCAGCAGGACCTGAGAAGGTAGCAGCAGCAGCTTTCACCGTTACTGCCCAGGGGCGGTTAGATTTTACCTGCAGGGTAGAGGCATTGGTGTTAGTAAGTCCGCTACCATATTTGGCTACATCATCGAAGAGGAAGGAAGTACCGGTAGCAGAGGAGATGGTGATGTCAATGGCGTTCTGCAGGGTAAGAGAAACGGTTTGGCTGGCGGTAGCAGTAGATTGTGCATGAGCAGCGGTGAAGGCAGCGAAGAGGACAACTACGAGGGTGAAGATCTTTTTCATGGTATCGGATTTAAACGTGTTTGTTTGTGTGTTTGTTGCTATAGTTTCCAAAGCTGTGCCGAAGAGCCAAGTAGCTGATCATCAGCAAACAAGCATTTGGCACCCGGCTAAATCTTTCCCAGGATTGGAAAGAGATTCCCATTTAAATTTGACAGCGCGTTAAATTTTCAAACCAACCATATGAACCTGAACATAGCCTGTGCATTGATCACCTTAACCCTGGCCTCATGCCATCAACCTTCTACTGAAACAATATCATCCTCCAAACTTCCCCTGGCAGGCACCTGGCGACTTGTTACCGGGACGCTTATTGAAAAGGGAGATACCGCTGTTACAGACTACACCAAAAACATCTCTTTTATCAAGATCATCAATGATACCCATTTTGCTTTTCTGCAACATGATCTTGCCAAAGGAAAAGATTCCGCTGTCTTTGTTGCCGGTGGCGGCCTCTATTCACTCGCAGACAGCCTGTACACAGAACACCTGGAATACTGCAATGACAGGGCATGGGAAGGCAATGATTTCAGCTTTGCCATCACCATTAAAAATGATACGCTTGTACAAAGGGGCGTGGAAAAAGTGGAAAGTGCCGGTGTGGACAGGATCAACATAGAAACCTATGTACGGGAAAAGAAGTAGCGCCTGCAGTGACGCTGTCCGGTGTAGTGCGCGCCCTTTGCCAAAGAAACAGGATGGTTCGGTGGCTTATTGAAGCAACAAACTCCTATCTGCAAAGCTGTGCATCCGTAGACAAACCAGACGGCCGGCATGCTCCGGGTACTATGCCTGAAGTGTGAAGCTCGTTTACCAGTCTACTGCCTACCTATCATTGTTTGTTCTTGTTTACCTGTGTTTGAAATTGTATATAACTGCTAACTTAAAGATTCTACCGCTTCATCGTCCCCATCTGATTGATTTGTTTTACAGGCTTCCGACTTTTAGCTGTTGCCACTTGTAAACATTCGTCAATTGGTTGCCGTATTCCTGATTTCGCTTTTATATTTTGTCATAAGCTCTTTATATTCACGCACCTCATCATCTGCTTCGAATGAAGCACCATCCTGCATTGGTAAGTCACCGGTTATAATTTCATATAGAAGAGCCATGTGGAAGCTATGGCTCTTCCACTCTTTGGCGGGAACCGCTTCTCCCCAATCTCTTAGTTCAATTATTTCCAGATTGTCTTTCAGTTCATTAAACCAACCCATAGACTGGTCACTGTCTGGATTATTCTCGTCATCTCCTTTTAAGAATTCAACAGGTGGTGATATAGCATCCCTGTATTCCTTTCCTGAAGCATCTTTTTTGACGATTGAGTCGAGCCAACCTTTAAGAGTCGGGCCTTTACTATACCCGGTCTCTATGATTTCATCTTCCTTGTTCTTCTTCTTGTAGTAATAAGGCGTTTCAAAAAGCAGTTCCTTCAGATTAAATCCAGCTTGCCTGAAAAGTTCTTCATTGTGCTGAGCAAACCACGTTTGAGATTCTTCGCCAAGTGATCTATACATAGCTGCAAAGCCACTCCGGTCCATAAACGTAAAAGCGTGTTTGGGGAAATGAATACTTTCCTCTTCCGGCTCCCCCGTCGTGCGATTCGTAGTTGCACGGATCTTACCCAATAGTTTGTTTATTCCGCTTATCACCTCTTCCTTATCGTGAACACTATCACTTATTATCATATCAATCAGCGGCTTATCTTTCGCTTCCAAATCTCGAGTTGCCGCATCATAATCATTTTTCCCCATATTTGTTTCAATATTTGCAAGATTCAACTTCTCTCCTTTGGTAAGTTGTTTACGAACCTCTGTCAAAAAATATCCCTGGTTTCCTGTTTTATAATGTATGTTTTTGTCTTTCATCGAACCGACATAATAACTTAAATAAGATAGAAAGCCCTTCAATGCTTCATCTTTCTTGGTATTGTGTTTCTCCAGGTAGCTGGTAAAAGAAGAAGTATTTGCAGTATTCTTTTTGATGTTTTCCTTTATTCTAAGTGAATTATCAAAAGTTTGTTCGCGAATACATTGTGATGTAATTTAAGGAATGCGTACACCAAAAACGCCTGAAGAATTTAGGTTTAATCGCTTTGACAAGCAACGCTTCGAACGAGCGCTGCAGAAAGCTTCTGATAAACGAGCATTTCAGCGTATCCAGGCAGTGCAGCTCTTTGCTCAAGGAATGGACATTCATGCGGTGGCCAGGATTGCTTGCAGCAGCGTCCGGATCGTTTATAAGTGGATACGGCTGTATCTGAAGGATCACCAAACTAACGTCCTCCATGATGCTCCAAGAACAGGCCGTCCTGTCGTTGCTCCCAAGATCACGGCCAAGCAGATTCTCAAAGAACTCGAGCATAATCCCCTGGATCTTGGATACAACACCAGGGTTTGGACGGCCAAACTGCTGGCAAGCCATTTGGGTGAATGCTTTGTATGCAAGATCAGCTCTCTTACCATGTACCGACGCATGAAACAGATCGGATTACGTTGCAAGCGCCCCCGCTATGTGTATTCAGAAAAGGATCCGAACCGGGCACAGAAAAAAGGGCTATGTCCGTAAACTAAGCCAGGCGGCCGCTTCAGCGTTGTTGCTATTTGAAGATGAGTTTGTTATACGGCTTTTTCCTATACTTGAATCTGGTAACGCGCTGATTGTTGTATCTCGTACAAGGCTTATATCAGCCTTAGTTATCTGCCAAGAATTACTTGAAGTTACTGTCGTCTGCATGATGAAAATAAACAGGATTACCATTTGGGTTTTTTATTGGCCATCTTAAACTTATCTATGTATTCAGATATTTACCGAATTTCCGAAATAAAGTGTAATTGGAAAGTATCCCACCGACAATTCGTCTTTTTACTACCATGAAGCCGCTAGATACTACCCATAGTTCTGGCCTGTATGCGAAAGCAGCGGGCTTTCTGTTTACCATATTCCATATTTCGGTGTTTATCAAAGCAGAGTCTTTCTCCTTCATCCGAAATTTCAGCCGCCTTTGTTGAAAAAAGACTCGTTTTCGTTGCCAGATGATGCCTATAAGATCTGAAAAAGCGGTTTCCCTGCTTGAATTCCGTATTTTGAGCATACAAGCATCCCTACCCACAGGCCCCATATCACTTTCCAATCCTGTGATCTTTTTTTCTGAGTCTAACATAGAATTATAACACTATGCACGAAAATTTTGATGGCCGGACCAGATCAAACGACATGAAAATGCTCGAACAGCGCGAAGAACGGCAGACGTTTCTGCTGAACCTCAGTGATAGCCTCCGTGTCGAGACAGGAGTCGAAGCAGTTGGTAATCGAGCTGTTCAATTGATCGCCGAAAGGTTGCAGGCAGATAGGGTCTATCTTGTGCGCCTAACACCTGTAGACGATTTGGTCGTGATCACGCATGAAATCCACCGTAAGGATATGCCACCCCTTCTTGGCACCTACCGGAGCTCAACTTTTCCATCTGCGATCAAGGAGCTTTTTGAACGCACCATCGTCTATACTGATGTTCGCACGGATTCCCGCCTGAATGATTTGGACCGGTTGTCTTTCGCAGGATTGGGCGCAGTAGGTTTTATGGCCGCATCCATTCGCAGGGGTAACATGGAAATGATCTGGGCTGCAGGAGCAGTATCAACAACACCCCGATCTTGGACATCAGCTGAAGTTACCCTCTTTGAAGATGCTATTGAACGTACCTGGGTGGCAATTGAGCGTGCCCGAACTGAAGAAGCACTGCACGAGTCGGAGCTAAAATACCGGAGTCTTTTTGACTCCATTGATGAAGGATTGGAGATTTTGGAATTGATCTACAATGAAGCAGGCCATCCGGTTGACTTTTTCTACATCCAAACCAATCCAGCATTTGAACGGCAAACAGGGTTATTGAACATTCAAGGCAAATACGGCAGGGATGTTTCTCCTAACATAGAATCTTACTGGTTTGAAGCATACGACAAAGTTGTAAAGACCGGTGAACCGGTTCGCCTGGAAAACTACAATCAATATACCGGTCGTTGGTATTCGGCGATCGCCATGCGAGTAGGAGGGCAAGGTAGCCGGCAATTAGCTATTCTTTTTACTGATGTAACAGAACGGAAAAGCCATGAACAGCGGCAGGAATTTCTCTTGAAGCTCTCCGACACTTTGCGGGCAGAACCAAACGTAGACGTCGTGGCAAACCGGACGCTAGAAATGCTCTGCGAGCAGTTAAGGCTCGATCGCTGCTACATTGCTGAGTACCGCATGGAAGCTGACCATGCTGATGTTACGCACCAGGCAGGAAACGACCGGGTGCCGCCATTGCCTGAAGGCGGCATTCGTCTTTCCGACTTTCCCGAAGCTCTGCACATCACGTTCGACAGGACACTTGTAATCGAAGATTTTGCACAGACAAAAGGCTTATCCGACACGGACAGGGAAAACATGGGCTCCCTTGGGCTGCGTGCGCTCGTTGCCGCGACTTTACGCAAGGGCGAAAAAAAACCTCATTGGGTGATTGTTGCAGTATCGGCCATCCCCCGGCGCTGGACGCAAGGTGAAATTGCATTGCTTGAAGAAGTAACAGAAAGGACATGGGCGGCGATGGAACGCGTCCGTGCTGAATCAGCGCTTCGAGATTCCGAAGAAAGGCTCCGTACGATGATCGAAAACCTGCCTGGCGGTGCAGCTTTTATCCTGGATCATTCCTTGCGCTACACGCTGGCGGGTGGAGAAGCGTTATTGTATAGCGGGCTTACTGAGGCCGATTTCATCGGCAAGACGCCCCTTGAAATAGTGCCGCAGTTGACAGAAGAGCAAATAATCAATTACCGGCGTACGCTGGCAGGATATCCTTTCACACACGAGCACGAAGCTGGGGCGCGCACTTTCGTGACCCGTGGCGTTCCCCTGCGCAACGCGGCGGGCGAAATATACGCAGCTCTTGCTGTATCTTATGATATTACGGACCGTAAGCACACCGAGGAGCAGCTTCGCATGACCGAGGAGCGCTACCGGATAGCCTTGCAAAGCGCCCATATGGGTGCCTGGGACTGGAACGTATCAGAAGATAAAGTCCGCTGGAACGATCAGTATTTTTTGTTGTTGGGCTTACTGCCCCAGATAGATCGCGTACTGGATGCTGCCTTCTTCCTGCAGTTCATTTACCCTGACGATCTGCCGGCGGTAAGCAGGGAGCTGCAGCACGCTGTAGAGGAGAGCGGTGTTTATCAGATGGATGCTTTCCGCATCATACGTGCTGATAACGGAGAGGTGCGCTGGATGTGCGGCTATGGGCGTACGGTAAGCTGGCAGCAGGGCAAGTCGGCCCGCATGGTAGGAGTCATGTACGATATTACGGAACGCAAGCACCTGGAACAGCAGAAGGATGAATTCATGAACATCGCCAGCCATGAACTTAAAACGCCTGTGACCAGTTTATCGGCCTATGCCGAACTGCTGCAAGACCTGCTGGAAGAAGAGGGGAACAAAGAACATGCAGAGCTGATCAAAAAGCTCAACAACCAGGTACATCGCCTCAATCGTTTGATCTCAGATTTGCTCGATACCACCAAGATTTCGGCAGGACAGCTTTCCTTGCGCCTGGAAACATTTAATCTCGACGAGTTAATCCACGAGCGGGCAACAGAGCTTCAGCACCTTACCTCCAATCACATCGTAGCAATAGGCAACTGCCCGCCTGTGCAAGTAAAAGCTGACCAGGAACGCATCAGCCAGGTGCTCACTAATCTCATTTCAAATGCCATCAAGTACTCACCCCACGGCGGAGAAGTGCTGATAGATTGTCATACCGAAGGACATGAGGTGATCATCAGCGTACAAGACCATGGCATTGGAATACCTGCAGAGATGCAGGCTCAGGTGTTTGAACGGTTCTTCCGGGCAGGTGAGGTAAAGCAGCAGAATTATGCCGGGCTCGGATTGGGGTTGTACATTACGGCCGGCATTGTACACCGGCATGGGGGCAAGATATGGGTGGAGAGCGAACCGGGAAAAGGATCCACGTTTTATTTCACTTTACCCTATTGATAGACACCTATGTTCAATCTATCTTTTATAATTCAAAGGCTCAACTTTTGCGTACATGCCAGGACCTACAAAACACGATGGACAATCACCAATTTTCCGAATACGAATTGAACCTGGCGAACTTCAAGCTTGCATCAGAAAATAATGCCATGTTGCGCATGCTGCTAGAAAACCAGCTCAAGATCATGGATGCGCTTGGTATTTCAGATGCAGTGTCAAAATTCTCTTTTGAATCTGTTTCTCCCCGTGATGCTGTTTCTCATGATGCACCACTGCCCGACGATGAGCTATCCAGGGCGGAATACGAGAACAGTATTGTAGCCGTCAACATTATTTCTAAAAACATCAGGCTGCGTACTTGGGAGTGGGTACAACAACAGGAATAACCCTTTGATATCCTTCCATATTTCCGATTAATGAAAGCACTCCTCATCCTGGGTGGTGCTGAAGCAGCAAGAGCCGTACTGTGGCCAGGTACCAAATCTCTTCACCATCCCGAAAGTTGATATTGAAGCTGCCGTATGAGAAATCTACTTGTTCCATGGCGCAATGATACGCACATCAGTGTCGATAAAGCTTGATATTTATCAAAAGGTACCCATATACAGGCAAAAAGGTGCAATCATCCAGTTGCGGATAATTACCCCTCAAAGAAAAATGCTGGAAGCAGGATAATAAACAACCACCCTGCCTGGACCCAATCCTTTACTGCTTGATAAATTTCTTTGTTTCTGTCTTGGTTCCTGTTGTCAGGCGAATAAGATACGTGCCCTTTGCAAGACGGTCTACCCCAACTTCATACACAGCCGTCCCCTGGTAACCGTTTTCCTCTTGCCTGAGTAGCAACTGCCCGTTCATGTCTCTCACATCAAGGGTGAGCTTCTGCGCCTCAGGAAGTTGAATACTTAACTGCAGCTTGCCCCGCACAGGGTTTTGAACAACTGAAAACTGCATAGCATTCGTTTCCATCAGCACTCTTGCAACAGCTGTATAAGTTGCTGAGCCTACCGGGCTAATCTGCTTGATACGGTAGAAGTTGGTACCGCTCAGTGGCGCCCTATCTACGAAGGAATAACGTGCGTTTTGAGTCAACATACCGGTGGCCACCACACTGCCTATGCTATCGTACACACCATTTCCACTGCTTCGCTCCACGACGAAGGAGCGGATGTTTTGGTCTTTGTTGGCGGTCCAGTTAAGCATTACCGTTTGCAATTCCCTCTTTGCGGTAAAGCCGTTGGCTATGCTGAGAACAGTTGTAGGCGTAAGCGTGTATCTCCATAAGTCGTTGGCTGATCCAACCCCATAGGCCACGGCTATACCCCCAAATACCCAAAAATATCCTGACGGATCCAGCCAACCCACTGGTCCGATTCTGCCTCCTGGTTTATTGGTAGGAGCAGCGATTCCCTTGGCGCCATAATCACCACTTTGGCTGCCCACGCTGTCACAGCTTATCCATGTCCACAAACCTGATGCAGGAGAATACTGCCACAGGTCGTTAAAAAAAACGATTGATTTGGATGAGTTAAACCCTTCTCCTCCAAACAATAAAAGATTTCCTGAAGCATCAATCAGGGAAATGCATTTCTCACTTCTGCCACCTGGCTGGTTGGTTGCCGCCGCGATACCTTTGCTGCCATAAACGCCCGAAGCCCATTGAGTGGTATCACCACCCATCCATGTCCATAGACCGGTTGAGATCGTGTACTTCCACAAATCAGCCTTGTTATCTCTTCCGCTGAAGAGCCAGAAATCGCCGCTGGGAGTTAGCCATCCGGCAGCCCCAGACCTTGCACCTGGTTTGTTTACAGCATCAGCTATACCCCTGCTGCCGTATACACTTGGCTGGTCTAGGAGGCTATCGCCACTCACCCATGTCCATTGGTCGGCTGAAAGATTGTACTTCCACAAATCATTTAATTGGGCCCTATCGTGGGCCCTGTCGAGAGAGCCTCCAAAGAGCCACAGATTGCCAGCAGCATCCATTCCGCCTACGGCAACATGTCTTGCTCCCGGTTTGTTGGCGGCGCCGGCTATACCCTTGATACCGTACACCCCAGATTGATTGGGCATTGCATCACCACTCACCCAGGTCCAAAGGCCGGTGGCAATATTGTACTTCCATAGGTCATTTAAATATCCTGAACCACTTGCTGCGTACCCTTGTCCGCCAAACAACCACAGATTGCCGGCATTATCTGCCCATGACAATGCCCGCCACCTGGCGCCAGGCTTGTTACTGGCACTTGCTACACCCCTGACACCATACACCCCTGGCTGGTCAGGCACTGGATTACCGCTCATCCAGGTCCATTGCCCCGTGGTTATATTGTACTTCCACAAATCGTTCAGATAGCCGCCGGTACTACCTTGGGCGAACCCAGAGCCTCCAAACAGCCAAAGATTACCGGAAGTATCCGACCAGGAAATGGGTGAGTCCCTTGCTCCTGGTTTATTATTCTCGGGACCTGTTGCTCCCATAGAGTTGTAAATCCCACTTTGGGAGAGTCGGTAATCACCACTCATCCAAGTCCATTGGTTGGGTTGGGTGAAGGCAACGGAAAAAAATAATAGTAAAAGCGAAAGAAGTAAAGTTTGTTTCATGTTTATCGTGTGATGGTTTTATACGTCCTGGGGAAATACGGTAAGTGCAATCCTGCATCAGACATGCCGTAAAATAGGCAATGCACAAAAGTGCTTGGGGCATTTCTTGAGAGGATCTTCCGTTTACGGATAAGCTGGATGGGATGGTTTCTAAAGTAGCAGATCAGTGCTACGAATGTAGACAGGATTTCTCATATTGCATATCCCCCAAATTGGGTGATATCCATTGGGAGCGATTGTATTGGGGAGGTTGGCAAATGGCGGGAGATTAAGCGCCCTCCATGATCTTATCCGTGTACGCATCGGCCACATCTTCTATCCGCTTCTCTTCCTGGGCAGTCAGTGACCAGATGTCCTTTTTGTAGGTCTGTTCCAGCCATTGAGATTTATCGTAGTTGTGATCATTGGAATAGCCGATGCCGTAGCCATCCGGCAGCCCTATCACTTTCAAATCGCCCTGCATCTGGCCGGTGAGCACGCCGATCACTTTCGGATCAGGGGGCAGGTTGTACTTGGGTCTGGTGGCGCCGGATCTGCTCGTGGCGACATCGTCGTAGCCGCTTCTTGTTCTTCACTTGGCCAGCTCGACTCCAGGTGAGCAGGTGAAAAGGTATAAGGGTAAGAAGAACCTGATAAAAAAGACTTAGGATCATAATGTGAATTTAGGTTATTGAGTGTTATCTTAGGATAATTGCCGTGTTTCCGCACCCTGTAGTCTTGACGATTATTAACCTCATAAACTGGCTATATGGGAAATGATCTGCAATTTGAACCCCGTTTATTTGCGGGGGTAACCATTTCAAGCACTTTCACTGATTTAGAGGAGCATCGAACTGCTTTGATCAAAGCTATTAAGTCACACGGTTTGACTGATATAGCTATGGAGAATGATTCAGCAAAATTGATAGATGTAATTGATTCTTCGTTACAAATGGTAAGGGATGGTTCAGCATACATTGGAGTAATAAGTATGAAATACGGCCAAGTCCCTGTTTCTCCAACTAGAAATCCTAATAATCTGTCGATTACGGAGATCGAGTTCAAAGAGGCATTTCGATTAGCCCGTCCTATACTTTTATTTATCATGGGCGATGGTCACTTAATACTTCCTAAAGATGTGGAGAGAGACCCAGCAAAAATTTTAAAACTTGATGCATTTCGTGAAAGGGCTAAAAAGATGAAAGATGACCCTGGAGTGCATAGGGTATACTCCACCTTCAATAGCCTAGAAGATTTCAAAGTTAAAATAGGGCCTTCTATAGCTGAGCTTCGCAATCATTTAACTGCTGTTGTTAAACCAATTACCAATACTACGCTACTTACTCCAATGGGAGCACCACCGGATCCAATCCCTGTACCACCTATCCTTTATGCACAGCCTCCCTATATTGGATCACATCAATTCGTAGGAAGAGAGACACAGTTGGAGGTGCTGAATGATTGGGCGCGTCCTGCTAATCCCTATACTATTCTACTCTTCGAAGCCATTGGCGGTAATGGCAAGAGCATGCTCACCTGGGAGTGGACAAAATATCACAGTACTGCTGTACGTAAGTGGGCCGGTATCTTTTGGTATTCTTTCTATGATAGAGGTGCCGTGATGGCCGACTTCTGCCGCCACGCACTCTCTTACATGACTGGCCGTCCACTAGAAGACCTTAAAAAGAAAAAGACTTTAGAATTGAAGGACTCACTTATCTACTACCTGAACAGTCAACCATGGCTCTTCATCCTCGATGGACTGGAACGGGTGCTAGTGGCTTATCACCGAATCGACGCAGCGGAAATTGCGGATGAAGAATTGAACACACCTACAGACAAAATTGCTAGCCGCAATCCATGTTCATGTGTTAATGACGAAGATGACGATCTGCTTCGTAGTCTTTCAGCGGCCTCGCCTTCAAAGCTTTTAATCAGTTCCCGGCTTGTTCCTCGTGTATTCCTTAATGCTGCCAGTCAGCCTATACCTGGGCTACAACGCATCCTGCTTACTGGCCTGCGGCCAGTGGATGCGGAAAAATTATTCCGCTCGTGCGGAATAACAGGCAATTCCGAAACTATACAGGATTATCTATTGACCAACTGCGATTGTCATCCACTTACCATTGGTGTGCTTGCTGGTCTCGTCAACAACTACTTGCCTGATAGAGGAAACTTCGATATTTGGGCTACTGACCAGGAAGGCGGGGGGCAGCTTGATTTTTCAAGTCTAGATCTTGTTCAGAAGCGAAACCATATCTTGAAAGCAGGCCTGTACGCGCTTTCGGACAAAAGTCGCCAACTTCTATGTACCATTGCTTTGTTATCAGAAGCTGTAGATTATTACGTTTTATCTGCTCTTAATCCTCATATCCCACAAGCACCCTCAGCTGTCGGAGAACCTATAAAACCTGACCTTCAAAAGAAGGGCGAAAATGATCCAGAAACTAAAAAGTTGGAAGAGGAGTATAAAGTAAGCTGTCAGCGTTGGAAGGTGTATCAACAAAAATTAGAGGAATGGCGTAATTCATCTGAATATCGCGAAGCGCCAAAGAAATTAACAAGTTCCGTCCATGACCTCGAGGTACGAGGTCTAATGCAGTACGACAATAATACCAAACGCTATGATCTTCATCCTGTAGTTCGTGGTATAGCAGTAAGTGAATTACAAGGCAAAGAAAAAGAACAGTATGGCCAGCAAGTAGTGAACTATTTCTCTTCAAGGATTACAAATACTTTCGAAAATACCAATAGTCTGGATGGGCTGAGTTATGGACTGCATATTGTCAAAACTTTGTTTAGAATGGGCCATTATCAAGAAGCTTACAAGGTGTTTAACAATGGTTTGTCAAGAGCACTCCTATTAAAATTTGAAGCCTATAAAGAGGTTTTAACCTTTGTAAAGTTATTTTTCACTGGTGGTTGGAATTCACCATGTACTGATTTACCTGTACATTACAATTCTAATTTAGCTAATTTAGCAGCTATCTCATTAAGGTTCATTGGAGAACCGAGTGAAGCGCTTTCTATACTTAGTTTAATTATTCCAATCGATATAAAGCAGTTGAATTTATTAGAGCTGTCAACCAAGCTTATCAATGCTACAGAGTGTCTAATTGAAGAAAACTCTCTTGCATCAGCTAAACGTATACTTGATCTATCTTCTTCATTAGTAGCAATTGGTTTCAATGAGGAGCAAAGTTTCATGATTACATTCCAAAGGTTTTCTTTACTAGCAAGAATTGGCAACTGGGCAGCAGCTTGGGATACCTTGGGGATGATAGGTAAAGAAATGTCATATAGACCTATACCACACTTCCAACCGGGATATGCAGAATATCTCTATGCTAGATTCCGGTTTTGGAAGGGCGATATTCAAAATGAGCATATCGCTCTTGCAAAGCAGCGAGCACTAAAGGGAGGAAATCACAAAATTATTCGTGATATACATTGTTTAGAGGGCATTCGATTAATTGAGCAAGCTAAGTGGGGGCCTGCAATAGAAAAACTAAATGAAGCAGTTCGAATGGCTCGCTCTATTGGCCAAACTGATGCAGAATTAGAAACATGGCTCGCTTTGACGAAATTTCAATTAGGATTACTTTTAGATCCACATGACGAGGCTGAATACCTTAGCCACGTTAAGCGACCCGCACATTTACCTCTTGCTAAATTATGGCTTGCTATTAATAAAGCTAGTAATGCGAAATATCATGCCTTAGAAGCATATAAGTGGGCTTGGGCTGATGGGGGACGTTTCGTCAATCGTTGGGCTTTAAATGTTACTTTGTCGTTGTTCAAACAGCTTAGGATTCAAATTCCAAAATTGCCCTGCTATAACTCTAAAGATCACGAAAAGACTAATTGGGAAGTGGGAGTCTCAAAATTTATTGAAGAACGGAAACGAATGAAATAGATGAAATAATTTTTTGTAAGACTATAAGTAAGCAAGGCCCCTGAAGCCGATCTGTAGGCAAAAGGATAAAGTGGTATATTAGGATTAGCGAAACTTGCAAAAACAAAAAACCTCGTAAAAAGCTATAATGTAACTACTTACGAGGCTTTGCCTGCTGTAGAGGGAGGATTCGAACCTCCACGGGGCGGTTAGCCGTAGCACAAAGTTCAGTGGTCGACCCTGGTCGCCGTGGTACAAGTACCCCGACGGCTCTATGCTATGTTTATCCCTGGCTCCCCACCCCCGAGACAAGAGGGCATGTCTGCCAAAATTTCATCACTCCACAATGTTTCAGCATTTGTATGCTGTAAGAACTTGATGATGCAATATTAAGCAATCCTCTCAAATCAGTGTACATATTATTGAAGATAATTCCTAACTTTCGAAATCATCCATAATTAGCATCTTTATACTAGAAAATATTTAAAACCTCTTTTTAAAATGCCCGCCAAATTAGATGTTGACAAACTGGATCTGCAGATCATTGAGGAAATGATCAACGATGCAGAAATATCTTATGCTGAACTGGGAAAGAAATTGTTTGTATCCGGCGCCACCATCCATGTCCGGATCAAAAAGCTCGAAGAAATGGGCGTTGTAAAAGGTTCCCGGCTCACCGTTGATTTTAAACAGCTGGGCTATGACGTCATCGCTTTTATCGGCATTTACCTTGAAAAAAGCTCCCTCTATGATACAGTGGCAACCGAGCTGCGCAAAATTCCTGAAATCATCCGCCTGAACTATACCACCGGCAGCTACAGCATGTTTGCCGAAATCGCCTGTAAAGACATCAACCAGCTGCGCGCTGTGCTGCACGACGGACTGCAAAAGATCCAAGGCATCGAAAGAACAGAAACCTTTATATCACTAGAAGAAAGTTTTACCAGGAGCGTGTGCGTATACAACAATTGTTAACATCCTGCGTAGATATAATCTAGTGCGAATGCTTTAATTTTATCGTTCTCTAATCAGCACCTGTTCAATCATAACATATGAAAACTACCAGGCAATTTTCTTTTATCGCCGTTTTGCTGCTGCTATTGGCGGCGGCCGGATGTCAGAAATCTCCTTCCAACGATTTAACGGGTGAAGAAAACCTGACCGTTCAAACCTCCCCTGTTACTACCAACAACCATGTAGAAGCACCTGCCCCCGGTCCCACTTTTCCCTTGAAAGTTACCATTACCTCAAAAATGCCTTCAGGCGGCGTACGGATCGATGTGGTTGCCCGGCTAGACGGTTCTGCTACCACTTTTTACACAGAGTCTAAAAGTTCGTTGACAGCAGATAATAATTTTGTGATCGCCAATACACCCAAAACCGTAATCTGTGTAGTGGAAATCACCGTTGTTTCCAACACAAACTCCTCTAACAAATGGACAGGCAGCTATCGCTATTCAAGCAAGTAGCTATGAGAAGCTAGCAACATGAACAGCTTTGGCCATCCACCCGCATACCTCCTATCCACACAAGGCTTTCCGAGGCAGGTCTATTTCAGTACAGCAGAAAACTTATCTACCTTCGTCTCTTTTGTTGATCGTAAACCTGTTTGCATGCGCATTTTAGTTGCGGAAGACGAACCTGTTGTTGCTAACCTGATCAAAAAAACACTGGAAGAGGAACAATACGAAGTTACCCTGGCGCCGGACGGACAAACAGCCTGGGATTATCTCTCGCGCTTTTTATACGATGCAGTGGTGCTCGACATTATGCTGCCCGTTGTAAACGGACTGGAAATCTGTCGCCGCTGCAGAAAAGAAGGCAACCAGGTGCCTATCCTGCTGCTGACTGCATTAGGGACAACAGATAATATTGTGGTTGGACTGGACAGTGGAGCCGATGATTACCTTACCAAACCATTCAAGGTAGCGGAACTCCTGGCCCGGCTGCGTTCCCTGCTGCGCAGAAAGCAGGCAGCCCACCAACCCCATGAAGTTTCCCGGAAAAATGTGCTGACCCTTGCCGACCTGGTGATGGACCTGGATGAAAAGCAGGTCGTGCGCAACGGCAGCAAGGTCGATCTTACAGTTACCGAATTCCGGCTGCTGGAATACCTGCTGCGCAACAGCCGCCGGGTATTATCGCGCATGGACATTCTGGAGAACGTATGGGGCTATGACTTCAATATGAACACAAAAGTGGTCGATGTTTACATCAACTACCTGCGCAAAAAACTGGACAACGACGCACATGCAAAACTGATCCATACTGTTACCGGTATGGGGTATGTTCTTAAAGAATAAGCGGTGAAAATACAAACCAAGATTACCCTCCTCTTTACACTTCTGTGCACATCCATCATTGCAGCACTCAGCTTTGCCGTTTACTTCTTTACCTACCAGAACGCATCGCAGGATTTTTACATCCGCCTCGAGCTGCGTGCAGTAATAGCAGCCAGGGCAAACTTACAGCAGAATGGAGATACCGTGGCGTTCAAAGAAGTCAGGGAGCAACACATGCAACGGCTTCCTAATGAAAGAGAATATATCATCCGTACAGATACCCTGAAGAACGGGATGAAAAGCCAGCTTTTTCATGAAGTACCGGCCGATTTTATTTCTTCCGTAATAAGCCAGCACAAGGCATCTTACCGCAGCAACTATGATTTTTACCAGGGCATCCTGTACAGCATAGACGGGAAAGATTACCTGATTGTTGTTGCCGCTTACAACACTTTCCTCAAAGATTTTTTGTACAACCTGCGTCATATACTCCTGATCGGTAGCGCCCTATGCATCCTGGTGGTGCTGAGCGTTGGATTGATTTTTTCCCGGCAGACTATGGCTCCTGTGAGGCTGATTGCCAGACAGGTACAGCGCATTACGGCCACTTCCCTGCACAAAAGACTGACCGTCAAAAAAGGAAAGGATGAGATCGCTGTACTCACCGATACATTTAATGATCTGCTCAGCCGGCTGGAAACCGCTTTTGATACACAGAACAATTTTGTCAGCAACGCCTCCCATGAGCTCAATACCCCGCTTACGGCTATCATCGGCGAAGCTGATTATGCCCTGGCCAGGCAACGTTCCGCGGAAGAGTACCGGCAGGCACTCGGCATTGTTGTACAGCAGGGCGAGAAGCTGCAGCATATTACTCAAAGCCTGGTACAGCTGGCGCGTTCCGGCTTTACAGAAAGCCTGGTTATGCAAAAGGTACTTGTTTGGGAGCTGCTCTACAATGCAAAGCAGCATGTACACTCTGTTTACAGCCAGTGCACCATTCAGCTCGATGCAGGTCTTTTGCCCGAGCATGCCGAAAGGCTCCTGGTCAATGGCAACCAGCAACTGCTTGAACTGGCCGTCTCCAATGTGCTGATGAATGCCTGTAAATATTCAAACAGCCAGCCTGTTGCCCTTGCCCTCGCGCAATCATCGAATGAGGTTATGATCATCATCAAAGACAAGGGCATCGGCATCCCCGATGATGAGCTGAAGTATATCTTTGATCCTTTCTTCCGCGCTTCCAATGTAAGAAACATCAGTGGCTATGGCATTGGCTTGCCCCTGACAATGAATGTGGTGAAGCTTCACAAAGGAGCCGTAGAGATCCATTCCCATGTAGGTGCAGGAACAGAAGTTATTATCCGCCTCCCGCTGGCCTGAGGCATCTGCAATCGTTCTCATCAGCACCCGTTTTTCTGCTTCCCTGTTTCGCTGTTACCGGCTTCCTAAGAAGCCAGTCTGTTTTTCTTACCGTTTTCTAACCAGATTTTTATCTGTTTCCAACCAGCCTCTTACGGCTTTCTAATACGCGCAGGGCAAATTGCAGGAAATAAAAGACCATGAAAAATATACTTGTTCCAACCGACTTCTCTGTTCAATCGCTTCAGCTGGTGCATGAAATCATAAAAAGAAATCCGCAGCAAAAGCTTAGCATCTACCTGGTACACCTCGTACAGATCCCGACCGATATTGCAGACCTGCTCTTTGCAAGAAAGCGCCATCTGTACGAACAGGTTCCCGGCAAATTCAGCCAGGCCGTTGAAATGCTTAAAAACAAATATGCATCGCGGATAAACCTGATGGGACTGGAATTCTATTATGGCAATACGCCAACCGTAGTGAACGCCATCATAGAAAACAGGAACATAGACGAGGTGTATGTTTTTGCTGACCATCTGTATAACATGCCCCTCAAGCAATCTGTTGACATGACGAACCTGCTGAACAAATGCAAAGTGCCGGTCGTTCAGGTACAACCCAAGGTTCGCACAAATGCCCCGGCTGAAGCTCATTTTTTCTCTTCCCTGTTTACAGAAGAACAACCGGCTCCGCAATCAGGCAAGCTTTTTCAACACGCCTAATCATTCATCACTTTAAATCAGAACAGCATGCTGCTGAAGAAGAATATTCCGTTCAAGTATATTTTTGGAAAAATAAAATTCGAACTCATCGGTGTTACCCTGTATGCAGTGGCCGTAACCCTGTTGTTTGAAGTATACCATATTTATTCCCTGAGCATTCCTATTGCGGTCCCCACCATCATGATCACCGTGGTTTCGTTGCTGCTGGCATTCCGCTCGAACCAGGCTTACGACAGGTGGTGGGAAGCCCGCACCATGTGGGGCGCGATTGTAAACGACAGCCGTTCCTGGGCCCGGCAGATCAGCTCCTTTATCCAGGAAACCATACCCGGCGATGAAGTTTATTTTTTCAAATCATCCATGATCAGGCGGCAGATCGCCTGGTGCGTAAGCCTCAATCACAGCCTGCGCGGGAAAGAAGGTGTTGAATCAATGGATAAGTATCTCGACAGGGGCGACATGCACCAGATCAAGAACTACAACAACGTGCCCATGGCGCTCCTGCTTATCCAGTCGCAGAACCTGCAGCTGGCTTACCGGAATGGCTGGATCAACCAGTTCCAGCAAATAGAGCTTGACAATACGCTTACCCGGTTCAGCAATTCAATGGGCGCCTGCGAACGCATCAAGAAAACAGTGTTTCCGGTAACCTACAGCATGTATATCCATCTTTCCCTGCTGTTCTTTATCGTCCTGCTGCCTTTTTCGCTGCTTGAAATTTTTGGGCTGATGACCGTTCCCATGGTAGTAGCCATTGCGGCCATGTATTTTCTTATAGAGAAGATGGCAGTGCATTTACAGGATCCCTTTGAGAACAAACCCACCGATACACCTATGACAAGCATATGCTTTACGATCGAGCGCGATCTGAAGCAGGTGATCAACGATTCATCGCTGCAGGAAATGGCCGTAAAGGAGAATGCTTATTTCATTTTATAATTGCCTATGAATTATTCCCTCACATCCAGTGCATCCCGCAACCCGTTGCCAAGCAGGTTAAACGCCAGTACAAGCAACATCACAGCAAAGCCCGGTGCCAGCGCCAGCACCGGGTTATGGGTAATGATGAAATTATAATTTTCCTTGATCATCAGTCCCCAGCTGGGTTGCGGCGGTTGCACGCCTACTCCCAGAAAACTCAATCCAGCTTCGATGATGATGGCAGAAGCAAAATTGGATGCAGACAACACAAAAACAGGCCCGAGGATATTGGGCAGGATATGGCGGAACAGGATGCGCGCATCTGTATAACCCAATGCCCTGGCCACTTCTGCCCATTCGAGCTGTCTTGCTACCAGCACCTGTCCGCGCACCAGCCGGGCAACGCTTACCCACATGGTTAAGCCAACCGCTACAAACACCTGCCAGAACCCTTTTCCCAGCAGCAGCGTAATCGCGAATACCAGCAACAGGGTAGGTATACTCCATACCACATTTACCAGCCACATCACGGCACTGTCTACCCGGCCTCCATAGTACCCCGCCAGACCACCCAGCACAATGCCAATGGTGAGGGAGATTACAATGGCTATCAAGCCCACACCCAAACTGACGCGCGTACCCACGATCAGGCGGCTTAGGATGTCTCTCCCATATTTGTCTGTGCCCAGCCAATAATGCAGCCGCACAAAATTGCTGCTGAGCGGAGAGGCCAGCGAACTGACCGGAACCAGCACGGTATCGGTTACGCCCTTATCGATGTACCTGCTGATCGCAACTGTTCTGTTGGCTGCCTGGTAGCCGGTTACAGGGATGTAAGTATAAGCATCTTCCTTCCCATTGACCAGAAACTGAAAAAAGGAAGCAACCGGAGGCGCCGTTTCTTTTTTCTTTTTTAAAAACAGCTGAGCATAGCCCGGCCTGCGGCCTTCTATTTCAACGATCATCCGGTTGGCATAAGGCGTATGATCGGGCGCCACCAGGTAGGCGAGGGGAGCCAGCAAAAAAGCGCAGGCGATGACGGTCATGCCAAACAGGGCGCCCCTATTTTTCTTCAGTTTGCGCCAGAAGGGAGATGATATGGATTGAACCGGTGCTTTCACAAAAGGATCTTGCTTGCAGGTACAAAGACCCGGCAATCTTACTTAACTTTTCTGCTTTTCCATTCGTACCGGCCAAATTTTCCCAAAAAACCGGCTGCAACAGTATAAGCTATGTGCAGCGGCTGCAGAAGAGGAAAATAAATAAGCAGGGATTGCTGGTTGAAAAAAGCGGCTACGGCGCGTACAAAAAAGATTTCCCATCCGGTTTTTACCAGCACAAGGATCAGAAAGAAAAGGAGCCAGCGCGGGTTCCACAAACCCGCCACCAGAAAACAAAGGCAAAACACATTCAGGAAATAGACAAGCACCAGTACAGCCGTGATCCGCTTGTCGTTGTATTTGTCTGCCTTGCTGGCCCAGCGGATGCGCTGGTTAAAAAATGCTTTCCAGTCCCCCGCAGCCTGCGTGCTCACGATGGCATCCTTGTTCTTGACAAAAAATACGTTGCGGGGATACTTTGCAAAAATCTTGTGCATCAGCAGCATATCATCCCCGGAGGCAATGTTGTCGATCCCCCTGAACCCATCCACTTCATAAAACACCTGCCTGCTGTATGCCATGTTGGCCCCGTTGCACATTGAGTGAAACCGCTTGTGCACCGAAGCTCCTGTAATGCCTTGCAGGGTTAAAAAATCCAGCGATTGAAAAACAGACAGCAGGGTCTTTCCTGCTTCAATTTTCACCGGTGCTGCAATAAAAACAGCACCCCGTGCAAGATAACAATCTACCAGGCTGCTGATCCAGCGGGGACCTGCCGTACAATCTGCATCGGTTGTTATGATCAGCTCACCCTCAGCCAGTCCCACACCTATTTCAATCGCCTTTTTCTTATACGAATTGATCGGATTGCTAACGTAGTCGCTCAGGTTTACCAACTGTACGTTGCTAGCCGGATATTCCACAACGATCCGGGCTGTATTATCTGCCGAATGATCATTCACAACAATGATCTGCAGCAAATCAGCCGGATATTCCTGCGTGGAAAGAGAGTAGAGGCAATGCCCGATATTCTCTTCCTCGTTGCGTGCCGGAACAATCACCGTGACCTTAACCGCATGCGTTTGCGCCTGCTGGCTCCAGGTTGGAATGCCCTTCCATGCCCGTTCATAGTACTTTATCAAGGGGCCGTATACAAACAACAGTATAAGGGTGATGTAGAACAGGATGAGCATCCGGTGCAAGATACTGTCTGAACCTTGATTTACAGGATTAGAGGGATGAGGGGATTAAGGAGGTCATTGGTTCAATCAGTAAACCGGTCCAATCTTTACCGGAGAGCCGATCGAATCACTCATACTCTCTAATCCCCGCCTCCCAAAAATCCTGTAAATCATGGTTCAGGCTACTTCACAAAAGATTTTACCTGCGATTCAAGCCGGCTGTTGACGATGCGCAAAAAGTATAGTCCGTTGCCCGGCAGGGAAGCCGGTAGCTGGATCCGGTTAAACCCAGCCTGCAGCTCCTTGCTTATTTTTGCCAGCACCTGCCCTGTATTGTTCACCAGCTGGATGGTGATCTCCTGCTTTTCTGCTGCATGCAGTTCTGCACTTACCGATAAACCGTTTACCAGGATCTTCTGCAGCTGGAATGCCAGTTCCTTTGTTGCAATCCTGACCAATTGGGTGTAAGAAGGCTGTCCTGCGTTGCTGATGGCAGCTATGCGGTAATAACTTTGCGTGCTCACGGGTGTAGGATCGGTAACAGAATAATTGTTGCTGGATTGATGGCGGGCCGGGATCTGCTGAATTGTATGAAAGCTGCTGCCATCGTCGCTCCTTTCTACATTGTAAGAGCGGATGTCTTCCTCGCTCACCGTTGTCCATTGTATATGCGCCTGGTTGCTGGATGCATAGGCAGAGAAGCCTGTAAAGCGCAAGGGCAGCACGCCGAACGCAAACACATTCTTTGCGATCACCTGTTCCGCTACCACGCTGTGCCCTGCACTGGTTAAGTGGGTACTGTCACCAAAATCATACTGGGGCAGCAGGGCCGTATCGGCCGGGTTCACCAGCCTATCCCAGAAATTGATGGCGTAAGCACCAAAGGCGTTGAGAATGCTGTCTCGCAGATCGATCATTTTCTTTTTTATCTCCGGCGTATTGTAAGCGCCACTGGTACGGGGTTGTGTAGTACCGAAAAAGCAAGGTTTTCCTGCATCGTTGGCCACCTTTTTAATGGTGCGCATACAGAACATGGCTTCACTGATGCTAAACACATCATACCCGTTGGAAGGATAGTGCACCAGCACCACATCCGGATTGCCGGCCAGCACAGCCGTGATGTTCCTGGCAGGTTCGGGCGCATCCCTGCCGGCCGGCGGCGTGTACCCCGTAGGCATGCCCCTGTAAATATTATCACCCGCCTCGGCTTTGTTGTCTACATTGATCGGCGTTCCGGCATCGCTGTAATAACGCTGCACCCTGTTTACATAACAGCTGTCGAACGATACCACCCTGAAACACGCAGGCGTGGAGGAGCCGATGATCGCCAGCTTTTTCTGTGCCTTGCTGTTACACGCAAATAAAAGAAAGCCGTTCAGGAAAAGGAGGACATAATAAAAGGGACGCATAGAGTACTGTACAGGGTGGTTAGAAATCATGAAACGACTAAGATAATTGTTTTCCGGGGATTTCCCGGCTGGGGCCTGGAGCCCGGCCCGGTTGTTAAACCCAAAAAAATTTGGCACAAACCTTTGGACAGAACAAAAAAACTTCTTTACTTTTGATTAGTTGTTTAACTAACTATATGCAAAACAACCAATTCAAGAAAAGTGAGTTATACAGCTTTATTACCGGTAAAGCTTCCACCGCGATCGCCCGCCGCCTGCAACGCAAGTTCAACCAGGCCGGCCTGAACCTCACCATTGAACAATGGAGTGTGTTGTATCACCTGTGGAAAGAAGACGGGATCAGCCAGCAACAGTTGTGTCATGCCACATTCCGTGACAAACCCAGTATGACCCGGCTGGTTGATAACCTGGAAAAACTAAAGCTGGTAAAGCGAAGCTCATCCAAAGACGACCGGCGGAAAAAAATTGTGTCGCTGACACCGGAGGCCAGGAACCTGCAGGAACAATCGATGGAACTGGCCAATCAAACCCTGAACGAAGCCCTGGAAAAAGTACCGGCTGATAAGATCGACGTCTGCAAGGAAGTCTTACAGGTAGTGTACGACAATTTAACGTAAAAGGGTGTGAAGACCAGGTCCGGAAAAGACCGGCTGCCAATCACGCTCCTTTTCTCATCACATAAAAACAGAACGATATGAATGCCCCTGCACAACAAACCACTGCACTCAAAGGCGGAGAGTGGCTGGTAAAAGAAAGTTCCGCTTACGATACCTTTATCTCTGAAGACTACAACGAAGAGCAACAAATGGTGAAAGACATGTGTCTTTCATTTCTGGATACCGAAGTAGATCCGCTGCTCGACCGCATGGATAAAATGGAGCCTGGCCTGATGCCGGGTTTGATGGAAAAAGCCGGCGAACAAGGCCTGCTTTCTGTTTCCCTCCCTGAACAATATGGCGGACTGGGCAAAGATTTTATTACTTCTACCCTGGTAAACGAAGGACTGGGTGCCGGTTTTTCTTTCTCTGTAGCTGTTTCAGCCCATACGGGTATCGGTACCCTGCCCATTTTATATTTTGGCACCGAAGCGCAGAAAGAAAAATACATTCCTAAACTGGGCAGCGGTGAATGGAAAGGATCCTACGGCCTTACGGAACCCAACAGCGGCAGTGATGCCCTGAGCGCAAAAACAACTGCCCGCCTGAGTGAAGATGGAAAATATTATTTGCTCAACGGACAAAAGTGCTGGATCACCAACGGCGGTTTTGCAGATGTGTACACCGTATTCGCCAAGATCGATGGTACCCAGTTCACCGGCTTTATCGTGGAGAGAGGGTTTGAAGGTTTTACCCAGGGTGCGGAAGAACACAAAATGGGCATCAAAGGCTCCTCCACCGTTCAGCTTTATTTCCAGGATTGTAAAGTGCCTGTAGAAAACGTACTGGGCGAGATCGGAAAGGGCCACATCATCGCGTTCAACATCCTGAATATAGGCCGGTTAAAACTCTGCGCAGCTGCCCTGGGCGGTGCCAAACGCTCAGCCACCAATACCCTCCGCTATGCCAATACCCGTGAACAGTTCAAAAAACCTATTTCAGATTTTGGTGCCATCAAAAACAAGCTGGCAGAAATGGCGATCAAAATATGGGTTTGTGAAAGCGCCCTGTACCGGGTTGCCAAATGGATCGACAACAAGGAAGGAGAACTGATGAACGGCGGCAAGCCTTTTAACGAGGCACTGCTTGGTGCTGCCGAAGAATACGCCATTGAATGTGCCATGCTGAAAGTATACGGCAGCGAGATACTGGACTATGTAGTTGATGAAGGTGTACAGATACATGGCGGCAATGGCTACAGCGACGAATACATTATTTCAAAAGCTTTCCGCGACAGCCGCATCAACCGGATCTATGAAGGCACCAATGAAATCAACCGCTTGCTGACAGTTGATATGGTCCTGAAACGTGCCATGAAAGGCAGGCTGGACCTGATGGGCGCTGCCATGTCTGTATCCAAAGAACTGATGAGCATTCCTGATTTTGGCAGCGATGACGACACCCCGTTTGCCAAGGAACGCAAAACCATCGTGAACTTTAAAAAAGCCATTCTCATGGCGGCAGGTGCTGCTGTGCAGAAGCTGATGGCCAAAATAGAAGGAGAGCAGGAAATCCTCATGAACCTGGCAGATATGGCCATTGAAACATTCAATGCCGAAAGTGCCCTGCTGCGTGCTATCAAGCTTTGCGACCAGCGTGGTGTTGAAGCCTGCACTTATGAGCTGGACATCCTGCATACTTATCTCTACGATGCCGCCGACCGGATCAATAAATATGGCAAGGATGCGATCAACGCTTTTGCACAAGGTGATGAACAGCGCATGATGCTGCTTGGCATAAAGCGCTTTACAAAAGT
Organism: Williamsia sp.; assembly: GCA_015069695.1. Taxonomy (GTDB): domain Bacteria; phylum Bacteroidota; class Bacteroidia; order Chitinophagales; family Chitinophagaceae; genus JADCRZ01. The sequence continues at coordinate 24,269 of JADCRZ010000034.1, forward strand.
AGATGCATTCAACAGCAAAGAAGCCAAACGCCGCATTGCTGACAAGCTGATTGCCGACAACAGGTATCCGGCTTAAGATAAACCACGGGCTTTTTGTTGAGCCCGGATGGGCATGTCATGGTACTATGCTATCTTTCCTGGTAGCTACAACATGGCATGCCTTTTTTTATTTATTGCCTATGCGTTACCTCCTTATTACTCTGCTCATTGCTGTCCTGCTTTTTGCCGGTTACCAGATCGGCCGCATTTTTACGGAACGCCGGAACGAGACCCGGCTGATTGAAAATTATGCACTGGTAAAAGAAATTGCCGAGCTGGCCAGCATTGAAGTAAGGGGCACTACCAGCTTTGTCAGCAGCAACATCGTGAACGATGGCTCCCTATCGGATGAACTTAAACGCCTCTTATTTGAAAAGACCGTTCGCCTCACAGTTCCCTTTACAGCCAAATATGGTGTGGATCTGGGTGATAGCAGTCTGCGTATTCAAAGAAACGACACCCTGCTGCATGTTTATCTTCCTGCTCCCAAACTGCTGAGCTACGAGATCCACGTCGACCGCCTGGAGGCCAATAACCAGAAGGGATGGTTTCAGTTTCAGAATGATGCTACTTACACGGCCTTTCAAAAAAAGATGTATGCGCAAAGCCGCACGCAGCTTGAAAAGAATGCCGCTTATCTGCAAAGAAGCAGGGACCGCGTTTGCACCCTTATCCAAAAATATTTTGCGCCCCTCAACATGCATGTTCTTTGCGTGTATGAAGAGAGCAGGCCGGCCCTGTCACAGCCTTAGTCTTTCGGTGATTACGTGTAATACGGACTGATCATCAGGTATACCACTACGCCGGTCACCGAAACATAGAACCAGATGGGCCAGGTAATGCGGGCTATTTTCAGGTGTCGCGGCCATTCAGCTACCAGGGCCCTGTACGCGGTGAAGAGGATAAAGGGCAGGATGATGGCAGCCAGAAATATATGGGTGATCAGGATAAAAAAGTAGATGTACCGTGCACTTCCTGCGCCGCCGTACTTTGTATCTGCTGCAAAAAGATGGTGACAGATATAAGAAACCAGGAATATAACCGACAGCAACAACGCGGAGATCATGATCCGTTTGTGAAGCAGGTACTTTCCCTGCTTTACGGCCACCAAACCGGCGAGCAGCAGCAGGGCTACAATAGAGTTGATGATTGCATTGGCTTTTGCAAACAGGTGTACATCAAAACCCAGGTTAACATCGGAGAGCTTGAAGCGCCCCAGTGACACGACCACCGCAAAAACCACAAAGGAAAATATGCCGATCAGCCAGCCGGCTTTCCGGTCGTTCTTGCGCAAAGCCGGGGGCAGAAACTGGTTCGGATAGACCGCTTTGTTCTCCATGCCGGCGCCGGTATTTGTATTCATAGTTTATAAGCTTCCGAAAAGATTCCGTTTTTTCTTTTTGTCTTTTTCCAGCATGATAAAAACCAGGTCACGCGCCAGGTTGTTGATGGCTACACTGTCAGTCCCATCATAGTATCCCCGTACGATGCGGTCTTTGTCCAACAGCACAAACCTGGACGAATGGATGAAGTTTGTATCTACGTTCTGTTCATCCCCCATGCCCATTTTCATCTCTTCCAATGCAAAATCATAGATCTTCTTTTTAGGACCTGTCAGCATCCACCAGATGTCATGATCCACGCCATAGTGGTCTGCATATTTTTTCAGCACAGATACAGAGTCTCTTTCCGGATCAACCGTAAAAGACAGGAACTGAATAAAGGCTGTGTCTATATTTTTTATGTTGTCCCTTATCTTTAAACCATTCTGCAGCTTTCGCATGTTTTGCGTCAGTGTAGGACAGATATTGGGGCAATGGGTAAAGAAGAAATCGGCTACGATTATTTTTCCTTTTATATCATCGAGTGATACCTGCTGGCCTAACTGGTTTGTAAGCGTGATGTTGTTTACTTTGTGCCAGATGGTGTCGGTGTATTCCTTTCCGTCTTTTACATAGGTGTTGATCGAATCTGAATAAAACCGATGAGGCATTTGAACGGCCTCTTCGCTGTAGTGTTTCACGAGCAGGTAGCTTGCTACTGGTATCACGATCACCAGCGCCACAGCCAGCAGCGCTTTTTTGTTCATATTTTCCGATTTACTAATAAAAAACCATCGTCGTACAACGATGGTTCAAATAGATTCTTATTTTAACGGATAGATCATTCCAGTTCGCCCGGCTTTTTTGCAGCGCCGCCATGTTCTGTTTCCGGCACTTTTACGCTGCTTTGTTCCTTGTGGTGCGGGTCGTAATGGTTGCGGAGGCTGCGGTAGGAATTGCCATCCCACAGAAATGCACCAATAAACCAAAAGAATAAGAAGAGCGGCACCACGATCGTCATGATCAGGTTTTTAAGCTCATGACGGAGGTGCATAAATTCCGCTACAATATAAAATGCCTTTGTAAGCGTCAGAAAAATATACAGGATGTTGAACATGATCCGCAAACTATGGAAATGCGGTGCGATAAACATACCGATGATCAGCTCTATGCAGGTTATCACCAGCAGGATCCAGAATGTTCTCCAGATCGCTTTGGTTGAGAAATTAGGTTCTGCGTGTCCTGCATGCACTGCTGTTGAATGTACATTGGCCATACGTCAAATTCTTTGATTGTGATTGTTGTTAGAACAAATAAAAACAGGTAAATACAAACACCCAAACCAGATCAACAAAATGCCAGTACAAACCGGCTTTCTCGATCATATTGTAGTGTCCTCTCCTATCAAACACCCCATTGTATGTCATGATCAGCATAACGATGTTGATGATCACACCGGAGAACACATGGAAACCATGAAACCCTGTAATGGTAAAGAAGAAGTTGGTAAAGTTCGTAGAAGCTTTAGACCCGTCAAAATTTGTGAACGGATTGCTTCCCCACCAGGCGCCTTCATGGTACAGATGCGTCCACTCCCAGGCCTGGCAGCTTAAAAATGCCAGTCCGCCAATGATGGTCCATACCATCCATTTCATCACGCCTGCCCGGTCGTTGGCGTGACCGGCAGCGACTGCCAGTACCATTGTTACCGAACTCATGATCAGGATAAAGGTCATCAAGCTTACGAACAAGAGCGGATAACCACTGCCAAGTACTGGAAAAGAAGAAAACACATGGTTGGCATCGGGCCAGCCATTGCTGGAAAAGCGGATCGTTCCGTAGGAGATCAGAAATGCGCCGAATGTAAAAGCATCGCTCATCAGGAAATACCACATCATCAGCTTGCCATACTCTACATTGAAAGGACTTCTCCCCCCGCTCCACCATTTTTGTTCTACCGGTACTGCTGTTGCCATGTTCTTAGTTTAAGTTGCCAGCAAATTAAACAGTCTCTATCAAATTCTTATAAAATTTCCTAAAAACTTTGTGCCAGTTATTGAATCCACATAAAGAAGATAAACAAGTATATCCAAAGTGCATCTACAAAATGCCAGTAAGTACTTGCCACTTCTATTGATATGGGATCATAGCTTCTGTTGCGCCTGCTGAATGCCTTTATAAATATGATCAGCAGCGCAATGATGCCACCCACTACATGCAGGCCGTGCAGGCCGAAAATTACATACATAAACGGCGCTGCGCCCGCTCCCCGCAGGGTGATACCCGAGCTCCACAGCTGGTTAAAGCCCAGGAGCTGTAAAAAAATAAACAGCACGCCCAATACAAACGTCAGGGCAAGCATGTTTCGGTATAAGGCTATCTTTCTTTCTTTAAATTCTTTTAGTGCGATCTGGATCGTAATGCTGCTCAAAATGATCACGGCTGTTGAATAGCTGAAGATAACCGGCAGATCAAGCATGATCCATTTAGGCTGGTTACTCTTTACGATGTAAGCACTGGTCAACCCGGCAAACATCATTACGATGCTACCCATGGCCACCCATAAGATAAACTTGTATGGATGAATTCTTTTTCGCTGCGCACTGGGTCTGTTAACAACACTTTCCATATAGATCAATAGTTTTATTTTTTATACTTTATCGGCCAGCATCGCCAGCAATACAACCGGCAGGTAGATGTAGCTGCTGAACATCACCCTTCTGGCTGCGCCGGTCTGCATTTCCCTGTACAGGCGGATGCTCTGGTAAACCATCCACAGGTTAGCTCCCGTAATCACCAGCATGCTTACAAAACCGCTCATATGAATCAGGTAAGGCAGTATACCAACTGGCAACAGAAACAGGGAATAAATCACTGATTGGATGGCCGAATATTTTGTTGGGCCTTCCACAGAAGGCAACATCCGGAAACCCGCTTTTGCGTAATCGTTGTGGGCTATCCAGGCGATGGCCCAGAAATGGGGAAATTGCCAGAAAAACTGGATGGCAAAAAGAACCCAGCCCCCTGCAGTCAGGGCATCGTTGCCTGCCGCCCATCCTATTAAACAAGGAAGAGCCCCCGGTACAGCGCCTACCAATACGGAAATAGAGTTGATCTTTTTCAGGGGGGTATAGATAAAGGCGTATAAAAACAAGCTGAACGCCGCCAGTACGGCTGATAACGTATTAAAGAAGTATCCCAGGATAAATAAACCCAAAGCACCTGTAACGGCTGCAAATATCCAGCCTTCTTCCGCGCTCATGCGTCCTGATGCTATAGGCCGTTTAGCCGTTCTTTTCATCAGGGCATCTGTTTCCCTTTCCACGACCTGGTTAATGGTATTGGCGCTACCTGTAATTAAAAAGCCCCCTGCAAAGAGCAGGATGATCATTTTCCAGTTAAACTCGATGATTTTGGGAGAGAGCAGGTAACAAATAACCGAAGAAAAGACCACCATGAAACTCAAGCTGAACTTAACCAGCATCATGTAATCCCGTACTTTGCTGGCCACCGTAAAAGAGCTTGACTGTAACGCGTTATCTTGCTGCTTCAATCTAAGTTTAATTTTTATCAGGTTGTGTGCAAATCACCACCCGGTTTAATCCCGCAAAGATAAGAGTATTGTCTGAACCATGATTTACAGGATTGGTCGGTAAGGGATGTCATTCCAATCCTGTAAATCATGGTTCAGACAAAAACACCCCGGTAAACCGGGGTGTTCAAATAATCATGTTATAACTTGATAAAGCTGTTAATGCTTCTGTTCGTTGGCGCCTACGGGTTCTGTTTGCGGAACAAATTCTCTTCCTTCTTTGCCATAGTCGTAAGCCCAGCGGTGAACTTCCGGAATTTCTCCGACCCAGTTTCCGTGCCCGGGATTGATGGGTGTAGTCCATTCCAGGGTATTGGCACCCCAGGGGTTTTGTGTTTTTACCTTTCTTCCTTTGAAGACGGAGTAGAAGAAATTAAATACAAACAAGAGTTGGACTGCAAATACGATGATTGAAACGATCGAAATAAACCGGTTCAATCCCTGGAAATTGTTGAAAGAAACCCAGGGGCTGAAATCATAGTATCTTCTTGGCATACCTGCCAGTCCTTCGTAGTGCATGGGCCAGAATATCAGGTAAGCGCCTGCCAGTGTTACCCAGAAGTGGATGTATGCCATCGTGTTGTTCAGGTAACGCCCGAACATCTTGGGGAACCAATGATAGATCCCCGCGAACATACCAAAGAAGGCAGATACCCCCATTACAATATGGAAATGCGCTACTACAAAGTAGGTATCGTGCAGGTGCAGGTCGATGGTAGAGTTACCCAGGAAGATACCTGTTAACCCGCCTGAAATAAACATGCTCACAAACCCGATAGCGAACAGCATACCGGGAGTAAACCGCAGGTTCCCTCGCCAGAGCGTGGTAAGCCAGTTAAACACCTTGATAGCTGACGGCACCGCGATGAGCAATGTCAGCAGTACGAATACAGAACCCAGGAAAGGATTCAAGCCACTTACAAACATATGGTGTGCCCATACCAGGAAAGCCAGTACGGTGATCGCGAATAAGGATCCTACCATCGCCATGTATCCAAAGATCGGCTTGCGTGCATTCACGCTCATTACCTCGGATACCAGTCCCATTGCTGGCAGAATGATAATATATACTTCCGGATGGCCCAGGAACCAGAACAGGTGCTGGTACAGGATAGCACTTCCGCCTTCATTGGGCAGGGCCTTGAAGGTGCTGCCGATGTAAATGTCAGAGAGATAAAAGCTGGTGCCTGCATGCCTGTCGAACAACAGGAGGATAAAGCCTGACAGCAGAACCGGGAAAGAAAGTACACCCAGGATCGCTGTAAAGAAGATCGCCCAGATGGTCAGGGGTACCCGTGTCATGCTCATGCCTTTGGTACGCATGTTCAGGATGGTTGCAATATAGTTCAGGCCACCCAGCAGGGAAGATACCACGAACAAGGCCATCCCGATCAGCCAAAGATCCATACCCGTATTGGAACCCAGCGACGCATCACCCAACGCACTCAGGGGAGGATAGGAAGTCCATCCGCCACTTGCCGGACCGGTTTCAATAAACATAGAGGATAACAACACGACGCTGGAAGCAAAGAAGAACCAGTACGATAGCATGTTCATGAACGGAGAAGCCATGTCTCTTGCTCCCACCTGCAGGGGTATGAGGAAGTTGGCAAATGTACCGCTCAGCCCTTGTGTCAATACGAAGAACACCAGGATGGTTCCGTGCATCGTTACCAGTGCATAATAGAACTCAGGTTCTATACGGCCTCCCTTGGCCCATTTACCCAGAAAATCTTCCAGGAAGGGAAAGGTTTGGTCGGGATAACCCAGTTGAAGGCGGAACAGAACAGAGAACAAGCCGCCGATGATAGCCCAGATCATACCTGTAATCAGGAACTGCTTACAGATCATTTTATGATCCTGGCTGAAAATGTACTTTGTGATAAAAGATTCTTTGTGGTGCCCATGGTGTCCATCCGGCTCAATATCGTGCGTGCTAGCCGTATCCGGAAGACTGTGTATAACCGTTTCGTTGCTCATAACTAAGTAATTTAAAATATGGCGCTGCCCTTTCTGATTGGATTTTACTTACCTTTTAATGCAATGCTTCTTACTGGAATATCCGTAGCGGCCGTTGCTGCTTTCGTTGAATCTGCTCCTGTAGCAGGCGCATTTGCTTCCTGTATCTGTGCGTAATTGGCTTTTTGCTTGGCCATCCAGAGATTGAATTCATCTTGCGAAACCACTTTGATCACCCCGCGCATAGAGTAATGGCTTTTACCGCACATCTGGTCGCAGGAAATTTCATATTCAAAATCAGGATTGTTTGTTTTCGCCTTCATTTCCGCACTTGTATACAGCGGCGTGAACCACATGGTGGTAGGCGTGCCCGGAACCGCATCCATTTTCATCCGGAAATGGGCCAGCCCTACGTCATGGATCACATCTCTTGAATTGATAACCAGTTTCACCGGTTTGTTTTGCACCACATACAGCTCACCGCCTGATTGTACGATGTCGTCCTGCGCTGCCTTGTCTTCCCATATCAATCCCAGGAGGTTGTTTTTTCCATCATCGATATTCCTGTAGTACTTTTTACCAAACACTTTGTCTTTGCCTGCATAGCGGTAGATCCAGTTGAACTGCTTGCCCGTTACTTCTACCACCTGGGCGTTCTCCGGCGCATCACCCGTGATCTGGTACCAATAGTACAAGCCGAATCCAACCAGTACGGTAAGAGCAATCGCCGGCACAACTGTCCAGATCACTTCCAACCTGTTGTTGTGCGGATAGTAGAAGGCGGTTCTTTTTTCTGAGTACTGGTATTTATAAGCAAACCAGAAAAGCAGGATTTGGGTGATGATAAATACGATCCCCGTGATGATGATCGTAATGTAGAGCATCCGGTCTATCTTGACGCCATGCTCTGAGGCAGCGTCAGGTAAGATCCTGTCTTTGAACAGTTCGTTACACCAGTATACGCCTACCAGTCCCAAAACCAGGAAGGCAAAAAATAAAAATCCGTTGATCCGGTTGTTTTGCTCAAACGTTTTTTGCTCTCCCTTTAGCACACTGACATATTCACTGGCTTTGGCAATCTGAAATGTGATCAGAAAACCTAACAGTAAAATCGCTAGCAGAAAAATTGTTGACATGTTTTATAGAATGTTTACGCGAAGTTTTCAAATTCAGGCACGCTGTTCCCTTTCTTCCTCTACTATGTATAGTGAATGATCGTTTCCTTGAAGAACGGGTGGTTGTTTGCATACATCGGATGTTTGCTTAGCGCATTGCCCGTTGTAAACAGGATCAATCCCACAAACCCGGCTGCCACGCCAAAATCAAACAAGTTCAGCTGCACGTGTTCAGAAAAAGGACCGGCAAACACCATCTGGTAAAAATCAATCCAGTGCCCGAACAGGAGTACGACTGCCATAAAGGTGATCGTCGTATAATTCCGCTTCGAGCTTCTTCTCATCAGGATCAGGATCGGGGCAACAAAATTGATGATCAGGTTCAGCCAGAATATTCCCCTATACTCACCCCGCACCCTTGGCTGGTAGTAGACGGTTTCTTCCGGAATGTTGGCGTACCAGATCAACATAAATTGAGAAAACCACAGGTAAGTCCAGAAAATCGAAAAAGCAAACATGAATTTACCCAGGTCATGCAAATGCTCCTCATTAACAACTTCCAGGTGCCCTTTGTTTTTAAGATAGACCACAAAAAGTGTGATCAGGGCCAGTCCTGCCACAAATGTGCTCGCGAATGTGTACCAGCTGTACATGGTGGAATACCAGTGTGCGTTGATGCTCATCAGCCATAACCACGGAATGGTTGAAGCTACCGTAAGCGCGAACCATACAATGTAGATGGAAGCCCATACCGTGTTGGTAAAAACATAGCGCCGCCCGGCTTCCACGTTGGGAAGCGGATTGTTGTCCAGGCTTCTCGACAAGGAACGCATTTTCATTCCCAGGATGATCCACAAACCTATTGTCAAGGTAGTCCAGACAATAAAAAAGCCCCTGTTCAGAAAGCCTTTTTTCCCTTCCAGCACTTTATCACCTTCCGTGTTCAGCCAATGGTAAAGATGATGCTGATTACCCAGCACCAGGGCCATCAGGATCACAAAAGCAATAACCCCGATAGGGATCACGGCTACGGAGATGGCTTCAGATACCCGGCGGAAGCTCATTTGCCAACCGCCCATGGCCAGCGTGGTAGCGCAGATAAAGAACATGGCTGCGTTTACAACCAGTAAAAAATATACACTGTTTTGCAGCATGGTGGCCCAGAACCTTGCTTTGGCTTCTTCATCGCCCGTCCCATACATAATAAAACCAATGATCACCGACAGGATGCCTACCCCCATCAATCCCAACGACCACATCCTGTATCGCGGACTCATTACAAACTGTTCCTTTAACGACGACATGCTTACAATTTTAGAGTACTTACAATTAGTCTTTTAGTTATATGCTCCTGAACCGCTGTTATTGATTTGGCTGCGGAGTACGCGAACCGCTTGCTTTCGGGTTATCACCGGAAGCGCCGCCGCCTGGCTGGTTACCCCCTGAGCTGGCAGCCTGCTGCTGGCTTTGGGTAGGAGCTCCTGCGGATGGTTCTTTACCCCCTTGCTTCTCGAGCTGTTTCATTTTCACATACTTTACGACCATCCAACGCTGGTCTGTCCGCAGGTTAGAGGCATAAGGTCCCATCTGCCCCTTACCATAAGTTACAGAGTAGCATATTTGTCCTTCCGGCATAACCGATACAACCGGATCAGCCACCAGGTTCTTGGGTGCAGCCGGGTAAGGGCCATTGCCTCCGTTGTACAACGGCCCGTTGCCATCAAGCGCAGTACCGTGGCAGATGGCACAGTTGATCAGGTAAAGCCTTTCTGCTTCTTTTGCCTGTCCTTCGGTCAGGGTTGTAAAAGGATTGGGTACTTGTCTGGCAGCTACGTAATTGGTGCTGTCTCCTTCCTTGTCCATGGGAATCGGAAAAGGAAACATCGCCCCTCTTTTGATGGTACCCGCAACAGGTGTTGCATTGTAATTGATGTTTTTCACCTTGAGGTCTTCGTGCCCATCATAGGTTTCGTATGCACGGCTGTACGCCATATCCGGCATGTATTCTCTTCCCCGGTCGCGGCGTACGTCGCTGCAGCCAGCCCATGTTGCGGCGGCAGATACGATCAATATTATAACAAGTAACTTCTTCATGCAGGTTGATGCGTTTTATTGTACACTGATTACATTCGGGCTTTCAAAAGGCCGTTTGTCTTTGTCGTAGCGGCCAAGCCACCAGCCGGTTTCTGCTTCTTCTATTTTTGTTTCTATGGCACCCGCGTTCTGCAAGAACCCGATCACCTCGCTTTCATTGCTTTTAGGTGTCAGCTCCACCACCATTACAAACAGGTCGTCTGTAGCGCGGGGATGAAAATGGTGCTTTTTCACAAAAGGTGCTAACTGGCAGAGATAGCAAAACGTAAGCACCATTCCTACTGCTGAAAACAACACAGTTAATTCAAACGTGATCGGGATCCATGCCGGCAGTGCGAAGTGCGGCTTACCCCCGATGTTCAGGGGCCAGTCTATGGTAAACACCCAGGATATACAGGTAAGTGCTGTTGTCGTTCCTGAGATACCATATATAAAGCCTGCAGTATGCAAACTCGTATCCCGCAGTCCCATCGCTGCATCCAGGCCATGGATGGGCATCGGGGTGTATACGTCATGAATTTTATAGCCGGCCTTGCGAACTTTTTTAACCGCCGGAAACAAGACGTCTTCGTTGTCGAAACATCCTACGGCAAATCTTTTTACTCCCATAGCGCTGCGTTCTTTTGTATAAATTAATGATGAGCTCCCTGCGCTTCAGCATAAAATGCTTCTGCGCTTTCAGTTTCTTCATGCCCCATTTTGGCTTTGTAATTCTCACCTGATTTTTTCAGGATATGCTTGATCTCCGCTACCGCAATAACCGGGAAGAATTTCGCAAACAGGAAAAAGCAGGTAAAGAACAATCCGAAAGTTCCCAGGTAAAATCCAACCTCCCAGATAGTGGGTGAGTAATACGTACTCCAGCTGCTGGGCAGGTAATCCCTGTAGATAGACGTTACAATGATCACAAACCGCTCAAACCACATACCCACGTTTACAATCACCGACATAAAGAAGGTAACTGTGATGTTGCGGCGCATCTTTTTAAACCAGAAGATCTGCGGAGACAATACGTTACATCCCATCATCAGGTAATAGCTCCAGCCATAGGGCGAGAAGATGTCGGCCCTGTTGTGGAAGAATGCGTACGACTCATAGCCGTTTTGTCCGTACCAGGCTATAAACAGCTCTGTCAGGTAAGCCACACCCACGATCGAACCTGTCAGTACGATGATCTTGTTCATCACATCGATGTGGTTGATCGTGATATACTCTTGCAGTCCCAGCACCCTGCGGGTAATGATCAGCAATGACTGTACCATCGCAAAGCCCGAGAACACCGCACCTGCCACAAAGTAAGGCGGGAAGATGGTGGTGTGCCAGCCGGGAATAACTGAAGTGGCAAAGTCGAATGATACAATGGTATGTACGGAAAGTACCAGGGGTGTACTTAAACCGGCCAGTACCAGAGAAAGCGCTTCATGGCGCTGCCAGTGTTTGGTGCTGCCGCTCCAGCCAAAAGACAGCACGCCATACATCAATTTTCTCCATTTCAGCTTGGCCCTGTCTCTTACGGTTGCGAGGTCAGGAAGGAGACCGCTGTACCAGAACAGGAGCGAAACGGTGAAGTAAGTAGAGATCGCAAACACGTCCCAGAGCAGCGGCGAGTTAAAGTTTGACCAAAGCGGACCTCTTGTATTGGGATAAGGAAGTACGAAAAACGCCATCCATACCCTTCCCATGTGAAAGATCGGGAACTGTCCGGCGCACATAACCGCAAAGATCGTCATGGCTTCTGCCGCCCGGTTCACACCCGTTCTCCAACCCTGGCGGAACAGCAGCAGGATCGCAGAGATCAGCGTACCGGCATGACCGATACCAACCCACCATACGAAGTTGGTGATGTCCCATCCCCAACCGACTGTTTTGTTCAGGTTCCACTGGCCCGTTCCGTATACGACCTCCTCATACACGGCAAAAATGCCAAAACACAACAAGCCCACGGAGATCAGAAAACCGACCCACCACAAGCGGCTGGGGTTGGCTTCAATAGGACGCACAATGTCTTCAGTAATCTGGTGGTAATCTTTATCACCAATTACCAAAGGGTCCCGGGTCTGCGATTCGTATCTAACTGCCATATGGAATTGAATTTGGCTGCCGCTCAAAAGGCGGCAGCCTGTTTACTTTACTATTATTCTGCCTTGCTGCCTTCTTTTGCTGTTTCCGGTGTTCTTTCTCTTCCTTCCTCGTGTAAAGCCAGTCTGTCGGTGTTCCTGACCTTAGCCAGATAGTTTACATTGGGCAGGGTATGGATCGGCTCCAGTATATAAAAGAGGCGGTTGTTGTTCTCTCTTCTTACCTTGCTGATATTGCTATCCGGATTATTGACGTTCCCGAATTCGATGGCGCGTGCCGGACAAGCCTGCTGGCAAGCGGTTTTGGCATCGTCATCAGTGAGCACCCTGTTTTCTTTTTTTGCTTTGAGCTTACCCCACTGCAGCCGCTGTACGCAGAAGGAACATTTTTCCATCACCCCTCTGCTGCGGACGGTTACATCCGGGTTCAGCACCATGCGGGTCAGGTCGTCGTTCATCATAAACACGGCCGGGTCGAGCTTGCCCACCACTTGTTGGTCCTGGTTATCAGGGAAGCTATCTGCTTTGGTATAATCAGACCAGTTGAAACGGCGGACTTTGTACGGACAGTTGTTGGCGCAGTACCGGGTACCGATACAGCGGTTGTAAACCATCTGGTTGATGCCTTCACTGTTGTGGTTGGTAGCTGATACCGGGCACACGTTTTCGCAGGGCGCATTGTCGCAATGCTGACAAAGCATGGGCTGGAAAACGGTCTGGATGCTTTCAGGATCGTTGGGGTTACCGGTGAAGTAACGGTCGATGCGCAGCCAGTGCATATCGTGGTAGCGGAGCACTTCGCTTTTTCCTACCACGGCCACATTATTTTCTGCGATACAGGCAACCACGCAGGCGCTGCATCCGTAACAGTTGTTGAGATCGATGGACATGCCCCATTTGATACCGGGTTTGTCGTAAACCGGGTAAAGGGTTCCTTTTTCCACATAGTCTTTTACACCGCCGTAAGGGGCCATTTCCTTGTTGCGCTCTTCCGGGATCTCAGAAGGATTTTTCTGGAACTCAGCCAGCGTCATTTCTTTCATGACCTCGCTGCGGCCTTCATAAGAACTGTGCGTCTGAACTGTAGCGACCTTATATGTATCGTCAGTTTTTGCAATGGTTACTTCGCCGGCATTCCAATCAACCGTGCTGCCGTTGAAGCTCGCGAACTGAAATACGTTCTGTCCTACCCCTGCGGCCGCTTTGCCGATATGGAGCTCGGTTTCTTCTTTATTGCTGCTTTGTCTTCCGTATCCCACTGCGATGGCAATGGTATCGTTGTTCATCCCGGGCACAATCAACGCAGGCAGTTTTACTTTCCTGCTTCCCAAGGAAACCTCTATAATTTGTTTGGATGTATGTACTTCATACTCATCAGCCTGCCGGGAATTGGTAATGTCAACATCAAACAATTCCTTGCCCAGCGCAGGAGAAATCAATACGTAGTTGTCCCAGGTAGCCCGGGTAATCGGGTCCGGTGTTTCCTGCAGCCAGGGGTTGTTGGCCTGTCTGCCATCACCCATTGCCACATTCTGGTATAATACAAGTTCTCTTTTGCCTTCTTTTACCGCAGCCACTGCAGCTGTTGCAGCCTGCAAGCCACTGGCATTGAATGAAGCGCCGCCGGCTGTCGCCGGTGTAGCAGGTTCTACGATGCCATCCTGCAATGCATGGTTATATGCATCGATGCTGCCCAGCTTTTCCGTCCAGTAACCCCGGAAATAAGCTTCATAAGACTGCGGGTTGCCTGACCAGCTGAGCAGGGATTCCTGGAACTGCCTGGTTTTAAACAGGGGATTGATGGTAGGCTGCAGCATGCTGAAATAACCGGGCTTTACTTCTGTATCGCCCCAGCTTTCCAGGTAATGGTGAGAGGGAACGGTAAATTTGCACAGCTCGGCTGTTTCATCCAGCTTTTCGTTGCAGGAGATGCTCACCTTTACTTTCTGCAGGGCACTGCGGAACTTGGCTGCGTCGTAATAGTCGTATGCCGGGTTTACATCATACAGGATCACACCACCGATCCGGCCTGCGTCCATATCAGCTACCAGGGTCGCCATTTCACTGTCGATCCCTTGCTTGGTTTGGAAAGGAAGGGCCCAGTTGATGGTTGTACCATTGGCACCCACCGCTTCGTTGATGGCGTTTACAATGATCTGGACGTTGGGATTGTTGCTGCCGCTGATGACCAGCGCTTTTCCCCGGTTTAACTGCAGGTCTTTTGCAGCTTTCTGTATGCCTTCTTTTAATTTAGGACTGTTGATGCCGCTGATCCCTCTGCCATTCAGGGAATCAAGCAAGGCTGCCGCTACCTTTCCTGTTTCGGAAGGTTTGTGCGTATAGCGTTCATCGGCACTGGCACCGGTGGCGCTCATCATGCTTTCAAACTGGTACAGCTTGTTGATGTCGCTGTTGGCACCCCTTATTCTTTTGCCTTCGGCATAGTCGCGTTGAAATTCAACCGGACTCAACCAGGTGGTCAGGAAATCGGCTCCCAGGCTTACCACTACTTTGGCATTGCGGAACTGGTAAGAAGGGAGGGCCCGTTTGCCATAGCAGGTTTCATTGGCGAGCAGCATGCCGCTGTACGATATAGCATCATACTGCACATGCCGGCCAGGATATTTTGCCAGGAGCTGGGCTATAATTTGTTTGGTGGTAGGAGAGGTGATGGTAGGCGTAAGAATCGCCAGGGGAGCACCGCCCATACCAGCCAGCGCAGACGTGATCATACCATCCAGCACCGGAAATGTAGTCACTTCCTTTTTGCTGGCTGCAGGATAACGCAGCCGGGCGGTATCATACAAATCAAGTACGGAAGCCTGCATTTGTGCAGAAGTGCCGCCTCTTGAGTAAGAAGACATTTCATTGCCTTCTATTTTGATGGGCCTTCCGTCTCTTACTTTGGCTACTGCCGGGATGGCATCGCCTCCGCTTACGTACGTAGTAGCGTAGTATTCAGGCTCTCCGGGTATAACGTCCTGTGGTTTGAACAAGTAAGGTACAGAGTGCCTTACGGGCATTTCGCAGCTGGCTGCGGCCATGGCAGCGGCCGTGCTAAAACCCAGGTATTTCAAAAAATCCCGGCGGGGAGTTTTGGCCTCGAGCAATCCCTTGTCGTCTACATCGATGAAAGGCAATTCCTCCTTGAACTCGTCCTGCTTTTCTTTTTGAAAAGCTGCTGAATCGTTTAATTCTCCGAAACTCTGCCAATACTTTTTTTTCTCCATAGTTACTGTTAGTTAACAACCGGGAGCAGGCGCGTAAGCACCGACCCCGCGTGAATAGAAACCTCTTGCAGAACCTCCATTAAATAAACAGTGCGCCTCTTGCCCTATTAATAGTGGCATTTCTGGCATTCTGTTCCTCCGATCTTTTCTACTGTTATAGCTTCGTTGGGGTTCTTTTTCAGATCGTTATGAAACTTCTCGTAAATGCTGTAAAATTTGTTGCTGGCAAACTGGACCTTGGTTTCGCGGTGGCAGTTGATACACCAGCCCATGCTCAACTCAGCGAACTGGTATACTTCGTCCATTTCAGTGATCGGTCCATGACAGGTCTGGCATTGAACTTTGCCTGCGGTAACGTGCTGTGAGTGGTTAAAGTATACATGGTCAGGCAGGGCATGGATCTTTATCCATTCAACCGGCTTGCCCGGCTTGGTATACTTTTTCAGTTGCGGGTCCCAGCCGGCGTATTCATAGATCTTTTTGATCTCTGCCGTGCCATTCACTTCATTGCCATCTTCCGAATAGATCTTACCGGCGCTGCCTGTATACTCATTGATCGCAATGTGGCAGTTCATACACTGGTTGATGGAAGGGATATTAGCATGCTTGCCATCCTGCGCGTTGCCATGACAGTACAAGCAGCTGATCTGATTTTTACCGGCATGTACCCGGTGGGAATAATAAATAGGTTGGGTGGGCTGGTAGTTCTTGGTGCGGCCCAGTCCGATAGCACCCATGATCGTATAATAACCACCTACTACAAAAAGCAGCAGGGTAAATACATAGATATAAGCTTTGTTGCGGTAGAAAGGAACCGGCTCGGCTGCGGGAACACCTTCTTTGTCGTCAGACAGTTTCCGGAGATTGCTGTTTACCTGCAGGAGGATCAGTGCGATAACTGCGAGGATGAGCGTGAGAATACCAAACAGCAAAGTGTTATCGTTGCTTTGTGCTGCAGCGGCGGCAGGATCCATGCCTGTTACACCTGGTGCACCACCTGCTCCTGGCGCTGCAGGCGCCTTGGCAATATAATCTGCAATGGCATCAATATCCTTGTCACCCAGGTTGGGGAAAGCCTGCATCATGGAACCATACTCAGCTTTCAAACCCTGCGTGTACGGGTCCTTGGCCATATAGGCCACCGGGTTGTGTACCCATGCCCTTACTTGTTTTTGATCAGCCCAGGGGCCTCTTGCCTTAAAACCCAGCAGTGCAGGACCGGTCAGCTTTTTATAGAGATTATGACAGCTGGCGCAATTTGTTTGGAACAAGGCCCTTCCATCTTGCGCTGACAATTTGTTAAGAGACGAAAAAATAAATAAGAAGAACAGGCTGCAAAATAACTTTCTGACGATCGGTCTTTGATAAATCATAATCGCTAAGATATCGGTTAAGGATGGAAAAACTCCCCTGCCTCGTGCAAAAGTAAGGCAGGATTTTAACATAATATCAACAATGAAAAACTTTTTTTTCCCGCTCCAGGCCTGCATTTCAGCCGATTTTGCCCATATAAAATTTTACTGTGTCATGTTTTTGTCATGCGTATCTATCGCGCAAAATTGCCCGTGGGTTTGCCTTATTTTACTGCTTTAAGAAGCTTAATTTTATTTATCATTTTTGTCTGGCGTTTAAACTTTTTCTATTCCTTCCGTGGTCTTTTTAAACGCACGGGTTCAGTTCTTCTTGCCCCCTCGCCCGTTTAATTTTTTAATAAGAACAAAGCTTATCCATTTCAGAGGATGTCTCCTCCGGGTTCATACATTTGCACCATGCATACACTGGCCGTTTTCGCATCCGGCGCCGGAAGCAATACCCAAAAGATCATCGATTATTTTAAAGACCACCATCAGATAAGGACAGGACTGGTGGTGTGCAACAAACCCCAGGCCGGCGTGCTGCAGATTGCTGAACAGGCAGGCATTCCCACCCTGCTTGTTCAAAAAGAAACGTTTTTCACGCCCCCATCCTGTGTGGACGAACTCCGGGAAAGAGGGATCGATTTTATTGTGCTCGCCGGTTTTCTATGGAAGATCCCGCCCGTGCTGATAGAAGCCTACTCTCACCGCATCATCAACATCCACCCCGCCCTGCTGCCGCATTACGGAGGAAAAGGCATGTACGGCGCTGCCGTGCACGAAGCCGTGATCAAATCCGGCGACCCGGAAAGCGGCATTACCATCCACTACGTCGACGACCAGTACGACCACGGTGAAACCATCCTGCAGGTAAGCTGCCCGATCGAAGAAGGTGAGACCCCGGAAACCCTGGCCACAAAAATCCACCAGCTGGAACATTACTATTATCCAAGAGTGATAGAGGAATGTCTGGAACCTGTCTGAACCTTGATTTACAGGATTGTTGGGATTGGAAGGATTGGGAATTGGTGTATAAGGATGCTGGTTGATAGTTGATCCGCGCCATCATCCGGAGTATTCAGCAGGTAAGCTGCCTTGAATCATCCTGCTCCTTATCTATCAATCCCCGGATCCCAACAATCCTGTAAATCAAGGTTCCGGACAGACAAACTTTGTTAAAACCCTCCCGCATTTGCCTTTCCTTGTGTATCATTACAGCATGAAAACAGTTTTACGTTGACAGCCCGGTGCAATCTTATATATATGCTGTCGGTTTTGTGCTGTTTGCTCGCGGGGAGCCGGCAGGCGTTTTGCCAGGTCACCGTAAAAGGAACGGTGTACAACATGTCTAAGACCTATCCCGTAGAAGGCGTCAGCGTACTGAGCAGCTCAGGAAAAGGAACCGTTACCAGTGCTACAGGTAACTATGAACTTATAGTAGACGAAAAAGATTCTATTTACTTTTCTTATCTTAATAAGCCCACCATCCGCTTTGCAGTAAGAGGATTGGCTAATCCCAGGCAGTTTGACATTTCCATCAACGTACCTACCAATGTGCTGGCCCCGGTGCAGGTAATGCCGCCCAGCTACAAATATGATTCTACCAAGAACAGGGAAGAATACGCCAAGGTCTTTAATTTTAAAAAGCCCGGGTTGGGAATTGTTTCCGGGCCCTCAAACGGCGCCGGCGTAGGCCTCGACCTGGATGAGCTGATCAACGTATTCCGTTTTAAAAGAAACAAAAGCATGCTGGGCTTTCAGAAAAGATTGCTCGAGGAAGAAGAAGACAAGTTCATCGATCACCGCTTCAGCAAAACCCTTGTCAGAAAAGTAACCCTGCTCACCGGCCGCGAGCTGGAGTACTTTATGAAACTGTACCGCCCTTCTTACGACTTTACTGCCATGGCCAGCGACTACGAATTTGCCGACTATATCAAACACTGTTACCTGCGCTACCGGGCCGTGTACCCGGGCAGGCGGTAAACATAAACAAATGACAGAAGCAAAGAGCAATCCGGGAGCTGGTATGCTGTAACCTATGCATCCTCATTGATCAAGTTTGGAATAGCAGCTTTCTCAAATTAAGCACAAGATGTTAGTTTTGGAACACAAATTTTAACAGCTGGCCGCCCATAGCTGCCGGCGATCATCTTACCCAAATAAATCGTTCTCCATATGGATCAACTTACCCTGGGCATCGGAACCCGTCTGCAACACAGTCAGTACGGGCCTGGCGTGATCGTAGGCGTAAAATATGCCACCTACCTGATTTCCTTTATCCACCACGGCATCAAAGAAATCGAGAAAACAGATGCGAAACTGGAAGAAATCATACCGGAAAACGTGAGCGCTGAAATAGAGACCACGTCCGAAGTAGAGAAATCCCTGCTCAAAATCCTCCGGCTCTGGAACAGCACCCAGGAAGTCGTCCCCCTCGGCGATCGCTGGACAGGCGGCACCCTGTTGCTTCAACCCAAAGACAATTCCCAAAAGCCCAAAGAAATTCCGGTAGAAGTATTTTTTCACAAGATCGTCATGCTCCGCGACCGCCTGCGCGTACTGGAACAACAGCTCAACGCCCACAAAAGATTAAGCGACGAAGACAAGATCAACCTGCAACAATACATCACCCGCGTCTACGGCTCACTGACTACATTCAATGTGCTGTTCAAGAACAAGGAACACTGGTTTATCGGGGAGAAGGGAGGGAAGGAGGAGTGAGACTCCGTGTTCTTTTTGCTTGACCAAAAAGAACCAAAAAGTCAAGGCTGTTTGAAAGGGGCTAAAATTTACTGCACTGCGCTACAACGAACAAGTTATCATTGGGCGTTTGTGGGTGTTTGTACCGTTGCATGCATGGGGCTTTGGAATAGGACCGGGCGTGTTCGTTGCTGAACGCTTCGTTCCGTAAATTTCTTCACGCCCCTTTCAAAAGGCCGGGGGGGAGAACGTCTGAACCTTGATTTACAGGATTGGTAGGATGGAAGGGATTGGATGGGGAGAAGAGAGAAGAAGAGAGAGGATGAAGCAATGTGAGGGAGGAATAGAGAGGAGAAGAGAGGGTAATGGTAGCGGGAAGGAAGAGAAAAGGAATGAATATCCCCTCTTTTTTGTCATCCTGTAAGGGCGCATCGATGTTGCCCTTGCAGGTTGATGCTGCGCCCTTACAGGATCTCTGCTGAGCGGTCTGTTCCTGTTTCGTAAGCCGCTAGCCCATCATCGCAGCCCCCTGCCCCACAGAGATTCCGCACGGGGCGCGTAAGTCCTCCGCAGGTGCAACACCAAAGAGCGCCCCGGCGGAATGACAAAGAAAAAAGGATGAAAGAACAGAAAGAAGCAGCATGAATAAACGCATCACCGATAGACGCGGCATCCATTAGCATCAGCACCCAAAAAATCCTGTAATCCCCCAATCCGTGTAATCCTGGTTCAAGACAAAAAAATGATCGGGAGAAGACACCAAAGAAAATCAGCAGGGCCATCGAATACAGCGGGCCAAAGACATATTCCCTCCCGGGAGGGGCCGGGGTGGGTTAAAGACATGATACAGATGAAACCAACTACCAGCCAGGCTTTCCGCATCCATACCCAATCCTAAAAATCCCTAGAATCAAGGTTCAGACAAAATCAAGGTTGCCCTTATCGCTCGCTGATAAGGGCAATACGAATCTATTCTGTTAATGCACCAACGTCACTACAACCGTTACCGATGTAGGGAGGCCGGTGATGGGGACTGCTTTGGAGATTTTGAGTTGGGTGGAGCTGATGTCGAGGACCTTGACGTCGCCGCTGAGGCCGGCAAAGATGACAGTGGAAAAATTCAGGATGTTGGAAGAAGCGTTGTAGGTGTATTTAAAAGGAGTTGTTTGCGGATAAGTCGCATCGCATTTGGTGGCTCCTTCATCTACAACACCACTGGTGTCTGTCTTGAATGTAACCGTATTGTCTATGTCGCAGGTTTGCAGTGTTCCGGTGGGGAAAGGTGTTTCACCGGTGCCGTTGTTGTCCAGGTCGAGGCCACCTTCCTTGAACTTCCAGGCTCCGCTGACCAGGAGCTTGGACTTGTTTGAATCGTTGTTTGATTTCTTGCATTGGGTAAACAACAGCATACAGAAAGCAGTGCTTAACAGTACAGAACTTGCTACGGTTTTCTTCTTCATAGATTTAATTTTATAAATGTAATTATATTTTTTGGGAAGCCCCTCCCACCCACCCCGGGTTTTGAGCCGATAAAATTATCTCTCTCTTAGCTTTTTCGGGGTAAATTGAAGCGGGATTGTCCTTATTTTGCACTTTATTCATTTTTTCAACGTTCATTTACTACAACCAGTCCTTATGTTGCAAACGGCAGAAGATATTCGTCAAATAAACGAAAAAATTCAGTACTCCGGTATATTTATAGACAGGCTTCGTGATGAAGTAGGACGCATTATTGTAGGACAGCAATATATGCTGGACAGGCTCCTGATCGGCTTGCTGAGCAACGGACATGTATTGCTGGAAGGCGTTCCCGGTCTGGCAAAAACCCTGACCATCAAATCACTTTCTCAAGCGATCCATGCAAAGTTCAACCGTATCCAGTTCACCCCCGATCTGCTGCCCGCTGATGTGATCGGTACCATGATCTACAACCAGCAGAAAAACGAGTTTGTCGTGCGGAAAGGTCCCATCTTCGCCAACTTTATCCTGGCGGATGAGATCAACCGCGCACCCGCCAAAGTACAAAGCGCCCTGCTGGAAGCCATGCAGGAGCGGCAGGTTACCATCGGCGATCAAACGTACCCCCTGGATGAACCCTTCCTGGTACTGGCCACGCAAAACCCGCTGGAGCAGGAGGGTACCTACCCCCTTCCGGAGGCCCAGGTGGACCGGTTTATCATGAAGGTAATTGTCACCTATCCTTCCAAACAGGACGAGCAGATTATCATCCGCCAGAATACCCAGGGTTTTACGGCCCCCAAAGTAGAGCAGGTGGTTTCTGTACAGGAGATCGTGGAAGCCAGAAACCTGACAAAGCAGATTTACATGGATGAAAAAGTAGAGAACTACATTCTGGACATTGTGTTTGCCACCAGGAACCCGGGTGCCTACCGGCTCGACAAAATGAAAGCATGGATCTCATACGGCGGTTCGCCCAGGGCCAGCATCAACCTGGCGCTGGCTGCCAAAGCCAATGCGTTTCTGAACAAGCGCGGCTATGTGATCCCGGAAGACGTACGCACCATCTCGCGTGATGTGCTGCGCCACCGCATTGGTCTTACGTATGAAGCCGAAGCCGAAAACATCAACGTAGAAAATGTGATCGAAGAGGTGCTGCGTGTAATACCTGTACCATAATCCTCCCGCATGCTAACGACAGCAGAAATATTAAAAAAGGTAAAAGAGCTGGAGATCACCAGTAAAAAGATCACCCAGCATCTTTTTACCGGTGAATACCACTCGGCATTCAAAGGCCGGGGCATGAGCTTCCGCGAAGTGCGCGAGTACGACCCCGGTGATGATGTGCGGTTTATAGACTGGAACGTAAGTGCCCGCTTCTCGCATCCCTTTACCAAATTGTTTGAAGAAGAACGGGAACTCACCGTAATGCTCCTGGTGGATGTTAGCGCAAGTTCCCTTTTTGGAACCGTGCATGCGCGTAAAAAAGACATTGTTACCGAGATCGGTGCTATACTTACATTCTCTGCCATCAGCAACAACGACAAGGTAGGCGTGATCTTTTTCAGCGAGAAAGTAGAAAAATATATTCCGCCCAAAAAAGGAAAGCAGCATGCCCTGTACATTGTACGCGAACTGCTCACTGCAGAGCCCCGCCGAAAAGGAACCAAACTGAATGAAGGGCTCCGGTACTTTACCAATGCCGTCAGGCAAAAAAGCATTGCCTTTGTATTGAGTGATTTTCTGGATGATGGCTTTGCCGAATCCTTGAAAGTGGCCGGCCGCAAACACGATGTGATCGGCATCAAGGTGTACGACAAGATGGACATGCAGCTGCCCGATGCCGGCCTGATCCAGGTCTCGGATGCAGAAACCGGCGCCGTGCGGTGGATCGATACAAGCAGCCAAACCACGCGGCAGATGTACCAGCAAAAGTTCTTCAGTCATACAGATTGGTGCAAGAACGCGTTCCTGCATGCCGGAAGCGATCTGCTGCATGTACGCACCGACGAGGATTATGTCAAAGTGCTGCAAAAATTCTTTATCGCAAGAAGATAACAAGGACTGATTGTACGAATGAGACTGAAATTTTATTACATATGCTGCCTCTTCCTGTTTTGTTGCTGCTCTGCCCTTTGCCAGTCTGTTTCCGTTAACATCACAGCCGATAAAAACAAGATCTTAATTGGTGAACCCATCCACCTGCAACTGGAGGCCACCGTTCCCGAGAACGTAAGCGCAGCCTGGTTCAGCACCGACAGCCTCTCTCATTTTGAGGTTATTTCAAAAGGAAAGATCGATACACTGAGTACGGACGAGGGCAACAAATACCGGCAAACCATTGCGGTTACCAGCTTTGATTCCGGCTATTGGTCTGTTCCGCCACTGGCGCTGATTGCAGGCGAAAGATCTTACCTGACGGATTCTATTCCTGTTTCGGTTTCTTTTACTCCGTTCGATGCCAACCAGCCTTATCACGATATCAAAAGTATTCTGGACGTTGAGAACCCGGTGATCCGGTATATCAACTGGATCATCGCCGGCGTTACCGTTTTGTCGCTGCTGGCAGTGGTGTACTTTTTGCGAAAACCTTTGCCGGTGGTTGTTCAGCCTGTGAAACAAAAAACATCCCTGCTAACACCGCTCGAAGAAGCGCTGGCTGCACTGGAGACAGTAAAAAAACAACAGCTTGTTCAACAGGGCAAACTAAAGCTTTATTACACTTCATTGAATGACATCCTGCGTGATTTTATCCAGAAAAAAATGCTGGTTTCCATGATGGAAAAAACCAATGAAGAACTGATCCTGCAACTAAAGCGCTGGGACATGCCCAATGAAGCTGTGATCACGCTGGCACAAGCCCTGCGCATGAGCGATGTGGTGAAGTTTGCCAAGTATGTTCCCGGCGAGCGCGACAATGAACAGAACTTTCATACAATTAAAACATCAGTAGAAGTACTGAACAACCTTAAATAGCGGTGTTATACAACTGGTTTGAAGATATTGAATTTGCCTACCCCTGGTTGCTGCTCCTGCTGCTCCTGCTGCCAATTGTGATGGTATGGTATTTCCGGAAATACAACCGCCGCCAGGGCTCTTTTGTAGTTTCTTCCGTACGGCAGTTTCCCAAACACCGCAACGGAAAGATCTTCTTCCAGCATGTGCCCTTTATCCTGCGGATGCTTGCATGCGTCTGTATCATTGTGGCGCTTGCCCGTCCGCAAACCCGCAACGATGAAGAAATGGTCAGTGGCGAAGGGGTCGATATTGTGCTTTGCATTGACGTGAGCGGAAGTATGCTGGCCCAGGATTTTACCCCCAACCGGCTCGAAGCCGCCAAGGAGGTGGCCGTGAATTTTGTTGATGAACGGCCTACCGATAGAATCGGCCTGGTGATTTTTTCGGGCGAAAGCTTTACCCAGTGCCCGGTTACAACCGACCGGAATACCTTGAAATCGCAGATATACAATGTGCGCAGCGGGTTGCTGGAAGACGGCACGGCTATTGGTTCCGGCCTGGCCACCAGTGTCGATCGCCTGCGGTCGTCTACATCAAAGAGCAAGGTGATCATTCTCCTCACTGACGGAGAGAACAATGGCGGACTGATTGATCCGTCTACCGCCAAGGAAATTGCCAAATCGCTGAAGGTAAAAGTGTATACCATCGGTGTGGGCACAGAAGGCTTTGCACCCGTGCCTGTTCAAACACCTGAAGGAACCGTGATGCAGAAGGAACAGGTCAACATCGATGAAAAATTACTGACGCAGATCGCTACGGAAACCGGCGGCAAATATTTCCGCGCCCGCGACAATGAGGGACTGAGAAATATTTATGCTGAAATCGACAAGCTGGAGAAATCAAAGATAGAAGTGACCGCCCTGCACCGCTATACCGAAAAGTTTATTCCCATAGCGTTGGCTGCGCTTGCCTTCCTGGTGCTGGAAGCGATCCTCCGGTTTACTGTATTTAAAAAGTTTCCCTGAGTTCCTCCTTCAGTGGCTTGCGCCAGCTTTTGTTACCTTCGCATTTTTTCCGATGAAAACAAGGGTGTATAAATCTACGGGCAGCTGGTATACAGTGAAAGGGGAGGAGGGGGCCTTTTTTCAGGCAAGGGTAAAGGGTGTGTTCAAGATTGATGGCATCACTTCCACCAATCCGATCGCGGTGGGTGATTGGGTAAACGTGCAAAAGGAAGAAGAGGGAACGGTGACCATCAACGGAATCGATGAAAGAAAGAATTACATCGCACGCGTTTCCCCGCACAACAAAAATCAACACCACATTGTAGCTTCCAACCTGGATCAGTGCCTGCTTTTTGCCACGCTGAAAGAACCTAAGACGTCGCAGGGATTTATCGACCGCTTCCTGGTAACAGCCGAGGCCTATCACATTCCTTCTATCGTGGTTTTCAACAAAGCGGATCTTTATAAAAAAAAGGAAGAAGAGAAATTTGGGGAGTTGAAGGAGATGTATGAAAGGGCAGGTTACCAGGTACTGCTCTCCAGCGTGGTAAAGGAACTTGGATTGGAAGAAGTGAGCCAGGCTTTGAAGGACAAGACCACGCTGCTTAGCGGACACTCCGGTGTAGGCAAGTCGTCTTTTATCAATGCACTTTTCCCCCAGCTCCGATTGCGTACGCAGGATGTCAGCGGCTGGAGCGGCAAGGGCCTGCACACCACCACCTTTGCTGAAATGTTTGACCTTCCTGCCGGCGGAGACATCATCGATACGCCCGGCATCCGTGAACTGGGACTGGTAGACATCTCCAAACAAGAATTATCCCACTACTTCCCCGAAATGCGCGCGCTGCTCAACGACTGCCAGTTCAACAACTGCCTCCACCTCAACGAACCCGGCTGCGCCGTTAAACAAGGTGTAGAACAAGGCCTGGTACACATAGAACGATATGTGAGCTACTGCAATATTCTGAGTACGATCGAGGAGAAAGCGTATTAGGAATCTTCCTGATCCTGTGAATCATGGTTCAAGACAGGTACTTCTTGCTCGTGTTCACCAGCAGTTCAGTTTCCAGGAAGCCGGCTACTTCTACGACGGCTTCGTTTTCTTTTTTGGCTGCCTGGGCAAATTTCTGGGGATAGAGCGTGACGCCTGTGTAGATATTGTAATGCAGGGTAAGTGCGTTCTTCTTGTAGAAAAAATCCCAATAGATAGAGTCAAAATCATCCAGCTTGGTAGAAAATTTTACCTGCGGGTTTTGAGAAAGGATGTTGATCACTTCATAAAAGCGTTTGAGCCCGCCGTCTTCGTCAACAACGGCTTCAGTCCAGCCAAAGTCTGTCCGTAATGTCAGGCTAGTATGCACAGAAAATCCAGTTTTAAGTTTAGGGATAAAAATCGATAAGGCCAGGAACGACGGGCGTTCTAAGAGTCTATCCGCGTATTAACGAAGAAAAGGGATGTAAAGTATACGGAACTGGATATTTTGTTGAACCTATGGCGCAGCCTGTTAAAACAGGATGGCTGGAAACACTCAGGGTTCTTTAAACCAGGATGCATACCGCACATAGTTGTTAGCGATCCGGTCTATCTCGCCGCTGATCTGTTCGGCCGACACTTCCTTTACTTTTTTTGCTGGCACCCCGGCGTAAATGCTTCCGGGTTCGATGATGGTCCGTTCGAGGACGACGGCCCCCGCAGCAATGATGGAATTGCTGCCGACCACCGAATAATCCATTACAATAGCGCCCATGCCGATCAGTACGTTATCATGCACCGTACAGCCGTGTACAAGGGCATTGTGCCCGATAGAAACCCTGTTGCCGATCAGGGCTTTTGTTTTCTGGAAAGTGGCATGGATCACGGCGCCGTCCTGCACATTCACCTTGTGACCCATCCGGATGCTGTTTACATCACCCCGTACCACGGCGTTGAACCAGATGCTGCAATCATCGCCCGTGATCACATCCCCGACAATGGTAGCATTGGGGGCTATATAGCAGTTGTTGCCAAAAACAGGGAAAACACCATGTACCGGGAGGATCATTGCCATACGGGAGATTTTTGGGATCAAATATCAATTAAAAATCATTGCCTTCCCGATTCTTTGCGTTCTTTGCGGGGTTAATTATGAATCACCGCGAACTGTTTTTCCGCCATGTGGCACAAACATCTCCTTCGCCGCTCGCCATCGAGATCGTAAAGGCTGAAGGAGCGCTGCTGGTTGATGCAAAGGGAAAAGAATATCTTGATCTGATCGGGGGCATCAGCGTTTGCAATACGGGACACCGGCATCCAAAAGTAACAGCGGCCATTAAAAAACAGGTGGATGAATACCTGCATGTACTGGTGTATGGCGAGCTGGTGCAATCGCCGCAGGTACTGTATGCCAAGCTGCTGACAGACCATTTGCCCGCTTCCCTGAACACGGTTTATTTCACCAATTCCGGGGCCGAAGCGACAGAGGGTGCTATGAAGCTGGCCAAACGGGTGACGAACCGGCCAAAAATCGCCGCGTTCAAGGAGGCCTATCATGGCTCAACCCAGGGGGCCCTCAGCATCCTCGGCGACGAGTATTGGCGCAATGCTTACCGTCCCCTGCTTCCCGGCATTGTGCACCTGGCCTATAATCAATTTGACTCGCTGGAAGAGGTTGATCACAGTACTGCCTGCGTGATAGCAGAAACAGTCCAGGCCGAAAGCGGCATCATGGCACCTTCAAAAGAATGGATGCAGGCCCTGCGCAAACGCTGCGACGAAACAGGGACCCTGCTGGTACTGGATGAAATTCAAGCAGGTTTTGGCCGTACCGGGACGCTCTGGGCCTTTGAGCAGTTTGGCATAGTGCCGGATATACTGCTGCTGGGGAAGGCACTGGGGGGTGGTATGCCGCTGGGTTGTTTTATTGCAGATCAGAAGCTGATGCGGCAATTAACGGCGGACCCGGTACTGGGACATATTACCACGTTCGGGGGACATCCAGTGTCTTGTGCTGCCGGACTGGCTTCCCTGCAGGCGCTGCTGGATGAAGGAATGATGAACGGCATCCGGGAAAAAGAAGCGTTTTTTGTTGCCCGCCTGTCTGGTCCGCTGATCCGGTCTGTGCGGACCTGCGGTTTGTGGATGGCGGTTGAGTTTGACAGTTTTGACATCAACCAGCAAGTCATCAGCCGCTGCCTGGAAAGGGGACTGCTGACAGACTGGTTCTTGTTTGCCCCGCAATGTATGCGCATTGCGCCGCCGCTGGTGCTGACCGGGCAACAAATTGAACAAGCCTGTGCGATCATTACAGGAAGCATCAATGAAATTGCCGGCGCTTAAAATAAAAAGATAATTTGGTATAGAGCACGTTGCGAAGAAAAGATACAAGGATTGTATGAAAATCTTGATTGTAGAAGATGAAAAAGAGCTGGTCAACAGCATGGTAACCTACCTGAAGTCGGAGAACTATTTGTGTGAAACCGCGCCGGATTTTAAAACAGCAATGGAAAAAGTAGAATCATTTGATTATGATTGCATCCTGCTGGACATTACCCTGCCGGGCGGCAACGGACTGCATGTGTTGCGGGAACTGAAGGCCAACCGCAAAACCGATGGTGTCATCATCATCTCGGCTAAAAATTCTATCAGCGACCGCATCGAAGGACTCAACATGGGCGCCGACGATTATCTTACCAAACCCTTTCACCTTTCAGAATTAAGTGCCAGGATCGCCGCCGTGATCCGCCGCCGCCGTTTTGATGGAAGCAAGCTGCTTACGCTAAACGAAATCACCATCGACACCAGCGCCAAAACTGTTTCCGTTAACAACAAAGGGGTTGATCTTACAAAAAAAGAATACGACTTATTGCTCTATCTGGCAACCAACAAAAACAGGGTCGTATCAAAGGTGGCCATTGCAGAAAACCTCTCCGGCGAAGAAACCAATATCATGGACAACTACGATTTTATCTACGCCCACATGAAAAACCTCAAAAAAAAACTCTCCGCCGCCGGCAGCCCCGACTACATAAAAGCCATTTACGGAATGGGGTATAAATTTGAAGTCTGAACCATGATTTACAGGATTTTCGGGATCCGGGGGATTTGGGACTGGTGGATAAGCATGATGGTTGATAATTATACCTCCGTCATCATCTGATCATTAGCCATTAAGCTGGATGAAACATCCGTGCCCATCAGCATTCTAATCCTCAGAATCCCAAAAATCCTGTAAATCATGGTTCAGACAATGCAGTAAATTTTTGCCATTTTCAAACAGCCTTGATTTTTTTGGTTCTTTTTTTTATCAAAAAAAAGGACAAATAAGATGCAGTTACTAAAACGAACCGTCCGCTCTTATTTCCTGTACTCGGTAGTGATGCTGCTGATCGCCATCCCTGTATTTTATTTCGTGTTGAAAGAAATCGTGATCACCAACATCGATGAAGACCTGCTGGCAACAAAGACCAGGATCATTCCCCTGATCCGGCAATCTATCCTGGAGCATGGGCAAAGTGCGGAATTCCCCGACCATGACATCAGCCTGGAAAAAGCGCCCCGGCACATGGAGAAAGATTCTATTACCACCATCGATGAACTGGATACCACGTCATTTCAGCTGGTACCCAAGCGCCTGCTCACCTCTCATGTGCTCATCAACCAGGATTCTTACCGGTTGCAGGTCAGGATCAGTATGACAAACCAGAATGCCCTGATCAAAAGCATTATCATCGTGCAGGCCATTCTCTTGTTGGTGCTGCTGATCGGCTTGCTGATTATCAACCGGAACCTGTCGGAGCAGATCTGGAAACCTTTTTACAAAACCCTGCGCCAGCTGAATGCGCACAAGATCGACCAGGATGCGCCCATTGTGCTGGACAAATCTTCCATCAAAGAATTCAACGACCTGAATGATGCGATCCAACGGCTCACGCAACGGAGTTACCAGGCTTATATCAGCCAGAAAGAGTTCACCGAAAACGCAGCGCATGAGCTGCAAACTCCCCTGGCCGTTTTCCAGGCCAAGCTGGAGCTGCTGATGCAGTCGGCTTCGCTCAGTGAAGAACAGGCTGTCCTGATCTCGGACATGGCCATGGCGGCGCAACGGATGTCGCGGCTGAATAAAAACCTGCTGCTGCTTACCCGGATTGAGAACAACCAGTTCCCTGAAAAAGAAAGGGTGTCTTTTCAGGATATAGTTCAAAAGCTGCTGCAACAGTACCAGCACCAGATCGAGCAAAAGCAGCTTGCGGTGCAGACAGACCCACAGGGTGATGCCCTGCTGGAAACCAACCGGGCCTTGGCCGAAATGCTGGTGAGCAATCTCCTGTCGAATGCCATCAGGCACAACAAGGAGGGAGGAATGATCCGCGTGCGGCTTGACCAGCAGCGATTGGAGGTGGCCAATTCAGGGCAGGCAAGTTCTCTTCCCGCAGATAAGTTGTACCAGCGTTTTCAGCGCAACAGCACAGATAGCAACAGCCTGGGGCTCGGACTGGAGATCGTGCATAAAATCTGTCTGATCAATCACTACGCGATCGCCTATACATTTGAAGGAGGGCTGCATGTATTTACCATCCGTTTTTAGGTGTAAAAGAGGATTTTCAAAGAAAAGTTAAAGTGAAACATACCGGGCCTGTCATGGCGCGCAAATTGCTTTTTTACAGAAAAAATTCAGAATCCTGTATCAGTTTTACATCCACAAAAACAACAAATAGCCATGACAAAAAAGATTAAATTGGCTGCGGTGGTTTTAGGAATTGCAGGCGTAACAGCCGCTTCTGTGCTGTTGGCCAACAATGATAAAATTACCAACAGCATTCTCAGCGACAACAAACCGGCACCGGCACTCGTAAAAACAGTTTATGAAAATGCAGGTCCTGCCCAGCCGGTCGATTTCAAAACAGCAGCAGATGCAGCGGTCCCTTCCGTTGTGCATATCAAGACGATCATCAAATCAAGAGACATCTCCGGTGGCGACGACCAGCAATGGAATCCCTTTGGCGACCTCTTTGGTGGCGGACGCGGTGGACAGATGTTCCAGCAGCCTGAGCAAAGGGCTTCCGGTTCAGGCGTGATCGTGAGCGCCGATGGTTTTATCGTAACCAACAATCACGTGGTTGATGGCGCTACAGAAGTGTCTGTAACCATGAACAACAGGAAGAATTATACCGCCAAGGTAATTGGTACAGATCCCAATACTGACCTGGCACTCATCAAAGTAGAGGCTAAGAACCTGCCGGTGATGACCATCGGCAACTCAGATGAAGCCAGCCTCGGACAGTGGGTGCTCGCGATCGGTTATCCGCTGAACCTGGATGTAACCGTTACACAAGGTATCATCAGCGCCAAATCAAGAAGCATCGGTATTAACCGCCAGGGTGCTGCTCCGGTTGAGGCCTTTATTCAGACCGATGCCGCTGTAAACCCCGGTAGCAGTGGTGGTGCACTGGTAAACACCAATGGTGAACTGGTCGGCATCAACTCGGCCATCGCTTCTCCCACAGGTTCTTATGCCGGATACGCTTATGCCATTCCGTCTAACCTGGTGAAGAAAGTAATTGGTGACATCATGAAATATGGCAAGGTGCAGAGAGGATACCTCGGTATCAGCATGGCACCAGAGGGATTGGATGATGCCAAGAAAAAAGAACTGGGTATCAACGATGATGTGAACGGGGTATGGGTTATGGGTACAGATCCGCAGGGAGCTGCCGCCAGCGCCGGAATCAAAAAAGGCGATGCTATTATCAAGATCAATGACGCTTCCGTAAGCACCGGTTCACAACTGGCAGAACAGGTTGCCCGTCACAAACCCGGCGACAAGATCAATGTTACCCTGGTACGCGGCGGTCAGCAGATGACAGTGAGTGTGGAACTGGCAGGCAAGATGGGTAATATCGCCAGTGCCAATGGTTCTGCTTCCGTGGAATCACTGGGTGCCGATTTCTCTACGCTGAACAAGGAAGATGCAGCAAGAACAGGCATCCCGGGTGGTGTGCAGGTGAACAAGATCAGAGATGGTGTACTGAGCACACAGACCAATATGCGTCCCGGATTTATCATCACCAAGATCGGTAACATCCGTGTAAAATCAGTAGAAGAACTGCAGGATGCACTCAGCAAACAAGGCCGCAACTTCCAGATCGAAGGTATGTATCCGGACAGTGATGAAGTATACTACTACGGCATCAACGGCTTCAACAAATAATTAGTTTAGATCCCAATATCCAAGAAGGGCTGTCTCTTGTGAGGCAGCCTTTTTTTGTTTGTCCTGAACCTTGATTTACAGGATGACAAATAAATAATAAGATCCACCCGCACCCAACAATCCTGTAATCCGTAAATCTGTATAATCCTGGTTCAAGACAAAAGCATTCCCGAATCCCTCCCATCCTGTAAATCAAGGTTCAGGACAATCCTCTATCTTTAAAGACAATTCTGGCGATAAACCGCTTGATGGATTGCTTATGCTGTATGTAAAAACCCTTCTTTCTGCTTTCTGCATTGCACTGGCTGGTATTGTACAAGCGCAGGATACGACGCTGAATCCCCTGCTGATGCAGGGAAGCTGGCCTTCTTCGTGGATTACTTGTCCGGATGTTCCGCAGCGGGCTTATGGTGTGTATCATTTCAGGAAAGAAATTTCGTTGACGCAGAAGCCGCAGAAATTTGTGGTGCATGTGAGTGCCGATAACCGGTACCGCCTGTTTGTAAATGGCAAGGCAGTATGCAGCGGGCCGGCAAGAGGCGATCTGTACAACTGGTATTTTGAAACCATCGATATTGCCCCTTTTTTGCAGGCTGGCCGGAATGTACTGGCTGCGCTGGTATGGAATATGGGCGAGCATGCGGCAGTTGCACAGGTTTCCGATCAAACTGCCTTCTTGCTGCAAGGTGATGGAAGGCCGGAATATGTGGTCAATACAAACAGCACCTGGAAGGTTTTGCACAACAGGGCTTACCAGCCCTGCTCTGTAGACAACGGTGAACGGTTGCGGACTTATATGGTGATTGGTCCAGGCGACAGCGTAACGGCTGCCAGGTACCCCTGGGGGTGGGAGCAGCCTGCTTATGCGGATACGTCCGGCTGGCTCTCTGCCAGGCGGATCGCGCAACCTGAGCCCAGTGGTTATGGTTCAGATAACCGCTGGACCCTGGTGCCCCGCACCATTCCGCTCCTGGAAGAAACCTTGCAAAAGATTCCGGCCATCCGGCGGGTAACTGGCATAGAACCAGCTGCAGGATTTTTGTCCGGCAACCAGCCTCTTTCTATTCCTGCACACAAAACCGTTAGCCTGCTGCTTGATCAAACCTACAACACCCTGGCTTATCCCGAATTGACAGTCAGTGGTGGCAAGGGCTCATCTATTAAAATTACCTACGCTGAAGCCTTGTACAAGGAGGGAAGAAAAGACAACCGCAATGACGTAGAAGGAAAAAACATGATCGGGAACTACGATGTCTTTATGCCCGATGGCGGCAGCAAGCGGCTGTTTCGTCCGCTGTGGATGCGGACCTACCGCTATATGCAATTGGATATTCAGACAGGCGATGAGCCCCTGCGCCTGGATGAACTGGTCGGCATGTATACCGGTTATCCTTTCCAGGAAAAGGCCCGGTTCGCCAGCAATGACACTTCGCTAAAAAGGATCTGGGACGTAGGCTGGCGCACTGCCCGCCTTTGTGCCGGAGAAACTTATTTCGATTGTCCTTATTATGAACAATTGCAGTATGAAGGGGATACACGCATCCAGTCGCTGATCTCGCTGTATGTAACCGGTGACGACCGGCTCATGCGCAAGGCTATTCAGAATTTTTACAACTCAAGGGTGCCGGAAGGACTTACCCAGGGCCGTTTTCCCAGCAACCGCCTGCAGGTAATACCACCCTTTTCCCTCTACTGGGTTTCTATGGTGTATGATTATTTTATGCACCGCAACGATCCCGCATTTACCGGACAGTTTCTTACGGCCATACAAGGTGTACTCAACTGGTACGAGCAGCGGATTGACAAACAGAAAAACATGCTGGGTCCGATGAAGTGGTGGAATTTCGTAGACTGGAACAGGGCATTTCCCGGCGGTACACCGGATGGTGCCAATGATGGCAATTCATCGATAGTTACACTTCAGTATGTATACACGCTGCAGCAGGCTGCCCCGCTCTTTGAATACTTCGGTAAAAACTACGAAGCGCAGCATTACAGGGAACTGGCAGCAGCGCTCACTAAGAATACTTATCAGCAATGTTTTGAGGCAACACGGGGCCTGATGGCCAATACGCCCCTTAAAACCACGTTCAGCCAGCACGCCAGTATCATGGCCGTACTCGCCGGTGCCGTTCCTGAGAACCAGCAAAAAGCCGTGATGCAAAAAGTGCTGTATGATACGGCGCTCAGCCAGGCTACATTTTACTATCGTTTTTATCTTACCCAGGCTTTAAAAAAAGCAGGTATGGCAAACCTATACTATTCCCAGCTTGCCCCCTGGCGCGGCATGCTTGAGAAAGGCCTGACCACCTTCGCAGAAAATCCTGACCCTACCCGCTCGGATTGCCATGCCTGGAGCGCCAGTCCGAACTATGATTTCCTGGCAACTATTTGCGGCATCATGCCTGCGGCACCCGGTTTTAAAAAGGTGCAGATCAAACCGGAACTCGGGGAACTGGTCCGGGTAAGCGGCCGGATGCCTCATCCCGCAGGGGATATAACCGTCTCGGTTGAACGAAAAGGCACGCAGGGTGTTACTGCAGAGATCGAACTTCCGCAGGGCCTGCAGGGTGAATTTATATGGAACGGAAAAACCGTGGCGCTGAAAGGAGGAAAGCAACAGATCTCGCTATAGAAAACCAAAGCGGCAATCAAACAAATGGCCTTCATGGGGCTTATGTACGCATTTCAAATACCCCTTTCCCCCAAACTGCACATGACTAAATTCTGATTAGTATAAGCTGCTGTTGCCGGAATTTTTCATGCGGTCTTTTCCAGGGAGGTCTGCATCATCTTGGAAAGCAGGATCTCCCAATCCCTTGCCCTTTGTTCGAGTGCGGCCATTTCACCCGGGTGGTTTTCTATGTGGTTAAAAAACTTGACATCGATTGGTTCCCTGTTGCTTGCAAACTCAAAATTCAGATAGATGGTTTCCAGGTAAGAGTCCTCCGGCTTTCTGCTTTGGAAAGCAGCTCCATACGTACTCCCATACTGCTTTTTCAGCGAACAGCTTTTTATTTCCCTGAGGTCGATCAGCTCGGAAAAGTAAATGACCTCTTCAAAGTTTTTGAGTATCAGCAGCTGCCGGCGTATACCATCAAGACATAGAATAGAATCTTTCAGGATCTCCTGGCTTGAAAAGGTTAAGTTGTGCTTTGTGCCCATTTCACTTACCCAGCTTAAACACTTGTTCATAAGTTTCTTTTTTCCTTTTTTATCGATACTTACCAGCAACAGGCAAACCCCTGCAATCATGCATAGCAGGATAGCCGCAACAACAATGGTTGACATAATTGCACAGATAACAGGTGATTCAATCAGCCTTTGCAGGTTGATATCAGGATGATTTGTGACGCAAGACCCCGTGTGATATCATCAGCAGCGGAATCGTGATATACAACAGGTCATACCATTTTGGATCGGATACAAAGCCTTTTTCAAATGCAATGGCTGTAAGCAATACCAACAGCAGGACCACGGAGCCGCCCACTGAAGCCTCTTTTTCAGTTCGGTGCATGGCAAACTATTTAGCAGGTGAATAGATCGAAAAATAAACAGCAATAACCCAAGCCTCCCAGGAAAACAGATCAGGCTTGGGCAAGTGTATTAAAGGCTTTAAAGCTGGAGAAATAATAAAGGTGAAGGCAAAAAGGAACAAATTCAGGAAATGACCAGGTATAACAATCACTCATGTCGACGATGACATGCTTTACAGGACTGGTGATTGTTTTATGGATTGGGATACCCGCCATTTGTACAAACTTACAAAAGAAATCAAATACAAGGATGCAAAGAGTTAAATTGAATGTTAAATAGGCTTCTTCCTGTGTACGGTTCCGGCAACGCTTGCCCGCGGTGTTTTTCCGTTGTAGAAATTATCTCTTTCAGATTGATTTATTTTAAACAAATTTACAGCGCAGAAAGCTGATCTGCTTTCTGCCCATCTGAACCTTTTATTTGCGTACACAACCCGCCTGTATGAACAAATATATTGACCGCATCAAAACCATCCGCCTCTCCCTGCTCAATCTTGTCAACGACCTTACGGTTGAACAGCTCAATGAAATCCCTGCAGGTTTTAAGAACAACATCATCTGGCACCTGGGCCATCTCACTGCAGCACAGCAGGGCGTTTGTTATGCACGTGCCGGACTCAAACCCTTTGTGGAAGAACAGTACCTCGTATTATACAGGCCCGGTACAAAACCGGAAGCTTTTGTAACAGGAGAAGAAATAGACATGATAAAAGACCTGCTGATTTCTTCCCTCGATCAGTTTGATCTGGACCTGTCGGCTAATATATTTACCAACTATACGCCCTGGACGAGCCGCTATGGCGTGGCAATGGACAATATACAGGACGCACTCGAGTTTTTGCTGTTCCATGAAGGCCTGCACGCCGGACATATCACGGCAATGAAAAAGCTGGTAAAGAATTGAATCCTTACCAGCTTTCGGGTAAACATTACAGGGGTTAAAAATATATCACTGTGCAATCTTGGCAATCTGCGCAATGGGCAAACTGTTGGCCATCTGGATTACCTGCTCCTGGGTATAACCAGGTGCTTTCAGTGTGATAAGGGTTGAATTGAGGGGAAGCTGCACTTCGTAATCGAAATTGGTTCCATTGGATGATTTTTGTACCAGGGCTTTGTATCCACCGATCTTCACCATCTTGTTGTCTCCCATATTGCCGAGCAGCGGCATAGAGAGAATCGCGTTGATGCTGGTGATCATCGGTGAGTTGCTGATCACTTCCACATCAATGTTTTTGTTGTCTGCTCCGTAATCGCGGTGTACAATCACGCCCACAAAACCAGAGCTGCCGCTTACATTGTCATTGGCTGCGTTTGCATTCTGATCCTGCATTTTAGCCGGCAGCAGCTTCATGATTTCTTTGCCGGTGATGATGTCGAGTTCCTGTAACATCTGCTGCATGGCAAAGCGGGCGTCGTCTAATTTGCCGGCTGCATAGGCCGTGCGGGCATCGGCGAGGTCTTTGTTGAAGTCTTGTGCTTGTGCTGCTGCAAAGCCGAGGCAAACTGTGCACAGAAGGATGATCTTTTTCATATCAATTTTTTGGGGTTGTTATTATTTTTCTCCGAGTTGGGTTTTGATCGCATCAATGTCTATCTGGTTTACGGCGTTCATGATCTCCTGCTCATTGGCAAAGTTGACGCCTTCAAATACCAGGAGGGAGGTTTGTCCGAGCGGCGTGCTGATCTTGTATCCCGATCCCTTGTCAAATTCAATGATAGAACGGTATCCTTTTACTTTGATCTGTTTCCAGTTCTGTTGTCCGCCGGAGGTTTGCGCATAGCCGGCATTGTTAAAGTACAGGTTGATCGCCTGCATCCAGGTGGCATTGTTGGCAACCGTCATCCTGAATTGTTTGTCGCCCTGCTGGTATTCGCGGTGGATGGTTAAACCGGCCCAGCCCCAGCCGGTACTGGTAACCTGGTCGGCTGATTCATTTTTGTTGAGCCCCGCAATGGTAGCGGGCATAGATTGAAGAATGCCTTTTCCTATTTCCAGTTCTACACCCAGCATAGCCTGCTGAATAGCATAACGGGTATCGGCATAGGTGCCGCTTTTAAAAGAAGTTTCCGCATTGGTAAGGTTTTCTTTTACATCAGGAGGCGTGCTCACCAGACCTTGTCCGCTGTTGTTGGAAGGCCGGCTATTGCCTGTATTGCCGGAAGGGGCACTGGTGTTGGAATTGGTGTTGCTGCCGCCTCCGGAAGATTGGGTTGCCTGGTCGATCTTTTTATCGGCGATCGCATCGGCAGCTGCCTGTGCTTTTTGTTTTACTTTGTTGAGAAAGCCCTGGGCCTGGGTTTCGCTGAAACAGCAAGTCGCAATGCAAATTAGAAAAATTGTCAGGTTGCGCATGGTAGTTGGTTTAATTATTCGGGTTCATGATTTTTTTAAACAATCTTGTTGATAGTTGATGGATCGGATGCATGGGCATCTTTTCAACAAAACTAAAGCGGGAGAGGGCCAAGCACAAGGTGATCCGTAACTGGCCCGGTTAAAATCCTTATGAAGTGTGCAAAAGGCTGTATGAGCTGCTGAAACCGGGGAGATCCGATTATTGCACGCTGCCGGTGATGGTGCCAGCGAAATTTAAGCTGTTCCTCCGGTATTAAAAACTAATTTTAGCCGGCTGGTACCTTATCATTGCAAACCAATTGCACCATTGCATTTGCCTAAAAACTAAAACAAACCCGTATGAACATCATTCCCTTGCTCGTAAAAGAGTTTGAACAGGAAGCCGCTACCACCCGAAAAATGCTCGCCCTTGTACCTACCGACAAGTTCGACTGGAAACCACATCCAAAAAGCATGAGCATCAAACAATTGACCGTACACCTGGCTGAAATCCCCAGCTGGCCGGCCATGATGTTTGCCACCGATGGACTGGATTTTGCCTCATCTCCCTACCAGCCCAAGCAGGCAGAAAATGCAGATGGTCTGCTAAAGCTGTTAGAAGAGTCGATTCAAGCCAGCCTGGACGCATTTGGCAAGGCAAAAGAAGAAGACCTGCTGCCCATCTGGACGCTCCGGAACGGTGAGCACATTCTTGCAGAGATGACGAAGTACGAAGCCATCCGCCATTCATTCAGCCAAACTACGCATCACCGGGCTCAATTCGGCGTTTTTCTCCGCCTGCTCAACATCCCCATACCCGGCAGCTACGGACCCAGCGCAGATGAAATGGGTATGTAAATGAATGTATCAAGAAACAAGCTATCCGGGAGACAGGTTTTGCCTGTCTCCCTTCGTTTATACCACCCGCTAACGCATTCTAATTTCTTCAAACTAATTTACCATGAACAAGAGCCGGCTTGAAGCTTTCAGTGATGGCGTGCTGGCCATCATTATTACCATTATGGTGTTGGAAATAAAAGTACCCCATGGCACAGACTGGAAATCATTGCAGCCGCTGATCCCGGTTTTTCTCAGTTACGCGATCAGCTTTTTGTTTATCGGCATCTACTGGGGCAACCATCATCACTTGCTGCATACGCTCAAACGCATCAGCCCGGGCATCATGTGGGCCAACCTGCTGCTGCTGTTCTGGCTTTCCCTGGTGCCGGTGGCTACGGGCTGGATGGGCGAAAATCATTTTGCCACCAATACCGTCGTCCTGTATGCGATCGTGCTTGTTTGCTGCGGTTTGTCGTACTCGGTTTTACAGCACATGATCTTAAAAACGATCGACCGGGAAACCGAACTGGTAACTGCCATCAAGAACCAGGATAAGAAAGTAGCCATTTCGGCCATTACCGCTTTTGCCGCAATTCCTTTTGCATTCGTTAACCCAACTATTTCCTGCTTGCTGTTCCTGGTGCAATCAGGTATCTGGCTGATCCCTGACAAAAACATAGAACAGGCGCTGAAGAACATGCAGTCCAAAGGCTGAATAACACACTCTGTTTGCGCTTTTACACGCTTCATTCATCCAGATCGGTTTCTGCCCTGTAAAATGACATTTGCATGACTGAAACTTTTTTTTATTGGGGGCATCCCGTCTAATTTTGCCCACGTTATATCGACTAAAAGGATACATGCAAACACACAATTATAGCGGAACGACGGGCTTACGGATGGCAGGCATCAATTACAAAAAAACAGATGCTACCGTGAGGGGGCAGTATGCAGTGAGCGCCGAACAGTACGCATCACTGCTGGCCAAGGCACCGGCGGCCGGTATCAGCGAATTGTTTGTTCTTTCTACTTGTAACCGCACCGAAATTTATGGCATAGTCGAAGACGTTTCACAGCTGACCAGCCTCTTGTGCTCGGAAACAGCAGGCAACCTGGATACATTCAGCAAACTGTCCTATACAAAAAAAGGCCATGCCGCCGTAGAACACCTTTTCCAGGTAGCTGCCGGTCTGGATTCGCAGATTCTGGGAGATTATGAAATTGTCGGGCAGATCAAGCAGGCAGTCAAGTTTTCTAAGGAAAGAGGATTTATCGGCAGCTTTCTCGACCGCCTGGTGAACTGCGTACTGCAATCTTCAAAAGGAATTAAAAACCAAACTGCCTTAAGTGGCGGCACAGTTTCCGTGTCATTTGCGGCCGTTCAATATATCAAACAAAGGGTCAGTCAATTCGCTGATAAAAAGATCCTCTTGCTGGGTACCGGAAAGATCGGCCGGAGCACGTGCAAAAACCTGGTTGATTATTTGGGCACCAGCCGCATCACGCTCATCAACCGCACAGCTGAAAAAGCCGATAAGCTGGCAATGGAATTGGGGTTGCACAGTGCGCCTATTGAACAGCTTTCTGCGGAAATTGAACAATCGGATATTATCCTGGTGGCTACCAATGCTGCACAGCCTTCTGTTCTTACAACCCACCTGGAAAACAAGGGCCGGAAGCTGATCATTGATCTGTCAATTCCTTACAACGTTGATCCTGCCGCAAAAGAATTGCCCAATATAGAACTGGTGAATGTAGATGAGCTTTCCCGGTTAAAGGATGATACCATCAAAAAACGCGCGGCAGAAGTTCCCAAGGCAAAAGCCATCATAGCCGAACATATGCAGGAATTCACGGACTGGAATGAACACCGCAAATGTGTTCCTGTGCTCATCGCTGTTAAAAGCAAGCTCCAGGAAATCCATGCGGGCGAAATGAACGGATTTCATTCCCTGCTGCCGGTTCGTTATTCTGTAACAGAATCAAACGACCGGATCCAGAAAGTGATCAACATGATGGCCCTGAAAATGCGCCGCCACAACTCC
Source organism: Williamsia sp. (assembly GCA_015069695.1). Taxonomy (GTDB): domain Bacteria; phylum Bacteroidota; class Bacteroidia; order Chitinophagales; family Chitinophagaceae; genus JADCRZ01. The sequence goes on from JADCRZ010000034.1 coordinate 65,116, forward strand.
CGCGGCTGCCAGTACATTGAAGCTATCAATGATTTTATGAACATGGGGGCCAACTAAATATGTCAGCAACCATCCGGATCGGTACAAGGGAAAGCCAGCTGGCGGTATGGCAGGCCAGTCAGGTCCAATCCCTATTAGCACAACAAAATATCTCTGCAGAACTGGTTTATATCAAAAGCGAGGGCGACATCGATCTCAAAACCCCGCTTTATGAAATCGGCGTACAGGGCATCTTTACAAAAAGCCTGGACATTGCCCTGCTCGAGAACAGGATTGATCTCGCCGTTCATTCCCTCAAAGATGTACCCACTCAACTGCCTTTAGGCATCCGCCCCGCAGCCGTATTGAAGCGCGGCCCCGTCGGCGACCTGCTTGTTTATAAAACCCAGGATTTTTTAAACGATCAAACATACCAGGCCAATATTGCCACCAGCAGCATCCGCCGCCGGGCGCTTTGGCTGTCCAGGTATCCCAACCACGTTATTCACAACCTGCGGGGGAATGTAAATACCCGGCTCAAGAAGCTGGAAGCTGAGCCGTGGGATGCAGCCATCTTTGCCCAGGCCGGTTTGGAACGGGTCGGACTGCGTCCGCAGAACAGCCTGGTGCTTGAATGGATGCTGCCTGCTCCAGCACAAGGCGCTATTGTAACGGTCTGCCGCGCAGAAGACGAAAACCTGGTGCAGGCATGCCAGCATTTCAATGATCCGGATACGGCACTTTGCACAAAAATAGAACGTGATTTTCTCCGTGCGCTCCAAGGCGGTTGCTCCACACCCGTGAGCGCCCTGGCGCTGGTTCAAGAGGGAAAGGTTTATTTCAGGGGAAGCATTGTTTCGCTGGACGGCAGCAAAACAGCCCAGACAGAAAGCCGGATCCCCGTGGAAGAAGCGCTCGATCTGGGGGAAAAAGCTGCAGCTGAGCTGCTCCGGAATGGCGGCAGGGAAATCGCCGACAGTATACGCCATGCAGAAAGATAGTGTCAACATACTATGTACCCGCCCGCTTGATGCCCTGCTGATTGAACAGGCAGCTACCGCAAACATCCTTATCGACCAGCTATCCCTGCTTGCGACCAAACCGGTGAAGGATAAAAAATTAAAGCAGGTTATCACCTCGCTCGCTGCACAGCCTGTGCCCATTGCAATTACCAGCATCAATGCAGCAAAAGCAGTCGCAGCCTTCCTGGAATCCGGAACAGTAGCCTGGAAGATATTTACCATCGGTACGGCCACCCGTGATTTTATAAGTGCCTTTTTCGGAAGCAACCATATTGCCGGTGTGGCTGAGCATGCTGCTGCTTTAGGGGATTTAATTCTCCGGGCAGGAGTAAAAGAACTTTACTTTTTCTGTGGCGACCAGCGGAGGGACGAACTGCCTCAAAAACTGGCTGATGCGCAGGTACAGGTGCATGAGCTGGTTGTATACAACAGCATTTATACGGCAGAGAAGATTGAAAAATATTATGATGGCATTTTATTTTTTAGTCCGGGTGCCGTACAAAGTTTTTTTTCTGTGAACCTGCTCCCGCCTGCCACTGTTTTATTTGCCATTGGAGCCACTACAGCGGAAAGCATACACACACACAGTTCTAATCCTGTTGTTGTGGCTGAACAGCCTGCAGCAGCTGCCCTTATTGATAAAATGATCGCTTATTTCACCCATACAAGTATAACCCATGAACGAAAAAAATGATCTGCTGCTCCGGGCACTCCGGGGCGAATACACTGAACGGCCGCCTGTATGGATGATGAGGCAGGCCGGTCGTTACCTGCCCGATTATATCAAGCTGCGGGAAAAATATTCTTTTTTTGAACGCTGCAGCACGCCTGAACTGGCGGCCGAGATCACCATCCAGCCGGTAGAACAGGTAGGCGTAGACGCTGCTATTATTTTTTCAGACATCCTGGTGGTGCCAAAAGCCATGGGCATGGAAGTGCAGATCCTGGAGGGCAAAGGCCCGCTGCTACCTGAACCTATCAAACAATACACAGACCTCGATAAGCTCCGCATTCCCGATCCGGACCAAAGCCTGGGCTATGTGTTTGATGCCCTGCGGCTCACCAAGAGCCGGTTAAACGGCCGGGTGCCCCTGATCGGCTTTGCCGGTGCCCCCTGGACCCTGCTCTGCTATATGGTGCAGGGCAAAGGTTCCAAGACCTTTGACGAAGCCCGGGCTTTTTGCTTTACCCAGCCTGAGACAGCCCACCGCCTGCTGCAGATGATCACTGATACGACCATCGCTTATTTAAAAGGGCAAGTAGCTGCCGGTGCAGATGTTGTACAGGTGTTCGACTCCTGGGGCGGTTTGTTGAGTCCGGATGATTTTGAAACCTTTTCGCTTCAGTACAGCCGTCAGATCGTTGCTGCTTTGAAGGACGAATGCCTTACCATCTTATTTGCCAAAGGCGCCTGGTTTGCACTGGAAAGCATGAGCCAAACCGGTGCACATGGACTGGGGCTCGACTGGTGCATATCGCCGCAGCTGGCGCGCAAGCTCGCAGGCGACCAGGTAACGCTGCAGGGTAATTTTGATCCGGCACGCTTACTCGGCCCGATCCCTTCTATCCAAAAAGAAGTCAGAAAAATGATCCGGTCCTTTGGCTCACACCGGTACATTGCCAATCTGGGACATGGCATCCTGCCCAATGTTCCTGTTGATCATGCCCGGGCATTTGTGGATACCGTGAAAGAATGGGCGCTGGCAGAAAAAGAACACAACACACCTGCATAGCTATCATGAGCATCAAAGAAGCATTCAATCAGTATATACTGGGCCTGCAAACCACCATTTGCCAGGCATTGGAGGAGGTGGATGGCAAAGCGCGTTTTGAAGAAGACCGTTGGACAAGACCTGAAGGTGGTGGCGGTCTCTCGAGAGTGATCACGGGCGGAAACGTATTTGAAAAGGGTGGGGTCAATACTTCTTTGGTACACGGCGATCTGCCCGCCACGATGCAGCAGGCATTCAACGTAGGACAAAGCCGTTTTTTTGCCTGCGGCTTGTCGCTGGTCATCCATCCCCTCAATCCTTATGTGCCTACCGTGCATGCGAATTGGCGGTACTTTGAATTGTATGATCAGAACGATCAGAAGATCGACAGCTGGTTTGGCGGCGGCTCTGACCTGACGCCTTATTATGTTTTTGAAGAAGATGGCCGCCACTTCCATACGACCCTGAAGAAGGCGATGGACCCCTTCGGGGAAGAACTGTATCCGCTTTACAAAAAGCATTGTGATGAGTATTTTGTAAACAAGCACCGCCAGCATGAGACAAGAGGCATTGGAGGTGTTTTTTATGATTACCTGCGGCCGAAGGATAAGGAGGACGCAGCGAGGCTGCTGCGCTTCCAGCAGGCAAACGGCAATGCGTTCCTGCCGGCTTACCTGCCTGTTGTGGAAAAAAGAAAAGACATGGCCTGGGGTGAAGCCCAGCAGCAATGGCAGGAAATCCGGCGGGGCCGGTACGTGGAGTTCAACCTGATCCACGACCGGGGCACGCTCTTTGGCTTAAAAACCAATGGCCGCACCGAAAGCATCCTCATGAGCCTGCCGCCCCGCGCCCGCTGGCTCTACAATTACCAACCCCCGGCCGGCACCCCGGAAGCAAAACTGCTGGAATATTTAAAACCAAGAGCATGGGCTGAACTGTCTGAACCATGATTTACAGGATGGG
>JADCRZ010000036.1 GCA_015069695.1 Williamsia sp.
AAGCGGCCGTCGGTGATCAGGGCAACTGTTTTGCCCAGTCCTGAACCCATGATGGCTGATGTGGGTTTCAGCATTTCCTGCATACCCGGACCGCCTTTGGGACCCACATAGCGGATCACCACTACATCACCGGGTTTGATCCGGTGCGTATTGATGCCATTGATCAGTTCGTGTTCGCCGTCGAAGACGCGGGCCGGACCTTCAAAGCGTTCGCCTTCCTTGCCGCTGATCTTGGCTACGCTGCCACCCAGGGCAAGGTTGCCATAGAGGATTTGCAGGTGCCCGGTTTTTTTGATGGGCTGGCCCAGCGGGAAAATGATCTTTTGGGTCTCAAAGCTCAGGTCAGGAACTGTCGCCAGGTTTTCTGCCAAAGTCTGGCCGGTAACTGTCAGGCAGTCGCCGTGCAAAAATCCTTGTTGCAGCAGGTACTTCATCACAGCCGGAACGCCGCCAATATTGTGCAGGTCTTCCATCAGGTATTTGCCGCTGGGCTTGAGATCGGCCAGTACCGGTGTTTTGTCGCTGATAGCCTGGAAGTCATCCTGCGTGAGCGGAACGCCGATGCTTTTAGCGATGGCGATCAGGTGCAGTACGGCATTGGTGCTGCCACCCAGCGCCATGATCACGGTCATGGCATTCTCAAATGCTTTCCGGGTCATGATGTCAGAAGGCTTGATGTCTCTCTCCATCAGGAGTTTGATGGCGGCACCTGCCCGCAAACATTCACCCCGTTTTTCTTCGCTTAAAGCAGGGTAGGAGGAAGAATAAGGAAGGCTCATGCCCAGTGCTTCAATGGCAGAAGCCATGGTATTGGCCGTGTACATGCCACCGCAGGCGCCGGCACCCGGACAGGAATGCTGCACGATGCCTTTGAAGTCGGCTTCATCCAGCTGCCCGGCAATTTTTTGCCCGAGCGCTTCAAAAGCAGATATGATGTTGAGATCTTTTCCTTTGTAATGACCCGGTGCAATGGTGCCGCCATAAATCATGATAGCAGGGCGGTTCAGCCGGCCCATCGCAATCAGGGAGCCCGGCATATTTTTGTCGCAGCCAGGCAATGCAATAAGTGAGTCGTAGTACTGTGCACCGCAAACTGTTTCAATGGAATCTGCAATCAGGTCGCGGCTTACCAGCGAGTAGCGCATGCCATCCGTACCGTTGCTCATGCCGTCGCTTACCCCGATGGTGTTGAAGATAAGCCCTACCAGGTCACTGTCCCACACGCCTTGCTTGACGATCTTGGCCAGGTCGTTGAGATGCATGTTGCAGGTATTGCCGTCGTAGCCCATGCTGGCGATGCCTACCTGTGCTTTGGCCAGATCGGCTTCGGTTAAACCAATGCCATAGAGCATGGCCTGCGCGGCCGGTTGGGTTACATCCTGTGTTAAGATTTTGCTGTACTTGTTAAGTTCTTGCGACATAAGTATGTTGGGAAGATCGTTGTGTTGTTGGTTAATTTATGAACTGAGCGCAGCGTCTAACTGTCTGCTTTCGGGAGCGGGCTCCTGTTCTTTTTCTATGACCAGGTCTTTGTAAGCGTTCTGGATCTTTTTGCTGAGGGTTTCGCTCCAGGGCTTTTTAAAGAAGATGTCATCCAGTGATTCCCAGCCGATGATTTCAGCCGCAGTGCCACAGAAGAAAGCAGCGTCTGCCTCCTTCATATCTTCTACCGTAAACTGACCTTCTTCTACTTCTATTTGTAAAGCCTCGCAAAGTTCCAATACGGTTTGCCGGGTAATGCCGGGAAGGATATTGCCCGTAGCCGGTGTAAACAGTCTGCCCTCTTTCTCAAAGAATACATTGGCACCAGGACCTTCCGCTACCCATCCATTCATATCCGTGAGCAGCGCTTCGTTGTAGCCTCTCTGCTTGGCATCCTGGCTGGCAAGAATTGAATTTACATAATGACCGCTGGCCTTTGCTTCAATGATAAAGCCTTTTGGATTCGGGCGTTGGTACTGGGAAGTGGCCACCCGCAGCAACTTGTCACCCAGGAACAGGCCCATGGGCCATGCTGCAATCATCAGGTAAGATTCCTGGCTTACATTGAAAGTCATGTCTGCCGGCAGGTAAACAAGCGGACGGATATAAGCATCCTGTATGCCGTTTTTCTCCAGCACCTGGTATGTAATGTCAATGATTTCATCCCTGTCGAAAGGGTAGGGGATATTGAGCAGGGTGGCAGAGTTCTTCAGGCGCTCGTAATGTTCTTTCGCCTTGAAGATCTTTGTTTCGCCACTAACCGTCTTGTATGAACGAATTCCTTCAAAAACAGCATACCCGTAATGAAGCGACTGGCTGTACAGATCCATGCCAGCCTCACTTGCGTTTACATATTCACCGTTCAGGTAGATGATCGTATTCTTATTGTAATAGTTCATAGGAGCGGGATTTAGATGATGGTTGATTTGCTGATGGCGATGTTGTTTTTATTTACAACCGAAGGAATCCGGTTTTCAATAAAGTCGCGGATCAGATCACCAATCGTTGAGGTAGAATAATTATTGATCTGGTCGATGTCTTTTGTAACAAAGCCATTGGAAAGCGCCCATTCTACTGCTTTGTAAATTTGCAGGGCTTCTTCTTTCAAACCGAAATGGTCCAGCATCATGGCTGCGGAAAGGATCGAACCCAGCGGGTTGGCAATGTCTTTTCCGGCTGCCTGCGGATAAGAACCATGGATCGGTTCAAAAAGGGCGGAGCCTGTGCCGATGGAAGCCGAAGGCAGCAAGCCCAGCGAGCCGCTGATCACGCTGGCTTCATCGCTGATGATATCGCCAAACATGTTCTCTGTAACGATCACATCGAATTGCTTGGGATTTAAGATGATCTGCATGGCAGCATTGTCAACAAACATATAATCTACAGCTACTTCCTTGTACTGCCCGCTTAACTCCTGTACCACCTTGCGCCACAACCTGGATGTTTCCAGTACATTGGCTTTGTCAACCAGGGTCAGTTTTTTCCTTCTGCGCTGGGCTGATTGAAAGGCCAGGTGTGCCACGCGTTCAATTTCTTCCTTTGTGTAGGTACATTCGTCGATGGCCTGTGTTTGCTCGGCATTGGTTTCTTTCTTGCCAAAATAAATACCGCCGGTCAGTTCACGGTAGATAACAAAATCAACCCCTTCAAGCTGTTTGTTCTTGAGGGGTGACAGGTGATGAAGGGAAGGATAGGTACTTACCGGCCTGATGTTGGCGAATAGTTGCAAAACCTTTCGCAACTTGAGCAGCCCTTGTTCGGGTCTTACTTTGGCTGTCGGGTCATTGTCGTATTTAGGATGGCCGATAGCACCGAACAGGATGGCGTCACTTTCCAAACAAAGCTTCACGGTTTCATCGGGGAGGGGATTGCCGGTTTTATCGATGGCATCTGCACCCATGAGGCCGTAGTTGTAGGTAAACTGGTGACCAAACTGCTGGGCAATGGCGTCCAGTACTTTAATAGATTGCTGGGTTACTTCCGGTCCGATCCCGTCGCCCAATATAACTGCAATGTTTTTGTTCATATAGATTTGGTTAGTAAAAATGTTGGTTCTCAAATGCCGCGATGTCTTCCTTGATGCTTAACAGATAATCAATATCGTCGTAGCCGTTCAGCAGGCATGTCTTTTTGTAGTTGTTGATGTCGAATCTTTCCTGCTCCCCGGTTGCATCAATGGTGATGGTCTGGTTAGCAAGGTCGACAGTAAGCGTAGCTTGGTTGCCCTGTTCAAATATTTTTTGCAGGAATGGTTCGCTGATCTGTACAGGCAGCACACCGTTATTGAGTGCATTGTTTTTAAAGATGTCGGCAAAAAAGCTGGATACCACTACCCGGAAGCCATAGTCGAGGATGGCCCAGGCTGCATGTTCTCTTGACGAGCCGCATCCGAAGTTTTTACCTGCTACCAGGATCTCTCCCTGGTACTCGGGGTGGTTGAGTACAAACTCGGGTTTGGGATTGCCTGCCCCGTCATACCGCCAGTCGCGGAACAGGTTTTGACCAAAACCTGCTTTGGTGGTTGCTTTTAGAAAGCGGGCCGGAATGATCTGGTCCGTGTCGACGTTTTCCATCGACAGGGGAACAAACCGGGATGTAAGAAGGGTGAACGCTTGCATTGGAAAGATTTGTTTGGGATGATATGATTATGCAGGCAGCATTTCGCGGATATCTGTTACCACACCGGTGATGGCTGCCGCAGCTGCTGTGAGCGGACTGGCAAGCAGGGTACGGGCGCCGACGCCCTGGCGGCCTTCAAAATTCCGGTTGCTGGTGCTGATGCAATACTGGCCGGCAGGTATCTTGTCTTCGTTCATACCCAGGCAGGCACTGCAGCCAGCCTGGCGGACAGAAAACCCGGCTTCTTCAAATATTTTATCCAGTCCTTCGGCTTTCACCTGGGCAGCTACCTGTTGCGAGCCGGGCACGATCATGACTTCCACATGCTCGTTCTTTTTCCGGCCTTTTACTACAGAAGCGACCAGGCGCAGGTCTTCAATGCGGGCATTGGTGCAGCTGCCGATAAATACATGCTGGATCGGCATACCCAGCAGGGATTTGCCTGGCTGGAGGCCCATATAATCAAGTGCTTTCAGGATATTTCTCCGGTCGCCTTCATCGGGAATGCTTTCTGCCACCGGGATCGATCCGTTGATGGCAATGCCCAGGCCGGGATTGGTGCCGTATGTGATCATTGGTGGTATGTCGGCAGCATTGATATGAAGTTCATGGTCGAAGCGGGCATCGGCATCGCTGTACAGTTCTTTCCAGTGCGCCATTTTATGCTCCCACTGTTCACCGGCCGGTGCAAACAGGCGGCCTTTCATGTATTCAAATGTGGTTTCGTCGGGAGCGATCATGCCACCCCGGGCGCCCATTTCGATGCTCATGTTACAGATGGTCATCCGGGCTTCCATGCTCAGGGCACGGATGGCAGAGCCCGCATATTCTACAAAATACCCGGTACCCCCGCTGGCGGTAATTTGAGAGATGATGTGAAGAATAATGTCTTTGGAAACCACGCCCTGGTTCAGTTCGCCTTCGATGTTGATGCGCATCAGCTTGGGCTTTACCTGCATCAGGCACTGGGAGGCAAATACCATTTCCACTTCGCTGGTACCGATGCCGAATGCGATCGAACCAAAAGCGCCGTGGGTAGAAGTATGGCTGTCGCCGCAGACGATTGTCATGCCCGGCTGGGTGATGCCCAGTTCCGGACCAATGATGTGAACAATGCCCTGGAAGGGATGCCCCAGGCCATAGAGTTCTATGTCGTGCTTAGCACAGTTTTCTTTGAGTTTTTGCACCTGCATGCGCGAAAGCTCGTCGCGGATCGGCAGGTGTTGGTTGATGGTCGGAACGTTGTGGTCGGCCGTTGCCACGGTCTTGTCCGGACGGAGCACTTTCAACCCCCGTTTTTCAATTCCGGCAAAAGCCTGTGGTGAAGTGACTTCGTGTATAAAATGTTTGTCGATATACAATACCGACGGACCGCCTTCGATGGTTTTTACAATGTGTGTGTCCCAGATCTTATCAAATAGTGTCTTTGCCATATAAGTTTATTTTTGTCTGAACCATGGTTTACAGGATGGGAGGGATATGGGTATCGGGTATGTTAGTCCATCAATTCTCCTCTTGATAATGACTTTATCGGTTTACTAATTGATCCACTCACGTCTCCGCATCCCTCGCATCCTGTAAATCATGGTTCGGAAAGTGCCAGCTGCGAGCCGTGCTGGTATTGGCTGGCCAGGTTCTGCAGGTCTTCTTCCTGTACTTCTTTTTTTGTGTCAGCTACTTCCAGGAATTTCTGGTATAATACGTCTACATCGTTCCGGTTGAACTGATAGCCCAGCTTTTGGAAGCGGTAGGCCAGCGCACTGCGGCCGCTTCTGGCCGTAAGCACGATCTTGCTGCCTTCGGCGCCGACTTCATCGGGGTTGATGATCTCGTAGGTCTGCGCATCTTTCAAAAAGCCGTCCTGGTGGATACCGGAGGAATGGGAGAAGGCGTTGGCGCCTACAATGGCCTTGTTGGGCTGCACAGGCACCCGCATGGTGTCGGCAACCAGCCGGCTCATGGGATTGAGGAGCTGTGTTTTGATGTCTGTATACAGGTTCAGGTCTTTGTGCTGTTTGAGCACCATGACCACTTCTTCCAGGGAGGTGTTGCCGGCCCGTTCACCGAGGCCGTTGATGGTACATTCGATCTGGCGGGCCCCGCTCATCACACCGGCGATGGCGTTGGCGGTAGCCAGGCCCAGGTCGTTGTGGCAGTGGCAGCTGATCACGGCCTTGTCGATATTGGGGACGTTGTTGATCAGGTAAGCGATCTTTTCACCGTACTGGGTGGGCAGGCAATAACCGGTGGTATCCGGGATATTAACCGTTGTGGCGCCGGCTGCGATCACAGCTTCTACCACCCTGGCAAGGTATTCATTGTCGGTGCGACCGGCATCTTCCGCATAGAATTCAACTTCTTCCACAAAATTCTTGGCCCATTTCACGCATTGTGCGGCGCGGGCCAGGATGTCTTCCCGGTTTGATTTGAACTTGCTCCTGATATGATAATCGGACGTGCCGATACCGGTATGGATGCGGGGGCGTTTAGCGGCCCGCAGAGCTTCAGCAGCTACTTCAATGTCTTTTTGCACGGCCCGGCTAAGAGCGCACACGGTAGCGTCCCGGATAACGCGGGAGATCTGGTCAACGGATTCAAAATCGCCCGGACTGGAAATGGGAAAACCTGCTTCGATGATGTCTACCCCCAGGGCTTCCAGCTGCAGCGCCAGCTCCAGTTTTTCACTTGCAACCAATTTGCATCCAGGTACTTGTTCGCCATCGCGAAGTGTAGTGTCGAAAATGTATACTTTGTTGCCAGACATAAAATTTATGTGGATATTTATATAAGAATGACGCTGTTTGCCTGAGGTAAGGGGCCATCTGTATCCCTAAACAGCCTGAATAGTCGAAATTACTAAGGTAATGCGCAGAAATAAAATCATAATTGCGATTATTTTACAGGATTAAAAAGAGGCTGTTTCCCCTGAAACCCTTGCTGGTAGCGGTTTACATGTTAAATAAATTACGATGCCCAATAGATCAACGGATGCGCTGTTTCAGTTAGTTAAGTCGTTGGAAAAGTCAGAAAAACGAAATTTCAAGCTATTTGTTAAAAGAAATTCCGCTTCCCCCGATCTGAAAATCATCCGCTTGTTCGATGCGCTGGACAAAATGAACGAGTATGATGAGGCCTTGTTGCTCAAAAAGAACAAGTCTATTACCAAGCTCCAGCTCTCTAACATAAAAGCGCACCTGTACCGCCAGATCCTCGACAGTCTCCGCCTCTTGAACAACGAAGAAAACATCGACATCCAGCTGCATGAGCAGATGGACCATGCCCGCATCCTGTACAACAAAGGCCTCTATCTGCAAAGCCTGAAGGCCCTCGACCGGCTGAAAGAACAAGCCAAGGCCCACAACCAGTTCACCTACCTGCTCCAGGCCCTTTTCTTTGAAAAAAAGATCGAAGCCCTGCATATTACGCGCAGCATGGTTGACCGGGCCGACCAGCTGGCCGGGGAAGCAGATGCTGTAAACTGCAGCCTGACACGCATCAATCGGCTATCTAACCTGTCCCTGATGCTCTACAGCTGGTATATCAAACATGGCCATGCCCGCAACGAACAGGATGAAGCTGCGGTCAAAAGCTTTTTTGCGGAGCACCTGACCGTAGATGCAAAGAACCTGCAGGGATTTTATGAGCTGCTCTACCTCTACCAGAGCTATTGCTGGTATGCTTTTATCCTCCAGGACTTTCTGATGTACTATCGTTACGCCCACAAATGGCTTGCCCTGTTCGACCGAGAACCGTTTATGATTGAAGTAGAGACGGCCCATTACATAAAAGGCATGCACAACCTCCTGAGCGCACATTTCGATCTGCAAAACCACGAAAAATTCAATGCCCTGCTCTCCCGCTTCGAGGAATTTGCCAGCTCCGACATCGTATCCCAAAGCGAGAACAACCGGATACAAGTGTTTGTTTATCTGCAAATTGCCAAGCTGAACCGGCATTTTATGGAGGGAACATTTACCGAAGGACTGGAGCTGGTTCCCCTGATCGAGCAAAAGCTCAAAGAATACGCCCTTTACCTGGACCGGCACCGCATCCTGGTATTTTATTACAAGATCGCCTCCCTGTATTTTGGCAGTGGCGATTACGGCGCTACGGTCGATTACCTGAACAAGATCATCAACTGGAAGGGCAACCTGCGGATCGATCTGCAATGCTATGCCCGCCTGCTGCACCTCATTGCGCACTATGAACTGGGCAATTTCTCCCTGATCGAACACCTGATCAAATCGGTGTACCGCTTTATGTCTAAAATGCAGAACCTGAGCGTAGTAGAAGAGGAGATCTTTGGATTCTTGCGCCACTCTTTCCGGCTCTCGCCCAGGCAGCTCAGGCCGGCCTTCGAAAGTTTGCTCAGCACCCTCCGCCAGGTAGAAAAAAACAAGTCAGAAGCCCGCGCTTTTGCTTACCTCGATATCATCTCCTGGCTGGAAAGCAAACTGGAAAATGTACCGGTACAGGATGTGATCAGGGCGAAATATTTGAAAGTTGTCTGAACCGGGATTTACAAAATCACTCCAATCCTGTAAATCATGGTTCCGAATTTTTTATTGTATTTCCCTGCTTATTAACTACATTTGCGCTCCTAATTTAGGTGATTTGGCAGCTTTTCAAAGCAATTTCTTATATAAAATATTGAGTTTCATTTTTGTACAACCTGTTGAAGCAAAACTCTTTCCAACCGGGAAAGGACGTTTGTTTCTAACGGGATGTTTATTTTTCAAAAATTATATTTCCAAATATGGCTATTAAAAAAGAAAATCGTCCCAGGGCCACGTTCTCCCGGATCACGATTGGCCTTGCTTCTCCGGACAGCATCCTCGAGCGTTCTTACGGGGAAGTTCTCAAGCCTGAAACGATTAACTACCGCACGTATAAGCCGGAGCGCGACGGCTTGTTCTGCGAACGGATCTTTGGTCCGGTAAAAGATTACGAATGCGCCTGCGGAAAATACAAAAGGATCCGCTACAAAGGTATCGTATGCGACCGCTGCGGTGTGGAAGTGACCGAGAAGAAAGTACGCCGCGAACGCATGGGCCATATCAAACTGGTAGTACCCGTGGTGCATATCTGGTACTTCAAAAGCCTGCCCAATAAAATCGGTTACCTGCTGGGCATGAGCTCCAAAAAATTAGAAACCATCATTTATTATGAACGTTTTGTCGTGATCCAGACCGGTATCCGGGCTGACAAAGGACAAAACTACGGCGACCTGCTCACAGAAGAAGAATACCTGGACATCCTGGAATCGCTTCCAAAGGACAACCAGTACCTGCCCGACGATGATCCCAACAAATTCATCGCCAAGATGGGTGCCGAAGCCGTGCACGACCTGCTGCAAAGGATCGATCTGGACCAGCTTTCCTTCGACCTGCGCAATGCTGCTGCTACTGAAACCTCGCAGCAGCGCAAGGCCGACGCACTGAAGCGCCTGAGCGTGGTGGAATCTTTCCGCGATGCCAATTCCCGGATCACCAACCGGCCCGAATGGATGGTGATGCAGTATATTCCGGTTATTCCGCCCGAGCTGCGCCCGCTGGTTCCGCTGGATGGCGGCCGTTTTGCGTCTTCCGACCTGAACGACCTGTACCGCCGCGTGATCATCCGCAACAACCGCTTGAAGCGCCTGCTGGAGATCAAAGCGCCTGAAGTGATCCTGCGCAACGAAAAAAGAATGTTGCAGGAAGCTATCGACTCCCTCTTCGACAACTCGCGCAAATCCAACGCCGTGAAGGCAGAAGGTGGCCGCGCCCTGAAATCTTTGAGCGATGTGCTGAAAGGAAAACAAGGCCGTTTCCGCCAGAACCTGCTCGGTAAACGTGTCGACTACTCCGGCCGTTCTGTAATCGTGGTTGGTCCTGAACTGAAGATACACGAATGCGGTTTGCCGAAAGACATGGCAGCCGAACTGTTCAAGCCATTTATCATCCGCAAGCTCATCGAAAGAGGCATTGTAAAAACGGTAAAATCAGCCCGCAAGCTGGTAGATAAAAAAGAAGCCATCATCTGGGATATCCTGGAAAGCATCCTGAAAGGACACCCGGTGATGCTGAACCGGGCCCCGACGCTGCACCGCTTGTCTATCCAGGCTTTCCAGCCCAAACTGATCGAAGGCAAGGCCATCCAGCTTCACCCGCTGGTAACCACCGCGTTCAACGCCGACTTCGACGGTGACCAGATGGCGGTTCACGTGCCCCTGAGCAATGCAGCCATCCTGGAAGCACAGCTCCTGATGCTTTCTTCGCACAACATCCTCAATCCGCAAAACGGAACGCCCATCACCCTGCCTTCACAGGACATGGTACTGGGTCTGTACTATATCACCAAAGGCAAGAAATCTACTGACACTGAAAAGGTTAGGGGAGAAGGCAAAGCTTTTTACTCGACCGAAGAAGTGATCATTGCCTACAACGAAAAGCAAATTGACCTGCACGCCAACATCCGCGTAAAAGCGGAAGTACGGAACAACGATGGCAATTTCGCTACCAAACTGATCGAAACCACTGTTGGCCGCGTGATCTTTAACCAGTATGTTCCCAAAGGAGCCGGTTATATCAATGCCCTGCTCACCAAGAAATCACTGCGGGAGATCATCGGTGACATCATCAAATGGACCAACATCCCGGCTACAGCCAAGTTCCTGGATGACATCAAGCAACTGGGTTTCCGCATGGCCTTCAAAGGGGGTCTGTCGTTCAACATCAACGACCTGATCATTCCGGACATCAAAGAAGAAATGCTGGACAATGCCAAAGGCGAAGTAGACGAAGTGTGGGACAACTACAACATGGGTCTGATCACCAACAACGAACGGTACAACCAGATCGTTGACATTTGGAGCCGTGTGGATACCCGCATCACTGAAACCCTGATCCGCGAACTGGCGAGCGACAAGCAAGGATTCAACTCTGTGTATATGATGCTTGACAGTGGCGCGCGTGGTTCCAAACAGCAGATCAAACAGCTGGCTGGTATCAGAGGCCTGATGGCCAAGCCGCGCAAATCAGGCAGCACCGGCAGTGAGATCATCGAAAACCCGATCCTCTCGAATTTCAAAGGCGGCCTGAACGTGTTGGATTACTTTATCTCTACGCACGGTGCCCGCAAAGGTCTGGCCGATACGGCCCTGAAAACAGCGGATGCCGGTTACCTGACCCGCCGTCTGGTTGACGTGGCACAGGACGTTGTTATCAATGACGAAGACTGCGGTACGCTGAGAGGCATTGCTACTTCTGCCCTGAAAGACAACGAAGATATCATTGAACCGCTCTACGACCGGATCATCGGCAGAACATCCCTGCATGACGTGTACGACCTGCAAACGGAAAAGCTGATCGTGGAAGCAGGTACGCAGATCACGGAAGATACCGCCAAGCAAATCGAAGACGCCGGTATCGATACGGTAGAAATCAGATCGGTGCTGACCTGTGAAAGCAAACGCGGTGTGTGCGTAAAATGTTACGGTAAAAACCTGGCAACAGGCTATACCGCACAGAAAGGCGATGCCGTCGGTATCATCGCTGCACAGTCGATCGGTGAACCTGGTACACAGCTCACCCTGAGAACCTTCCACGTGGGTGGTGTGGCCGGCTCTGCGTCGGTTGAATCATCGCTGCTGGCAAAATTCGACGGTACGATCCAGTTCGACGGACTGCGTACCGTAAGCACGCAGAACAACGAAGGAAAAACCGTTAGCATCGTTATCGGCCGTACCGGTGAAGTGAGGATCATGGACGTGAAGAACGACCGCCTGCTGATCACCAACAACATTCCTTACGGTGCCACGCTGAACGTAAAAGACGGACAGACAGTTGCCAAGGGTGATGTGATCTGCTCATGGGATCCGTTCAACAACGTTATCGTTGCTGAAGTAGCCGGACAGATCAAAATGGACAGTGTAATTGAGGGCGTTACTTTCCGCGAAGAATCAGATGAGCAAACTGGTCACCGCGAAAAAGTGGTCATCGATACAAAAGACAAGACAAAGATTCCTTCGCTGATCGTAGAAGGCAAGGAAGTCAAATCATACAACCTCCCCGTAGGTTCGCATATTGTGGTTGACGAGAGCGAGGAAGTAAGTGCCGGACAGGTACTGGTAAAAATCCCGCGTGTGCTGGGTAAGCTGCGCGACATCACCGGTGGTCTGCCCCGCGTTACGGAATTGTTTGAAGCCCGTAACCCGGGCAACCCCGCCATCGTATCTGAAATCGATGGGGTTGTTTCTTTCGGTAATATCAAGCGTGGTAACCGCGAGATCATTGTAGAGGCTAAAGACGGTGTGGTAAGAAAATACCTGGTTCCGCTGACCCGCCAGATCCTGGCACAGGACGGCGACTTTGTAAAAGCCGGTACTTCCCTGAGTGACGGACAGATCGCTCCTTCCGACATCCTGTCGATCAAAGGACCTTTCGCCGTACAGGAATACGTGGTAAATGAAATCCAGGAAGTGTACCGTTTGCAGGGTGTACGCATCAACGACAAACACATTGAAGTGATCGTACGCCAGATGATGCGCAAAGTAACCATCGCCGATCCGGGAGACACCCGCTTCCTGGAGGACGATACGGTTGACAAGCTGGACTTCCTGGAAGAAAATGACTGGATCTTTGACAAAAAAGTGATCACCGAGCCGGGCGAATCTACCAAGCTGAAAGCTGGTCAGATCGTAAGCTTGCGTGAAGTGCGGGAAGAAAACTCTATCCTGCGCAGAAACGACAAGAAACTGGCAGAGTTCCGCGATGCCAATGCAGCTACCTCACAGCCCCTGTTGCTGGGTATCACCAAAGCGTCCCTGGGTACGCAAAGCTGGATCTCAGCTGCTTCGTTCCAGGAAACGACCAAGGTGTTGAGCTCTGCAGCCATCCAGGGTAAAACAGATGAGATGCTGGGCTTGAAAGAAAACGTGATCACCGGTCATCCGATCCCGGCTGGTACAGGCTTGCGCGATTTTGAGAACATGATCGTGGGCAGCAAGGAAGAATATGAACTGCTGCAAACAACCCGCGAAGCCATGAGCTTTGATGACGATGAATAAATAAGTCAGGCAGATCATACTGAATCAGATTTTATAAAGGCTGCGTCGTGTAATGCGACGCAGCCTTTTTGTTTTAAAAAGCTGCCCGGTTAAAATCTCTCCAAAAATTTCTAAAAAAAATAGAATCCGCCGCTTCTGTATTTAATTTGCACGAAAAAACATGAAGCAGCTATTGATTGCCTTGAATATTGTATTACTGATACTCGTAGCCGTTTTATTCTATCTCCATTTCGATACCAAAAATAAAACAGCCAAAACAGCTGCTTCCGGTCAGCAGACGGTTCCCTCTGCTGCACCATCCATGCGCATAGCTTATTTTGAAATGGATTCGGTACAGGCCAATTATGAATATTTCAAAGACATCATTGGCCAGCTTAAGAAAAAGGAAAATGCCATGAACGCAGAGCTGGCCGGACTGGAAAAGTCTTACCAGCAAAAAGTAAGCATGTGGCAGCAGAAGGGAAAGAACATGACGGAAATAGAAATGAATGCCGCGCAAAAGGAAAATGCACAGATGCAGCAAAACTACCAGCTCCGCAAGCAAACGCTGGAAGAAGGTTACACACGCGAGTCGATCGAATATAAAAAGAACATCAAGGAAAAGATTGAAGAGTACCTGCAGGACTACAACAAGGATAAAAACTACACCTACATTCTTTCCTACGAGCCCGAGTTTATCTACTACCGCGATACCACTATGAACATCACAAAGGAACTGGTGACCGGGTTGAATGCAGCGTATAAGAAGAAGTAATCTTGGTTCAGAAATCCCTATCTTCAACCCAAAGATTTAACTACTTATGAGTGAACATGCATCTTCCTTCAAGCCTTCATTGGGATTGCTGGATGCCACGATGGTTGTGGCGGGTTCCATGATCGGTTCGGGTATCTTTATTGTGGCGGCCGACATCAGCCGCAATGTAGGCAGCGCAGGCTGGCTCATTGTTGTTTGGCTGATCACCGGTTTTATGACCATCACCGCTGCAGTAAGCTATGGCGAGCTGAGCGGCATGTTCCCCAAGGCTGGCGGACAATATGTTTACTTGAAAGAAGCGTACAATCCCCTGATCGGATTTTTATATGGCTGGAGCTTTTTTGCTGTTATTCAAACAGCCACCATCGCCGCTGTGGGCGTGGCTTTTGCCAAGTTCACCGCTTATCTGTTGCCGGCCGTGAGCGAGGACAATAAGATATGGGCCCTTCCTTTCACAACCATATCTATAACGGCAGCACAGCTGCTTTCTATTGTTGTTATTGTGCTGCTCACGTTTATCAATACCCGCGGTGTAAAAAGCGGCAAGCTGATCCAGACCACGTTCACGCTCACCAAACTGGTGAGCTTGTTTGCGCTGATTGCATTCGGACTGATCCTGGCCAAGCACGATGTGTGGACGGCCAACTGGACCAATGCCTGGGATCTGCGCAAGCTCAATCCGTCCGGTACGTTTGAGAGCTATACAACCGTAGCAGCCCTCGGAGCCATTGCTGCCGCGATGGTAGGCTCTATTTTCAGCAGCGATTCCTGGAACAATGTAACATTTATCGCAGGTGAGATCCGCAATCCAAGGCGCAATATCGGATTGAGCCTGTTCCTGGGAACCCTGATCGTAACCATTATCTATGTTACCGCCAATGTAATGTACACAGCTGTTCTTTCCCTGCAGGAAATTGCCGCTGCAGACAAGGACCGGGTTGCGGTATCCGCATCCAGGGCTATCTTCGGCAATGTGGGTACAATCATCATTGCGGTCATGATCATGATCTCCACCTTTGGTTGTAACAATGGACTGATCCTTTCAGGTGCAAGGGTGTATTATACGATGGCCAAGGATGGATTGTTTTTCAGAAAAGCCGGCGTGCTCAATGAAAATGCAGTGCCGGAATGGGGTTTGTGGATCCAGTGTATTGCAGCCTGCCTGTGGAGCCTGAGTGGCAGCTATGGCAATCTGCTTGACATGATCTCGTTCGTGGTAGTGGGCTTCTATATGCTCACCATCTGGGGAATTTTTATCCTGCGCAAAAAGCGGCCTGATGCAGACCGGCCCTACAAGGCTTTTGGTTATCCCGTACTGCCACTGCTTTATATCGTAACCGGACTCGCCTTCTGCATTTTGCTGATTATCTACAAACCGCAATACACCTGGCCGGGATTGATTATCACCCTCGCCGGTATTCCTATTTATTATATAGCCCTGGCCAATAAAAACAAAGTTTCCAGCAGTATATGATCGATTTTGAAAGTTTATTTGCCGCTTTTTCTTCCACCAAGGTAGCCGTGATCGGTGATGTGATGCTTGATACCTACCTCTGGGGCAAGGTAGAGCGGATATCACCGGAAGCCCCTGTGCCGGTTGTAAGTCTTTCGCACAAGGATTATCGCCTGGGCGGCGCTGCCAACGTAGCGCTGAACCTGCGGGCACTCGGTGCGCAGGTACATGTTTTTTCGGTGATCGGGGATGATGATGATGGTACCCTGCTGCAAAAACGGTTTGATGATGAAGGCATTGATACCGTTCACCTGCTGCGCAGCTACAAACGCATTACCACCAATAAATCGCGCATCATCAGCCGCAACCAGCAGATGATGCGGCTGGATGCAGAGATCACGACCGATCTGGAACCAGATGACCGCGACAGGTTGGTTGTTGCCATCCAGAAATGGATCGAAACCGAAAAGCCGTCCCTCGTTGTATTTGAGGATTACAACAAAGGGGTTTTATCAGAGGAAGTGATTGCGGCTGTAATAGAGATCTGTAAGCAACATGGGGTGATTACGACAGTAGATCCCAAGCGCAAGAACTTCTTTGCCTACAAAGGAGCGTCCATCTTTAAACCCAATCTCAAAGAAGTGCGTGATGCGTTGAACCTGCTTTCAGACGATACAAGCGGAGTCGCCTTGCAACACATTCATGCCTTGTTAAGTGAGCAGCTTCATCACCAGATTTCGCTGATCACCTTGTCTGAGAAAGGGGTTTTTTACCAGCAACAAAATGCCTTTCGCATCGTTCATTCGCATGTGCGCAATATCTCGGATGTGTCTGGCGCCGGCGACACAGTGATTGCAGTGGCATCGCTGGTGTACGCCGCCACCCGGAACATAGACCTGATGGCGGAAATCGCTAATATTGCAGGTGGACTGGTTTGTGAGGAAGTGGGTACCGTAGCGATCAACAAAGACCGGTTGCTGGAAGAATGCCAGCTTCTGCTGAAAGGGTAAGATGGCCTGATTATGGCACGTAGAAAATCTAATCTTATGATGGAAACATACACGATCGTCATTCACGGTGGAGCAGGAACCATCCTGAAAAAGGACATGACACCTGAGCTGGAAGATGCTTACCTGAAAGGACTCCAGGATGCGCTGGATGGAGGATATGCAGTGCTTGAAAACGATGGCAGCGCTGTGAACGCCGTAAAGGCGGCTGTGGTGATCCTGGAAGACAATATGCTTTTTAATGCAGGCCGGGGTTCTGTGTTTACCAAGAAAGGATTGCAGGAAATGGATGCTGCTATTATGGAAGGCAAGAACCTGGACGCCGGCAGCATTGCAGGCGTACGCAACGTACGCAACCCGGTTGAGCTGGCTGCTGAAGTGATGCACTATAGCAACCATGTTTTTTTAAGCGGCAAGGGCGCCAACGATTTCGCCATCAAACAAGGCATCAAGCTTGAACCCGATGAATTCTTTTTTTCCCAATTCCGCTACGACCAATGGAAAGCCATCCGCGATTCAGACAACTACTCA
This sequence comes from Williamsia sp., assembly GCA_015069695.1. Classification (GTDB taxonomy): domain Bacteria; phylum Bacteroidota; class Bacteroidia; order Chitinophagales; family Chitinophagaceae; genus JADCRZ01. The sequence goes on from JADCRZ010000036.1 coordinate 16,896, forward strand.
CTTGATCATACCCACCAGCAGCTGGAAGAGCTGATGAAAGACAAAAAATTCGGGACGGTGGGTGCCGTAGCGCTTGACCGGTACGGTAATGTGGCGGCAGCTACAAGCACCGGTGGGATGACCAACAAAAAATACGGCCGCATCGGCGATACACCGATCATTGGCGGGGGCACCTATGCCAACAACAAAACCTGCGCGGTTTCCTGTACCGGTCATGGTGAAGTGTTTATCCGCGCTGTAGCAGCATACGATGTAAGCTGTTTGATGGAGTACAAAAACTTTTCCCTTCAGCAGGCCTGCGAAGAAGTTGTCCTCAACAAGCTTGTTAAGATGGAAGGAGAAGGGGGCCTGATTGCTGTAGATGCGCAAGGCCATGCAGCCCTTGTGTTTAACAGCGAAGGCATGTACCGGGGTGTACGCGACAGCAAGGGAAGAAATGAAGTAGCTATCTACAAATAAGTGGTCTTCTTTATTCTTTTTCTATCATGTGCCTTTGAAAGAACAATTGTTTCCTTCAATTGTAAACAGCCTTGATTTTTTTGGTTCCTTTTTCTACCAACGCAAAAAGAACATGCCTATTTTTACTCTATGCTAGCAGTCACTATTTTAGGGAACAATTCGGCTTTACCTGCATTCGACAGGCACCCGACGGCGCAGGTAGTGACGCTGAATGAACACCTGTTCTTGGTTGATTGCGGCGAAGGCACGCAAATACAGATTGCCAAGTACCGGATCCGCAGAAGCCGCATCCAGAAAATATTTATTTCCCACCTGCATGGCGATCATTATTTCGGGCTTGTTGGCCTGATTACCACCATGGGCCTGCTGGGCAGGGAAAATGATTTGCATGTGTACGGACCCGCTGAGCTGGAACCGATCATCCAGCTGCAGCTAAAAGCAGGCGGAAACCACTTGCCCTTCAAGCTGCAATTTTATACACTGCACGATGGCATGACGATCACGGAAGACAAATTTGAGATCACCTGTTTCAAAGTGTTTCACCGCATCGAGTGTTATGGATTTGTTTTCCGGGAAGTAAGAGCACCCCGCCGGATCAACCCGGATAAGATCAAGCTTTATTCTATTCCCACGCCATATTATGATTGGCTGAGGTGGGGACATGATTTTGTTTCGGAAAGCGGGGAAGTGATCGCGAATGAGCTGGTAACAGAACCAGGATCAGGCTCTAAGTCTTATGCTTATGCAGCAGATACGCTTTTTGAAAGATCGATTGCCTGCAGGGTAAAAGGGGTAGACCTGCTGTATCATGAAACCACTTACCTGCACGATCTGGCAGAAAAAGCAACCAAGCGTTTTCATAGCACGGCTGTACAGGCTGCTACCATCGCAAAGGAAGCCGGTGTGCACCGCCTGATCATCGGCCATTTTAGTTCCAAGTATGAAAAGCTGGATCCGTTTGAAGAAGAAGCCAGGGAAATTTTCCCATCTACAGACCTGGCGCTGGAAGGCGTTACCTACCGGGTGTAATCTCCCTCAAAAATACCTTTCCCTTACTGAACCCGACAGCGGTTCTGCGCGTTATGTTGCTTTTTTAATCATCAGCTTATGCGGTTGCCTGCGTTGAATGAACAGGCCGGTTGGCGGTACTTTACTTTTTTCTATCTCTATTTGATGCAGGGCATTCCTGCCGGCTTTGCGCTCACAGCCATTGCCAATTACCTGGTAGGCAAAGGGCTCGCGTCGCAACAGGTCGGTAGTTTTGTTGCCATTGTCGGTATTCCGTGGATCCTGCAATTTGTATGGGGCCCCCTGATCGACCGGTACCAGTACTCTGTGATTGGCCATCGCAAACACTGGGTGCTGCTGACCCAATTGGTGGCATTCCTGGCTTCCCTCACGCTGCTGCTGGTGCAGCAACCTGAAAAGCAGCTGGTGCTGATGTCGGTTGTATTTTTTACCCACAGCATATTTGCCTCTATCCAGGATGCCAGTGTAGATGCCATCGCTATTTTTATTGTACCGGAGCAGGAGCGGGGCCGGGTAAACGCATTTATGCGGGGCGGCTTTTTACTGGGTATTGCTTTTGGCTCGGCCGTCCTGTCGACCGTTCTGCACCGGTGGGGCTTTACAACGGCTGTATGGGTACAGTCGCTTAGTTTGCTCCTGTTTACCATCCTTACTTTTTTTATCAAGCTTGATCAGCATGATCCGCTCTTGCCTTCAAAGGCCACCGCAAAAAGGCCGCTCAATGAAGGAGCACACAATCCATCCCTTTCGCACCTGTTCCGGGAATTGTTCCGGGGCATGACAGTTGCGCCCAGTCTGCGCAGCTTTGGGGTGATTGCGCTGGTGTATCTATGTCTGAGCATTTTTATCCGTTCATTTTCTTACCACATCATTCATGTGCTCAAATGGCCCGACCAGGAAGTATCGGTATTGCAGGGAAGCTGGGGCAGCCTGCTGACCTTTTGCGTGATTGTGGGTGGTGGCGTTTTGTCTGACAGGGTAGGTGCCCGGCGTTTGCAGATCTGGGTGATGTGGAGCATCGGCTTGTTTTTGCTGGTGCTGTGCAGCCTGAGCTTTCTCTGGGTACACCGGGAGGTAACGACCAGCGGATTGATCCTCTGGAATTTTGTTGATCCCCTGTTCAGCGTAGCCTGCTTTCCGATCCTGATGTCGCTCTGCCGCCCGCTTGTGGAAGGATCACAGTTTACGGCTTACATGGCTTTCATCAATTTTTGTGATGTGATCGGTTCTTATGTTTCCGGCTGGGCCCTGAACTGGGTAAAGGCACCCCTGTTGGGTTTGCTTTGTGCCGGCCTGATCCTCGGGTCGGTCATTGCCTTGCAGGTAATGCGGTCCAGGCGCCTGAGCCTGGCGGATGCGTAGAAAACCTTTGCTACATTCACGTAACATTTCCTGCTCATGCCCCACACAACGCATCCTTCCGGCCCCGACAGGCAAGCCTATGTATATACCAACGGCATTGCAGGCACAAAGCCTGCTATACCGGTCAGCTATCCCCATCTTGCAGCAGCTGCGCAGAAAAAGATGAGCCGGGAAGCGTTTGCTTATGTGGCAGGCGGTGCAGGACTGGAATCCACCCTAACGGCTAACCGGCAAGCATTTGACCGCTGGAAGATTGTGCCGCGTATGCTGCGCGATGTTTCGGTGCGTGATATGTCTGCACAATTGTTCAATCAGTCATTGCCCGCGCCGCTCTTATTGGCCCCGGTAGGCGTGCTCGAGCTGGCGCACAAGGATGCTGACCTGGCTGTTGCCAAAGCAGCCGGCGAAATGGGTATACCGATGATTTTTTCCAGCCAGGCTTCGGTAAGCATGGAAACATGTACAGGGGTGATGGGTGATGGGCCACGCTGGTTCCAGCTGTACTGGAGCAAATCGGATAGATTGGTGGAAAGCTTAGTAGGCAGAGCAGAAGCCTGCGGTTGTACGGCGATCGTTGTAACCCTGGATACCACCATGCTGGGTTGGAGGACCCGCGATCTTGACCTGGCCTACCTGCCGTTTTTAAGAGGAAAGGGGATCGCGCAGTATGTAGCTGACCCGGTATTCCAGCAACTCCTCCATTCATTCACACCTCAAAAAAGTAAAACCAAAATCAACTGGCATACCATCCAGACGCTGACCCAGATGGTGAAGGCTTATCCGGGAAGTTTTTTCAAAAACCTTCGATCAGGAGAGGCTGTGGCCGCCGTGCAGTTTTTCATCAGCACGTACTCTCGTCCTTCGCTTACCTGGGAAGACCTGTCTTTTCTGCGCAGCATCACCAAGTTGCCGATCCTGCTAAAAGGGATCCTGCACGTGGCAGATGCCCGGCTGGCCGCTGATCATGGCATGGATGGGATCATTGTATCCAATCACGGCGGGCGCCAGGTAGATGGCGCACTGGGCACGCTGGATGCTTTGCCGGCCATAACGGAGGCAGTTGGCAACCAGCTCACCATCTTGCTTGATAGCGGCATCCGCTGTGGGGCCGATATCTTTAAAGCACTGGCATTGGGTGCCAAAGGGGTTTGCGTAGGACGTCCCTACGTGTATGCATTGGCGTTAAAAGGACAGGCAGGTGTACAGGAGCTTGTTCAGAACCTGCTTGCTGAATTTGATCTTACGATGGGGTTGGCCGGTTGTAAAAATTTGTCGGAGATCACCCGGGACGCCTTGCTGCAATGTGGGTAGGACCTTCAAGCATCATGTGCGCAGCTGTTGGATATTAACCAAGCAAAACTTCCGTCACAGACGCGCAACTTTTTACCTGCAACGATAAACGTCATTTTGCCAGTAATTCCCTGATCCTGCCAACATCATCGTTGACGATGCCCTTTTTCTCCAGTTCGTCCAGGTCCGTCAGGCAAGCAACCGCATACGATTTACCTGTTTTATCTTTCCCGGATTTTAGCTCCTGGTATAGCTTGAGTGCCTGGTCATATTTGCGCGCAAATAGCAAGGCATGGGCAAGCGTGGCCTTGAGGGATGGCTGTGCGCGCTGCAGCTCCAGGCCCTTGGTAGCATACTGCACAGCCTCGTTGAACTTAGTGGAGAACAACAGATACCTGGAGTATCTCCCATAATACTGACCCATCATGGCAGCAAAGCCTGTATCGATCTTTGCCAGATTATAGAGCTTGTTTTCCGTTATGACGGAGCCCTCTTTTTCTTGCGGGTTCAGCACATTAAAAGCCAGGGAATCAGGTAACGCGGTGTAAAGCTCTACCAAGTTTGTTGCCACATCGGTCATCTCCCTTCTATGACCGTGCGGATGGGCTGTTTCCCAATTTTCAAAGATCTTGAAAGCCTCAACGAGCAGTTGTTCCGATTGGGCAAAGTCCTTTGTTTGTACATACAAAGCGCCTAGGTCAGTTTGCAAGACGGCTTTAAGCGTTTCAAATTTCACGGAATCCGTTTTTGCCCGTTGTGCAAATAGCTGAAGAGATTGCTTCAGCAAGGCTTCGGCCTTGGAGTAATTCTTCATGCCGGTATACACGAGACCGAGGGCGTCTTGCACAGTAGATAAAACCGGTCCATAATTTTGCGGATCTTCTTTAGATAGTGGGGTCACCAGTTCAATTGCTTCAAGTAGAATAGCTTCCCCTTTGGCATATGCTTGCATGTTTTTGTAAAGCAAGCCCAGGTCTTTCTGCGTTGTTGTCAATTCCGGCGCGTATCTTTTTGGATTGCCTGCATACAACTGCTTGTGAATATGGAGTGCTTCCAGCAAAGCGGCCTCGGCTTTCGGGTAGTTTTTTTCTTGCTTGTACAGAAAACTGGCACCTAATTGCACGCGGGCTACTTGTGGTTGGTAAGTTTGCGGATTTTGCACGGCCAGTTGCCTGACAAGCACGAGGGCATCCGAGTAAGCAGCCTCTGCTTTCTGGTAATTTCCGTTTCTACTGTAAAGTATACCAAGATTGCTTTGCGTTTGAACGATGGCTGGTTCATATGTGTTGAGGTGGTTTTTCGCCAGGCGGATTCTTATCTGCAGAGATTCCAATAGGGCTGCTTCAGCTTTCTGGTATTCATTCATGGCCGTATATAAATTGCCCAGGTTGTTAAGCAAGGAAGCTAACTGAGATTCATAAGCTTGAGGATGTTCTCCGGCCAGCAGCCTGAAAACCTGCAATGCATCCAGGTCAGCCTTTTCTGCTTTAAGAACTTCACCTTTGTCAATATAAAAAACACCCAGGTTTAGTAAGGTCACAGCAACCTGGTAATTGTATGTCTGGGCATTTTCCTGGGCAAGTCGCTTGTATATTTTAAGTGCTTCAAACAGGGCAGGCTCTGCTTTGGCAAAATCGTTGGTTTCATCATAAAAGCTGCCTAGCCTCCGTTGCATGTCTGCCAAATCCGGCTCGTATGTCAGGGGGTTGTTTTTGGCCAGTCGCTTCAGGGTCTCAAGTCCTTGGAGAAAAGCCGTTTCTGCTTTGCCGTAATCATTTTTATTCCAATAATGGTTTCCCAGGCTGTTTTGTGCCATGCTCACAAAGGGTTCAAACTCTTGCGGTTCAGTCTTGGCAAACCGCTGGTATATCTCATATGCTTCCAGGAAGGCCGGCTCTGCTTTGGTATATTCCTTTTTTTCTTCGTAGAGATTGCCCAGGCTATGCAGGGCGTCTGCCACAGTCAGCTCATAACGCTGGGGGTCGTTTTTTGTGAGCAGCCGCCTGATTTCCAATGATTCGATCAAAGCCGCTTCTCCTTTGGTATATTCTCTTGTCTTCCTGTAAAGCACGCCCAGTTGAAATTGTGCTGCTGCTACAGTTTGCCTGGAGATCCGCCCGTCATATTTTCCCAGCTCTCGGCTGATGGCAAGGGCCTGCAACAGCATCTGCTCTGCTTTTGGAAATTCTCTTTTGTTTGTGTAGAAGGTGCCCAGATTGTACAGTGCCCGAACCTCATCCTGTTGATAGAGCAGGGGGTTTTCCTTTGCCATGCGCCTTGCCACATCCAAGGCGCGCAAACTGTATTCAATGGCTTTGTCGTACCTGTTTAGCCATCCGAGAAAATCTGCGTATTTATTCAGGTATTTCGCACTGGAAGTATCCAACATTATCAGCAGCTCGTAACAGGAGGAAGTGCTGTCAAACTCGAACCTTGTTACGTGCAGGTCTGCCTTGAGCTGAAGTGCCTCTGCTGCATCCCGGGTCCTTTGCTTTTCTACCGAATCCCTTTGCTGGATTTCATTCCGCGCTGCTGAAATTTTTTCTCTCTCCACTAAAATGGAGTCAACCATGCCGGAAAGATTGGCTCTTTGCAGCATTCTGTACGCTGAATCTACATACCCGTTCTGAAAAAGTATAAACGACTGCCTGAACAAGGCTGATGCATCATCAAGGTTTACAGGTGCATACTTGCGGGCCAGCTCTTCGGCCTGCTCCGCCACCTTCCGCCTTTGCACTTCCAGGTTCTGCAGATCATCTTCCAGTTTCTTGATCCTGCTCTCATTTTGTCCCTTGTTTTTTTTCAGTTCATCCAACTCCCTGCTTTTGCGCTGCACCAGGCCCTCCAGCTGCTTCTCCGCTTCTGTTTTTCCTATCTTGAATATCCGCCGCCGGTACTCCGCAATGCTGTCAGGGTGAGCCATCGTGATCCGGATAACAGCCTGCTGGCCTGCTACGGCAGACAGCATCGTGGGGTCAACCACCTGAAGGCCCGACTTCCTGACCTGCAAGGAAACACTCGCTTTTTCCGCGACACCTACGTATACCAGGTTAAACTGGCCCAGGTTGTCCGTCACACGGGGCGTCGCTTTGCCAAAGTCGTCCTCTACCTGCGCATTAACGACATACTGTCGCTTTCCTGTTTGTGTTTCACTGTTCTGGATAGAAATAACTCCCGAAAGGGTGCTTTGCTGGGCTGTTAACTGCAGGCAGCCTACTGCAAAGCAAAGCAATAAGCCCGCTCTCATACACTGATCTTTTTAAAATGGGTTTAAATAAACATATCAATAAGGGAGGATGAAAATATATTCACAGGGGAGTGATAATGAAGGTTGCTCAAGGTAAGGAATATCTACAGGTTAAATAAAAAACCTGCTGATTTATTTTAAAGAGTTGAGAATAAAGTTTGCTCTCCTTTTTAGTTGCGTGTTAAGGTATGCAGTCGTTACCTGAACTGAATGGCTTTCACCGGTTGTATCCTCCGGATGATAAAAGTAGGAATGGTAAGCACCAGAAAACAAACCAGCAAGGTGCCTGTGTTGACCAGGGCTACCTGCCACCATACGATCCTGGCTTCGGCTTTTGAGATATAGTACATGTCTTCAGGCAAGGATACAAGTCCAAACCGTTGCTGCAACCAGCACAAACCCAGGCCGGCTATATTGCCCAGCACAATGCCGGTAAGAGCTATAATGGTGGCCTGGAACAAAAATATGCGCTGCACCGTTCCATCAGGTGCCCCCAGGGCTTTCAGGATACCCACCATGCGGGTTCTTTCCAGTACCAGGATGATCAAACAGGTAATCAGGTTCAGCACAGCCACAACCGTCATAATGATGAGCACGATCACGATGGTTTGGTTTTGCAGGTTGAGCCAATCAAAAATATTGGGATTGATCTCCATGATCGTACGACTGTTCCATTGCTGGGGCAGTTCCATAAAGATGGCCTCGTTCACCGTATCGATCTTGTGATAGTCTCTGAGAAAAACCTCATAGCCCCCGATGGCATTGTCTTTCCATTTGTTCAGCTTCCTGACCAGCCGGATGTCTCCGATGGCCATAACCTTGTCATACTCTTCAATACCGGTCTTGAAAATGCCGGCCACGGTCAGCTTTCTTGCGCGGGGCGGTTTGCCATTGGATTGAATAAAATAAACCAGCACCTGGTCGTTTACATGCAGGCGAAGCTGTTTGGCCGTGTATTCAGATAAATCGATCTCATCGCTGTAAGCCGAATCGGGAAAATTGACCCAGTGCCCCTGGAGCAGGAATTGGTTCAGGTTTTTGAAGTCATAGTCCTTATCCACGCCCTTGAACAAAACGCCTTCAATGGTTTCACTGGTTTTCAGGATGGCATTCTTGGTGGCATAAGCCTGTATGCTGGTGATCTCGGGATTCTGCTTCAGCAGGTTTTCTACCGTGTCATTTTTCAGGATCGGAAATTCTTCTGCAAAGGCCATTCTTCCGGCCTCGAAATGCTGCACCCGGATATGACCAAAAAAACGAAAGATCTTCTGGCTGATGGCATATTGAAACCCATTGGTAAATGCAATGGCAATGATCATGGCTGCCACGCTGATGATGGTAGCGCCCGTGGCAAGCCGGATGATAAAACGCGAAAAAGATTTTTGCTGGTTAAAAGCAAGGCGGTTGGCTATAAAAACAGAAATATTCAATCAGGTGAGTATTAGTTTTTCAAAATTATGTACATAGAAATAGTGTGCCCGCTTTTTAACATTGCCCAAAATATGCAACTTTACCATTTAATCAGTGATCTTTTTTACATGAAGCATGCTATTCTTATTTTGATAGGGTTTTCCCTGTGCTCCCTTTCCCAGGCACAGATACCGGATCATATTTATTCACCGGCGATCAAAACGGTCAAGTTGGCGCTATACGGGAATCAACTCTCTTATCCGGTTTGGAAGCTCAACAGTGCAGACAGGCTGCAGCTGGACTTTGATGAGACGGGCAGCGCGGTGAGAAATTATTCCTACACATTTCAGCTGTACAATGCCGACTGGTCGCCCGCCATGCTGAGCCAGTTTGATTATATCAGTGGCTTTTCCCAGGTGCGCATCTCCAATTACCGGGTTTCATCCGTTGCTTTTACAAAGTATGTCCATTACCAGGCCATACTGCCCGACAGAAACTGCCTGCCTACCCGCTCAGGCAATTACCTGGTCAAAGTTTTTCTGGATGGAGATACTTCAAAAACCGTTTTCACGCGGCGCCTCCTGGTGATTGATTCCAAGGCTGAAATTGCGGCACAGGTCCTGCAGCCTTTTAATGGGCAGTATTTCAGAACGCACCAGAAGATCCAGCTGAGTGTAAACACCAAGAGCCTCAACCTGATGAACCCTATGCAGCAGGTGCACCTGTGCATCCTGCAGAACTACCGCTGGGACAATTATCTGCATGATATCCGTCCCACCTTTATCCGGCAAAACACCCTTGAATACAATGCGGAAAACGATTGCCTGTTCCCCGGTGGCCGCGAATGGCGCTGGCTTGATCTGCGCAGCTTTCGCTTTCAGAGCGACCGGGTAGAAAAGGCAGATTATTCCAACCAGGCCACCACCATTTGGGCAAAACCGGATGTGGACCGTTCACAGCAGCGCTTTGTTTTTTACCGCGACATCAACGGCCTGTTTTACAACGAGGTAACTGAAAGCATCAATCCGCTCTGGCAGGCTGATTATGCAACGGTGTTGTTTCGCTACGTACCACCCGGAAACAGGCCTTACGCCAACAAAGACCTTTACCTGATCGGCGAGCTCACCAACTACGGCGACCTGGATTCAGCCAAAATGCATTTCAATGAACAAAGCGGCATGTACGAAACATCTTTGTTTCTCAAGCAGGGCTACTACAACTATGATTACGTAACCACCAATAAGGACCGGACCAGTCCTTCCTTCGAACTCACCGAAGGAAATTTCTGGGACACCGAAAACAACTACACCATCCTGGTCTACTACCGCCCCCTCGGCGGCCGCGCCGATGAACTGATCGGTTATACACTGCTGAATTCACTGACGGGCAGGCCGGACTCGGGGTTTTAGTTGTTTGTCTGAACCAGGATTGCACGGATCCACGGATTACAGGATTGCAGCTTGAACATGTATCATCTTGAAAATAGTCAATCCTTAAACACAAGCATCGACTATTTTCAAGATGATCGACCATCAACCTCCAATCCTGTAATCCGTGGATCCGTGTAATCCTGGTTCAGACAAGAAAAGATTTGCTCGTAAGAAATCAAAACACATATATTTGCCGTGGCAAGTCTTATACGACCAGCTCCTGCTAAACTCCCCCAGGGTCGGAAGGCAGCAAGGGTAGGCGGTTGTAGCGGTGCGATGTAAGTAACTTGCCATTTTTTATTTCTGTAAATCCCTCCTGTTATGAAATTTTTTATCGATACGGCCAACCTGGCTCAAATCAAAGAAGCGAACGAACTGGGCATTCTCGACGGGGTTACTACCAATCCTTCCCTCATGTCGAAGGAAGGCATCAAAGGTGAAGAAGGCGTTATTGAACACTATAAAAAAATCTGCGACATCGTAGACGGCGACATCAGCGCCGAAGTACTGGCTACCGAGTTTGACAAGATCGTGGAAGAAGGCAAAAAATTAGCTGCCATCCACCCCAATATTGTTGTAAAAGTGCCGATGATCAAAGACGGTGTAAAAGCCATCAAGTGGTTTACCGACAACGGCATCGCGACCAACTGCACACTGGTGTTTTCTGCCGGGCAAGCCATCCTTGCCGCCAAAGCCGGTGCCCGCTATGTATCTCCCTTTATCGGCCGCATCGACGACGGTAACTGGGATGGTATCCAGCTGATTGAGCAGATCGCTTCTATCTATACCATCCAGGGTTTCCAGACACAGATCCTGGCTGCTTCTATCCGCTCATCCCTTCACATCGTAAAATGCGCGGAAGCCGGTGCCCACGTGTGCACTTGTCCGCTCGAACCGATTATGGGCTTGCTCAAACATCCGCTGACTGACATCGGACTGGCCAAGTTCCTCGAAGACGGAAAAAAGATGGGATCGGCGATCGCCTAGCGGGGTGCTGTAAGAGATCAGGTTCCCTTTCTGCGTTGCCGGGGTTGCCCGATCTCCCGGTCTATTTCTTCCTTTGTACGGGGCTTTTCTGTATCAACTCCCTTTTTGATCCAAATAGTAATTGATTTGCTGATAGCAGTATCTGATTTCAAGGTAGCTGTTATCAGCACTTTTTCTTGTGTAAAGTCTAGATCCAGCAACAAGCTGTTGCGCTCAAACCTGCCTCCCGTAGTGGTAAAGCTGAGTTGTGCCTCCGTGAGCGGTAACCAGCTGCCATCGTGCATTTTGCCATCAACATTGATATAATTATAAGTTCCTTTTTTCAGGCTGTCTGTATACAGGTGAAAAAAAATGCTGTCTGGTTTTTGCTGCGCTTGCAGGCGGCAGAAACCAGACAGCAGTATAAAAATAAATATCGATCGCAGTTTCAACGTAGAAAGGGTTTTTCTACCTGTTGCAATTAAAATGCCTTTTTGCCCTGCGGTTCACTATTTATCGTTCCCTTTGCATTTTTCACATACTTCTCGAGCCAGTTGTTTTGTTCCCAAAGCATGTGCAGGATATTTTCCTTGCCAGCATACCCGTGCGCTTCAAAGGGCAGATATACCAGCCTCACCGTTCCACCATGTCCTTTTACGGCATTGAACAGGCGTTCACTCTGAATAGGGAAGGTGCCGGGGTTGTCATCTGCTTCGCCATGGATCATCAGGAGCGGTGTTTTGATGCTGTCGGCATAGCTGAACGGACTCATCTTGTAATACACATCAGGCGCTTGCCAGTAAGTCCTTTCTTCGGCCTGGAACCCAAACGGGGTCAGGGTTCTGTTGTAGGCGCCGCTGCGTGCAATACCGGCTTTGAACAGCTTGGTATGCGCCAGCAGGTTGGCAGTCATGAAGGCACCGTACGAATGGCCACCCACGGCTACCCGGTCGCTATCACCCACACCCATCTTGGCCACCGCCTGGATGGCTGCATGGGCATTCAGGTACAACTGAGGAATAAAATTATCATTGGGCTCCTGGCTGCCTTCACCTACGATCGGCATTTCTGCATTGTCCATCACGGCATACCCCTGCGTAACCCAGAAAATAGGTGAGCCATAGTTGATGCGGGTAAACATATATTTTGAACCCCTTACCTGTGCTGCATCTGCTGCGCTCTTGTACTCGCGCGGGTAAGCCCAGATGATCACGGGCAGCGGACCTTCTTTTGCCGCATCATAATTCTTGGGCAGGTACAGATCGGCGGTGAGGTCAATACCATCTGCTCTTTTGTAGGAAATCTTTTGCTTTTTCACGCCTTCCAGCAGGGCATACGGATTGGTGAAGTTGGTGATGGGCGTACCTGCCAGCGATTTCTTACGCAGGTCGCGGATATAATAATTGGGTACTTCGGTCTGGCTTTGCCGTACGGTGACAAAGATCAGTTTTTCCGGGTCGATCACATCTTCAATGGTTTCATAAAAAGGCGCCTGGCATCTCCACAGGATCTTTCCTTTTCTTTCCTTGATGCTGTACGATTGGATAAAGGGCATGTCGCCTTCAGGTGATGAGCCTTGTGATGTAAGCAGGAGCTGGGTATTGCCGGCAGATGTAAAAAGCACATCCTTGCCAAAACTGTTCTTCACGGTTACGGGGCGGCCAATATCGCTGTAGGCATCATTGGTGCTTCTTTCAAAAAGCGAATCCAGCGCGCCGGTGGATGGATTGAAGGTGTTGATGCGGGTGCGGCGGGTTGCCGTCATGCCTTCATATACAAGGGCCAGCTGGTTGTTGCCCCATTCGATGTTGCGCAGCCGCATAGTGGTTTTGAACAATTCTTTGGGCGTGGCATTGCCCTCCAATGAGACTGCATAAAGAGCATCGCGGTAAGGCGCCTTGGTGCGGCCCAGCCCTTTGTCGAGCGCTTGAATATAGGTAAGAGTTGCCGGCTCATCTTCGCGCCAGGAATAGTTTCTGGCATACGCCGGCACATCGTCAAAACCAATGGGATTGCCTTCGGAGGAAGGATTGGTGGCCAGCACTTTTTTAGATTCGCCGTTTACGGTCAGCACTTCAATGGTGGTTGGAAAACCGTTGGCCGGTACCAGGTAAGAAAAGGGTTTGTTGATCTTGCTTACCAGCAGATAATTTTTGTCGGGTGATGCACTGATGCGGCTGTAGATAGCCGGGATACCTATTTTTGTTTCTTTGGTAAAATCATTTTTAATCAGCTGGGAAGTCGCGTAGAACTCAAACAGGGTCTCATCATACGCCGTTCTGATCAGGTCTTCGTAGGTTCTGGAAGCGCCTTGCTTTCCTTTTGATTCCTGGATGTTGGGACCTTTCGGCGCCAGGGGTTTGGGAGGAAGCTGCTGCAGGCCATTCACTACGCCCCGGTACAAAATGGTGTGATTATCAAGCCAGGAAAAAATACCAAAATTGCCGAGTACAGCGTTCAAGGGAGTGGTATTGACTTTATAAGCCTTTTTCTCAGCTATGTTTACCCGGTACAGGTCGATGCGGTCGGCCTCCGTATTGGTAAAAGCAAACTGGGTTTCATCCGGACTCCATTGCAGGATGCCTGCTCTGAGGTTTTTAGGAAGATCTTTGATAGCCGAAAGTTCCTTTGTCTGGATATTTTTTATCTGCAAACCGGTGATATGCGAACCCCTGCTCGGACCAAAATTATTGGGGTCGATGCGGAGGCCGGCAATGCGCAGTTCTGGTTCGGCCAGTTCATCCACACCCGGAAAACTTGATCTTTCCATCAGGATCATCCAGTTGGCTTTGCTGTCGAGCGATACGCCCGGCGTAGGTTTTGCGAGTACCAGTTCTTCAATTTCTTTTGGGGGTGTTTTGTACGAATTATCATCCTGCGCCGGCAGCTGATAAACCGCACCAAGCATACATGCAGATAAGAAGCATGCATAGAATCTTTTCCTCATAAGTATATATTTGGAATAAAATTATTTCAATCTGTCCGGTTTTGGTGTCACACCAAGGGATAATTTTTGACCAAGTGGGGGCGGGGACTTATTTTTGCGCCGTATTATGAAAAGGAGCCATCATACACATTTGTTTGCGGAAACCTAAGGGTAAGCATTTGTATATGATTCTGTTGATACACAAGGGCTGACCAAAAATTAGCCCTTTTATTTTTTATGAAACTCAAGATAGCCATTCAAAAGTCAGGTCGTTTGTATGATGATTCCATTCTCTTGTTAAAAGAATGTGGCATCGGCATTTCTCACCGGCCCAACCAGCTAAAAACCGAAGCAAGCAATTTTCCGTTGGAGATATTTTTTCTGCGGGACGATGACATCCCGCAGTATGTGGAAGATGCGGTAGCCGACATCGGGGTGGTAGGGGAGAATGTGGTTTTTGAAACAGAGAAACAGGTTGATGTGGTAGAAAAGCTGGGCTTTGGCCGCTGCCGTTTATCTATTGCTATCAACCGGACCGAAACCTATACAGGTGTCAGCTCAATCCATGGCAAAAGGATTGCAACCAGCTACCCGGTACTGGTTAAACAATTCCTGCAAAGGAATGGGGTAGAAGCAGAGATCCATGAGATCAGTGGTTCCGTAGAGATCGCGCCGGGCATAGGATTGGCAGATGCTATCTGCGACCTGGTGAGCAGCGGCTCTACCCTGCTTACAAACGGATTAAAGGAAGTAGAAACCATCCTGCAATCCGAGGCAGTGCTGATCCGCAACCTTCATTTAGACCCGGAACAAATAAAATTGCTTGATAAGCTGCTGTTCCGCATCAAAGCCGTTAAAAAAGCGAGGAACAACAAATACATCCTGCTGAACGCGCCCAATCACAACCTGCAGAAAATTGTTTCCCTGTTGCCTGGTATGAAAAGTCCGACCGTAGTACCGCTGGCCGAGCCAGGTTGGAGCAGCGTACATAGTGTGCTCAACGAAAACGAGTTTTGGGAGATCATCGAAAAATTGAAAGAAGCAGGTGCCCAGGGCATCCTGGTTGTGCCGATCGAAAAAATGATTTTGTAACGCAGCGCGTTGAAAAAAGACTTCTTTGTGTTCCCTGCAGAACAGAAAGAAGTGCGATACCCTTGCTTACTGAACAAACAAGAAGAACTGGATTTTATGCAAATAATTAGATACCCTGAGAAAGCGGAGTGGAAGAAGATCTGCAAACGGCCTGCGATAGATATGTCGGCTTTGGAAGTAGCGGTTACAAATATTTTGAAAGAAGTCAAGGAAAACGGCGACCAGGCCGTAAGGCGGTTTACGGGCATGTTCGACAAAGTGTCGGTGACCGATCTGCAAGTATCGCAATCAGAAATAAAAGAAGCTGCTTCGCTACTTTCTCCCGAGCTCAGGCAGGCGATTGAGCAGGCCCGGCGCAACATTGAACTGTTCCATGCAAAACAGCTGAACCCGGTTGAAGTGGTGGAAACCATGCCTGGCGTACGCTGCTGGCGCAAATGTGTAGCCATTGAAAAAGTAGGTTTGTATATACCCGGCGGAACTGCTCCCCTGTTCTCCACCTTGCTGATGCTGGCCGTTCCGGCCCGCCTGGCTGGTTCTAAGGAAATCGTACTTTGCTCTCCTGCCAACAAGGAAAAAAAGATACATCCGGCGATCCTCTATGCGGCCCAGCTTACCGGGGTAACCAAGATCTATAAAACCGGCGGTGCCCAGGCTATCGGTGCCATGGCATATGGCACAGAAACGATTCCGCAGGTGTACAAAATTTTTGGTCCCGGTAACCAGTATGTAACCTGTGCCAAACAGCTGATCCAGAAAGATGGTGTGCCGATCGACATGCCGGCGGGTCCGAGTGAAGTTGCTGTTTATGCCGATGAATCTGCCAGGGTGCCGTTTGTGGCAGCGGACCTGCTCAGCCAGGCCGAACATGGAAGCGATAGCCAGGTGATGCTGGTATGCACGACAGAAACCGTGATAGAGGAAGTGATCAGGGAAGTGGAAAACCAGCTCCTCAGTTTGCCCCGCAAGGAATTTGCGCAAGCATCCCTTGAAAATAGCCGGGCCATCCTGGTAAGAAATGAACGGGAAGCCATTGACCTGTTAAATGAATATGCGGCCGAGCACCTGATCCTTTCCTGCCGCAATGCCGATGAGCTGGCTGAAAAGGTCATCAATGCAGGCTCTGTATTCCTGGGGCACTACTCACCGGAAAGTGTAGGCGATTATGCCAGCGGCACCAATCATACCCTGCCTACCAACGGGTATGCAAAAGCTTACAGCGGTGTAAGTGTAGACAGTTTTCTTAAAAAGATCACCTTTCAACACCTGACTGAAGAAGGGCTCAGAAATATAGGGCCGGCTGTGGAACTGATGGCAGAGGCCGAGGGATTGCTGGCGCACAAACGGGCCGTGACATTGCGTTTACAATAATCATCATATCTCATGTTCAATCTCGACAATCTTTTACGCAACAACATAAAGAACCTGGTACCTTATTCATCTGCAAGGAGTGAGTTTTCAGGAAAGGCCAGCATATTCCTGGATGCCAATGAAAACAGCTACGGGTCACCGTTATCCAAGTGGTACAACCGTTATCCTGATCCGCTGCAGCTGGAAGTAAAAGAAAAGCTGAGCAGCATCAAGCATGTACCGGTACCCAATATCTTTCTTGGCAATGGCAGCGATGAATGCATCGATGTGCTCTACCGGGCCTTCTGTGAGCCCGGCAATGACAATGTGATCACTACGCCACCTACTTACGGCATGTATGAAGTAAGTGCCCACATCAACGATGTGAGCATAAAGAATGTACCCCTCACACCTACCTATCAACTCGATGTACCGGCCATTGAAGCTGCCATTGATGACCATACCAAGATGATCTTTCTTTGCTCACCCAATAACCCGACCGGTAATTCGCTGCACCGGGAAGACATCGAGATCATTTTGAATAATTATTTCGGGCTCGTCGTAATTGATGAGGCCTATATCAACTTTTCGCGTCACCGTTCATTTGTCCAGGAACTGGCTGAATATCCCAATTTGGTGATCCTGCAAACCCTTTCCAAAGCATGGGGACTGGCAGCGCTCCGTGTCGGGATGGCTTTTGCTTCCCAGGAGATCATTGAAGTGATGAACAAAGTAAAGCCGCCTTATAACATCAACCAGCCCTCGCAGGAGCTTGTTCTCAAAGCGCTGGATGAAATAGAACAGGTCAACGAAACCATCCGGCAGATTGTACAGGAGCGGGAAGCCCTTGCAGGCCGGCTCGCTGAAATTTCTTTTGTGGAAGAAATTTATCCCAGTGATGCCAACTTCCTGCTGGTGAAGGTAAAAGATGCCCGTTCAGTTTACCGCTTTCTGCTGGACAGCGGCATTGTGGTCAGGGATCGCAGCAAGGTTATCCTCTGTGAAAACTGCCTGCGCATCACCGTGGGAACACACGCAGAAAATCAGGAATTGATCAGTAAGTTGCAGGAAATTGGCTGACATGAAAAAACTCCTCATCATAGACAGGGACGGTACGCTGATCAATGAAGCGCCGCCTACCTACCAGTTGGATTCTATCGAAAAGGTCACGTTCTACCCGCATATGTTCGAGTGGATGTCGAAGATAGCCCGTGAGCTGCCCTATGAGCTGGTAATGGCCACCAACCAGGATGGAATGGGCACGCCTTCTTTTCCGGAAGATACATTCTGGCCGGTTCACAACCTGGTTATGCGCAGCCTGGAAGGAGAGGGGATCCACTTCAATGCCGTACTCATCGACAGGACCTTTGTACAAGAAAACGCGCTGACCCGCAAACCGGGTACGGGCATGTTTACGCATTACCTGAACAACCCGGATTATGACCTGGCCCACTCCTATGTGATCGGCGACCGCATCACCGATATGCAGCTGGCAAAAAATTTAGGCTGCAAAGGCATCTGGCTTAACAATGATCCCAACCTGGGTGCCGGGGAAATGGCCGATAAGATCGCAGCCCTCCACGAAGCAGGCACCATAGCGCTCGAAACCCGCGACTGGCGCAGCATCTACGAATTCCTGCGCCCGCAGCGGCTGGTGGTGCATGAGCGCAATACCCACGAAACCCGCATAAAAGTTGAGTTGAATGTAGATGGACAGGGAAAGGCCGCGATCAAAACCGGGTTGGGTTTTTTTGATCACATGCTGGAACAAATCGCCCGGCACGGAAAGATGGACCTGTCCATCACTACCCAGGGCGATCTGCATATCGATGAACACCATACCATCGAAGACACCGGTATTGCATTAGGAGAAGCGTTTGCACAAGCACTGGCTGATAAACGGGGCATGGAACGGTATGGCTTTGCCTTGCCGATGGATGAAGCCGAAGCAAAAGTGCTGGTTGATTTTGGCGGAAGGAATTGGCTGGTCTGGAACGCCGATTTCAAGCGCGAAAAGATCGGCGAGATGCCGACCGAAATGTTTTTTCATTTCTTTAAATCATTCTCGGATGCAGCCAAATGCAACCTGAACATCGAATGCAAGGGCGAGAATGAGCATCACAAAATAGAGGCTATTTTCAAGGCATTTGCCAAAGCCATCCGGATGGCCGTCAAGAAAGATCCCCTGTCAAACTACCTGCCTTCTACAAAAGGGGTTTTATAAATCTTTTTCATCAAAGATGGCGTATACGGCAAAAGAAGCCAGCCAGTGATCACCGCCATAGTTGCCGGACGTGACCTGCGGAAGGGTTTCACGCAAAAACTTTTCTGCCGTTTGCTCAAATAATTTTTTGGCGGGATGACCTGCCGGCAACACCCTGGCAATGCCCCGCATACACCAGGCGCGGCTCAGGCTCAGTCCGTCCAGGTGCACGATGTACATGTCTTTGCGGTCGCTTACAACCGGCATCTGCGTGATGTTGCGAATGCCCTCCTTTGTGTAAAACTGGTTGAACCATTCCAGGAATGCCGCTTTGGAAAGCACCCGGCGCATCAGGTCGGCAGTTTCCAGGCTGGGTGATAAAAAATCAGTACCGTCGGGTTCCAGGTGGGCCGGTATTTTTTTGTTGTTGAGGTAGTAATCTCGGCTGCGTTGTACCAGCAGCTTTTCAAAGGCCCCATTTTGAAGCGTGCGCGACCAGTCCAGCGCAAACACTTGTCCGAAAGCGGTATTGGGATGAACGCCGGTCCGGTTGGGATACGTTTGTTTGGGAAGAAATTCGGTCCACAGATCCACGATCGTTTTGGTGAGCGGCTGCAGGGTTTGGTACCAGGCCTTGCCCAGGCTGTCGTTCCACGTATACAATTCTTCATCGAGCTTGAGCAGCCAGGCCCAACCGTAGGTTCTTTCGTATGAACTGCTGGTTTTGTATTTCTTGAAATAAGCTGCTTCACCCGCGATCTTTTCCGGCTGAAAGCTGTTGCCAAGCACCCGGATGATCTCTTCCTTGTCTGCTATGTTGGGAAAGGTTTTGAGCAGCTTTACCAGCATCCAATGCCCGTGTACCGAAGAATGCCAGTCCAGGCAGCCGTAAAAGGCCGGATGCAGTTCATGGGGCAGGAGGGTATGGTCGAGACTGGAATCGGAGGTGTGATTGGTTTTGTTGGGCCATTCACGGGGGATGCAATGCAGGGGAAGGGCAGCCAGCCTGGCGGCTACTGCTTCGCTAAAGAAGGTACGCATGTTGTTACCGGCAGGCTGCGCATAGGCTGCGCAGCAAAGCAGGAGCAGGAAGCCTGTTTTGAGAAAGCGGGCTGGCTTGTGCATATGCCGCGAAGATAGCGCGCAGGTGCGCATCTCAGTGAATGTCGGCGGCTACTTTTTGTTCCATTGGAGCAGCAAGCAGCACATCGTGCCATTCAGGATACTTTTCAAACATCAGTTTGGCGAACGGACAGCGGGGAATAATCTTTCGCTCGTTCGTGCGGGCAAAATGAACAGCGGCCGTTACCAGATCATTGCCCACGTGTTTCCCCCTAAGCGAGTTGTCTACTTCTGTGTGTTCTATTACCATCTTATCGGGTGAAATCATGGTATAGATCAGTTCCGCCACTTGCCTGCTATCATCATTTACAAAGAAAATTCCTTGCCTGTTTATTTCTTTTTGTTGAATGAGCATAGGTTGTCGGTTTATTCAGATAAATGGTATGGTTGAGCAAAATTAGGAAAGCTTAGCTGAACAGGGATTCATTTACCTGCGCGCCGGTTCCGTACACATGCCAGGCAGCTAATGGTAGAGGCAAGCGCTGCCAAACTAGACATTGTTCAAGTGTTTTCTCAATTTTCTGCAACAGAAAATTTGGCTATAAGAGTTTATATTTATAAGGTTGTTTAGCATTTAACATTTGGAGGCTTTCTGCACAACCAGACCGTGAAAGCCAGGAAGTGCAACGCCATCCAGTTCTTCACCCGTGTTTCATACCTGACAAGCAAGGCCTTAAAGCTGTCCAGCCATGCATTCATGCGTTCTATCACGTACCTTCTTTTGTACAACAACTCATCAAAGTAACGGTACTCTTGCTCTAAGCGCTGCGTATTTCTTGTGTTGTGATAAATGTTAGCTTCTATACCTGCCTCTTCGCATTTCTGGTGTACTACCTGGGCATCAAAGGCACTGTCAGCATTCATAAACACGCCCTCCAAACTCACGCCTGCCTCGACCAGCACTTCACACAGCTCATCAAAGAGCTCAGCTATGCCGGTGATGTCGTGCTGGTTGCCACTCTGTGGAGTAGCCAGCGAGAGGGGCAACCCCTTGTCATCACACAAGAACAGCGTGTTAGTGGTTCTGGCTGACTTTCTTTTCTGCATACCCGTATGATCACCCCCTTTCTTTGCCACCGTATGGGAGCCATCGAGCTGCATGCTGGAAAGATCGAGCTGGTGGTGGTGATGCCTTAAAGCATTGATCCACACCCTCTTGAACGAACCATCCCTGACCCACCTTCTAAAATGGTAGTAGACCCCTTGCCAGGTTAAAACGTTGTGTTCAAAGAACATACCCACCGGCAGCAGGCGCCACTGACAACCCGATTTAAGGCGGTACAAGATGGCCGCAATGATTTGCCATAGCTCCACAGCTGGCTTACTGCCTCTTTTTCCTTTACTAACATGAGGAACGATCCATGCCTCTATGTTATCTTTGCTCAAGACTTCCAAGAATAAGTGCTTTTGTTTTTGCAATTCAAAGTTCCTTATCACTTGGAGGTCTCTTTTGTTAAAATCCTAAACAGCTTCAAGAAAAAAAGAAGACGGAGTCCATGTTTCAAACAGCCTTGACTTTTTTGGTTCTTTTTGCATCAAGAAAAAAAGTAGACAGACTCTCACTTCGCATCAAACCACAAAGGTGTCGTGTCATTCCAGACGCCGTTGTAGTTGATGAACAACTCTTCGCCTGGTTTTATCAGCCGCATGGTTTTGATGCTGATGGTGTTTTCATCATAGTCCATCTCGTACTCGCAATTGCTTTTGTAGGCATGGTTGTACAGAGATACATAGCCCAGTCCGACGCAGCAGTGATCCAGCTTGGGACCCCATTCAAATACATAATTGTGCAGCATGGTCTGGTCTACGACATCCCATTCTTTTTTGCTGAGCACCAGCACCGGCGAAATCTCAATAACCGTATTGGCTTTCAATTTTTCGGATGTAAAAACGCCTCTTCCCATGCCTTCTGTAGGAGCTATAAACAAACAAGGTAAAATCATAATAATGCGTTTGATTCCTTTCCGTACAAGCCTAAGACCATTGACAAGTATACACTGAACGTCGTACTTTTGAAAAATGTCTATAGAACTGGAAAACCTGGATATAAAAGAGCAATTTAAGGAGATCATTGCGAGTGAAGACAAGCTCCAGATAAAAGAGTTTTTAAATAGCCTGAACATCAGTGATGTGGCCGAACTGATCTATGAATTTGAAGACTATGCCAGCCAGATCATCGGCAACATGAGCATCCACCGGGCCGCTTCTGTATTCAAGATCATCGACATCTCTATCCAAAAAACCATCATCCAGGAACTGCCTCCCTTCCAGACTGCCGAACTGCTCAATGAACTGCCCGCCGATGACCGAACCGCCTTTCTCGGCGAGCTGCCCAGCGAAGTGGTAAAAGAACTGATCAAAACCCTTGACCCCGAAGAAAGAAGGATCACCCTCTCCCTCCTGGGCTACCCTGAAGGAAGCGTAGGCCGCCTGATGACGCCGGACTACATCGCCGTAAACAGCGACTGGTCCATCGAAGAAGTGCTTGCGCATATCCGCGAGGTAGGGCGCGACAGCGAAACCATCGATGTGATTTATGTGGTGAACGACAAAGGTGAGTTTGTGGATGACATACGGATCCGGGAAATTATCCTGGCACCGCCCGATAAAATAGTAAGCGATATTATTGATGATCGCTATATTACACTCAATGTAAACGACGACCAGGAACTGGCCAACCAAACGTTCAAGATGAACAACCGTGTAGCCCTCCCGGTGGTCGACAACAACAACATCCTTCTGGGTATTGTTACCATCGACGATATGCTGTGGGTAGCCAGCGAAGAGTTCAGCGAAGACATTCAAAAGATCGGTGGTACCGAAGCGCTTGATGAACCCTACCTGGAAATACCCTTGTTACGCTTATTTAAGAAAAGAATTACCTGGCTGGTCGTGCTGTTCCTGGGTGAAATGCTGACAGCCACCGCCATGGGGTATTTTGAAGACGAAATCGGCAAAGCCCTGGTGCTGACCTTATTTATTCCGCTGATCATATCCAGCGGCGGTAATAGCGGGTCACAGGCTTCTACCCTTATCATACAAGCCATGGCCACCGACGAGATCAGCGTGACAGACTGGTGGCGGGTGATGAGAAGGGAAATCTTGTCCGGATTGTTGTTGGGCATCACGCTGGGCGCCATCGGGTTTATCCGGGTGCTGGCATGGGCGCACCTGTTTCCCAATGCCTATGGCAATTACTCGATGCTTGTTGCTTTAGTAGTGGGTTTTGCCCTGGTAGGCGTTGTGTTGTGGGGAAGCCTGAGCGGCTCTATGCTGCCCATCATCTTAAAGAGACTCGGGGCCGACCCGGCTGTTTCATCTGCCCCTTTTGTAGCAACCCTGGTGGATGTGACCGGCCTGATCATTTATTTTTCAGTGGCCTTTGTTCTGCTGAAAGGAACTTTGCTGTAACCAGCCTTTACCATACCAAATTGTATTATGAAGAAAATCTTTTTTGCCTTCCTGGCCATTTCATCTTCGGCATTCAGCCAATCCAAGCTCGGTACGCTAACCGTTGAAAAGATCATGCGCGATCCCAAATGGATCGGCACTTCACCAGCCGACCCTTACTGGAGCCTCGATGGAAAATATTTGTTCTTTAGCTGGAATCCCGAGCAAGCCATATCAGACTCGGTATACTACATCACGGCAGACAACCTGGCTCCCCGCAAGACAAGCGCAGACATGCGGCAGAACACCTTAACGGCCGCGAATGTTTCGTACAATACAAGCCGTTCTGCCTATGTATATGCAAAACAGGGCGACCTCTTCTTAGTAGATGTAAAAACAAACCGGCAGCGCCGGATCACCCAAACAACCGAGCTGGAAAGCAATCCGCAATTTATTCTTCACGACCGGGCCATTGCCTATACGCGCAACCAAAACCTGTATGCATGGGAAATAGAAAGCGGTCTCACTATGCAGCTAACCAATTTCCAGCGCAGCACAACAGGCGTTGTTGAAACAACTACACCGGCTTTTCAACGCAGGGGCGGTGGAGGTGCTGCCGGTCCGGTACGGGAAGAAAGGGGCACCGGCAACCAACAGGAAAGATGGCTGCAGAATGACCAGTTGAAATTATTTGATGTGCTGAGAGAACGCAAACAAAAGCGTGACCTGGCCAGTGCGGCAAACCGTTCCCTCCCCAAGCCAAAAGAACTGCGTACCATCAACCTCGACGACCGCCCTTTACAAAACCTCGCGGTTTCACCCGATGGCCGTTTTGTCACCTACCGTTTATACCGGGCACCGGTTGGCGCAAAAAACACCATTGTACCCGACTATGTAACAGAAAGCGGCTTTACAACCGATATACCGGGCCGCACAAAAGTGGGTGCCCCTCTTGGCAGCTATGAGTCTTTTATTTATGACCGGGAAAAGGATACAGTGATGGCCATCAAAACTGACCAGCTCCCCGGTATCCGCGACCTGCCTGATTATGTAAAGGATTATCCCCAGCGCGACAGTTCAAGAAGAAATACACCCCTGCGTTCCGTTACCATCAACGGGCCTTACTGGAACGAGCAGGGAACCCATGCGGTTGTTGAAATTTCTGCGCAGGATAACAAAGACCGCTGGATCATGCTGCTGGATGCAGCCGCCGCTACACTGCAGCTGCTCGACCGGCAACGTGATGAAGCCTGGATCGGTGGTCCTGGTGTAGGGGGCGGTGGATTTGGCAATGCTGGCCGTTTGCGCTGGATCGACGAAGCTACTTACTGGTACCAAAGTGAGGCCAGTGGCTACTCACATCTGTACACCGTGAACGTAGTCACAGGCAAGAAAGCAGCCCTGACGTCCGGCAACTATGAAGTGCAGCGGACCATCCTCTCCCCCGGCAAAAAATATTTCTACATCACCACCAATGAAGTGCATCCCGGCGAACAGCAGTTCTACCGCCTGCCCGCAACAGGTGGCAAAGCAGAACGCATTACCACGCTAACAGGTGCGAACCAGGTAGACATCTCACCGGATGAAAAACAGCTGGCCATCCTGTACTCATACAGCAACAAACCCTGGGAGCTTTACCTGCAGGAAAACAAACCGGGCGGCAAGCTGCAACAAATCACCCGCAAAGCCCAGTCGGAAGAGTTTGCTTCTTATCCCTGGAAAGACCCGCAGGTACTCACCTTTACAGCAAGGGATGGCGCAAAAGTATATGCCCGCCTGTTCAAACCAACCACGCCTCACCCCTCCAAACCGGCAGTGATCTTTGTACATGGCGCCGGCTACCTGCAAAATGCACACAAGTGGTGGAGCTCCTATTTCCATGAATACATGTTCAACAACCTGCTTGTGGACAACGGCTATACGGTGATGGACATCGACTACCGGGGCAGCGCAGGTTATGGCCGCGACTGGCGCACAGGTATTTACCGGTACATGGGTGGCAAAGACCTGACCGATCATGTAGATGCCGTAAAATACCTGGTTGATTCGTTGGGGGTTGATCCTAAAAGGGTCGGATTGTACGGTGGCTCCTACGGAGGCTTTATCACCCTGATGGCCATGTTTACCCAACCGGATGTGTTTGCTGCCGGTGCCGGTCTGCGCTGCGTAACAGACTGGGCTAACTACAACCATGGCTATACAGCCAACATCCTGAATGAGCCTTTCACCGACAGCATCGCCTATAAACGGAGCTCCCCCATCTATTTTGCCAACGGTTTAAAAGGTCACTTGCTGATGTGCCACGGGATGGTTGATACAAATGTAAATTTTCAGGACATCGTAAAACTTTCGCAACGGCTTATTGAACTGGGCAAGAACAACTGGGAACTGGCGGTATACCCAATGGAAGACCATGGCTTTGTAGAACCCAGCAGCTGGACAGACGAATACAACCGCATATTCAACCTGTTTGAGACCTACCTGAAATAAGAAGTGGCTTTCTATTTGCATGATACAACTCTAAGAGGCCGGATTGCTACTTAGGAAAAACCACTTACCGCTGATGAACAAAAGACCGATCATAATTATTGAAGATGACATAGACGACCAGGAAATTATTACCCAGGTGCTGGAGTCACTCAATATTTCCAATAAGCCTGTCTTCTTCAACAATGGGAAAGAGGCGCTGGACTTCCTGCAAAAAGAAGATGTCCACCCTTTTGTAATTCTTTCAGACATCAACATGCCCGTGATGAACGGATTTGAGCTGCGCATGCGGATCGCCGAAGACATGCACCTGCGAAATAAAAGCATTCCCTTTGTATTCTACACAACTGCCGCCGACCAGAAATCCGTCTCAACTGCCTACGATCTTACCGTACAGGGCTTTTTTATCAAACCACCCGATATAAGCTCACTCACAAAAATCCTGAAATCTATCCTGGAATACTGGAAGTATTGTATGCATCCGAATACCGTCTGAACCATGATTTACAGGATTTTGGGGATCCGGGGATTGTAATGGTTCAATCATCAAAGTAGTAAAGTCTTTACCAGCAAGCCGATCCATCCATTACAATCCCCGGATCGCCAAAATCCCGTAAATCATGGTTCAAGACAAACAATTTTCTATAAATTTATCTACTCATAACCCATTATCCTTAAACCATGTGTGGCATTGTAGCATATATCGGGCAACGGGAAGCTTATCCTATTATCTTGAAAGGGCTCAAGCGGCTGGAATACCGCGGGTACGATAGTGCGGGCGTGGCCCTGCTCAACGGAAGCCTGCGGGTGTACAAGAAAAAAGGAAAAGTAGCCGCCCTGGAAGAAAGCCTGGTAGGCAAAGCGGTTCATGCACATGCCGGCATCGGCCATACCCGCTGGGCCACACACGGCGAACCGAGCGACCGCAATGCACATCCGCATCTCTCTGCCAGCGGAAAGCTGGCCATGATTCACAATGGCATCATTGAAAATTACGCCCAGCTGAAAAGCGATCTGCAGAAAAAAGGCTATGAATTCAAGAGCGATACCGATACGGAAGTGCTACTCAATTTCATCGAAGACATTCACATCAACAACGGCGGCAACCTCGAAGAGGCCATCCGTATTGCCCTGCGCAGGGTAGTAGGTGCTTATGTGATCGTTGTGCTGGACCAGGACCACCCCGATACCCTGATCGCAGCACGCAAAGGAAGTCCGCTGGTGATCGGTGTTGGCAAAGATGAACATTTCCTGGCCTCCGATGCCTCTCCCATCATCGAATACACCAAAGAAGTTGTGTATGTAAATGACTATGAGCTGGCCATTCTCAAACCCGATGAGCTGGTTTTAAAAAACCTGGGCAACGACAAGCTTACCCCCTTTATCCAAAAGCTTGACCTGGAGCTGGCCGCCATTGAGAAAGGTGGTTACGACAGCTTTATGCTCAAGGAAATTTTTGAACAGCCGCATACCATTTACGACTGCTTACGCGGCCGCCTCGATGCCACGGCCGGTACCATCACGATGAGTGGTGTGCAAAGCTGCATGCAGTATTTAAAAGAAGCCAACCGCATCCTGATCATTGCCTGCGGTACCAGCTGGCATGCCGGACTGGTAGCCGAGTACATCATCGAAGAGCTTTGCCGCATTCCGGTGGAAGTGGAGTATGCTTCGGAGTTCCGCTACCGCAACCCGATCATCAACAAAGGCGACATCATTATTGCTGTTTCACAAAGCGGGGAAACAGCCGATACACTGGTGGCCATCGAAAAAGCAAAAGAACAGGGTGCCATTATTTTTGGCATCCTCAACGTAGTTGGCTCATCCATTGCGCGGGCATCACACGCGGGTGCCTACACACATGCCGGCCCTGAGATCGGGGTTGCAAGCACCAAGGCATTCACCGCGCAGCTGGTGGTCCTTACCATGGTAGCCCTTAAACTGTCAAATGAAAGAGGCACCATCGATCAGAAAAGATATTTGCATTTGCTCAACGAACTGCAGCAGATTCCCGATAAAGTAGCTACAGTGCTGCAACAAAATGAGCACATCAGTGCCCTGGCTGAAAAATACAAAGACGCCCGGGACTTTCTCTACCTGGGCCGCGGCTACAATTTTCCTATTGCCCTGGAAGGTGCGTTAAAGCTTAAGGAAATCTCTTATATCCATGCGGAGGGCTATCCGGCAGCAGAAATGAAACACGGGCCTATTGCCCTGGTTGATGAAAAACTGCCGGTTGTATTTGTTGCCACCAGGGATTCTTACCACGAAAAGATTGTCAGCAATATCCAGGAAATAAAAGCAAGAAAGGGCAAGGTGGTTGCCGTGATCAGTGAAGGCGACGATGTAATTGAAGGCATGGCCGATGATGTTATCAAAGTGCCGGAGGCAGATGAAATTGTTGCGCCGTTGCTGAGCGTGATCCCGCTGCAATTGCTAAGCTACCACATTGGCATGGCCAAAGACCTGGATGTTGACAAGCCCAGGAACCTCGCCAAATCCGTTACGGTTGAATAAGACGACAAGTACAACTATCTGTTCATGAATATCATCAAGAGAAGTCCGGTTGCTGCGTTGGGATACAACTTTGTAGGGGCCGAATACCTGCCGCCTGACAAGGATGAGTATTACCTGCGCAACCTGCAAAACCGCAACGGCATCGAGTACCGGAAATTGTCGGCCTATGAAATTGAAGTGCTGGTGCGCAACCGCAATACGTCGGACGACTGGAACAAAATCCTGGTATCCGATGCTTTCAATCCCGAACTGGTTAAGAACTGCAAGTTTTACGGGCTGGTACGCATCGGAAAGCTGGAGCCTTATTTTCTTGAGTTTCACAACCTGCGCATGCCGGTGGGTTTGTACAACAGCACCATCATCAGCTGCGACTTTGGCGACAATGTAGTAGTTGACCATGCCGACTATATGTCGCACTATATTGTGGGCAATGAAGTCATGATCGTACACGTGAACGAACTGGCCACAACAGATGTAGCTAAGTTCGGGAACGGTATCCTTAAAGACGGAGAATTGGAGCAGAACCGGATCAAACTGGAGATCTGCAACGAGAATGGCGGCCGTTCCATTATACCATTTAATGGCATGCTGCCGGGTGATGCTTATCTGTGGAGCCGCTTCCGGAACGATGATGTTTTACAGAAAAAGCTGGAAGAGTTCACAGAAAAAAAGTTCAACAAGCAAAGGGGTTATTATGGGAAGATAGGTGACCGGACAGTGATCAAAAACTGCAAGATCATCAAAGACGTCTGGATCGGAAGCGATGCTTATCTGAAGGGAGCCAATAAAATAAAGAACATCACCCTCAACTCTTCACCGGAAGCAAAATCGCAGATCGGGGAAGGATGTGAGATTGTGAACGGCATCATCGGGTTTGGGTGCAGGATATTTTACGGCGTAAAAGCCGTCCGTTTTATTATGGCCTCCCATTCCCAGCTGAAATACGGCGCCCGCCTGATCAATTCTTACCTGGGCAACAATTCTACCATCTCCTGCTGCGAGGTCCTGAACTCGCTGATCTTTCCCGCGCATGAGCAGCACCACAACAATTCGTTTCTGTGTGCAGCTTTTGTAATGGGGCAAAGCAATATGGCTGCAGGTGCTACCATCGGCTCCAATCACAATTCAAGAAGTCCGGATGGCGAGTTGATTGCCGGCCGCGGGTTCTGGCCGGGTTTGTGTGTCAGCCTGAAACACAATTCCCGTTTTGCCTCTTACGCCATTCTTGCCAAAGGCGATTATCCTGCAGAGCTCGACATTCCGCTTCCTTTTTCACTGATCAGCAATGATGCCAGTGCCGATAAACTCGTGGTAATGCCCGGCTACTGGTTTATCTACAATATGTATGCGCTGGCCCGCAACGCCTGGAAATACACTGACCGGGACCAACGGATAGAAAAATTTCCCTTTATAGAATACGATTACCTGGCTCCCGATACCATCAATGAAATTGTGCACGCCCTCGATCTTTTTAAAAGATTCGTCGGCTTGGCCTATCTCAGCCAGGAGGGGAATGAAGCAGGCACCAGCGAGGAAGAAACAGTCCGCCTGGGCGAAAAGCTCCTGGAAACAAAGGAGGGGATCATTGATACGCTGGAAATCCTGGCTGAAAATTTCGAGAACTCACAGCGCAAGGTTGAGCTGGTAAAGATCACCACCTGCTACCACCTGTTCAAAGAACTTGTTCAATACTACGCAGCCACCCTGCTGGTCCGTTTCATGGAGTCAGAAGGCATCGTCTATTTTGAAGAGCTGCTTTCCCGTTTGCCTGCACAGCGCGCTGTTGCCACCTGGATCAATATCGGCGGACAGCTGATCCTTCAAACCGAGTTTGACAACTTCGGGAAAAAGATCCACTCCGGAGAAATCCGGGACTGGGAAGATGTGCACGGGTTTTACAAATACCAGGAAGGACTGTACCCGCAACAAAAGCTGTTTCACGCCCTGGCCGTTTTGCAAAAAGTGCATGCAATCGATTTGGCGGAAGGTGGCAAAGCTGCATTCAGGAACCTGCTCCGGCAAAGCGTTGTTACGAGAGAAAAGCTCTGCCAGGGTATTTATGAATCCCGCGCCAAAGATTACAGCAATCCATTTAGAAAAATGGTTTATGAAACCGAAGCAGAAATGAACCGGGTCATTGGCAAACTGGAAGACAACAGCTTTATCCGGCAGGAAAAAAAATCATTGGAAGCCTACAGGCAAGCTGTCGAGAAAATGGTCCTGAATCTTGATTCACCCCTGTTATCTGCTACCCGGATAAAATAAATCCGTTTTGACCAAAAAGGAATTGCACAATAAACCTGGTTGTTGCCTTCAGTCACCTCATGCCTGGCATTGTAGATGGTTTTTCCATCGCTAGCGGTTATTACGATCTGTACGCGTTGCCTTTGCCGCGAGAAAACCGTTACCACCACATTCCTGCCTGTACAGCTTACTTGTTTGATGTCAAAGAAAGTTTTTTCTCTGCTGTAGAAAATGCGATCATTATTTACCCCTCTGAGCGGAAGCGGATTCTGGTCTTCCACCGTACTGGCCAGCGTAAAAGCTCCATAACTCGTGACCGGGTTGCTGGTAATCTTCCCGGTCGCTATACCGCTCCATGCCGCGTTGCCTTCACTCACCCAGCTTGATCCGCCGGCATTCCATCTGCTTACAAGCAATTTGTCGACAGCCGTAGCATGGCTGTATGTACCGACCGGCAAGGTGATCTTTCTGGATGATGAACCTCCTGTCTGTTCTATGCTCCAGTATTCCAGTGTGCTGAGGTGATGGATAGGAGGATACTCCAATGCAGTACCATAAACCGCTTGCGGATTTCCATGGTAATAAGTTGCAACAAATTCATCTGATGCGGAGCTTCCGGCCGAAACCGCTACCGGTGCATAATCTCGCTGTCTTCCTACCGGAAATTCAAATGCTTCATCGCCCTTTTTCTTCACAGGCCCTTCTACAAATGATTGAGCTGAGGCACCGGTAACCTGGCCAGTACCGGGTATAATCAGCAGGGAAGCCGGAGAGGTAAAGAGGTTGCCCTGCTGCATTTGCAGGAGATACGGGATGGTTAGGTTGTGCAATAAAAAGACGCCGGCCGGATTGTTGACCCGCAAGACAAGCTGGTTAAGAAGGCTTCCGGCCAGTGATACCTGTTGCTGCGCTTTTCCATTGAACTCAATCAGCGGCAGTCCGGTGGAGGTTTCTGTGATGATACTGCCTGCAGCCTGGTTCACATCTCCCTGCAAGTTCACTCTATTGGTGGAAGGTTGGCTGGCTATGTTAAAAACGCCTCCGTTCTGGAGGTAATTGCCCATGACGGTGAAGTCCTTGGTAAAGTCCAGATTGATGGTTACGCCGTCATTGATCACCAGGTCACCACGTACAAGCAGGGGGTTGGTGCCGGAAGCATTATAAGTTTGTGTGCCACCGGAGGCCTGGGCCGAGAACACCAGCTTTCCATAAATCCGGTTACTCAGCGAAACGGGGTAAGAACCACCCGGAACGTCAAATTCAAAAGAACCGGTTTCCGTGCCGGCAGCAGTAGATAATTTGGCAACCACATCTGCTGCATGCCCGGAGCGGGTTTGATGAATGTACAGTCCGCCATTTTCAATGCGCAGCCCTCCATTGATCTGCAGCGATTGACCGCTGTTGATGCCCGATGCATTGCAAAGGATACCGCCACTTCCTATAACAATGGCATCGCCTGTTGAACGCGCAATAAATGCAGGACTGCCCAGGTTGGTAGCCGGCAAATACAATTCTATCTGCCTGCCTCCAGCCGGTGCAATGACCAGGGTATTGACCGTTACTGCATGATCAGGCAACTTGACTGTATAGGCATTTGGCTGAAAACTGTTGTCCAGGATTACCTGGTCGTTGCTATCCGGAACTGCGGTTGGTTGCCAGTTCACTGCATCATCCCAGTTCCCACCGGCACCTACCCATCGCTTTTGTGCAGCGCAGGAATTGCCTGAGAGCAGGAGTACCCCAACCAATGCGTATATCATCAAAAAAGGCTGCTTCATATCCGGTATCGTGATAAAAGCCGGCATTCCGTCTTTTAAATCTTCCATGAAAATACCGGTAAAGTGAACTGCCGCACAGGGTGTTTACACCCCAAAAAAATCCCCTGGCATAGCAGGGGATTCTCTATGATGGATCTACTGAGATTATCTTGCTGCTGTACTGTCGGCACGCGGGCCTGTAGTATCTGTTTTCAAAGTGCCTGTATCAATACTGGCCGGAGCCGGAGCAGGTGTCATAGAGCCTGAATCAAGATTGGATGAATCAGGATTACTGCTGCTGTCTGCATTGCTGTTGCAGGCAGTGAGAACAGCAGCGGTGATCAGGACGGCAAATAATTTCTTCATACAACTGTTTTTTAAAGGTTTTGGAAACATGAATAAAGAAGTACTATAAATAAAGTGCCAGAAAATAGATTTCCGGGATAAAATACAGGGTTTGACTGATCGCCGCCTGCAGCAGAAAACAGGTGATACACACCCGTATTCAAATCACCGTTCAGGTCCGGGAAAGATTCTGCCGGGGCTGTATGGGCTGCTGCCCGGTCTGCTTGTAAATCGCTGCGTTTGCAGTGGGCGCACGGTTTATTTTTTGCGGAAGAAGATACGCACCGGAACACCGGTAAAATTAAATTGGGTGCGCAGCTGGTTTTCAAGATAGTTTTTGTACGGCGTTTTTATATCATCCGGGAAATTGGTGAAGAAAGCAAAAGAAGGAACTGCTGTGGGAAGCTGCGTAACATACTTGATGCTGACCGGTGTACCCCTTACTACGGGGGGCTGGTATGCAGCGATCGCCTTTTGCAGGAAGTCGTTTAACTGCGAAGTAGGTACTTTGCGCTGCCGGTTCTCATATACGTCCAGTGCGGCTTCCATGGCCTTGAATATCCTCGTTTTTTCAAGGACTGATACAAACAGGACAGGCACATCCGTAAACGGCGCAATCTTTTCTTTCAATGCCTTTTCGTAGTCGCGTGCTGTATTGGTTTCTTTTTCAATCAGGTCCCATTTGTTCACCAGCAGCACGATGCCCTTACCTTTTTTCACGGCCAGACCGAATATGTTCAGATCCTGTGCCGTTATTCCTTTTTCTGCATCGATGAGCAGCAGACAAACATCTGCTTCATCCATGGCCTTGATGGCGCGGATCACCGAATAAAACTCCAGGTCTTCGTTTACCCGGGCCTTGCGCCGGATACCGGCTGTGTCTATCAGCACAAATTCTTTTTTAAAAAGATTGTATTGCGTGTAGATGGTATCCCTTGTCGTGCCTGCGATATCGCTTACGATCGTTCTTTCTGCGCCGATCAGGGCGTTGAGCAGGGATGATTTACCGGTATTGGGCTGACCGATGATCGCAAACTTGGGAAGCGGGGCTGCTTCCAGATCGGGCTGGTTGTCTTCTTTGATCAGGGCCGTTAAGGCATCCAGGAGTTCACCGGTGCCGGAGCCGCTGATCGCAGAAACAAAATAAATATCTTCAAAACCCAGGCTGTAAAACTCTGCTGCTTCCATCAGCCTGTTGTGGTTGTCAACCTTGTTCACCATCAGAAAAACCGGCTTTTCTGTACGGCGCAGTGTGTCGGCCATGGCCTCATCCAGGTCGGTAATACCGGTAGCTGCGTCAACAATAAAAATGAGCGCATCGGCTTCTTCCAGCGCCACCAGTACCTGCTTTTTGATCTCTCTTTCAAACACATCATCGCTGCTGGGTACAAAGCCGCCCGTATCTATCACATTGAATGATTTGCCCGTCCATTCAGCCACACCATATTGGCGGTCGCGGGTTACGCCGCTGATGTTGTCAACAATTGCTTTGCGTTGTTCAAGAAGACGGTTAAAAAAAGTACTTTTTCCGACGTTCGGTCTTCCTACGATCGCTACAGTAAATCCGGCCATAATAATAAATTAATTGTATCCGTATTCCCTTAAATACAGATCATTGTCGCGCCACTTGGGGCGCACTTTTACAAAGAGTTCCAAGAACACTTTCCGGCCTATGAACTGTTCTATTTCTTTTCTGGCTTCCGTGCCCAGTTCACGGATCATCTTGCCGCCTTCTCCCAGAATAATGCCCTTCTGGGTTTCGCGTTGCACTACTATCTCGGCGCGGATCTTGACCAGGGTTTGCTTTTCCTTGTATTCCTGCACAATCACCGTGGCATGGTAAGGTATTTCATCCTGAAACAGCTGGTAAATTTTCTCCCTGATCAGCTCGCCTACAAAAAACCGGGTAGGCAGGTCGCTGATATCATCTTCGCTGAAGAAAGGCTCACCTTCGGGAATATAGCGTAAGATAGTATTGAGCAGCCCGTCGATATTCTTCTTTGACAGGGCCGAGATAGACACAACTTCTTTGCAGTAATCCCTGGCTCCCCAAAAAGCGGCTGCTTCCTGCACCTGTTTATCATTCACCCGGTCAACCTTGTTGATCACCACCAAGGCAGGAACTTTTAACCGGAGCGCAGAGAAAATAGCATCGTTCTCTTCCCGGTCTTCCTGCACATCTACCAGCAGCAGGGCTACATCTGCATCTTCCAGGGCACTCCGTACAGCCTGCATCATTTTTTCGTGCAGTTTGTATTTGGGCTCTATGATGCCGGGGGTATCTGATAAGATGAGCTGGTAACCAGGCTGGCTTAAGATGCCCTTGATGCGATGGCGGGTGGTTTGCACTTTGTGCGAAACGATGGCCATCTTCTCACCCATCAGGGCGTTGAGCAGGGTGCTTTTGCCGGCATTGGGCTTACCGAAAATATTTACAAATCCAGCTTTCATATACTTACTGCCACAAAATAAAAAACCGCCTCTTATCACGTAAGAAGGCGGTCTTTGTTGCGAAGGCAAGGATCGAACTTGCGACCTTCGGGTTATGAGCCCGACGAGCTACCGCTGCTCTACTTCGCGATGTGGGAGGCAAAACTAAGGCTTATATCTTTACCACCAAATATTTTATTTGTTAAAGAAAAAGAAAGATTGCCGGCTGCCGGTTCTGGGTGCTGACAGCCGGTAAACTCTTTATCCTTTTTTGTTTACGCTGCTGGCGCCATTGGTTTTGGTAGAAGTGATCACTGCGTTGCCTTTGTATTGAATGGAGCTGGCACCGCTGGCTTCCACCTGCAATTGTTTTTCTACCGTGATCTTTACATCCGAAGCACCATGGGCTTTGGCATTGCACACATCGGTCGACAGGTCAAATCCTTTCAGGTCGCTGGCGCCCGATGCATTTACTTCCAGGTTTGCTACCCTGCCTGATATAGTCGCATCAGAAGCACCCCGTTGGTCGAGGTCCAGTTTGTTTACCTGAACAGCTCCTTTGAAATCGCTGGCTCCGGAAAGGTTGATCGACAATTCATCTCCCTTGATGGTGCCATCCACAAATACATCACTGGCGCCTGAGGCATCCAGTTTCTTCAACGTTGCAAACGCTACATATGCTTTCAGCTTTTTGTTCCCAGACTTCCAGGGCTTTCCGGCATCTTCATAAGAAATCTTCAGCACGCCATTTTCAACCACGGTTTTGATCCTGCTCCTGTACTCAGTTTCAGCCGCACTTACGGCCAGGGCTTCCCGATCAGCTTGCGAAATATACAGGTCGATACCGCCTGAGATACGGATGGCTGAAAAGGGGCTTACCGGGCGGGCTTCAGCATTGGGATCGTTGATAATTGTTTTTTGAGCCTGGATTGCCAGTACAGCAAACAGCCCCAGTAAGGTGAAAAAGAGCTTCATGGTTTAGATCATTTAAATTGTTGCATTGATAGAATAAGTATAGGGTGATACGGATGGCATTCCTGAAATGTTACAAAATGGAAGATTTTTTTTAGAGAGTTCTTATCTTCGCAGCGGTTTACACATTTATCAGATTCCCGGGGTGCTGAAGGCAATGCCAACGGCTGAGATCAAACCCGTAGAACCTGAACAGGGTAATGCCTGCGCAGGGAAGGTAGCCGGTTTCCTTATTTTCTTTACTTCTTTCCGTAGCACAAGCATTTCTCCTTTTTACTGTGGCAGAACCAGTGCGTGGTTTGCCGGCCTACCAGCCAGCAGCAAGCCTTGCAGTCCATTTTGTGTACCATAAAAATTTAGACCTGTGATCAAGAAACTGCTTTTCCTGTCTGTTTTGCTCTTTCCTGCTACTGCCCTGTTCTGCCAGCACCTGCTTACTGGCAAAGTTACCGATGCTGCTACCGGATTACCCATTCCCCAGGCTACCATTGAACTCCGGAACGGCACTTCCACCGTGGCTGATGACCAGGGTGCATTCCATGCTTCCCTGAAAAAAGGAACACAGCAGATCAGGATCTCGGGGATCGGCTACAAAACGCTTGAGCAAGATTTGTCTGCCAGCGATGCAGCAACCACGTTCCGGCTGGAACCGGTTAAACTATTTCTGCAGCCAGTAGAAATCCGCGCTGTGCGGGCGGGAGATAATGCACCGTTTACAAAAACCAACTTGTATAAAAAAGACATCGAGAAGGCAAACCTCGGAAGAGACCTGCCCTTCCTGCTCGACCAAACACCGTCCGTTGTCATCAACTCCGATGCAGGCAACGGGGTGGGCTACACAGGCATCCGCATCCGGGGCAGCGATGCTACCCGCATCAACGTAACCCTGAATGGCATTCCGTACAATGATGTAGAAAGCCAGGGAACTTTTTTTGTTGACCTGCCCGATATCTCCTCTTCCATCAACAGCATCCAGATACAGCGCGGCGTGGGCACTTCTTCCAACGGTGCCGGTGCTTTTGGTGCTTCGCTCAATATCTCCACCAATGAGTTCAGGGAACAGGCTTACGGAGAAGTGAACAACAGCTATGGCTCCTTCAACACCTGGAAGCATACCGTAAAAGCAGGCAGCGGACTGATCAACAATCATTTCACCATTGATGCCCGGCTTTCCAAGGTATCGAGTGATGGTTATATAGACCGCGCCAGCAGCAACCTGCATTCATTTTACCTGTCGGCCGCTTACCTGAATCCGACATCATCCCTCCGGCTCAATGTATTCTCCGGCAAGGAAAAGACTTACCAGGCTTGGAACGGCATCCTGCAAGAAGACCTGGCCCGGAGCAGAACCTATAACTCTGCCGGCACCGAAAAACCCGGTGAGCCTTATGACAACCAAACGGATAATTATCAGCAGGATCATTACCAGTTGTTTTTCAACCACCACTTCAGCAACGAGCTTTCCTTCAACACAGCCGTTTTTTTAACCAGGGGATTGGGCTATTATGAAGAATACCATGCGCAGGAAAGTTATTCCGGTTACGGGTTAGCCAATTACATCACAGGAATGGATACCATCCGGAAAACAGATTTGGTCAGACAGCTTTGGCTGGATAATTATTTTTATGGGAACATTACATCCGTCCAGTACAAAAACGGAGGAACCCAGCTTACAGGAGGCCTGGGCATCAACCGCTATGATGGAAAGCATTATGGAAAAATTACCTGGAGCCAGCTGGGCGGTATTCCGAAAGATTACAGGTGGTACAACCTGGATGCTTTTAAAACCGATGCAAGCGTGTACGGAAAGCTGCAGCAAAGCCTGTCGGCAAACTGGAACGGATTTGTTGACCTGCAATACCGGACGGTGAAATACGACCTGAACGGGTTCAGAAAAAATCCGCAGCTCATTATCAACAACACCTACAACTTTTTTAATCCAAAGGCAGGCATCGCTTACAACAAGGGAAACTGGAAAGCTTATTTATCATACTCGCAGGGCAACAAAGAGCCCAACCGCGATGATTTTGAAGCGGGCGTTCAGGAGCAGCCCAGGCCGGAAAAACTGCACGATATAGAATTGAACGTGGAAAAAAGAACCGCTCTTTACACCTGGTCGGCCACTTTTTATTACATGTTGTACAAGGATCAGCTGGTGTTAACAGGCAAGCAAAACGATGTAGGTGCTTACACCCGCACCAATGTACGCGACAGCTACCGCCGGGGCATTGAACTGCAGGGCACCCTTTTTCTGAACCCCTGGCTGAATGCAGGCGGCAACCTCACCCTGAGCGAAAACAAGATCTTAAACTCAAATGAATTCCTGGATGATTACGACAATGGCGGACAAAAACTGGTCAGCTATCACAAAACCGATATCTCTTTTTCACCGGCCGTTATCGGTAGTGCTGCCCTGAACTTTCTGCCTGTTAAAAGAGGAGAATTGAGCTTGATCGGTAAATACGTGGGCCGGCAGTATTTAGACAATACCGGAAGCAAGGCCAGGAGCTTGGGTGATTATTACGTGCAGGACCTCAGGGCCGTTTATACCCTCAACAAGCTATTTGATGAAATCAGTTTGGTATTCCAGCTCAACAATGTTTTCAACCGCAAATACGAACCCAATGGCGCTACCTACAGCTATATCTCGGGCGGCACGCGCGTGAATGAAAATTATTTATTCCCGATGGCCGGTACAAACTGGATGGTAGGCGTGAATGTGAAGTTGTAATTTACTTTACCGGCCCCGGTTGCGCCTGCCATTCGAGCATACCGCCTTCTAAATTTTTTGTGTTGGTGAAACCCATGGCCTCCAGGAAATGGCAGGCGATCATGCTTCTTTTTCCGCTGCGGCAGTGAACAATGATTTCCTGTTCTTTCCACTCCTCCAGGTCGTCAATCTGCATGGATTGGATATTACCCAGGGGGATGAGCTTGCCACCGATATTGAATTCTGCATACTCATCCGGCTCGCGTACATCCAGTAAGTTAAGCTGTTCACCAGCCTGTTGTCTCTTTTTTACTTCTTCTACTGTGATCGTTTGCATGTGTCAGTTTTTTATGGTGTATTATCAGCGCTCTTCGTTGTATCTGCAGCCCGCTCCTGCCGTTCGGCGCTTAGCCAGATATCGATCAGCTGCCCCGCACGGATTCTGTTTACTTTGCGGTCTTCATCCAGCCTTTCCGGATTCTGGCGGTAAACAAAAGCATTCAATGTATCCCGGATGCCTGCATCCGGTACCGGTATATGCCCTATGTGCATGGAATCAAGCAGGTCAATTGCCTCGCTATAGGTCATGCCAAATAAGTCAGGAACTGCGATGGTAGAATTGGAGATACCACTTCCCAGTACAAGGGAAATAATAGAACCCATGGGAATTTTTGTGCCGGGCTTTACGGGCTGGCCATTATAGATTTGATCCAGCACAGAGTTTTTTGCAAAGTCGAGGCGGTAGGTGGTATCGCCCAGTTTAAGTCCGAACTGTTTAAGGATCAGCAGGGCATTCCGGAAACTGCCTACCAGCCTGGGCATAGAAACCATGGGCGGAACAGAACGGTTGACGGTCAGATAAACCGTCCGGTTGATCTTTACGACGGCATCCGCTTCCGGGAATTGTCTGACTACTTTCAGAGGCGCCATCGTATCGATATAGACAGAGTCCTGCACCTTGACATCAAACCCTTCCTCGTTCAGAATCTTCTCTGCCTCGCTCATTGATTTACCGGTAATGGATGGTATTTTCAGGCTTTGTCCATGTTTCGTCAGGATACCAAGTGAACCGAGAAACAAAACCAATACCAGCCCAACCAGGAAAAAAGCAACCAGTATATTGACCCATAAAGGTCTGCTAGTGATAAATTTGAACACGGATTACAGTTTTAATATACCCATAATTTCTGTTCATAAGACTGGACTTTACCGGCTCAAAGAAAGCGAAAATTATTTATGCGACAGGGCTTCCTCAACCAGGGCGGTGTAAAAATCTGTTAAGGTCCACCCTTTTGCCCTTACCTGTTGCGGTACAATGCTGGCTTCGCTTTGTCCGGGAACGGTATTGATTTCGAGCATATAAGGCTCTCCCTTTTCAGCATTGAAGATAAAATCGATCCGCACAATACCACTGCAGTTAAATACCCGGTATACCTTTTCTGCTGCTGCTGCAATCTTTTCCTGCATGAAGCTATCGATCGGAGCCGGTGTAATTTCTTCACTCATGCCCGCTGTGTACTTGGCCTCGTAATCAAAGAATTCTTTTTTGCTGACGATTTCCGTAAAAGGCAGCAGGGTAATGGTGCCCTTGTTCCTGAAAACACCCACAGTTACTTCCCGCCCAGAAATAAATTCTTCTACCAGCACCTGGTCATCTTCCCGGAAAGCTTTCTCCAGCGCGGCTTCCAGGTCTTCGGCAGCCGATACTTTCGACATGCCGATGCTGCTGCCGCCGTTGTTGGGCTTTACAAATACAGGCAATTGCAGCTGGGCCCTGATCTCTGCAGCCGGAACAGGCTGGTGCTTGAAGAGATGCAGTGATTTGGCTACAGAGATGCCGGCGAAAGCAGCCACCGCCACCGTATAGCGTTTGTTAAAGGTAAGTGCAGAGGTAGCTGCGTCACAGGATGTATAAGGCAAGCCAAGCATATCAAAATACCCCTGCAGCTTGCCGTCTTCTCCCGGTGTTCCATGAATGCCGATCAATACGGCATCAAACCGGATCTTCTGCCCGTCAACTGTCAGACTAAAATCATTTTTGTCTATTTCGATCGGCTCTCCTGCCGGCGACCGGTAGTACCAGCCCTCCGGCGTAATGTCGATCTTATATACTTCATACCGGTCGTGATCAAGGTTGTTTTCGATTGTAACCGCGCTGTTGTAAGAAATAACTGCTTCTCCCGAGTATCCACCCGTAAGAAAGGCAATAACAGGTCTAGAGGCCATAGATAAGAAAATTAAACAGGGGAGCAAATATATAAGAAAGGTGAAGAAAACAATCCTTCACCTTATTGCGACAGGACATATCACCTGTCTGTATAAAGCGGCCGATGAGCCGCTCTCTTATGAAAAAACTTAAATATGCAGCTTTTCTTTTTTCTCCATCAGCTCATCCACTGTTTCGCGGTACATATCATCCGGCACGCAGCAATCAACCGGACAAACAGCAGCACATTGCGGCTCTTCATGAAATCCCTGGCACTCTGTGCACTTGTTGGGAACGATGTAATAGGTATCCACGCCCAGGGGAGCATTGCGCTGGTCGGCATCGATTACCGTGCCGTCGAGCAATACAAAAGAGCCTTTTACGGTTGTACCATCTGAAATGGCCCATTCCACACCACCTTCATAAATGGCGTTGTTCGGACACTCGGGCTCACAGGCGCCGCAGTTGATACATTCTTCGGTAATTTTTATAGCCATACTTTACCTTGTTTTAACAGGTTATCATTTTAATAGATTACAGGCAATACAAAGCCTGCAAAATAAATCTCTTGTTTTCAAAATTATAACAAGTTGCCTGAAAATAGGCTGCCCGCACCGACTATTTCCATAAAAATTCCCGCCCTTTTCTATGTTACTTTTGCAGCATGGATGTACAACAACGCATTGATCTGCTCGTTCAGTTGGGGAATTACATATTGTCAGACGAGAGCAGCTGGAAGCAGGCCAAGCAAAAAGCAGCGCAGGCAAACAATTGGTTCACCCAGGAATTTATAGAACGGGCAACCAGCATCATAGCACAGCAGTTTTTACAAAGAGGAAAGCTGGAAGAATTTGCAGCGGAATATAGATTAGAGGCAACCAATCCGCTTTCAAAAACGGTCGGACTGGTAATGGCAGGCAACATACCGCTGGTAGGTTTTCACGATTGGCTTTGCCTATTTCTGGCAGGCCACCGGGCTTTGATCAAAGCCTCCTCCAAAGATGAAGTGTTGATAAAACACCTCACCGGGCAGCTTGCACAGTGGAACCCCGCTGCCGGCAGCCAGTCCCTTTTTGCCGATATGCTCAAAGCCTGCGATGCTTATATCGCAACAGGCAGCAACAATACATCCCGTTATTTTGAGTACTACTTTGGAAAGTACCCCCATATCATCCGCAGGAACCGGACATCCGTTGCCGTCCTCACCGGCCACGAATCAAGTGCCGAGCTGGAGAACCTGGCTGATGACGTGCATCTTTATTTTGGACTGGGATGCAGGAATGTAACCAAGCTCTATGTTCCGCCCGGTTATGATTTTGTGCCCCTCCTGGATGCCTTCAACAAATGGGCGCACCTCATCAACCATCACAAATACAAAAACAACTACGACTACCAGCTTGCTATTTACATGCTTAACAACCAGTACTATATGACCAACGGGTCGGTGCTGCTGGTAGAAGATAGCAAACTGTTCTCACCCATTAGCCAGGTCAACTATGCGTTTTACGAAAATGAGGAAGAGCCCATGCGAACCCTGCAGCAAAACAGCGAAGTACAGTGCATTGTAGGCAATGGCACAGTTCCTTTCGGGCAGGCCCAGGT
Organism: Williamsia sp.; assembly: GCA_015069695.1. GTDB lineage: Bacteria > Bacteroidota > Bacteroidia > Chitinophagales > Chitinophagaceae > JADCRZ01. The sequence goes on from JADCRZ010000036.1 coordinate 59,442, forward strand.
ACCCACACTTACAGATTATGCAGATGGAGTAGATACCATGCAGTTTGCGCTGGATTTAAACCGGTAATAGGAAGATGGGTTTTGTGGGGTGTTCTCTATATAGAACCAACCAAGTGCGGGATACAGGTATCTATGTAAGATGTCAAAATGCACTTCTTTTTATCGCGGGCTGTCAACCTAACCTGACAAACTGAAGGGCCTTTTTTGTAATTTTAGAAGAAACTGCCTTCTATTTTACTGGATCAGGGGCTTTATCTCCATTTTTAGTAGATAAAAACCTACCGGAACAGGCAGAACTTTGCTAACTTTAAACTAAGTACGAAAACTTTAGTAAAACAATTGTTAAACCCCTTTTTGGCGAAATGGAGCAGAGATGCGCAACGTTTACATTTGTAACAGGGGCATATAATTTGAAGAAGTAAATCATCAGTTCATCCAAATACTATTTAATTATGAAATTCAGACAAGTGGCCGCTGTTGTGTTGATCAGCGCATCTACCGCTGTAGGCAGTGTATGGACCTACAACCGGATCGCTGAAAAAAGCACCTATCAGTACCAGGCCAGTAATCCCAGAACTCCGATCAACTATGCAGGGTTTGTGAATGGGGGTACTGGTGCACCGGCGGGCACACCGGTCGATTTTACAGAAGCCGCTGCTGCCAGTGTACCGGCAACCGTGCATATCAAAACCAAAACAAACGCAAAACCAAGCAACAATCTTCCCAGCCGGAGAAGCCCGTTCTCCGATTTATTCGGCGATTGGGATGATCTGTTTGGTGGGGATGGACTCCGTTCAAGGCCGCAGCAGGCATCTGGTTCAGGAGCCATTATCAGTGAAGACGGTTATATTGTAACCAATAACCACGTGATCGAAGGAGCTGATAACATCACCGTTACACTGAGCAACAGAAAATCTTTCCAGGCAAAACTTGTAGGTACCGACCCCAGCAGCGACCTGGCCGTTATTAAAATTGACGCAAAAGGCCTTCCCTTTATGCTTTACGGCAATTCAGATGAAGTAAAGATCGGACAGTGGGTGCTGGCTATCGGTTATCCGTTGAACCTGGAAACTACTGTAACTGCCGGTATAGTAAGTGCCAAATCAAGAACCCTGGACATCAACCGCCGCAACAATACAAAAGTTTCTCCTGTTGAGTCGTTCATCCAGACAGATGCTGCTGTGAACCCCGGTAACAGCGGTGGGCCCCTGGTAAGCACTGATGGCAAGCTGATTGGTATCAACTCAGCCATAGCTTCTCCTACGGGTTCTTATGCAGGTTATTCATTCACCATTCCGGTTAACATTGTACAGAAAGTAATGGCCGACCTGGTAAAGTTTGGTACTGTTCAAAGGGCTTATCTGGGAATTGAATACGCACCCGAAAGTGTAACAGAAGACCAGAAGAAAGAACAGGGCATTAAAGATGGCGAAGGTGTATATGTAATGCGTGTTCAACAGGAAGGAGCAGCTTTAGCAGCTGGTATCCAGAAAGGTGATTTCATTACCAAAGTAAACGGCGTACCGGTTTACTCCGGTGCTGATATGGTAGGCCAGATAGCTACTTACCGTCCTGGCGACAAAATTACCATCACCTACAACAGGGAAGGCAAGGAACATACAACAAACCTGACCTTCCGCAACAGTGCAGGTACTACTGAGATCGTAAAAACTTCTGTCCTGGATAAACTGGGTGCTAATCTCGAAACCGTTTCAAAAAAGAGCGCCACAGAAATGGGTATCAAAGGTGGTGTGGTGGTAAAATCATTTACCGAAACCAGTCCTTTCAGCAAAACCAGAATGGAAGAAGGTTATGTGATCACAAGAGTGAACGACAAGGAAGTGCTGACGCTGGAAGCTTTCAGGAATGAAATTGAAAAATCAAGCGGAAACGTAAAACTGGATGGTGTATACCCCGGTTTCAACGGAACATTTTCTTACCCGCTGCGCTTGAATACAGAATAGTTAATCGTAAATAGATTTGATAAAAAAGGCCGGAACCAGGTTCCGGCCTTTTTTATTGTTGCTCAGCAGATGTAACGTCTTCCTCTCTAAACCGCAGGTACCAGTGAAGTATCTTTTGCATACACCAGGTACTCCCAGGGTCGCAGCGCAAAATACTTTTTCCCGGTAAAATTGCTTTCATTCTCGCTGATGATATTCACAAAAGAACCCGTAAGCCGCTCATCTCCAATTTCAAAAAACGGCCGCTCTTCACCGGAAAGATTCAGTACGATTAATACTTCATCCCCTTCCGATTCACGCAAATAAGCAAACACAAACTGATCAGCCGCTGTTTTCAGGCGAACCGTTTTACTGCGCTCACCCGCCTGCAGGGCCTTGTTTGTTTTGCGCAGCGAAAGCAATCTTTTGTAGAAGTCATGCAGCGCGTAAGTACCGGTCCATTCTATCGGATCTTTTTCAAAAAACCGGAGCCGTTTTGTATTGGGTAATTCCTGGCCACTATAAATCAGGGGAATGCCGTTCCAGGTGCAGCACAATACAGCAAATGCTTCTGCAGCCTTGCCCATCCGCTCGTACTCGCTGCCGCTGTGCGAGTTCTCATCGTGGTTGGTGGTGAACAGGAGATGAAAAGCGTTGGGAGGAAATCCATTGCTGTAAAAATTCAGCACTTCATCCAGTCCGCCGATATTGGTTTCACCCCTCCAGAAAGCTTCCATCTTATGCAGGAAATTCCAGGAATAAGTAGCATCAAACACGTCGTGGTAGCTGACCTCTTCACATTCAGCCAGCCAGAACAACTTTTTTACTTTGTCGAGTTCCTGCCGGGCAGTCCGCCAGAAATCAAGCGGAACCAGCATGGCCATATCGCACCGGAAGCCATCAATATCACATTCTGTGATCCAGAAGCGCATGGCTTCTATCATAGCCTGGCGAACAGCGGGATTATCATAGTTCAGGTCTATCACATCTTCCCACCCATTCGGATCATAAAAATTGCCTTCCCAGTTTTTTTTGTAATAATCAGGATGCTCCCGGGTCCACCAATGATCCCAGCCGGTGTGATTGGCTACCCAATCTATCAGGACTTTAAACCCCAGGTTATGTGCTGTTTGAACCAGTTGTTTAAAATCATCCATGCTTCCATACTCGGGATTTGTGCTGGTATAGTCGGAACAGGCATAATAGCTGCCCAGCACACCCAGGCGCTTTTCTTTGCTGATGGGTGTAACGGGCATAAACCAAAGCACTTCTATGCCCATGTCCCGCAGACGGGGAAGCTCCCGCTCAAATGCCTGAAAGCTGCCCTCCTGCGTGTACTGACGCAGGTTCACTTCGTAAATATTTGTATTGTAGCTCCATTCTACCGGTCTGTTTTCATTGCTCATATATGATTGTAATAATTTCTATTGTATGTTGAGTAATTGCTTTCGCCAATGTTTGCAGGCGGGCTACCCCAAATGGGTTCGCTGTTGTACCTTTGCAATTTACTGACCACTATCAAGAACTTACCGGGAAATAAAAATATTGCAGGAAAGACATCGATCTATATGAAAACATTTAATGTTCCCTCTACCTACCGAAGCCCGCTTCTCTCCGCCATTAAGAGCAAACGCAAACAACAGGACAAATTAAAAAAAGATTTTAGTCCCAGCCTGATCGATCTGGGCCCCCTGCAGATTTACCTGGCCCGCCATTTCGGTTTTTGCTACGGCGTAGAAAATGCCATTGAAATTTCTTTCCGCACCATCGAGGAAAACCCTGGTAAACGCATTTTTTTGTTGAGCGAGATGATTCACAACCCACAGGTAAATGCAGACCTGCAAAAAAGAGGACTCTGTTTTTTGCAGGACACGTATGGCCATGAGCTGATCCCCTTCTCTGAATTAGGGCCTGATGACATCGTGATCATACCTGCATTCGGAACCACCCTGGAAATTGAAAAAAAACTGGCTGCCATTGGTATTCAAACAGAAAGGTACAACACGACCTGCCCCTTTGTGGAAAAGGTTTGGAATCGTTCGGCCCAGATCGCTGCCAACAATTACACGATCGTTATTCATGGAAAGCCCAAACACGAAGAAACCCGGGCTACCTTTTCGCACGCAGCTGACCGGACCCCTTCCGTAGTGGTAAAGGATATGAAAGAAGCTGAGATCCTTGCTAAATACATTACGGGAGAGTACGCACCGGAGCTTTTCTATGAAGCCTTTAAAGGACAATACAGCGAAGGATTTGATGTGCGCAAAGACCTGCAGCGCATCGGTGTCGTAAACCAAACCACCATGCTGGCAAGCGATACACAGGCCATTGCAGATTTCCTGAAACAAACCATGATAGCCCATTACGGCTTAACCGATGCTACAGTAGCCGATCATTTTGCCGATACAAGAGATACACTCTGCTACGCCACCAACGACAACCAAACTGCCGTCAGCGCCATGCTGGAAACCCCTGCTGACCTGGCCATTGTTGTAGGCGGTTATAATTCATCCAATACCTCTCACTTGGTTGAGCTCTGCGAAGAAAAACTCCCTACTTATTATATCAGCTCAGCCGACAAAATCCTCAATCCCAAAGAAATCCTCCATTATAATTTCCACACCAAACAAGAACTCCTCACCCGCGATTTCCTACCTGCCACCACACCCACAAAAATCCTCATCACCAGCGGCGCCTCCTGCCCCGACGCCGTCGTAGAAGGAGTCATCAGGAAGCTGGCAGAAGGGTATGGGGTTGTGTTGGAAGAGGAGTAACGCGGATTAAATTTGTCGTGCACAATCAATAGATGGGATATTGCGGGTAGATCGCTCCCCTCCCATGCGAGTCTCTGCTGACTTTCTTTGATCTCTTCTGCTTATCATTTTTTTGTCTTGAACCAGGATTAAACGGATTGGGGGATTACAGGATTTTTTGGGTACATAGGCCTCACCCTGTTCTTTTTGTCATTCCGCCGGGGCGCTACTTGCTGTTGCACGTGCTGTATGCTTGCGCGCCCCGTGCGGAATCTCTGCGGGGCAGGGGGCTGCGATGATAGGCCAGCGTCTTACTAAACAGAGACGCTCCGCTCCGCAGAGATCCTGTAAGGGCGCGGCATCAGCCTGCAAGTGCAGCCTTCACTGCGCCCTTACAGGATGACAAAA
>JADCRZ010000037.1 GCA_015069695.1 Williamsia sp.
ATTGTAGTGGTTCAATCATCAAGCCAGTAAAGTCCTTGCCAGCAAGCTGATCAATCTACTACAATCCCCGCATCCCTCCCATCCTGTAAATCATGGTTCAAGACGAGAACATTACTTCGTCGGAATGGTGTCCAACGCCGCAATGTTGGTTGCATAGCCTGTGTATCCTTTATTTTGATTTATGTGTCCATTTGTGTTCGACTGGATTGAAGCGGTCGGAACAGGCCAGAGTGTGTGATAAGGACTGATGGTGTACTTGTCGCCATGGTTGGTTACGATCCCCAATCTGTAGAAATTGTTTTTGGCGATCACGCGATCATATAAATAATTATCGTCGGAGAAATTATCCAGTTTGTAAACTTTGCCGTTCTCTGCCATTTTACCTGTTTTGGCAAATAAGAAGGAGATGCGGGTGAGCTCGGTTTTGCGGGGCTCTTCGAAATACAATTCCCGGCCTCTTTCGTCCAAGATGGTGCTCATGTTTACCTGGGCTGCAGTGATAGGCGCGCAACCCGCGCGGGTTCTGATCTGGTTGATGTCGGCAGCTGCATTGGCCAGGTCACCCTTCCAGAAATAGGCTTCTGCACGCAGCAGGTATGTTTCGGCGAGGCGGAACACATACCAGTCTGAATGACCACCGGTCATGGGTGAATTTTCAAAGTCCGGTATAAAGATCTTGTACTGGGGCCATCCATAGTAGCTCCGGATGGTGTCGGTACACAACAGGCCGCCAGCGCTGTTGCGCAGCTGAACATTCTTTAAATAGTTGGCATCATTGCCGGTCTTTAAACCGCCATCGTTGTAAAGAATGTCTTCCATGTTCATCCAGTTGCCTTTTGCATGCCTGAGATCGTTCGGGTCGGTCCATAGCTCATACTGGTGGTAGTTGCTGGGGCGCGATCTTCCGATGCCGCGGCCATAATAATTGGATTGAATAAACTCCACGCTCAGCTGGTCACTGGTGCCTTTTTTCCCGCTGGGGGTATTGATATTAGATCCCCATAAAGGCACTGCCTGGCGCATAATGGTCATCCCTCCATCAAAGCCTCCGTCACCAAACCGGTCGATGATCATATACAATCCTTCTTTGTTGGCGGCGATCGACTTGTTTTCCGGACGATGAAGATCCCAGATCACATTGTGGGGCAGTACGATGGGCGTAATCGTTCCGGGCGCAAAAGTAACGGGTGCAGCTGAAGAGCCAAACGGGGCCCGCATCAGGCTGTATGTGCTTCCATTGATGACACTGCTGGATGAAGCAATTGCCGCATCGAAGTTGCCCAATGCCAGGTTTACTTTTGTAAGCAGGTGAGCGACCGCTCCCTTGGTAACTTCTCCCTTGTTAACGTTGTCTGTACACCATACCACGGCAGAGTCGAGGTCAGTCTTTATTTTCCGAAGGATGACTTCTCGTTTGGTTGAGTAAAAATCAAGCTTGGGGGTCGTTATTTCATTCATGATGGCCGGAACATCTCCGAACTGGTTGGTGAGCCGGTAGTACCGCATGGCCCGCTGAAAAAGAGCAGAACCAAGGATCTGGTTTCTTTCTGCTACGGATGCATATTTCGCATCGTCGATCCTTGAGATCACGGTGTTGGCATACTTGATCCCCCGGTATGCCTCCAGCCAATAATAATATATCTTATTATGGTCATCATCATTGGCATATACCAGGTCGGGTGTAATCTGCAGGTTCAGGTTCTGCGCCGGGCCCGATTTGTCCGTAATGCCTTCAACCGTCATATCGGTAAAAAGCATTTCTGTCAGGATGGGTGGATTGCCTCCGTAATATTCGATCCTTGAATTCCTGGAACAGGCCACCAGGGCGGCTTTCATGGCCGCTGCGTCCACGTATGTCAACGTGGGCTCATAAAATGACAAGGGTTTGGGCGTAAGGTACTCTCTTTTACAACTTGTGAGGCCGACAATCAATCCGCCAACAAGCAATAATACAAGCAGAACTTTTCTTTCAATCGTTTTCATTTCTTTCAGTTGAAAGTTTATATTAAAAAGTAATGTTTATTCCCATTGAATAATAACGGGGAGGGATAGCTGTAGAGATAGCTCCGTCGCTTGCCCTGTTCCTGAATTCAGGGTCCCAGAAAGTCCAGTCAGGTGCATACAAGCCTGCATTTGTCACATTCACATACACCTTCAGGCTTTCGAGTTTGGCTTTCTGCAGCGCTTGCTTGGGAAAGTTGTAGCCCAATGCAACTGTATTCAGGCGGATGAAGGACGCATCCCTGTAAACGCTATAGCTGGCGCTTCCGTTGCTGGAAAAAAGACGGGCATAGTCGTTGACCGGGTTGGTTTCAGTCCAGTAAGGAAACTTGTAAGAGTTCTGCCTGTCCGGAAATCCGGAGTTGTTCTTTGCGAGGTTGAAATCAGTCATTTGTCCCCAGACAGAATACAGCATGAAAGAAAAGTCGAAATTTTTCAGGAAGGTAAACTCGTTTCTTAAGGTCCATTGAAATTTCGGATTTCTGGAACCCAGGAACTGGCGGTCGGCATCTGAATATTTGCCATCCCCATTTACGTCTTCTACTTTAAAGTCGCCAGGGAAAACACCGTATTTGGCAGCAGCGTCCTTGTCACTTGTCTGCCATACGCCCAACACTTTCTGATCCCATATTGCATTGATGTCGTGCCCGATAAACCACCTGTTGGTAACATCATCCCTTTCTTGCTGCCCGGTCACCCTTCCTGTAGCCGGATCCACTACGTTAACGGGCCCATACAGGTGAACAATCTTGTTCCTGTTTAAAGAAAAGTTGGCAGTGGTTCTCCAGGAAAAATTCCGTCCGCTGATATTCGTACTGTTCAGGCTGATCTCGATCCCTTTGTTGTCTACCTGTCCGAGGTTGGACAGGATATTGCTGAAGCCTGTCAGATCAGGGAGAGCCCGGCTGATCAGCAGATCCTTTGTTTCTTTCTTGTATACATCTACAGAGCCGGTCAGCCTGTTTTCCAGCACGGCAAAATCCACTCCCAGGTTGATCGCTTCTGTTTTCTCCCATTTCAGGTTTGGATTGGCCATCCGGTTTACATAGAGCTGAGAAACCAGTACGGTGGTTCCGGTGGGCGTAATAAACTGGTATTTTCCTGTTGTCAGGTCTGACAGTGCCAGGTACCGGCCGATGTCGCGGTTTCCGTTCTGGCCGTAGGATACACGCAGCTTTGCATAGTTGAGCCACTTAACTGAATGCAACGCTTTTTCATCTGAGAGCACCCAGCCAAGCGCCAGGGCAGGGAAGGTGGCCCGTGGATTTCCGATGCCAAAAGCCGAGTAGCCATCGCGGCGGATAGAGGCTGTAAGAATGTATTTCTGGTTGTAAGCGTAATTCAACCTGGCCATCAGGGCATCACCCGTGCTGTACTGGTCATCGCTGCTGATGATCGGTTTGATGCCTGCACCAATATTATGATAGCTTAATTTGTCGTTGGGGGTAAATCCTTCATTGTCCATCTGCTCGCGCCACGACTGGAATTTTTCAGCATTTGCAAGCAGGGTAACATCAAACTGGTGCTGGCCAAAGGTTTTGTTCCACTTCAGCAGGTTATCGACCTGCCAGTTGTAAGATGTTTGTGTTGTTCTTGTAGCAACTCCTCCTCTTACAGATACCCTGAAATCCTTGGCAGACTGCCCGTTGAAGTAACGGTAAAATTCAAAGTTGGGGGTAAAGTTTACCTGGTAAGAAAAGCCGTATCCCAAGTCACCTTTTGCATACAGGCTTCCAAATAAGGTGTTGTAGCGTTGGAGTCTTGTTTGATATACATTGTCAAGGAAAGGGTTTGTATTATTTCCAACATCATCGTTCGGGCTATCACGCAAGGTGACTCCATCAGCCTTGTATATTTCCCCATAAGGAGAAGCATTCACCATTTGTCCCCAGTTGTATGGAATCTGGCTTTCATCCCTGTCTGCAAACTGCATGTTCACACCTACGATCGCGTATTTTGCAATTTTGGCTTCCAGGTTCATGCGGATGCGGGCGATCTGATAATCATCACCCTTTATTACACCTTTGTTGTTGGTGTAGTTTGCCGACAGATAGTAAGATACATCATCCCGCTTGTTGGCTACGCTCACGGTATGATCCTGGCGCAAACCCTTCTGGAACATCAGGCTGTACCAGTCGATCGTTTTTCCTTTTTTATAGTTGTCGCGTTCAATGGCCAGTAACTTAAGCCGTGTCAGCCAGATGTCGATCGGGTCGCCTTGCGAGTTGTCGTAGGCTTTCCACTGGTCAACGGTGAGGGTTGAGGGCAGTGTTCTGGGATCGTCGAACTGGTAAGGCTTGTGGTTTACGTTGATGCTGTTCAACACTTGGGTACGCCAGGCAACAAATCCGGGTCCGTCATAAAGTGGTTCGTTCATCGCCAGCTCACCATAGCCAATATTGGAATTAACCGTGATCAGGGGCTTGCCTCTGGAGCCTTTTTTGGTGGTAATCAGCACAATGCCGCTGGCAGCTTTCGCTCCGTACACGGCTGTAGAGCTCGCATCTTTCAGTACATCGATCGTGGCAATGTCATTGGGGTTGATGTCGCTCAGGGCACCGGGATAAATGACGCCATCCAACACGATCAGGGGTGTTGTTCCTGCATTGATAGAGGTTCTGCCCCTGATCTGCAGATCGCCACCGCCTTTTGCAGACGCAGAGTTGATCTGGGAGATGTTCATACCCGGCACATTTCCCCGCAGGGCATCCTGTACACTCTGGGGGTTTTCATTTTCAAGCTGGGTTACTTTTACCTGCGACACGGCGCCGGTAAGGTCTTTCTTTGATTGGGTGCCATAGCCTACAACCACCACTTCATTCAAGTTGGAAGCCTGTTCCTGCAGAATAATGTTCAGCACATTGCCCAGCCCTTTGGCAGAAACTTCCTGGGTCGCATACCCGGTATAGGTAAATACAAGCGTGGTTTTGTCTGATACGCCCCGGAGCGAGTACCTGCCATCAGCAGCGGTTACAACACCGGTAGAAGTGCCTTTGATCGTAATGGAAACCCCCGCCAGCGGAACATTTTTGTTGTCTGTGATTTGCCCGTTCACGGTACGGGGCGGAACAGCGGGGTTCCCGACCTGGAAGAAATGGGCTGTACGGATTGTTTTTTCATGTGCGCTCATCACGGCTGGCAGCAAGAGCAGTGCCCAGCACGCAAAAAGCAATCGTTTGCGTGAATGCATAAAGGGGAGAGTTGTAGATTTAGAAAATATGCGTATAGATTAAAAATGGCAACTCATGAGGATACAACAGGCAGTTGAATTCCGGGCTAATGGGATTATACCGAACTATATGGCTTTACAATCTTCTTATGGCGATAAAAATAGTATTATTTTCTCTTTAATTAACAATTTTTTTGCATTTTCAGCAAGGTGTCAGCAGTGCTAAAAAGATTTTTCGAGAGAGCGGTTTACAGGACTTCCTTTATTTATGTTCTGCCAGGAATTTTTCTGTTTCCTCCCGGTAAACAGCTACATAATGTGTCCGGATAAGATCAGGTGTGGGCTTTTTCTGCCCCTGGGAAAGCAGGGTGATGAGCCTGGAAGGCTGGGAGGGCATGTGGCAATCTATGCAATTGTTCTTAATACGGTTGCCTATCCGGGTGGCAAGAGGGCAAAAAGTATGTTGGGCTTCATTGTGGCAAGTCATGCACCGGCTTGAAAAAAGGGCCAGATCATCCCGCTCCTTGGTATGCACATTGTGGCAGGAAGAGCAATCCAGCACCTGGCTTTTCCGGAAGCAGGCACTGGCGCGGAGCAGCTGGTATTGATTGCCATGCACATCAATGCTGTCCATACTGACCTTGGTTGTGTCTGGATTGAAATAATGGTTGAGCGGTGAGCCGGGCTGAAAACTGAATGTTGATTGCCGTGCAGGGGTGATGCCGGCATGACAAAGGGCGCAGAGCTCTGTCTTGTTTTGCCTGCTTCCATTTTTGATAGAACTGATAAAACGCCCTTCCCGCTCCTGCGGATGCTGCTGGTGAAAATCTGCATGGTGGGCAGCCGGTCCATGGCAGCGTTCACAATCGATTCCGTATACAAGTCTGTTTTTGTCAAAATGATCAACCAGGCGGGAGTTAGCAGCACTGGTAGCTGTGGTTGGAATAAAGGAGGCATGGCATTCAAAACAACGAACCGGAATGTTCCGGTCGAACCTGACCTGGTGGGCCGGGTAGTTGGGACTGTTCACCCAGCTGCCGGCCTGCACGGAGTAGGATACAGGAAGCTGAAATACCTGGTCGCCCTTCCAATATAAGTATGTCTGCGCTTTTCTGCCGGAGCCTACTACAATGTCGAACCGTTCTGCCTGCTTCAGCGTATCATGTGCATAGCCCTCCTGGTAAAATCCGGTTGCTTTTTGTTGCATCCGTACTGTTAACCCCGTATGATAAACAAAGTGATTTAGATCTTCGGCAAAGCTGCCCCTGATGCTTTGGCGCGAAGCAGGACGGGTGCTGGCAGCATGTGCTGTATTTATGTATGATTGATAAATTTCCCGGTGGCAATCCGCGCATCTTTGTGAACCAGCATACGCACTTCCGCGCGGATCATGGCTCCGCGCGGGTTCCTGCAGGCATTGGGAGAACAGGAAGATAAAACAACACAAGCCTGCTGCAATCCAAAAGGGACGCCCCGATTTTTTCATATAGGTAGATTAGAAGGTCTGCTTACCAGTTGATGCTTTTGTTAACAGGTAAAAAGTTCTTGCCATTGGATGGAAATTTACACAACCAGCAAATTAAAACAGCAGCCGGGAAAGGGGTTTGCTTTTCTTTACTGATACTGCACCGATTTTGAGCAGTGGGTATTTTTTGATAAGAACACAGCTCTGCAGGTTAACGAACGGTTAATTTTAGTAAAGAGCCGGATAATACATAGGATAAGCCCCACAGGAGACAAAATTACCTTTATGCCGGGTCAAAATCCTATTCATTATTAAACAAGCTGGCTGTATGCGGAAACCTTTACATCTGCCGGGAAAACAATTGCTTTTTCCCCTTTTCCTGCTTTTTTCCATGATCTTTTTTTATCATCCTGTCCTGGCTCAAACTGATACAAAAACAATTACGGGAACCGTCCGCAACCAAACCGATGAACCGCTTGATGGAGCTACCATCAGCGCCAAAGGGACTACGGTAAGTACCCTTTCAGATGCCAAGGGAAATTTCAGCATCCGGGTTCCTGCAAGGGCCAGAACACTGGTGGTAAGCTATGTGGGACAAGAGCCGATCGAAGTAAGCATAGAGGGCCAGAACAATGTGAACGTAAGCTTTAAATCTGCCGGCAATACGCTGAACGATGTGGTAGTGGTAGGTTATGGTACCCAGAAAAAAACAGAGGTAACCAGCGCTATATCCAGTGTAAAATCAGAAAGCTTTACAAAAGGATTTGCCCGCGACCCCGGTCAGCTGATCCAGGGAAAGGTAGCTGGTATCGCCATTGGAACCATCAGCGGTAACCCCAATGCCAACACGCAGATATCGCTGCGCGGTGTTTCCAGCGTATTGGCCGGTACAAGCCCGCTCATCCTGATAGACGGTATTCCCGGGTCCCTGAACTCGGTAGCCCCTGAAGACATTGAATCGATCGATGTGTTGAAAGACGGCTCCGCCGCTGCGATCTATGGAACAAGGGGTACCAATGGTGTGATCCTGATTACAACGGTGAAGAGAAGGGGGGGCAGCAGACCGCCCACCATTGCTTACAGCGGTTATTTCAGCTACCAGCAGATAGCCAAGCGCATGGAATTTTTAACGGCTGATGATTACCGCCGGCTCATCAGCCAGGGCGTAAAAGGATTTAACCAAAACCTGGATCCAACAAAGGGCGGCTACAGCACAGTGGCGGGAACCAACGATGATTATGGCGCTAACACCGACTGGTTCAAGCAAGTTACCCAGGAGCCGCTCAGCCATACACACAACCTCACCCTGCAAGGCGGTACCGGACAAACAAACTATACAGCTTCGCTCAATTACCGCGATTGGGAAGGTATTTTCAAACGGTCGAACAACCACCAGGTTACAGCGCGGCTGGATGTAAATCATTCTATGTGGGACGGCAAGCTAAAATTCAACGCCAATATTATTAACCGCACCCGGAAATATTTTTCCGGTCCGGATTACAACTGGATCTACCGCCAGGCGCTGATCCGCAACCCGACCGAACCGGTATACACCAATACGGGTGCCTGGTACGAGCGGGATGTTTATATGTATGTAAATCCGCTCCGCCTGATCCAGGAAGTGTCTGGTGAAACCCGGGTGCAGGATATGCGCATCAGCGGAAGCGCCATTCTTTCTCCCATAAAAGACCTGAACTTCAAAGTGCTGTTTGCAGAAAACAAAGCCAATACCCTTACCGGTTACGCTGAAACTTTTAACTATTCTTCCACCAACGGCAGAAGAGGCTATGCTTCCAGAAGCGAAGGGTTAGACAGGGATGACCTGCTGGAAATAACAGGAGATTACACCAAGAATATCAATGACCATCATTTCACCGTACTGGGTGGTTATAGCTACCAATATGTGGTTTCAGAAGGATTCAATGCAAACAATTCAAACTTCCCGACAGACCAGTATACTTACAACAGGCTACAGGCCGGGGATGCGCTAACGATGCAAAATGCAGCCGTGGGCATGAACAGCAACAAAAATGATTCAAAGCTGATCGGCTTTTTTGGAAGGATCAACTATAACTTCAGATCAAAATACCTGGTGATGGCCAGTTTGCGCCATGAGGGTTCTTCCCGTTATGGAGCAAACTACAAGTACGGTGATTTCCCGGGTGTTTCTCTCGGCTGGAGGATCAACAACGAAGAGTTCATGAAGAGCGTTACATTCGTAAATGACCTGAAATTAAGAGGTGGTTATGGTGTAACAGGTACCAACCCGGTTTCTTCTTATCAGTCTTTGGTTATCCTGAGCTATGGCAGCCGCTTCCTGTACAACGGAAACTGGATCCAGCAGATCGCGCCTTCAAGCAATCCCAACCCGGATCTGCGCTGGGAAAGAAAACAGGAGTTGAACCTGGGTGTTGACTTCTCGCTGTTTAAAAGCCGGATCTCCGGTAGTATAGACCTGTACAGACGCGTTACAAAAGACATGCTGTACAACTACAGTGTTCCTACACCGCCTTACCTGTTCAGCACCATCCTGGCCAATGTTGGTTCCATGGAAAACAAGGGACTTGAAATACTGGTGAACGCCGCACCTGTGCAGACAAAGAATTTTGACTGGAATTCAAACCTGACTTTCTCCACCAACAAAAACAAGCTGGTAACCCTTTCCAATACCCTGTTCCAGACTTCGCTGAACTACTTCACCGCAGGTGGTACGGGCGAGCCCATCCAGACCTACACACACAGGGTTTACATCGGTCAGCCGATCGGATTGTTCTATGGCTGGAAGTCGATCGACATTGCAGCTGATTCTACCTGGATCATCCAGGGTGCGGACGGCAAACCCAAATCAGTGAAAAACGGCAATGAAACCGACAAACAGATCCTGGGTAACGGTATTCCCAAATACATCGCCGGCTGGAACAATACCTTCCGGTACAAGAACTGGGATCTGAGCATAAACCTGCGCGGCGCATTTGGCTTCAAGATCCTCAACCTGCAAAAGATGTATTACGCCAACCCCAAGATCAACCAGTACAACATGCTCAAGTCAGCATTTGATCCGGTGTACAACAAAACGCCTATCTACACTGATCTTGCCTATGTTTCCTATTACATAGAGCCGGGTGATTATGTAAAGATCGACAACGTAAGTCTCGGCTATGCCTTGCCGTTAAAGAACAACAAGTATATCAAAACAGCAAGGATATACGTAGCAGGTTTAAACCTGTATACGATCACCAACTATACAGGGGTTGATCCCGAATTAAATACCCAAGGGTTTAGCCCGGGTGTTGATGAGCGGGATAAGTATCCGACCACCCGTACGTTCACCATTGGCGCTAATCTTTCTTTTTAAACTATTAATCTCTGGTATATGAAAAAGATGCTCTATTCTATCACTTCGCTTGTAACCCTGGCCTGCATTCTCAGTGGCTGTACCAAGCTGGATGAAACTGTTTACGATCAGGTATTGCAGGACAATTTTCACCCTACCGAGGGCGATGTGCCTTCCATCATTGCGCCGGTTTACACCATTCTGCGCCCGATGGAAGCTTCGTGGTATGGCAATTTTGATCTGCAGGAAGAGCCCGCTGATGCGATTGTAACGCCTGCCCGTCCAAACGGATGGTACGATGGAGGGGTTTACCAGCGCATGCACAAACATGAATGGAACCAGACGCAAGGCCAGCCCAACCAGCTGTGGAGCAATTGTTACCAGGGCATCAACACGGCCAACCGGGTACTTTACCAGATTGATGCAGGTTTGGTGCCGATTACTACCGGCAAAGAAGCCATCATTGCCGAACTGAAAGCAGCAAGGGCGTTTTATTATTACAACCTCCTGGACAATCACGGGAATGTGCCCATTGTTACTGATTTCAAAGATGCCAGCCTGCCCAAACAAAGCACCCGCCAGCAGGTGTATGATTTTGTCGTAAAAGAGTTTTTGGATGCCATTCCTGCCTTAAGCGACAAGGTAGACCAAACTACCTACGGCCGCTTTAACAAGTGGGCTGCCAAATCGATCCTCGCCAAGGTATACCTGAATGCCGGTGTATATACCGGAACACCGCAATGGGACAAATGCATCGAGCAATGCAACGACATCATTGCCAGCAACAAGTACATTATCGAACCCCTGTATAAAACTTCTTATAAAACAGATAACAACACTTCCAAGGAAATCGTCTTTGCCATCCCGTATGATGAGATCCAGGCTACGCAGATGAACATCCACATGAAGACGTTGGATCCGGTGATGCAGAAAGTGTACAGTATGTCGGCCCAGCCCTGGGGTGGCAACTGTGCTGTTCCGCAGTTCATCGATACGTACGATCCGGATGATACGCGCTTGAAAGATACCTGGATCATGGGCCCGCAGTATGTAGCCGGTACTACTACGCTTGCCATCAATTTTATAGAAAACGTGGACGGGATCGCGCTGGCAGGCAGCAACCAGGGTTACCGGGTTGGCAAATATGAAATCAAAATGGGAGCCAGGGGCGCACTCAGCACTGATTACCCCATTGAGCGCTATGCCGACATCCTGATGATGAAAGCAGAATGCCTGCTGCGGCAGGGCAAGGCCGCCGAAGCAGCAACCCTGGTGACCCAGGTACGCCAACGGGCATTTTCCACTACCAGTCCTGCCAAAGCAACCGTAACCGGTGCCGACCTGGTTAAAGGCAGTGTATACAATTATGGTTTGTGGGCTGGTGGCAGGGTATCCGGTACAGGAGGTGGAGCAGACATCCAATACGGCCGCTTCCTGGATGAACTGGGCTGGGAATTTGCCGCAGAAGGCCGCCGCCGGCAGGATATGATCCGGTTTGGTATTTACACCACCAAGCAATGGTTCAACCATGTTTCGTCAGGTGCCAACAAAACCATCTTCCCGATCCCGGAAGGTGAGCTGACCAAGAACGGAAATCTGAAACAAAACCCCGGATACTAAGCACATCTTTTTTCTGGTATAAGCAATGCAATAGCCTCCTGTTTTCTAACAGGAGGCTTCATTATTTAGTGGTGTTGCCAGCTGACTTGATCAGGTATTTGCGGCCATCACACCTATTGCCTTTCCCTTCCACTCGGGAAACAGGACAGGATCGTTGTGAATGTTGAGGTGCCTGTCGGCCACTTCACAAAATACCGTGCGGAAATCGGTGGTCACCGGTACATCGCGCCCGTCTTCTAAATTTTCCTGCGCAAGGGCCGGCATGTTGCCATGTACAAGGCCGCCGTTTACATCGTTGCCCAGGATAAACATGCAGGAGCCGCGTCCGTGGTCTGTTCCGCCGGTCCCGTTTTGCCGCACCGTTCTGCCAAATTCGGTCATGGTCATTACATCTACTTCGTCCTGGTAAGCCCCGATGTCCGTCCAAAAGGCTGTAATGCTGTTGCTGAGGTCTTCTACATTGCGGGCGAAGGTGCCATTTTCAGCACCCTGGTTGAAATGGGTGTCCCAGCCCCCGCTTTCGGTAAAAGCAATTTCCAATCCCACATCCATTTTAATCAGCTGGGCTACTTGCCTGAGGGAATTGCCCAGGGCTGTTTTCGGGTATTCGGCGCCGTTAGCAGGCTGGTAGTTGCGGGTATCTGTCTTTTGCAGCATTTTTACCGCATCAAAACTTTCTTTGCCGGTCTTGTTGAGCAGGGCATCCGTTGTCTGGTCGTACAGTTCTTCAAAACTGCGGGCCGCCATGTTTGCAGAAAGAGGATTGCCGCGCAGCTGGATAGAAAAATCCTGCAGACTGCTGATGGCCAGCGTTGGATTGTTGCCATAAAAGGAGCGGGGCAGGGAAGAGCTGATGCTGACTGCCTGAAATGGCGTGGCAGCCTCGTGCCCGAGCAAACCGACGGCCCTGTTAAGCCAGCCGCTGCTGGTGCCTTTGTTAAACGGCGTGCCTGATTCCATATAATCCTGTGCATCAAAATGCGAGCGCGTACTGTTGGGAGAACCTACCCCGTGAACAATGGCCAGCCGCTTTTCGCGGAACAGGGGTTCAAAAGAACGCATGGAAGGATGCAGTCCAAAGCGGCTGTCAAGATCAATCAGGGGTTTGGCCGCTCCGCTTGCCGGTGAAAGAAACAAGGTAGGGCGGGCCTGCTTCAGGTATTCATCGGTGAACGGGGTAACCGCCATCAGTCCATCCATGGCACCGCGCTGAAAAATGCAGACCATGATCTTGTTTTTCTTGTAAGGCTGCAGAATTTTGCTGCTTTGTGCTGCCCGGGCAATAAAGGTGGGTACGCCGCCGATGCCGGTTGCAAAAAGGGCCAGGGCGCCTGATTTTATAAAACCTCTTCTGGATCTCATACAAATTTTATTGGTGTTCAATCTGGTTACTTCCGCTGAAACTCCGGCGAGCCGATCACAATGCCCACTACCTGCGCGAGCATGGAATTGTTGCCGGGGGCAACCTGCATTTGCATGGTTGTGAAATTGTTTTTTCCGCCCCCTTTTTGAGAAGGTCTTTCCTTTGGTTTTTTATTCTCTTCCTCCATCATACTATCCGCACTCCCTTCCCTGTTGTTAACCGGCGGGGCTGCCATGGATTTTTGTTCAGCTGCTGCATTGATCTTTTTATTCAGCTCGGGATCGTTGAGCAGCGGGGTAAGCCGATGAACGGTTTCCTGCAGATCGCGGCCGGGCATCAGGAGTTTGCTGTAGGTAAGCAGGGCTGACTCGGCACTTTCGGGTTCATGCCCCTGGTTGAGGGCCAGCAGACTAAAGCTGATGCCCGGAATGCGTTGAGAAGACAGGGCCAGGCCAAAGTTCATCCGGTTGAGCAGGGAGCCGGTATTGATCCAATATTGTCCCCTGTCAGGAAACCCGGTAGGCGCCTGGTAATAATAAATTTTTTGTCCCATTTTGTTGATCCAGTTAAACAGCTGGTAAGGCATGGTTATTTTGGCGTTCAGGGCACGCACGGAGCTGATAGCAAGCTCGAAAGGCGACTTGGTTTTTTGCCTGAGCGCCGTGTTGCTCCAGAACTCCGGTGCGCAAGCCATGGTGATCAGCACCTGGCCGATATTGCCGTCCTTCTCCCCAAATGTTTTTTCCATTTTGCTGATAAGAGCAGGAGATGGATTGTCGCTGCAAAACCGCATGGCCAATTTGGTGCAGATAAAACGGGCGGTGGAAGGATGGTGCGCCAGGATGTGAAGCAACTGCACGCCTTCTTCATACCCGCCACCTGCCGGGAACTGGTTGCCGAGAATGGTTTTCTCCTCCCTGTCGTGCCGGTTGGCAGCAAACAAGAAATCACCTTCGTGTACAAAGCCCTGTCGGGTTAGCCGGTCTTCGCCGAGGCGTTGTACAACCGGGCGCATGGTTTGTGCCACGCCATAGTCGCCGATGGGATAGATGGTCCAGCCGGTAAGCACGCGTGCAGCCTGTGTTACGTCGCTTTGCGTATAGCCGCCGTCAACACCCAGGGTATGGAGTTCCATGATCTCACGGGCATAGTTCTCGTTCAGACCCTGTGCCTTTCTTGCTTTTTGGATCTTTTCTGCCTGCTGCATGGCTTGTCGGGAAGTATCAGCAGCGCGGGCCATCATCTCTTTCATCATGCGTTGCCGGAGACCTGCCTGTGCGGGCTTTTCGTTCTGCGCGACAGGTCCGGAACTGGAGAAATTATCGAGATAGGTAAGCATGGCAGGTGAATGGGCAGTGGCAAGGAGCAGGGTTTCGAAGAGGCCGGTTACATGGGGCCGGATGGCATCGCGTTCATAAGCCAGCACAAACTGGGCACAGTCGTTTTTAGTGAGCGATACGTTGAAATGGTTGAACCAGAAATCGGTCAGCAGTTCCTTCAGCTGGTTGTTGGACAAAGCGGCGCGGAGTATTTTCTGGTTGATCAGTTGCCTGAACAGCTCGGCCTCCGGTTTGTATCCTTTTTGTTGCAGGTAGGGCGCCAGCATGGCCCGGTAATCTTTTTTGTCGGCTCCCTGCACAGAATCTTTGCTGATCAGTCCGTCCCGCACAGCCATCCGGAGAATTTGCCCGCCTTTGGGGAAGGTAGCTACAATCTGTTCATTGCTCATCTTGAGCGCATCGTAGCCCTGGAGGCTTAACTCCAGTGAATCATCGGGCAGCTGGCCTTCCAGTTGCTGCTGGAACCAGTTTTCCAAACCCATCTCTGCTACCCGTTCTACATCACCCGGCCTGGCGCCAAAGGTAAAACGGCTGAGCAGGTGGGCCGCGGCTTCTTCCCTGGTGAGCCCGGCTGATTTATAGGGAAAATTGTAATGCGTTTTGGGGAGAGGAGGTACTGGTGTTTCGGAAAGCGGGACCGCAAAAATCAGGAGAAGGGGAGAAAAGAGCCAGGCAGATAATTTTATAAACTGTTGCATGATATGGAATTGGCTGTTGGTTTGTCCTCTTTGGCAAAAGAAAGCACATCAACAAGAAAGTAAAGTTATTCTGAAAGAGACAAGACCGATAGACCGGCTTAGCCGCGATTGGTTTAATGGCGGGAAATCACTTCAGGCAATGTGTCCTGATTTTTCCTTTTGTCAGAAGCTTATGTATTATCTTGTCCGGGAATTACCCGGTGAGTAGGAACCATTTTATTGCCGGGATTTTTTTATCTATTTTATACAGCCGGTAGCAGGAGCACAAATCCGGTACAACCCACAGCCGCATGGAAACAAAACAGTATCCGTTTTACATCAAGGCAACCGTCATCCTGTTCGGACTGATCCTGGCCGTATATGCCATGGCTGTGATGCGAACGATTTTGCTGCCGCTGGCTTTTTCGCTGGTGATCGCCATCCTGCTGAACCCGCTGAACAACCGGCTCCAAAAACGCGGCGTGCCGAAAATAGTGGCGATTTCGCTGACCATGCTGCTGGCCTTGATCTTATTTAGCGGCGTGATCTATTTCCTGTCGACCCAGCTCATGCGTTTTGGCGATTCTATTCCGCAGTTCAAGCAAAAGCTCGACCAGATGATCACCGAGTCCAAAGGCTATTTGCAAAGCCATTTCGGGATCGCACTCAAAAAGCAAAACCAGCTGCTCAGCGAAGGATTGCAAAAAGGCCAGGCCCTGCTGGCGCAATCCCTGGGATCTGCCCTGGGTACGCTTAGCCTGGCCTTTCTGATACCCGTCTATGTTTTCCTGATCCTGTTCTATAAAACACTGATCATAAATTTTTTGTACGAAGCTTTTTCAGAAGAAAATTCACGCAAGGTCTCCGATATACTTGACCAGATGAAATCGGCCATCCAGAGCTATATGGTCGGGCTGCTGCTGGAGGCGGTGGTCGTGGCTATCATGAATTCTGCTGCCCTGCTGCTGCTCGGCGTGCAGTACGCCATCCTCCTGGGCGTAATCGGCGCTATCCTGAATATGCTGCCTTATATCGGCGGTATTATAGCCATTGCCCTGCCCATCCTGATCGCTACGGCAACAAAAGATGGTTATGGAACCCAGTTGGGCATCCTGGCGGCGTATGCAGTGATCCAGTTTATCGACAACAATATCCTGGTTCCGCGCATCGTCTCTTCCAAGGTGCAGATCAACGCCCTTTTTTCTATCCTGATTGTTTTGCTGGGCGGTACGTTGTGGGGCGTAGGAGGCATGTTTCTTTCTATCCCGTTTGTTGCCATCTTAAAAATTATTTTTGACCGGATAAACGATCTGCGGCCCTGGGGCAAGCTGTTGGGAGACGAGATCCCGACCCGGCACAAAGGACAAATCTGGAACCGGAGAAAAAAACAACCTTCTGTTTCTGAAGAGCTGGTTGAAAAGTCGGAAAAATAAAAGGGAGCAACCGCTGGACCATCAATCAAAACAAATCAAGTGCTATGAGCTTATGGCAATGGCTGGAAGCGTTGGATAAAAAAGCATTTTCTGCGATCAATTTCTACGGTGCCTTGCCCTTCCTCGACCTGCCTATGCGCGTCCTCCGCAACGCCTATACCTGGATCCCCCTGTACGTGTTTATGCTATACTGGCTGATCCGGTACGCAAAAGAAAGGGCCTGGCAATTTGCCCTGCTCACGGTTTGTTCTTTTGCTTGCACTGATTACATAAGCTCCAGCATCCTGAAGCCGCTGGTTGGCCGCAAACGTCCCTGTTACGATCAAACCTTGAATATGGTCATTCACAAATTGGAAGGTTGCGGGGGCATGTACTCGATGCCATCATCCCACGCTTCCAACCATTTCGGACTGGCTACATTCTGGTTCTGTGCCATTTTTTATATGACGGGCAAACGCTGGTACTGGCTTTATCTCTGGGCCTTGCTGGTCTGCTATGCACAGATTTATGTAGGCAAGCATTTTCCGCTCGACATTCTTGCGGGTGCCGGTTTGGGCACCCTCATCGGATGGATTCTTGCCCGTGTATTCTACCGCTGGCAAATAGCACCTCAACGGCTGTAAACCTAAATTTTCTTGCCATCATGCGTCTTTCCTCCACCAGACTGTTGTACCTGTTGATCATCTTTGCAGCCCTGCTGAACGCAAGCGGCTTGTTTCTAACGATACTGGGTCCTGATGGATCGCTGTATGCATCTATTGCAAAGAACATGGTGCTGCGTTCCGATTATATCCAGCTGTTTGGAGAAGGAAGGGAATGGCTGGACAAGCCGCATTTTCCATTCTGGGTAACAGCCTTTTTTTTTCGCTGCTTCGGGTTTTCCACCTGGGCTTATAAACTGCCTGCCCTGTTGTTTTTGTATGCAGCGGCTGTCTACACGTATCTGTTTGCCAGAAGATTGTACAACCGGGAAACTGCCCTTTGGTCTGTTCTGATCTTACTCTCCGCCGAACACATCGTTGTCTCGAGCAACGATGTGCGGGCTGAGCCCTACCTCACTGCACTGATCGTAGGTTCGGTCTATCATTTTTACCGGAGCATGACGGAGAAGAAATTTTTGCAGCTGGTACTGGCTTCCCTGCTTGCTGCCTGTGCGGTAATGACCAAGGGCATGATGGCGCTGGTACCCATCGGTGGTGCCGTTGCCGGGGAACTCCTGATCAAAAAAAGATGGAAAGAAATTTTTCATCTCCGCTGGCTGATCGCAGGCTTGCTGGTTTTTCTGTTTATCATACCGGAACTGGCGAGCCTTTATTACCAGTTTGATGCACATCCGGAAAAAATTGTGTTTGGCAGGACGGGCGTATCAGGCATCCGGTTTTTTTTCTGGGACAGCCAGTTCGGTCGCTTTTTCAATACCGGTCCCATCAAGGGCAAAGGCGATCCCTTTTTCTTTTTGCATACTCTTTTGTGGGCTTTTTTGCCCTGGTCGGTCTTGTTGTATGTGGCGCTGGGTCAGTTTATCCGGCGGGGATGGAGGGAGCCGCAGCGGGTAGAATGGTATTGTATCACCGGCTCAATGCTGTTGTTTTTATTGTTTTCTGCATCGCGTTTTCAGCTGCCGCATTACCTGAATATTGTGTTTCCGTTTTTTGCCATACTTACCGCTCAATACCTGCTGGGCTTGAAAAGCCGTCGCGCGGAAAGGCGCACATCCGCTGTTCAATCTGCTCTTGCCGTGCTGCTTTCTGTTGGTGCGGTTGCCCTCTTTGTTTTTTACCAGCCTCCGGACACATTTATCGTCATTGTTACACTGATTGCAGGACTGCTTACAGGCATCATGCTCATATCGAATGTTACAAAGGACTTACCCTTACAGAGAGCCCTTTTTCAAAGTGCCTGGGTATCTGTGGTGGTGAACCTGTTTTTAAACATCGCTTTTTATCCGCCCCTTTTGACATACCAATCAGGAAGTGAAGCTGCTTTCTGGATAAATAAGAACAACCCGCAAAAGCTTCCCGTGGCTCAACTCGTCCATCAGCAATATGCTTTTGCCTTGGATTTTTACCTGGATCAACCACTTTATACCCTCGATACAGTGCATAAAAAATATCCGCCTACACCGTATCTGCTGTATATCCACCCGTCTGCCAGAGAAGTTTTGCTGCAAAAAGGATGGCAGTTGCAGCCCATGAAATCATTCGCTTATTTTTCTGTTACCAAGCTGAAGGGTTCTTTTATCAACAACAGGACAAGGTCAGAAGTTGTTTCTGCATACGAGCTTGTGCTGGTGCAGAAAGATTAATGGTGTAGTTTTATTGCATGAGTCAATCTGCTCCCGCTCAACCTACAGAAACCATCCGCATTCCAGCACAAGAGATGCAGCAGGTCTTTTATAAAATCCTTTTGCAGCAAGGCTTTCAGGATAACAAGGCAGCACGCTGCGCAGAAATTTTTACAGACAACAGCGTAGACGGCATTTACACCCATGGCATAAACCGGTTTGCGCGTTTTGTGGAATGGATCCAGCGGGGATGGGTCAAACCAGAAAACGGGCCGGTCAGAAAAGGAGGCTCGCATGCGCTGGAGCAATGGGATGGGCAGCTCGGTCCTGGTCCGCTGAATGCCCTGCATGCGACCGAACGGGCAATGGAACTGGCGCGGAGTCATGGCATTGGTTGCGTAGGGTTATCCAATACCAACCACTGGATGCGCGGGGGTACTTACGGATGGAAAGCTGCCAGGGGCGGGTTTGTTTTTATTGGCTGGACAAACACCATTGCCAATATGCCTGCCTGGGGTGCTGTAGATGCCCGGCTGGGAAACAATCCCCTTGTCTTTGCCATACCGTACGGAACGGAGGCCATAGTGATGGACATGGCCCTTTCGCAATATTCCTATGGTGCATTGGAGCAGTTCAAAATGAAAGATCAACCCCTTCCCGTGCCGGGCGGCTATGATGCAGCAGGCAAGCTCTCCAGCGATCCATCGGCGATCCTGGATACCCGGCGCATCCTGCCGGCAGGATACTGGAAAGGGGCGGGCTTATCGCTCCTGCTGGATCTACTCGCCGCCATTCTTTCTGCAGGCAGCGCTACACACGAGATCACTGCCCGGGAACATGAATACGCCGTGTCGCAGGTTTTTATAGCCATGGATCTTTCTTTCCTCCAGAACAGGACCTTTATCCAGCAAACAATTGAACAGATCATACAGGACTATCAATCATCCATACCCGAAGATCCGGCAGGCAGGATAACCTATCCCGGTGAGCGGGTGCTGCATACCAGGGAAAACAATCTGCGGCAGGGCGTGCCGGTAGATAAGGTTGTATGGGATACTGTTCAAAAGCTGTCGTAACTGCCTATTGCAATTCCTTGAGCACGGCACACCATCCACCGCCTTTGCTGAGTGAGAGGTTGATGGTTTGTGAGCCGGTGACTTCCTGCCTGTCGAGTGAATAATCGGAGCCCACCCTGTCGGCATTGATCCCATCTTTTAACAGCTGCATCGAATATTTTTTGTTGCCCAGAAAAGACAGCGATACAGGCAGGTTGCGGGCGCTCCAGTTGGTCATAGCGCCAATATACCAGCTTGTTCCCCGCTTTTTTGCCACAACAGCATACTGGCCTACTTTTCCGTCCAGGGCAATAGTGGTATCCCATACGGTTGGTATCTGGGCCATGAATGCCGTACAAGCCGTATCCCGGAGGTAGGTAGAAGGATTGTCGGACAGCATCTGCAGGGGCGCATCGTACAACACATACATGGCTACCTGGTGGGCACGGGTTCCCTGGCTCATGGGTTCTGTAAAAACGGGATGGTAATTTCCTGCTGCGGCATTCCGCATGGCACCCGGTGTGTAATCCATGGGACCGGCAGCCATGCGGGTAAAGGGCAGGGTTACATCGTGGGTGGGTGTGATGTCGGTGCTCCACTTGTCGTTTTCCAATCCGCGTACGCCCTCGTAATTGATTACATTCGGATACTTGCGGTTGAGCCCGACCGGTTTATAGGCGCCATGAAAATCGATCAGCAAATTCCGTTTGGCTGTAGCCACTGCTGAACGTTCATAAAAGTTTACCATGTACTGATCGGCCCGGGCCATAAAATCAACTTTGATTCCTTTTGCACCCCAGGCTGCATACTGGTCGAGGATGGCATCCATATTCTCATTCAGTCCATTCCACAATACCCAAAGAATAACGCCTACTTTTTTGGTGTTTGCATAACGGATCAGCTCCTTGATGTCGAGCTGGTCATTGGCGTGCATCAGATCCAGCGTGGTACGGGTCCAGCCCTCGTCGAGTATGATGTACTCCAAACCATAAGCCGCTGCAAAGTCTACATAATATTTATACGTGTCTGTATTTATGCCTGCTTTAAAGTTTACGCCATACACGTTGTTGGCATTCCACCAGTCCCAGGCAACCTTGCCCGGCTTGATCCAGCCTGTATTGGTAAGGACGTTGGGAGAAGCCAGCTTATACGTCAGGTTGGTTTCCAGCAATCCCTTGTCGTCAGGGGTGATGGCGATAGAACGCCAGGGAAAGCTGCGTGTGCCGCTGGTTTTGGCGATATGGTCGGCCAGTTTGCTGATCCGGATGCCGCGGTCGCCGCGGCGTGTGCTTTCCAGGATTACCTTGGGAAACCGGGCTGTAACCGCATTGCCGCCTGTACCATACAGAAATGCATTTGGATAGTCGTACAGATCTGATTCGCTGATCAGCATGTTTACGCCGGAACTTGTTTGGGTAAGAAAAGGAAGGGCTGCGTGTTGCTTATCGGTAAAAGATGCTATTGCGGTGTCTTTGTAAAGGCTTTCAAAATGCGACTGGTAATCAGGGTCTGTTTCGATCGGCCAGACTACCCGGTTATTGGCTGCAAAATTGAATTCTATGGTTTCTGCATTTACAAGCACACTGTCGCGCACGGCTGTTTCAAAACGGTAAGCCACGCCATCATTGTAGGCTCTGAACACCACAGCATAATTGCCTTTGCAGTTGAGCCGCACTTCGTTAAATACATCGGGGATCAGCCTGCTTTTTACCGGCACAATGGCTTCGATCACACTGTTCACTGCACGTGTCTTGGTACTGGCTACCTGGGGCTGGATGCCGGGTTGCATTCCATTGGAAAAGGAGAGGGCCAGGCGGCTGGGCAGCAGGAGTTTTTCTCCATTGTACTCCACCGACCAGCGCAGATCGGTTCCTGTGCTGATCGTTACCAGGATCCGGCTATCGGGTGAGCGAAGCTGGATGTCTTTGGCATGGGCGGCAGCAAACAGCAGCATGAAAAAACAAACCATTCCAAGCGGGCGCAGCAAGGTGCGGATAAGCAATCTTTTTTGGGCGTAAGTAGACATAAATTTTTGGTTGGATCGAAAGGGCTAAGATAATCCAATCCTTTATTCAACCGGCTCGATGGAGGGATCTATTGCATCGGTGAGCAGTTCGAGCGTTTCGTCTTTGGGCAGCTCCTGCACGTTCCGCAATTTTCTTTCGATCACGCGCGAGCGCACGCCGGCCTGCTCAATCACATTGCTGGCTTCCTGTAATTTCTTCTGTGTCTTTTCCAGGATACCGCCAAAGTTCCGGAACTCTGTTTTGATGGCGCCCAGCAGCTGCCATACTTCGCTGGACCGCTTCTCAATAGCGAGGGTGCGAAAGCCCATCTGCAGGCTGTTCAGGAAGGCAGACAGGGTGGTCGGACCTGTGATGATGATCTTGCATTCACGTTGGATAGATTCAAAGAGACCGGGGACGCGGAGCACTTCGGCATACAGGCTTTCAAAAGGCAGAAAGAGAATCGCAAAATCAGTTGTATTGGGCGGGTCGATGTATTTGCTGCAAATATCAACTGCGCATTTTTTGATGCCCCGTACAAAGCTCTGGCGGTGCTCTTCTGCTTTTTCCATGTTGGCCATGTCATAAGCATCCATCAGCAATTCAAAATCTTCTTTGGGAAACTTGGAATCGATCGGCAGCCACACCTCTTTTTGGTGTTCTTCTTTGCCCGGCAGCTTAACGGCAAATTCAACAAGGGCATTGGAACCGTCTTTTGTTTTTACATTTTTGGCGTACTGCTCAACCGTCAACAATTGTTCGAGCATGCTTTCCAGCTGGTATTCTCCCAGGATGCCCCTTGTTTTTACATTGGTGAGCACCCGTTTTAAATCACCCACGCCTGTTGCGAGCTGTTGCATATCGCCAAGCCCTTTGTGCACCGCTTCCAGCCGCTCGCTCACCAGGCGGAATGATTCGCTGAGCCGGGCTTCCAGGGTTTTCTGCAGCTTTTCATCTACGGTGGCCCGCATCTCGTCCAGCTTTTTTTCATTGCCCATTTGCAGCTCGCTCAGTCTTTTTTCAAGGGTCTCCCGCATAAAGTCGAGCCGGTTGGTTGTGGCAATATTTTGCTCATCCTGTTTGTGCAGGAGGGCATAAAAATTATTTTGCTGTATCCTGTTGAGCTCTTCTACCGTGCCGGAAAAATCTTTGCGAAATCCTTCCAGGGCTTCTTTTTGCTCGCGGCGGCTTTCGCGTACGCTTGCACCCACTGTTTCACCCAACGCACGGAGAGAGGCAGCCAGCTCTGACCGGGTGTTCCGCGCGCTTTCTCCTGCTTCATTGCGGTTAACAACCATCTCGTTCTTCACCGCATATTCAATCCGCCTGAGCTCGGCAACCAGGTTGTCTGATCCATTGCTGTTGTTAGAAGGTAAAGAGCTTGTTGGTACAACCGGATTTCTAAAAAGCAAGCCAAGAATTACCAGCAACAGAACGATGATAGTGATCAGAAGAATGGTGGTGGTTGTCATAATAGTTGCTTCTCTATACAGCTGTTCTCCTGCCTTTTTAAAAACAGCTTCTGCCTTGGAACTTCAAATGTATCATTATTTTTTTGGCGGCTAAATATTTTAGTATGGCCGGGCGGCTTTTCTGCCTTTTTATCCCGGATGCTAAAATTATTTGTGTAACCGGGTGGTTACCCATAAATTTGTAACCGATCAGTTACACAAACCATCCAATCCACCATGAGAAGAGATGTATTTCAAGCTATTGCAGACCCTACCAGAAGAGAGATCATCAACCTGCTTGCCCGGCAGAACATGAACTTAAATGCGGTCGCAGAAAATTTTTCCATCAGCCGGCCTGCAATTTCAAAGCACATAAAAATCCTGACCGAGTGCGGACTGATCGTGATCAAACAGCAGGGGCGGGAACGGTATTGTGAAGCCAACCTGGGACAACTAAGCCAGGTTGCAAGCTGGGTAAAGCAATACCAGACTTTCTGGATGAGCAAGCTGGATGCCCTGGAGCTTCATTTGTCGAGTCAAAAAAAACCTGTTAAACAAAAACCCAAACACAAGTAAAATGGACAATCAACCCATCGTGATCGAACGCCTGTTCAATGCACCGGCTTCCCTACTCTGGAAAGCGCTGACCAACAAGGATGAAATGAAAAACTGGTATTTCAACCTGGCAGAATTCAAAGCGGAGCCAGGTTTCCGGTTCCAGTTCAGCGGCGGCCCCAGTCCGGAAAAGCAATACACCCATCTTTGTGAGGTAACTGAAGTCGTACCCGAAAAGAAACTTGCATACAGCTGGCGCTACGAAGGGTATCCCGGCATCTCCTATGTTTCCTTTGAGCTGGCTCCGCAGGGAGATAAAACCCTGCTCACCCTTACCCACACCGGTTTAGCATCATTCCCGCATGACAACCCCGACTTCGACGCATCCAACTTCATCAAGGGCTGGAATGGGATCATCAACAAATCTTTGGCAGCTTACATCGAAAAAGCTGAATCTGCCAGCCACCCAGTTGCAGGCGCTACCCGGTAGTAAGCCCCTGCAAAAAGAACAAAGGCATGCATGCCAAACAGTTCCGCCCTTTTGCCATGCATGCCCGGGGGGAGGGGCAGCAGGTAAAAATGGCGATCCGGATCGTTCGATTTTTCCATTTTCTGCATGGCGTTCAATCTAAAAGGATTGTGTGCGGCTTCAGAGGTAAACACGCGGATGCACTTCAGGGTCTTTGAAAGGGTCGGGAGTTAAAGAAGGTGCGGTGTGAAGATAGGAGGAGGAAACGGGCATATACCCCGCCACTTACCGAACGGTGCGTTTAAGTTGGCGAATGGTTCAGGAAGCTCTTGGGGCTCCTTTAAAGTTTCTTCATGTAAATGCCACGGATAGAGTAAACCAAAAATTTTCTACTTTTATCGAGACAGAAAATTGTTTACTTGTCCAACATGGATAGGGAATCCGATAAAAATCCGGTTGCTATGAAGAGTACAGGGGTTTATATCATTGGCATTTCCGGCAGCCTGCGCAGCCAGTCTTCCAATACCATCCTGCTCCATGCCATATCTGCCCTGCTCCCGGAAGAAGCTTATTTGGAGATATACGACAAGCTGGACCAGCTTCCCCATTTCAATCCGGACCTCGACGGAGAAAAAGAACTCAAAGCAGTCAAAGAATTCCGGGAAAAATTAAAGATCGCCGATGCCGTTGTTATCAGCACGCCGGAGTATGCATTCGGCGTACCGGGGGTGCTCAAGAATGCCTTGGACTGGGTCGTATCATCCGGTGAGATGAATGAAAAACCGGTGGCAGCTGTGAGTGCTTCACCCCTCACCAGTGGCGGAGACAAAGCGCTGAGCTCTCTTTTGCTTACGCTCACCGCCTTGGGAACCGATCTGAGAGGCCATTCTTCTTACAGCATTCCGGCTGTTTACAAAAAATTAAATGCGGAAGGAGAGATTACAGATACAGAAACTGCCAGCAAACTGGCTTCTCTGACAAAGGAACTGTGTAAAAAAGTAAAGGCCCACAGGGCATCCTGACATTATTCTTTCGCATACCTGATCACCAGTTCGGTGACCTGCATGCAGCTGCGGGCCGGTTTTTTCTCTCCCGGCACCACTACCCGGAAAGGCCCTTCTGTTGCTGACAGGGGTTTGCCTTCGGATTGAAACACCAGCACGATCTTGCGGTCGGTAAAGCTGCTGTCGAGCTCGGCCAGGGAAAACAAGACTTCATACCCATCGGCACATTTTACCATCATGTATTTGGTTAGGTTTTCACCGCGCAGGTCTTTGCCCAGCGTAACACCGGCTTGTGCAAGAATGTCCAGTACCGGTGTACCCGTAAATTGGCGTGACTTTCCATTGCGGTCTGTGAACGCAACAGGTACCTGCTTCATTTTTGCCAGGTCTTCCTTGTACAGGGTAAGCGGCTTGCTTACTTCACCGCTTATTTTTACAAATGGGTCTCTGCCTCCTGTCTGACAAAAAATGAGGATAGGAACTGCCCAAGCTAACAGGATAAGCAGAAAGCTTCTACGGAAATGCATCGATCAGGTCGTTATTTTTCTAAAGATAGAACGCTTTTGCAAATCAACCTTTTTTTGTTTGGTTCGATGGAAATTAGCTTTACAGATGGCTTAATCCGGCGGTCTCTTTTTCGAGAAATTCCTGGAATCGCTGGCGCAATTGGTAATGGTATGCGATGAGTTGTTTGGCTTCTTCCGTGATCACCGAGCCGCCGCCCTTTTCGCCGCCTGTTTGGGTGATTACAAGCGGGCGCGCAGCCTGCACATTCAGGGCACTGATCATCTCCCAGGCTTTTTTGTACGACATGCCCATCAGGCGGGCTGCCTTGTTGATAGAACCGGTTTCTTCGATCTTTTGTAAAAGCTCTACCCGTCCCGGACCAAAAAAACGTTCGTTTTCGCATTCGATCCACAGGCTGCCTGCCACTTTGTATTGAGATTTTTTCTGCAGGATGGAGGGAAGTGTTGCGGGGCGCATATAACTGGATTGAAGTTACAAGGTAAGAAGAAAAACAGCTGTATTATATTTGCTGGCTATCGCAATATAATATGACGAGTATCATAGAACGCCTGGATAAAACAGTCAACTACATCCGCTCCCTTTCTGCCAGCAAACCTGCCATTGGAATTGTGCTGGGCAGCGGACTGGGTAACCTGATCAGGGAAATAGAAATTGAAACAGAGATCGAATATGATTCGATCCCCTACTTTCCGGTGTCTACCGTGGAGGGGCACCATGGCCGCCTGATCATCGGCAGCATACAGGGCAAACCGGTGGTTGTAATGGCCGGCCGCTTTCATTTTTACGAAGGGTACACGCCGCAGGATGTGGCTTATCCGGTCCGCGTGATGAAGGCACTGGGTGTGCAGACCCTGCTGATCAGCAACGCTGCCGGCGGCCTCAATCCCGCCTTCCGGGTGGGCGACCTGATGATCCTGCAGGATCATATCAGCTTGTTTACCATCAATCCGCTGCTGGGAAAAAATGAGCCGGAACTGGGCGAACGCTTCCCGGATATGAGCGAACCTTATTCGCTGACCTTAATTGAGAAAGGGGAGCAGATAGCTGCCAGATTGAGCATCAACGTGAAAAAAGGCGTTTACGCCGGGGTTACCGGACCAACTTTTGAAACCCGGGCCGAATATAAAATGCTTCACCTGCTGGGCGGCGATGCTGTGGGCATGAGCACGGTGCAGGAAGTGATTGTGGCCCGGCATGCAGGCCTGCAGGTATTTGCCATGAGCGTGATCACCGATATCGGTATCCGGGAAGAGCTCAATACCATTACCCATGAAGAGGTGCTGCAGGCGGCCCGCGAGGCAGAACCCAAGCTGACAAGTATATTCCTGGAACTGGTAAAGCAACTCTAAGAAATTCAGCTGCCAGTCCCCCAATGCTGATTTAACGTTTTGGTCGCGGGGGATGCTTCTTTAATCATTAACTTGCCCGGCTTTGACGTGAACAGAAGGAAATTTATACCAGTCTTTTTTTGTGTGATAAGCTTGTGCCTGCATTTTACGGCTGCAGCACAAAACCCGTTGGGCCGTTTCAGAAACATGGGTGGAGGATCCAGCAGCGGAAAAGCAGACAGCCTGGCACACCGCACCGGACTGGAAGATTCTCTCACCATCACCTACCGGTACCTGGATACAACACGCTACAGCCATTTTGATTCCAGCTATGCCGATTTTTCCAGGCGTTATCCTGTTCCTGCCCAATACGCTTACCTGGGGAATGTAGGGAACGCGGCGCGATCCCTGCTTTTTAATCCCATCACCAAAGCCGGCTGGGATCCGGGTTTTCATGCCTACGATATATACCAGTTCAATGTGCCGGAAACAAAGTTCTACAATACCACACGTCCTTATACCGAACTGGGTTATGTGATCGGCAGCAATACCGAGCAGATGATCCATGTACTGCATACGCAAAACGTTACGCCTGACTGGAACGTGGCGCTCCAGTACAGGTTGATCAATTCCCTGGGCTTGTTTAAAAACCAGAATACCAACCACAGCAGCTACCGCATCAACTCATCGTATCAATCCAAAGACAGGCGCTATCATCTTTATTTCGTTATGCTGCGCAACAAGTTGCAGTCGGGTGAAAACGGTGGTATCCGGAGCTATGCCGACCTGGATAGCAAGATCTATAAAACCAACCGGGCCGGTATTCCTGTTTGGCTGGGAAACGAGCGGGATGAAAATACCAACCTGTTCAACAGCACATTTACTGCCGGTACCCGGTATAAGACCTTTAACTTTTCCCTGCGGCAGCAGTATGACCTGGGGAAAAAAGATTCGCTGGTGAAAGATGATACCACGGTTATCCGGTTGTTCTATCCCAAGCTGCGCATCGAGCATTCACTACAGGTTGCTTCCTATGGGTACCGGTTCACAGACCAGTCAGGCACGCCTGATACCCTTTTCTACCGGAAATTCTACGACTTTTTGCAAAACCCTGCACGGGTAGACATACAGGACAAATGGAATGAGGTCACCAACGATGTTTCCTTTTACCAGTTTCCGGATACCAAAAATCCGCAGCAGTTTATCAAGGTGGGAGGAACCTTTCAGTATTTACAAGGGACCTTTGATGCGGGTAAGCAAAATTATTACAACCTGTTTGTGCACGGTGAATACCGCAACAAAACCAGGAACCAGAAATGGGAGATTGAAGCCACGGGAGAACTTTATGGTGCCGGCTACAATGCAGGCAATTATGAGGCCCTTATCAGCCTGAAGCGCCTGATCAGCAAGAAGATCGGCTACCTGCAGGCAGGTTTTCAGAATAGCAACAGAACACCTTCGTTTGTTTACAATACGGCCAGCAGCTTTAGCTTTTATGCCATGCCCAGCTTCAACAATGAAAATATCACGCGGTTGTTTGCCTCGCTTGAACAACCCTTGTTGAACCTGCGGCTGACGGGCAGTTATTATGCCATCACCAACTACACCTACTTCAGCGATTATTACCATGCCAGCCAGTCAAGTCCCCTGTTTAACCTGCTCCAGATAGGGGCGGAAAAAGTGTTTGCATTTTCCAAGCACTTCAAGCTCTACTCGCAGGTTACGGTGCAGCAAAAAGCAGGCTCGGCACCTGTGAATGTGCCGCTGGTTTATACGCGCAACAGGATCGGCTATGAAGGAAACCTGGGCTTTAAAAGCCTTTCTATCTACTTCGGACTGGAAGGCAAATACCATACGCCGTACAAGGCCGATGGATATTCACCCCTGCTGGGCCAGTTCTTTTACCAGGATACAGCTACCATCCGGCTCAAGGCGCCGGAGCTGAATGCCTACATGCATTTCCGGATCAGGAGCTTTACCGCGTACATACGGGGCGAAAACCTGAACACCTATACCTTGCGCAATGGCTTTGGCGACACCAACAACAACCTGGCTGCTCCCTTGTATCCTTACCCCGGTTTCCGGCTCCATGTAGGCATATTCTGGAGTTTCGTAAATTAGCAGTTCCGGAGACAGGCCGAACCAATTACCTTTGTATTTGTTGGAAAGAGGTATTACAACCAGATTTGATATGAAAAAAGAATTTTTGATCCTTTTTATGCTGCTGGCAGGCGTTTCGCTGAAAGCCCAGTTCAACAGTGCGCAGCTGCAAGCCAGCGGGTTAACCTGTGCCCTGTGCACAAAGGCGATCAATAATTCCCTTTCCCGTCTTTCCTTTGTTCAATCCGTTGAACCCGATATAAAAAATTCCGCCTTTAAAATTTCTTTCCGCAATGGTGCCGCGTTGAAAATAGACGCGTTGAAAAAGGCGGTAGAAGAAGCCGGTTTTTCCGTTGCTTCCCTCAAGCTGACCGGAAAGTTCAGCCGCCTGGCTGTAAAGAATGACGAACACGTAGAGATCGGTGGTGAACTGTTTCACTTCTTAAAAGTGAATGACCAGCTCCTCAACGGTGAAAAAGAAATCAGGATCGTAGATAAGGCCTTTCTCCCAACGAAAGAATTCAAGAAATACAGCGCGGCCACGACCATGACTTGCGTACAGACTGGCAAAATGGAAAGCTGCTGCAGCAAGCAAGGTGCACAGCAGCCTGCCCGGCGTATATACCATGTTACCATTTAGTTGTAAAAAGCGTTTGCTCCTCCCCGTGGGTTTGCGGTTCAAACAGGAACCAGTGTCTGCAAGAGCCGGATGGTCCGTTTCTGCTTTCTATAACCATTGTTTTTGTTGACCCATACCCAAATGACTTTGTGCTGTTTGCCTCCTATTTATTGACGCGACTAACAGGATATAGTACTCATTTCTGAGAGCGACGGCTTTGTATGTTCCTGCCGGAGCATGCCAGCCTATCCTTTTCCAGGGAATTCAGGATTGGTGAAAACAGTTTACTTGCAAACCCCTCAAACGCACGCTATGCAAAAGGTATTGGTAACCGGTGCCAATGGTTTTATCGGCACGCATCTGGTAACCCTGCTCCTGCAAAAAGGGTATGATGTTCATTGCCTGGTACGGTATACCAGCAATATCTCGGGCTTAAGAAACCTCCCCGTTTCTATCCATACCGGCGATGTACGCGATCCGGTGTCTTTAAAGGCGCCGGTTGAAAATGCCGTTTATATTTTTCACCTGGCCGCCAATCTCCTGGTTACCAGCCAGCAAGAATTTGAAGAAACCAATGTGGACGGTACCCGGCATGTACTGGAAGCTGCCGAGCGTTATGCAAAAGCGACCCTGCAGCGCGTGCTGCTGGTTTCCAGCGTTGCCGCCGCCGGACCCAATACCTCACTCGCGGCGTATGATGAAACGGTAGCGCTCAATCCCATATCCTGGTATGGGTTGTCAAAGAAAAAACTGGAAGAAACGGCTGCCACCTATTTCAACAAACTGCCTATTACCATTGTACGGCCAGCGATTGTTTATGGAGAGCGCGAGCGGGATATGAGCCAGATCTTCCCGGTGGTTGAAAATCATATTCATGCCAAACCCGGTTTTAAAAAGAAGTATTCTACTGCCATCTATGTAGGCGATTTGGTTGCCGGCATGGCGGCAGCAGCCGAAAGCCCCAATTCAGTCGGGAAGGCTTATTTTCTCAATCACCCGGAAGTTGTAACCACCCACCAGATTGTAAAGAACATCGGCATCGCCATGGGCAAACCGGGCGGACTGCCGATCCCCATTCCGGATTTCCTTATACAAGGCCTGGCACCACTGGGTGAGTTGATGTACTATTTCAATTCGCAGCGGCCAAAGATGACGCGCGACAAAGCACGGGAGGTGATCCAACGGTATTGGATAGCCGATCCTTCCAGGGCTGCCCGTGATTTTGGCTGGTCGGCCCGGTACAATATGGTGGAAGGCATGAAGAAAACCCTGGTGCCCTATTTTGAAGAGAAAAGAGTTCTCAGCGCCATGGCCCTCGAAGGAAAATTTATTTTATGGCTTAAATATTTTCTGATAGGCTTCGGACTCGGTGTGGTGGTTGAACTATTCTCCTATGTAGGCGGATTTTATTCTTTCCATCCCTGGTGGCTGATCTTTGTTATTATCGTTGGCGCTTTTGCTGCCCTTTTCGGCACCCTGGCAAAGGCGTTGCGGAAAAAAAGCGCAGTGATACAATTTCTTGCGGGCACCCTTGTTGCCGGTCTGATCGAGCTTTCCAATCAGCTCCGCCTTTTTGGAGACTACTACTGGGTATTCAAAGAAGGCTGGCCCCTGGGTATCACAAATCCATGGCTGCGTGTGGCCGTGTTGGGATTACCTGGCGGCATCTGCATCATACTGCTCAATATCGTGATGCGCAACATCTATAAACGGCGGCTGGCCCTGCGGGGTGATCGCTGATCCCTAAAACTGCTAAATATGAAAGACGATCAACAAGACCCCATCCGGCTTATGGATGAAGTAGATGAAATTGAGCTTGCCCGGCCTGATTTTATCACTGTTGCCAAAGTAATCTGGTTTGCCATCAAAACCTTTTTCAAGGAAAGGCCCGGCCAGATCATTATGTCGGCTTACCTGCTGCTGATGTTGTGGGGCTACCATGGCAACCTGGAACTGCTGCACCTGGTCTGGAACGATTACAAGGGACCGGGCATAGAACTGGGTACGCGCCCCCAGCTGATTGCAGGCATTCCCTGGGACAATGAGCTGATCTCTTTCTGGGGCGGCGCTTTCCTGGTCGTTGTTGTGCCTGTATTGATTATCCGGTTTGGATTTAAAGAACCCCTGTCGTCCTACGGATTGGGCCTGCCTCCCAGAGGGCGCAGGTCGCTGGCGGTGATCGGAACTTTGGTTCTGCTGGTGGTTAGTTTGCCCGCTTTTTATACAGGTGCCCACCATCCTGATATGCAAGCGCTTTATCCCTTTTACCGGCCCTTTACCGGAGTACCCCAGTTCCTGATCTACGAATTGATGTACCTGCCGTTTTTTATCGCCATCGAATTTATATTCAGGGGATACCTGTTATTCGGACTCGCTGGTGTAAAGGATGGAGAGCTGGCGGGGGAAGAAAAGGGTTTTCCGGGCGTGTTTTATTTTGGAAGATATGCCCTCCTGATCCAGATGCTTTCATATACGGCCTGGCACCTGGGTAAGCCGATCCCGGAAGTATTTGGCACCTTGTTCTGGGGACTGGCTGCGGGTGCTGTCGCCTATGCCATCCGTTCAATCTGGCCGATCATCATTGCACACTGGTTGCTCAATATTTTGCTGGATGGTATTAACAGCGGGTTGTTTTAAATGTCATCCGTTCTTACTTGCCGGCAACAGCTTGTTCCGCTACCAGTCCGTTTTCTTTCAGCACCTTTCTTAACGTGGGCTCAACGCCCGAAACCAGTGCAGATCGTTTGATGCGTGTCGTTAGATCGTCGTAAGTGCCCTGGTCTGGTATGTCGTGGATGTTGGCAGTCAGCAGGGTTACCAGCTTCAGGTATTTTTGCCGGTTTCTCCATACCAGCAGGATGATGACGGCTGCAATGGCTCCCAGCAGGATGAGCAATCTTCCGGCGTATTTCTGGATAAAAGACGCATTTTCATCTACCGCATCTTTTACATCGTGCCGCATGCGGTAAGCGATCGTCACCATGGCCGTGTCAACGATCGCTTTGATGGCAGCATTGGTCTTTTCCCCCAGCAACTGATCGCGCAGCACGGCCAGTTGCGCTTCTGTTCTGGCCCCCAGCAGCTCATCACGCAGGGCAGCCAGTTTTTGATAGGTCTGTTCATTCAATACTTCGTTCATCGCTTCAGCAAGCAGCCGTTTTACCTTCAGGCGCGTGGTATCGCCTACCAGGGCCTCACGAAGAAGGGCCAGATTTTCTCTTGTTTGCTGGCCACTCAGGTCTTCTACAAGTTGCCGGGTAAAGAGGGACCATTTTTCGCTCAGCAGGGAATCACGCAGGGCCAGTGCGGCTTTGTTGGCATTCCAGCCGGCTTCCTGGATCACGGTGTCCAGCAGCTTTTTCAGGTCTTCCCGGAAGCGGGAATCTGCCAGGCCTTCCTGCAGCCCGCTGACCAGGTTGCGGCCCATCTGCTTTGTATTCTTGTTGAGCCCTGTTCCTAATTTATCACCTCCCTTTTCCAGGGCCTTACAACCAGTGAGCAGCAGGGCGGCAACAAAGAGCCGGATAAGAAGGGAAGGATATTTCATACGGTTATTTTTTGTCGGTTAGGATCATCGGGTCGCTGCGCAGCGCATCATCGTTCCAGCGCTGCAGGGGCTGGGAGAGGAGGTCTCCCTGTCTATCACGGGAAATATGTAAAAAGGTAAATGTCTTGTCAAACCGCACGCTGGCCGATTTACTTTCATAGACCGGTATCCAGGTGCCTGTATTGTAATACCAGTTATTCTGTCCAACCTGTTGTTCCGGGTTGTGCGTGTGTCCGAACGTGACCATTTTCAACCGGGGATCTTCTGTCAGGATCTTGCAGGCATCCGGGTAAAAGCTCCAGGGTGCTTTGAGTTTTACAAGGACCAGTATCCTCCCGAAAATATAAGAGAGAAATAAGAAGCCTGCATTTTTCAGCACACCCAGGATCTGTGTGGTGATAAGGGAAGAATTTTTTTGGGAAAGGGCTCCTTTAAACAGGGCTAGATTCCAGCCATGCCAGATTGCCCAAGCTGTTATAAGGATGGGAAGTACAATGACGAATAAAAAGCTCAGCAAGTATTTGAACGTTTCCCAGTACAATCTTTTGGGTATGATCATCAGCATAAAGGGAACATAATAAAAGAGCATCTTAAGGGCAAGCGGGAACCGTTCCCGCAGGAGTACCAGCAGGATATTGCTGGCAGGACGAACATTGTCCAGGTAGGGATATAACAACTCAAGCCGGTTGATCAGGTAGCGGTTAAAAAATGAGCCAAAGGGCAGGTTGATCTCTTCCCCGTTGTCAAGCAGGGGAGCTCCTTTTACAGCAGTGGTACTGTCGAACCGGTGTCCGTGTTCTGCATAGAACGTTCCGTCAAATACCACGGCATGGTCTGCGAAACGGGTTTGCGGGACAACGATATCGGTCAGCACCTTTTCGGGTGACTGACCTGTATTCGATGCTATGCAGCCGGCGAGAAAAAGGCGGAAGTAATGGCGGACAGCCGGCCAGTACCATTCCAGGTCGTGGTTGCCCTTGGTAATAACAAGCTGGTTGCCGTCCTGCAGCCATCGGCCCACCCTTTCAAAAAATAAGGGATGGCCCAGCATACAGCAGTGTAGTTTCCACACAGACTTATAATCGTGGGTCTTCAGGCCGTATGCCCGCTCTTTTTTACTGATGGAAGCGCGCAGCTCATCCACCGATCTTTGGATACCGGTGCGCATCAGCAGCTGGTTCCAGGTAGTAAATTCCTCTTCAGTCGCGGGCAGATCCCGGATGCGGAGAAAATCAACAAAGTCGCCATTGATCAGCAGGATGGCATGGCCTGTTTGCTTATTTTGAAGATGGTCCATGAAACGGCCAAAAGCATCATCGGTAAAAAAATTTTCAGTTCCTTCATAGTTGCTGCTCCCGTTCAGGCCGGAAGCCAGGTGCAGGTCGCTGACCACAAATAGTTCTTTTCCATCCGTGCTGATCCGGGTGATGGGTTCGCCATAGGTTGGCTCACGGGTAAGTAGCGGTTGGGGTATAGCCATGGTTGCATGCGGGTTTGGTTGGTAGAGACAACAAGGGTAGGATCTGTTACAGCTGGCTTCCGCAGGTAAGCAGTACAAATCTACTAACCTAATTTATACCTGCTTCACTATATTTGGTGCTCAAACAAATGCAGTAAACCGGATACCCCATCTTCCATTTTGCCATGCAAACAGCTTTCCGTCCCGCTATCTTAGTCGGCAGTAAGCCAGGGAAGAAAACAGCCAGCCTGTTTTGGTGATCATGCTTGTGCAGCTTGTTATGACAGCTTTGTAATAATCGGAGTATATGCGACAGCTTTTATTGATAGTTTGGCTGGTATGGAGCAGTTCACAGCTGTCTGCGCAGGAATTGTTTGTATTTACGGAACCTGCCTCCCTGATGCCGGCCAACTCTCTTACAGCAAAGCTGGGTGCGCGTTTTCCGGACAGCAAGTACCTCAGGAATTACCGGCAGCGGTATACGCCCGAATTGATGGTTGGCATCAGTAAAAAAGTAATGGTGCATGCAAGTACATCCTTGTCCAACTATTACTCCTCTTCCATCCGGTTTGAATCTGCAAAACTTTATGGACAGTGGCGTTTTTTTACAAACGATGGCATTCACAACCATTTCCGCATGGCCGCATTTGGGGAAGCGGCCTATACCCGGAATCCGTTCATATACGAAGAGCTCAGCCTCGACGGCGACCACAGCGGTTTTCAGGGCGGACTGATTGCAACCCAGCTTATCAACAAGCTGGCGCTCTCTGCTACAGCAAGCGCAATCAAGGTAGTGAGTAAAAATGGTACGCATGCGGGGCATGACCCGCATGCAACCGGAGCATTCAATTACACGGTATCAGCAGGCTATCTCCTGTTCCCAAGGAATTATACCAGCTATAACCAGCCCAACCTGAATATATATGTAGAACTGCTTGGCATGCAGGCCCTGGAGCAGCGGCATGGCATGCTGGATCTTGCACCGGCGCTTCAGCTGATCCTGAACAGCCGGTATAAGATCAATGCTGGCTATCGCTTCCAGCTGGCTGGGGATATGCTGCGGGCGGGAGAAAGAACACTTACACTGGGCATAGAAACCACTTTTCTCGGTGCCCTTCAAAAAACAAAGAAGCAACCGGTCAACGAATAAACCATGCAAACAAAGAACTACTTTATGAACGAGGCAACGGCTGCCAAAAAGATACAGCGCATGGCGTTTGAAATAGCAGAGCAGAATGCAGAGGAAGAACAGCTTATTTTAGCTGGCATCCGCGACAACGGGGTTACCCTCGCCAACATCATCGCCGGCCACCTGCAGGGTATCCTCCACAACCAGATCAAAGTGATCGAGATCGGATTGGATAAACGGCATCCTTCCGGCATCCAGCTCAGCGAAGAAGTCGATTTTAACGGGGCGGTCGTCATCCTGGTTGATGATGTGGTCAATTCAGGCAAGACGCTCCTGTATGCACTCAAGCCCCTGCTGCAATTCTATCCCAAAAAAATACAGACGCTGACCCTCGTGGAGCGCTCGCACAAAATGTACCCGGTGGCCTCCGACTATGTAGGCATTTCACTCGCCACCACCCTGCAGGAACATATCTTTGTGGAAGTAGCCGACGGTTGCGTGAAAGGAGCTTACCTGGTGTAAACCGGGTTTTGCCGGCAGTTTGATCAGCAGCTGGTTCAGGGCCTGGAAAATCGGTTCAATTCATAAAATTATATACCTTCAAGCCTTCAACTACCAACTTAAAATTTAGCCACATGGATCCAGTTATTCAGGAAAAAGTCAACGAGTGGTTACAGGGCAATTACGACCCCGCCACCAAGGAAGCCATCACCAAACTGCAACAGGAAAATGGGGAAGAGTTGATCGACAGCTTTTACCGCAGCCTGGAATTTGGAACCGGTGGGCTCCGCGGCGTAATGGGCGTGGGCACCAACCGGATGAACAAGTATACCGTCGGTATGGCAACCCAGGGTTTTGCCAACTACATGAAAGACCAGTTTGAAGGAGAGATAAAAGTAGTCGTCACCCACGACAGCCGCAACAACAGCCGTTTTTTCGCAGAAACTACAGCCAACGTGTTTGCCGCCAACGGCATCAAGGTTTTTTTATTTGAGTCGCTGCGGCCGACGCCGGAACTTTCTTTTGCCATCCGCCACCTTGATTGCAATGGGGGGGTCAATTGCACGGCTTCCCACAATCCCAAAGAATACAACGGCTACAAAGCCTACTGGGCCGATGGTGGACAACTGGTGCCGCCGCATGATAAAAATGTGATCAAGGAAGTGGAAAAAATCCTGAGTATTGACGATGTAAAGTGGGAGGGTGGCGAACAGCATATCACCCTGATCGGTGCTGAAATTGACAAGGCCTATATCGAGATGGTAAAAGGGCTGAGTGTGTACCCGGAAGTGATCGAAAGACAAAAAGACCTGAAGATCGTATACACGCCCATCCATGGATCCGGCATTACGCTCGTTCCCCAAGTGCTGGAAGCTTTTGGCTTTACCAATGTAAATATTGTAGAAGAGCAGGCTACACCGGATGGTGATTTCCCCACCGTTCCGTACCCCAACCCGGA
Source organism: Williamsia sp. (assembly GCA_015069695.1). GTDB lineage: Bacteria > Bacteroidota > Bacteroidia > Chitinophagales > Chitinophagaceae > JADCRZ01. The sequence continues at coordinate 37,396 of JADCRZ010000037.1, forward strand.
AGAAAGCGCTGCCATGAACATGGGCTTGCAAAAAGCCCGGGAACTGGACGCCGACATCCTGCTGGGCACCGACCCGGATGCTGACAGGGTAGGCATTGGCATCAAAGACCGCCAGGGCAACTGGATCCTGATGAATGGCAACCAGACGGCCGTGCTCGCCTTTAACTACATGGTAGAAGCCCGCAAGAAAAAAAATATTGCTACCCCGCATGACATGATCGTGAAAACGATCGTGACCACTGACCTGATCGACGAGTTTGCCAAGGCCAACAACATCAGCTGTTACAATGTGCTGACCGGCTTTAAATACATCGCTGAACTGATCCGGGAGAAAGAAGGAAAAGAAAATTTTGTGATCGGGGGAGAAGAAAGTTATGGTATGATGATCGGCGACCAGGTCCGCGACAAAGACGCGGTAAGTGCGGTAGCCCTTCTGTGTGAGATGGCTGCATACGAAAAAGATGGCGGACGCACGTTGTATGATAAGCTGATCGATCTGTATGTTCAGTACGGTCTCTACAAAGAGCACCTTATTTCTATCACCAAAAAAGGCATGAACGGACAAAAAGAAATTGCCGAGATGATGGAAAATTTCCGCAAACATCCGCCTGCCACAATCAACGGATCGCCTGTAAAAAAACTGCTTGATTATGAATTGCAGGTAGACCGTGACATCGCCAGCGGCAACCTGACCGACATCAATCTGCCGAAATCAAATGTGCTTCAGTTTATCCTGGAAGACGGCAGCAAGATTTCTGCGCGTCCTTCCGGTACGGAGCCCAAGATCAAGTTTTACTTCAGTGTCAATTCAAAGCTGGAAAAAGCAGCTGATTTTGAAACAGCGATCGCTGCACTGGATGAAAAAATAAAAGGAATCATCAGCGACATGCACCTGCAGTAACATCCTGCGGCTGAATTTTATTCATCATTGATAGTTGATAGGTTAACGGGGCCATCAAGCGCCCCTGTATGTATGAGAAAATACGAAGACAGTTACCGGCACAAGGGACTCAGAAAAAAGTTGGTAGAAGGAATCAGGGAGAAAGGCATTACCGACGAAAGGGTACTGGAAGCCATCAATGCCATTCCCCGCCATTTTTTTCTGGATTCAGCTTTTGAGGAAAGGGCTTACGAAGACAAGGCTTTTCCCATTGCGCAGGATCAGACTATTTCACAACCGTATACAGTGGCATACCAGTCGGAGCTGCTGCAGGTACAGCCGCACCAGAAAGTGTTGGAGATTGGCACCGGAAGTGCTTACCAGGCTTGTGTGCTGGCAGAGATGGGGGCACAGGTTTATACCATCGAACGGCAGAAACCCTTGTTTGATGCAGTGAAGAAATTTTCCTTCAAACAAAAATATCCGAATATCAAGTTCTTTTATGGAGATGGCTATGAAGGGCTGCCTACGTATGCGCCCTTTGACCGGGTGATCGTAACAGCAGCTGCGCCTGCGATCCCGGAGAAGCTGATCGCCCAGCTCAGAACAGGCGGCATGATGGTGATACCCGTGGGTGACAAGCCTGTACAATGCATGATCCGCCTCACCAAACTCGAAGACGGAACCACCCGCCGCGAAGACTTCAACAATTTTTCCTTTGTTCCGATGCTGGCGGGGAAGAATGTTTGATGACTGAACCATGATTTACAGGATAGGAGGGATTCGGGGATTGTGGTGCATTGAGCAAGAAGCTGCTCCATCCCACAATCCCGGAATCCTCCTAATCCTGTAAATCATGGTTCAGACGAACTGCTCCAGCTGCGAGAAGAAGAAGTTGCCTTCGAGCTGGGCGTTTTCGTTGCTGTCGCTGCCGTGGACGGCGTTTTCGCTGACGGAGCTTGCATACAGTTTGCGGATGGTGCCTTCGGCAGCTTTGGCCGGGTCGGTGGCACCGATCAGCTCACGGAAAGAAGCCACGGCATTTTCTTTTTCCAGAATGGCTGCAACGATCGGACCGCTGCTCATAAAGTTTACCAGTTCGCCATAGAAAGGTCTTTCCTTGTGCACGGCATAAAATGCCCCTGCTTTTTCAGAAGACAGTGAGGTCAGCTTCAGGCTTACAATCCTGAAGCCTGCTTTTGTTATCTGGTCCAGGATCAGTCCGGTATGCCCTTTGGAGAAAGCATCCGGTTTGATCATGGTAAAAGTTCTGTTTGTCATACGTGTGTGAATTTGGGGTGCAAAAGTATCATTGAACTTTGAAGATTCATAATGATCGCCTGTTTTTCTTTCCATGCGACCCGGTTTGCAGCGCCAAAAAACTTGTTATCCAAACGGGGAACTTTTATACCTTTGCAGCCGTTTTATGAAGCCGATAACCGAGTTTTTCCCCCAGCTGAGCGTACCAAGAAAGATTGTGATCACCATGCATCAAAAACCCGATCCGGATGCCATGGGTTCTTCATTGGCTTTGTACCACTTCCTGACCCAGCTGAACCATACCGTTACCGTGATCTCGCCTACCAACTGGGCGGCTTTTTTAAACTGGATGCCCTCCAGCAGCGATGTGCTTGATTACGAAAACAACCGCCAGCGTGAGAAAGCAACGGAAATCCTGAAAGAAACCGACTGGCTTTTTTGCCTGGATTTCAATATCATAGACCGCACAAAGAACCTGGCCCCGCTCATCAATGGGCTTGGCTGCACAAAGATCCTGATCGACCATCACCAGCAGCCCCAAACGGCTTCCTTTGATTACGGCATCAGCGATGTTACCAAAAGCTCGACCTCTGAGATGGTGTATGATTTTATCGTGGCCAGCGGTCATGAAGACAAGATCAACACCGCCATCATTGAATGCCTGTATGCCGGTGTGATCGGCGATACCGGTTCATTCCGCCATACTTCAGCCACTGAATCGCTTCACCTGATGGTGGCTGCGCTCAAAGCCCGCGGACTGGATCATACAAAAGTGCACGACTATATCTATGACAACTTTCTTGAGAACCGGCTCCGCTTTATCGGGTTTGTGCTGCTGAACAGGATGGAGGTTTTCTATGAGTATAATTCTGCGCTGATAGCCATTACCAAAGCAGACCTGATCCGTTATGAGATCAAGACCGGCGATACGGAAGGTTTGGTCAATTATCCGCTCTCTATACAGGGCATCAAAATGGCAGCCCTGGTGATTGACCGCGACGAAGAAAGAAAATGGAGCTTTCGCAGCAAGGGCGATTTTGATGTGAATCTGTTTGCCCGCAAAAACTTTAACGGGGGAGGCCACTTCAATGCATCGGGCGGACGCACCTACGACAGCCTCGAGGCCACGGTGCAACGCTTTAAAGAAGCCTTGAAAGAAAACGCTTTACAATTACAATAATCTACAAATGACAAAAATCAAGTCTTACTTGTTCATACCCTTGCTTGCTTTGCTGGGTGCCTGCAACAGTTACGAGAAAACACCCAGCGGCATCATGTACCGCATTGTAAGTGCCGGCTCCGGCCCGGTAGTAAGAAAAGGAGAAATCCTGAAATTCCATTACACCCAGACGATCAACGATTCGGTGCTGTATTCATCCTTTGCTGCCATGCCCGGCTACGCGAAGGTAGACAGCGTGGGTCCGGTTTATAATCCCCTGGAAGTATTTATTTCCCTGCGCAAAGGCGACAGCGTACAGATCGTGCAATTGGCAGATACCCTCCTGAAAAAAATGCCCCCCGGTCAGGAATCTATCATCAAAAAAGGAGACAAGATCACGCTGACCATGAAAGTACTGGACATCCTCAACAACGATGCCCTTGTACAACCAGACCAGCTGAAAGAAATGCAGGCTGAAACAGGCCGGGAAGATGCTGCCATCAAAGGCTATCTTGCCAAGAAAAACATCAATGCCCAAAAAACGCCCAAAGGCGTTTACGTAGTTGTTCAATCACCCGGATCCGGCCCGCAGGTTGATTCAGGCAAGTATGTAATGGTGCGTTATACCGGCAAGCTGTTCCCCAGCGACAAGGTAAAAATTGAAAAAGTGTTTGAAACCAATACCGACAAAGATCCCATTGGCTTCACAGTGAACAGCGGACAGGTTATACCCGGTTGGGACGAAGGGTTGAAGCAATTAAAGAAGGGCGGAAAAGCAACGCTGTATATTCCCTCTACGCTGGCGTACGGACAGCAGCCTGTTCCTGCCGGCAAGCCTTTTGAAAATTTGATCTTTGATGTTGAAGTGGTAGATGTACGCGATGCGGCACCACCCCCGCCGCCGATGCCACCCATGATGCAACAGAACGGAGGAGGCAACCAGCCACCTGCTGATAACCAGCCACCGGCCGGCAACCAGCAACCGCCTGTGAACAAAAAATAATTTTCAATCAAAGAATAAAAAATGGGTGCAAACAACTGTTTGCACCCATTTTTTATTCAATAATCTATGCAGACTGATAAGCGCTGACCAGTTTTACTGCATCTATGGCTTCCTTTACATCATGCACGCGCAGGATGTTGGCGCCGTTGAGCAGGCAGATGGTGTTGAGTACGGTGGTGCCGTTCAGGGCTTCTGCAGGAGTGACCAAAAGGGTTTTGTAAATGGTTGACTTGCGTGAAATGCCCGCCAGCAGCGGCTTGTCGAGCATCTTGAATGCGGATAAGTTTTTTATCAGCTCGAAATTATGGCCCGCATTTTTGCTGAAGCCAAAACCTGGGTCAATGATCACATCATGGATGCCCGCCAGCTTGCATTCGGCCGTTTTTACAATAAAATAATCGAGCACCTCGCGCGTAACATCTCCGTATTGTGGGTTGTGATGCATGTTTTCCGCGGTTCCTTTAACGTGCATGCATACAAAAGGAACACCCAGGGTTGCAACAGTATTGATCATATCCCGATCGAAGCTCCCGCCACTGATGTCATTGACCAGGGAGGCGCCTGCTTCCACTGCGCTTTGCGCTACAGCGGCATGGTAGGTGTCAACAGAAATAAGGGCTTCGGGAAAGCGCTGGCAGATGGCGTGAAGCGGTTCTATCAAACGGGCTGTTTCTTCCGCCGGATCAAGCCGCCTGCTTTTTGGCCGCGTGCTTTGTGCGCCTATATCAAGAAAGGAAGCTCCTTCGGTGAGCATGCGTTCTGCCTGTTGCAAAACCGCATCGGTTCCACTAAACCGGCTGCCTGCATAAAAAGAATCGGGCGTCATGTTGATGATGCCCATCACCTGGGGGCGGTCAATCACCCACAACCTGCCTTTGCAATTCAGCGTAAACATAAACTCTATAGATTATCTTTGAACGGTCACAGTAAAAAAGTTCAAAACTAAGTAAAAGCGATCCTTCCCGCTACAGCATGACAACAACAACTAACCAGCAGTATGACCAGGCAGTAAGCACGTGCAGTGACATCTTCTTAAAGAAAACCGTTGACTATGGCACTTCCTGGCGGGTGCTGCGGACGATCTCTGTGGTTGATCAGATTTATATCAAGGCCAAACGCATCCGGACGATCCAGGAAAACGGCAACCGGGCCGTAGCTGATGACATCAGCTCGGAGTTCAAAGGCATCGTGAACTATTCCATCATCGGCATCATCCAGTGCAGCCTGCCCACCAGCGAAGCCGAAGACCTGCCTGTTGAGCAGGTAGCCTCGCTGTACAGTACGGTAGTGGCCGATGCCCGACAGTTGATGCAAAGCAAAAACCACGATTATGGCGAAGCCTGGCGCGACATGAGCCAGGAAAGCTATACCGACCTGATCTTATCCAAACTGCTTCGGATCCGCCAGATCCTCGCCAACAGCGGCCGCACCCTGATCAGCGAAGGCATCGAAGCCAATTACTACGACATCATCAACTACGCCCTGTTCGCGTTGATCATGATAGGGGAGGGGAGGCATTTGTCTTGAAACTGTCTGGAACCATGGTTCAGAAGTAACATAAAAAATCAATCATATGAAGCCTGTCATTACAGCATCCAGAATTATTGTAGGTGTCTTGTTTATCTTCTCCGGGTTGATAAAGGCAGATGACCCATTGGGGTTGAGCTACAAGATGCAGGAATTTTTTGAAGTGTGGGGATGGACCGGCCTGTATGATTTTACGCTGGCGCTTTCGGTGGCCATGATATTTTTTGAAGTGTTTGCCGGTGTGGCCCTGCTGGTAGGCTGGCAAATGAAGCTGTTCAGCTGGCTGCTCCTGTTGCTGACCATCTTTTTTACATTTCTCACCGGCTATGCCCTGTTCTCCGGCAAGATCCGCGAATGCGGCTGCTTTGGAAATTGCATTCCGCTGACCGCCCAGCAGTCGTTTATCAAAGACCTGGTCTTATTGCTGCTGATCCTGCTGCTATTCTTTAACCGCGATAAACTGAGGGCTGCTTTTAAGGACAAGGTGGCCTTGAGTGTATTAGTTGTTTCAGCCGGGCTCACCCTGGGTTTTCAATGGTATGTGCTCAGGCACCTGCCCGTAATAGATTGCCTGCCTTACAAGATCGGTACCAACATCCAGGAAGCCATGCGCATACCGCCGGGCGCTATTCCAGATAGTACTGTGATCAGCTTTGTATATAACAAAGGAGGAAAGGAGGTTGAATTTACGGCCGACAATTTTCCGGCTGATTTTTCCGATTCCCTTTATCAGTTTGTGACCCGGCGCGACAAGCTGATCCGCAAAGGCAATGCAGAACCGGCGATCAAGGATTTTGTGCTGCTGACCGGGGAAGGGGCCGACACTACGCAGGCCGTATTAGGGACCGATGGGTACAAAGCCCTGTTCTTTACAAAAGGCATCAAGTCTGCTACACCACAATGGCTCGCTGAATTCCAGGCCATCACCCAAAAGTTGCAGGACAAAAATATCCAGCCCGTATTTGTTACCAGTGATTTTGACAATGTTACAAACTGGCTGAAGCAACAGGGCCGGCAGCAGCAGATACCGGTATTAAAATGCGATTTTGTTGCGATCAAAACCGCGGCCCGCTCTGATCCGGCCCTGTTCTTACTGGATGGCAGCACCATTGTCAACAAATGGAGCTATGCCGATTTTGACCGGGCTTCCAAAAAGATCGATTCGTTGCCGGCTGATATAAAATCGCTCAATGAGCCGATCCGTCCGTAGAACTGTTAACCACCAACCTTTACGCTGTTGATCCGGTATTTTACAAAAAAGCTTCTCTATGGCGCATCTATCCTGATGGGCGTGATTGTAGTGGTGTTTGTGCTGTTCCAGGGATTTGGCGATCCTTCCCGGCTGGTGATGGGGCAAAGGGCCGATGCAGCCACACAGGACAACATCCGCAAAGACCTGAACCTGGATCAGCCAAAATGGAAACAGTTCTTTTTATACCTGAACGATGTATCACCCCTCTCTATCCATAAGGCAGAAGACATTGAGCAAAAAAAGCTGCGCGGTGTATTTGCAGGCGGCACAACCAAAATAGGCTTGAAAGTGCCTTACCTGCGCCGTTCTTATCAAACCAAAAAAGATGTGTGGACGGTGCTCATGGAAGCCCTGCCGGGTACCCTGATGCTGGCTTTTGCCGCCATGTTGTTTGCGAGCATAGCCGGTGTGATGCTGGGTGTAATTGCAGCGGTTTACAGGAATACCTGGATCGATACATCTGCAGTGCTGGCCAGCATCGCAGGCATTTCCGTGCCTTCGTTCTTTATGGGCATCATCATCGCCTATACATTGGGTTATTTATTGAGCGCCTATACCGGTTTGCACATGACGGGCAGCTGGTTCGACCTGGATGAGCTTACGGGCCGCCGCTATCTTTCCATCAGGAACCTCTGGCTGCCGGCCCTTACGCTGGGTATCCGTCCGCTTGCCATTATCACGCAGCTTACCCGCAGCGCCATGCTGGATGTGTTGCAGCAGGATTATATCCGCACCGCCTATGCAAAAGGACTGAGCAGGCAGACAGTCATCTGGAAGCATGCCTTGCGCAATGGACTGAATCCCGTTATTACAGCTGTAACAGGGTGGTTTGCGGAGCTGCTGGCAGGTGCTTTTTTTGTAGAATATATTTTTGGATGGAAGGGCATCGGCAAGATAACGGTGGATGCCCTTGAAGAACTCGACTTTCCGGTGGTGATGGGTTCGGTACTTGTATCGGCCGTATTTTTTGTCCTGATCAATCTCCTGGCCGATCTGCTCTATGCTGTTGTTGACCCCCGGGTCAGGCTCTAATCCCTGTATTTAGTCGTTCAACTAAGTTTCTATTCTCCTACCTTTGCACCGCTAAAATATTGCATGTATGATATCTGTGAATAATGTGACGCTTTCATTTGGAAAACGGGTTTTATTTGATGAAGTAAACCTCAGCTTTACCAAGGGAAACTGTTACGGCGTGATCGGGGCCAATGGTGCAGGAAAATCTACTTTCCTGAAAATCCTGTCCGGACAAATAGAACCCAACAAAGGATCTATCGACATTACCCCCGGTGAGCGCATGGCCGTCCTCAACCAAAACCACTTTGAGTTTGACGAGAACAGCGTGCTGGATACCGTGATGATGGGCCACAAAAGCATGTGGAAGGTGATGAAAGAAAGAGAAACCATTTATGCCCTGGCCGATTTCACGGAAGAAGACGGCATCCGCGCCGGCGAGCTGGAAGCTGAATTTGGTGAGATGGGTGGATATACAGCAGAAAGCGATGCAGCCACCCTCCTCAGCGAACTGGGTGTAAAAGAAGACATGCACCAGCTGAAGTTAAAAGAGCTCAGCGGCCCGCTCAAAGTGCGGGTGCTCCTGGCACAGGCCTTGTTCGGCAATCCGGACGTCCTGATCCTGGATGAGCCTACCAACGACATCGACGTTGAAACCATCAACTGGCTGGAAAACTTCCTGATCGATTTTCAAAACATCGTGATCGTTGTTTCCCACGACCGGCACTTCCTGGATGCTGTTTGTACGCATATCGCTGATGTGGACAGACAAAAGATCCGCATCTACACAGGTAACTATACGTTCTGGTATGAAAGCAGCCAGCTTGCCCTGCGGCAGATGAGCGACAAGAACAAAAAGATGGAAGAAAAGCGCAAAGACCTCCTGGAGTTCATCGCCCGCTTTAGCGCCAATGCCTCCAAGTCCAAGCAAGCCACTTCCCGGAAAAAAGCCCTGGAAAAATTGGTGATTGAAGACATCCAGCCATCCAACAGAAAATATCCCGGCATTATCTTCAAGCAGGACCGGGAAGTAGGGAACCAGATCCTGAATGTGGAGAAACTGCAAAAATTAATTGATGGCAGGCCCCTGTTTAAAGACGTCACTTTCTCGGCGAACAAGGGCGACAAAATCGCATTTTACTCTCGTGATCATTTTGCGCTGACCACTTTCTTCAATATCATCAACGGGGAAATACCGGCTGATGGCGGCAAGTTTGAATGGGGCACAACCATCACCAAAGCGTACCTGCCCAACGACAATACAGAATTTTTTCAGGAGGGCGGACTCAACCTCATGGAATGGCTGCGCCAGTACGTGCCGCCAACAGTTACCGATGCCGACGAACCTTTTCTGCGGGGCTTTCTCGGGAAAATGTTGTTTAGCGGTGATGAGATCATGAAAAAGGTCAGTGTGCTGAGCGGAGGGGAAAAAGTACGGTGCATGCTGAGCCGCATGATGCTGCAGAATCCCAACCTGGTTATCCTGGATGAGCCCACCAACCACCTCGACCTGGAAAGCATCCAGTCTTTCAACGAAAGCATGATCAATTTCAAGGGCATTGTCCTGCTCACCTCTCATGACCATACGTTTATGCAAACGGTGGCCAACAGGGTCATTGAGCTTACACCCAAAGGGATCATCGACCGGCTGAGCACGTTTGACGAATACCTGGCCGATGAAAGGGTGAAAGCAATGCGGGAAGATATGTATGCGTAAGGGCGCAATAAATGCTAATTTTAGACGCTTTATGACAAGCCCGATGTATGCATGTGGCGTCTGTTGCTGATATTTACTTTGGTCTCCTGTTTTAGTGCGGCATCCATCGCGCAGATGCCGGTAAACAGCCGACCTCTATCCAACCTGCGTAAAAAATCCATTTTTATCCGCCAGCGCACAACTGTGCTTGATACGCTCAGCATTGTGCCCTATACTTTTTCAATTGGAGGCTACAGGGATTCTGCTTACAGCATCGACTATGTAAATGCCCTGCTGACCTGGAATGGTGAACTGCCGCCGGCTGCTGTTACAATAACCTACCGTGTCTTTGGCGGCAAGCTCAACAAGATCACCCGGCGCTTGAACTTCGACAGTATACAGAATAATTTTCTGGTAGGCCCTGCCACAATCAGTGGCTATCGCAATGCGCAGGATGAGCGTTTTTTTAATTTCGGCAACTTAAACTACAATGGCAGCTTCGGGCGCGGCATTTCCTTTGGCAATAGCCAGGACGCCGTGGTGACCTCAAGCCTGAACCTGCAGCTCAATGGTTATCTTGCAGACAGCATCCAGATCGCAGCGGCTATCACCGACAACAACATACCCATCCAACCTGATGGCACCACACAGCAGCTGAATGAATTTGATCGGATATTCCTGCAGTTTAAAAAGAAGGACTGGCAACTAAGTCTGGGAGATATTGACCTGCGGCAATCAACCAGTTACTTCCTGAATTTTTACAAACGCCTGCAGGGAGCCGCCTTTGAGAACAAGAGCACGCTGGCACCTGGACTTACCAATGCCACCCTGGTAAGCGGATCGGTGGCCAAAGGAAAATTCACGCGCAATATTTTTCAGGGGCTGGAAGGAAACCAGGGGCCTTACCGCCTCACCGGTGCAAACCGGGAGCTTTTCTTTGTTGTGCTCGCCAATACAGAGCGGGTGTACATAGACGGCGTGCTGATGCAGCGGGGAGAAGACAGGGATTATGTGATCAATTACAACACGGCTGAAGTCACATTTACCGCCAACCGGATGATCACAAAAGACAGCCGCATCCAGATAGAATTTGAATACGCCGATAGAAATTACCTGAATACAAATTTGTACGTCACCAATGAAGTAAACCTGCACAACAAACTGAAGATGCGCCTCAGCGCATTTCAGAACGGCGACGCCAAGAGCTCTCCGATCAACCAAACCCTTGATACCCGGCAAAAGATTTTCCTCAGCAATATTGGCGACAGCATCAGCAAAGCTATTTACCCGGTGGCCGTACCTGATACCTTTTCCACCGGCAAAATCCTCTACAAAAAAACAGATACACTTTACAACAGCTCGCAAAGAGATTCGGTGTACGTGTATTCGACCAACAAAGACGACCAGTTGTACAACCTTGTGTTTATCGATGTAGGACAAGGCAATGCAGATTACCTGCCTGATTTAAGCGGATCAAACGGGAAGGTGTACAAATGGACGGCACCCGTGAATGGCATAAAGCAAGGACGGTATGCACCGGCAGCTTACCTGGTAACGCCCAAGAGACAACAGGTGGCCAGTGCCGGTTTTGAATTTACACCTGATAAAAACACCAGCCTGCGCGCTGAATTTGGTTATAGCAAATACGATGTAAATACTTTTTCGCAAAAGGACAAGGCAAACGATGATGGTTATGCGCTCAGGTTGCAATTCAGCAACCAGCATGCCCTTGGCGCTGCTTCCCGCAAAACATTGGTGACCGAGGGAAGCTATGAATGGGTAGATGCCCGGTTCAAACCTTTGGAGCGCCTGCGCAATGTAGAATTTGCGCGCGACTGGGGATTGCCTTATGATGCAGCACCGGCGAATGAAACGTTCTACCAGCTCTCCACTGAATTGAAGGATGCAAAAACAGGAACCCTCCGCTACCAGTTAAGCGGTTATAATCGCAGTGACAAGTTCAACGGTATCCGCAACAGCCTGTATCAGCTTCAGCAGTGGAAAGGATGGAAACTGAACAATCAGGTTCACTATACCCGTATCAACAACCAGCTTGAAAGGGGCGCTTTCCTGCGTCCTACACTGGATATATCAAAGCAGCTTACGAAGTTCCGCAAATACACAGTGGGAGCCAGCTTTTCACTCGAGCGCAACCTGCTGCGCAACAAAGCCACAGACAGTGTTTCCACTACCAGCTTTTCTTTTCAAACCCTTCAGGCTTACCTGGCTTCCCCGGCACAACAACCCAATCATTGGAGCATTGCCTATCTGACCCGGAGCAATCAGTATCCCTTGGGAAAAGAGCTGGTTAAAACAGACCGGAGCCAAAATGTCAATCTCCTCGTTGAGCTCATGAAAAGCAGCCGGCACCAGTTCAGGTTTAACACAACGTTTCGCACCCTGGACGTACTGCATACCGGTATACAGCCGCAAACGCCTGATAAAAGCTTGCTGGGCAGGGCCGAATACCTGATCAACGAGGGAAAAGGATTGCTGACCGGAAATGTTTTGTATGAGGCTGGCACAGGCCAGGAACAAAAAAGGGACTATGCATATCTTGAAGTGCCTGCCGGACAGGGGCAGTATACCTGGATTGATTATGACCAGAACGGCATTCAAAGCCTGAATGAATTTGAGATCGCGCAATTCCAGGACCAGGCCAAGTGGATCAGGATCTATACACCCACAAACGAGTTTATCAAGGCCAATTACAATACCTTCAACTACAGTTTTTCTCTCAACCCCCGCGCCGCGATCGATGTATATACCTCGAACGGATACAAAAAAATGCTGGCAAAACTGAATCTGCAATCATCCCTCCAGATCCAGAAAAAAGAATTGGCGCAAGGCGTTGTTTCCCTCAATCCCTTTGGCAAAGGACTCAGCGATACCAGCCTGCTTTCCCTGAATTCTATTTTCTCCAATTCCCTTTCTTTTAACCGCTTCAACACACTATGGGGGCTGGATCTAAACAGCATCCGCAACGGTTCCAAAGCCCTGCTGATCTACGGACAGGAAAGCAGGCTGGTGCAGGACCAAACCCTCAAAGGGCGGTTTACCGTGGTAAAATCTTTGTGGATAGACATGAGCCTGAGAAGTGGCGTCAACTCCCTGGCGGTTTCCAATCCGAAATTCGGTAACAGGAACTACAAGCTGCAGATTTATTCCCTGGAGCCCCGGCTGAATATTACAAGGGGAACCAATTTCCGCCTGGTAACCGGTTACCGCTACACGGACAAAAGAAATCAGCAAAATGACGAGGAAATTTATACCTCCCATTCTTCCAACACGGAATTAAAATACAATATTCTCCAAAGCAGCTCTGTTGTATTCAAGTTCACTTATACAAACATCCGTTTCTACACAAAAAAGAACACGCCGGCCAACACCAATTCCACTGTCAGCTATATCATGCTGGACGGACTCCTGCCCGGCAAAAACTTTCTCTGGAACCTGGATCTCATCAAACGCCTCTCCAACAACCTCGAGATGAACATCCAATACGAAGGCCGCCAACCCGCTTCCGCCCGCACGGTACACATCGGAAGAGCTTCGTTGCGGGCGTTGTTGTAGCCTGGAACCATGATTTACAGGATTTTCGGGATTCTGGGACGTCAGACCATTGATCAGCTTGCAGGCGCTTTGTGTCTGAACCAGGATTGAACGGATTAAGGGATTACAGGATTATTTGGTACAGTGTGTCTTGCTGCTGTTTCTATTTGTCATTCTTTTTTGATTTGTCATCCTGTAAGGAATTTCTCCATACTTTGTCATCCCGTAAGGGCGCAGGTCTCTTTGTACTGGCAGGCTGATGCTGCGCCCTTACAGGATCTCTGCGGAGCGGAGAGTTTCTATTTTGTAAGACGTTAGCCGATCATCGCAGCCCCCTGCCCCGCAGAGATTCCGCACGGGGCGCGTAAACATATCGCAGGTGCAACATCAACAAGCGCCCCGTGCGGAATGACAAAGGAATAAGATGAAAAAATGCAAGAGTAGCCAGTTCCATCCTTATACCATATTTCTAAATTCAATTCGACATTAACCACCAATCCTGTAATCCCCTGATCCGAGTAATCCTGGTTCAGACAATCCCTCTAATCCTGTAAATCATGGTCCATAAAAAAAGGCCGGGATCAAATCCCGGCCTTTTTTTATTATCTAATCGGTTTGATAGGAATACTATCCGAACAAACCGCCTTTTTTCAGTTCTCTTGTTCCTTCGCCAATCTTGAAACCGTTGTGGTAGATTTCGATTTTGTAATTTCCTTTCTGGAAATTGCTGTTTTGTTTCCAGTCGATAGAAACGGCTGTGGGCTTGCCTGATTCAATGTCTACAGTTTTCTTGGCAGTATATACTTTGTCGCCTTCATCGCGGGTGGTAAATGTTCCGGAACCCAGTGCAGGCACCGATACAGCCTTGCCATCCGGTGAGGTGATACAAACGTAAACATCTGTTTGGCCGGTTTGTGCAATCCTGTTGTCTACATTAAAAGAGATAACCAGTTTGTCAACCTTTTTTGCCTTGGTCGTTTCTGATTCCTTGCCATTTTTCTTTTCATCAACTGGTCTGATGTTGATGTTGGAAGCATTTAAAGTAGATGCTACATCAACTTTCTTTTCCAATTCCTGCTTGGCTGTCGTGGTGCTTTGAAGATCTGTGGTGAGCTTTTCCTTTTCCTGTGTCAACTGGGTTTTTTCAGTTGTCAGGGTTTGATTTTCATTGGTCAGGCGGGCCACTTCTTCTTCCAGGTTAGAGAGCTTCTGGTTTAATTCATCGATCAGCTCTTTTGCATGCTTCAGCTCAGCAGCCGTTGCATTTCTTTTGTTCAGGATGCCCCTGATCTCTGTTTTCAAGCGACTGATCTCGCTGTTGCTTGATTTAAGCTTGGTGGTCAGGTCGTTGTTGTTGCCAGTGATAGAATCCAGCCTTACAAGGGTTGCGTCAAAATTTCTTTGAAGATCGCCTTTCTCATCAGTTACTTTTGCTATTTGTTGCTGGTCTGTTTGATGAACCTGGTCCTGCTTGTTGTTGTTATACAATACATAGCCCCAGGTGCCCAAAAGTCCGACAACCAATAGTCCGATAATAAGTCCTCTAAAATCTTTGCGCGGTGTTTGGTTGGGTGTTGCGGATGGATAATTTGTGCTCATTGTTGATAATTTCATTTTGAAAAATGTACAAAATATAGTGCCGTAGAAACGGCTCCTAGTACCGGTTTTTCCAAAACCATGCCAAAAAGGTAGACAAGCCTACTGATGGGGACCTTTCACTTTCCATTAAGTAATTGTACCGGGGGAACGATCCGCTTTCTAAAACAGGGATTTATTAATTTGCAAACCTTATATAAAGGCATGACAGAGAAAATATTGAGCGATTGGAAAAACAACCGGTACAGACCGGTGTATTGGCTGGAAGGGGAAGAAGATTTTTATATCAACCAGGTTGTGGATTATGCAGAACACCACCTTCTCAGCGAAGCAGACAAGGGGTTTAATTTAACCGTTTTTTACGGCCGGGATGCAAGCTGGCCCGAGGTGCTCAATGCATGCCGTCGCTATCCTGTATTTGCCGACCGGCAAGTGGTACTTTTGAAAGAAGCCCAGCACATGCGGGAAATTGAAAAGCTGGAGAGTTATATTGATAAGCCACTTTCATCCACTGTGCTGGTAGTGGCATACAAAGAAAAAAAAGTTGACGGAAGATCCAAATTCGCCAAACTGCTCAAAGAAAAGGCAGAGCTGGTTACCACAAAAAGATTGTGGGATTCGCAGTTGCCGGAATGGACAAGCGAGCTGATCAGGGCAAAGGGTTATACCATTGCGCAGAAGGCTTTGCTCCTGATTGTTGATCACATCGGAAACGACCTGAACCGGATCAGCAATGAAATTGATAAGCTGCTGGTCAATTTGCAGGAACGGAAAAACATTGCGGAAGATGATGTAGAACGATACATCGGCATCAGCAAGGAATACAATGTATTTGAATTGCAGGATGCTTTCGGCAAACGCGATCTGCCCAAAGCAATCAAGATCATCCAGTATTTTGAAAGCAATCCCAAAGCAGCTCCCATGCAGCTTGTTCTGCCTTCCCTGTATAGCTTTTTCAGCAAGTTATTTGTGTTGATCGGTACCGCGCAGAGTGATGAAAAAGCGGCAGCTGCAGCCATTGGCGTGAGTCCTTTCTTTATCAAGGATTATCTGGAAGCAGTAAAGAAATGGGGATTTGAAGGCGTGGAAAAAGCCTTGTTGCTTTTACACGAATATAATTTAAGATCGATCGGGATCAATGATGTGGGCAGTACCGATGCCTCCCTGATGAAAGAACTGGCTGTGAAAATGATCCTGTAAAATAAATTGCAGAACGGGTTATAGAAGTGCGAGCATGGCTTGTTCCTTGTCTTTTGCCAGCTGTTCTTTCAACTCGTCCAGGCTGCCGAACTTTTTTTCAGCCCGCAATCGCTGGCGCACCCATACCCGGACGTTTTTTCCATATATATCGTCGTCGAAACCAAATACATTTACTTCGATCACTTCCCTTGTTCCATCAACGGTCGGCCGTACGCCGATGTTCATCATGCCTGCAAAATCTTTTCCTGCATACGAAGGGTCGTTGATCTGGAACAAAACAGCATACACCCCTTTGCCGGGTACAATTTTTTGCGGATCGTTCACTGCAATGTTGGCCGTTGGATAGCCGATCGTTCTGCCCAGCTGGTTGCCTTTTACCACCGTTCCCTCAAAAAAATAAGTATAGCCCAGCAGTTCATTGGCTTTTTCCAGGTTCCCGTTCAGCAGCTCTTCCCTGATCCGGGTAGAGCTGATGCCGGCCTTGTGCAGCACATGCTGCGGTATTTCGATCAGGCGGAACTGTTGCTTTTGGGCATATTCTTCCAGCAGCCGGAAATCTCCTTTGCGTCCCTTGCCGAATCGATGGTCGTAGCCGATGATCAGGGTATGGGGATGGAAGTGATGCAATAAAAAATCTTCCACATATCCGGAGGCGGAAAAGTTGGCAAATTTTTCTTCAAACGGAACAACTACAAGATTGTCAACACCCAATTGCTCAAGCAGCTCCGTTTTCTCCTGCAGGGTGGTGATCAGGTGAATGGACGCAGATGGGTTTATGATGGTGCGCGGATGCGGATCAAATGTAATGATCACGGTTTCACCGTCCACCGATTTTGCTTCCCGGGTAAGCTGGTGAATGATCTGGCGATGGCCCAGGTGAACACCATCATACGTGCCGATGGTTACCACTGCATGGCGAAAGGGGGAAAGATGGGTTATGTCTGTATATACCTTCATGTTCAACACGGTAATAGCGGCTTACCGGCTGTATAAGCGCCGGTGCAATGTCTTACCAGAATCACTGCGCAGGTCCGTTTAAAATGGTGCAAAAGTACTTGAAAACTTATTCGCTCATTCTCCGCATGCAATAGTATTTTTGTTTCATGTCTCTTTATGCACAACGCGGTGTTTCTGCCCAGAAAGAAGAAGTTCATGCTGCCACCAGAAATCTGGACAAGGGACTCTATCCCGCCGCCTTTTGCAAGCTTTACCCCGACTATCTTACCGGCGACGATCAGTGGGTCAATATCATGCATGCTGACGGGGCCGGTACAAAAAGCATCCTGGCTTATCTGTACTGGAAGGAAACCGGCGATGCTTCTGTGTGGAAGGGAATCGCACAGGATGCAATCGTGATGAACCTGGACGACCTGCTTTGTGTAGGGATCTATAACAAGCTCCTTTTTTCTTCTACCATTGACAGAAACAAACTCCTGATACCCGGAGAAGTACTCGAAGAAATCATCAACGGATCACAGGAGTTCTTTCATTTGCTGGAAACCTATGGCGTGCACATCCGGTACCTGGGCGGCGAAACGGCCGATGTGGGCGATGTGGTCAGAACCATTGCCGTGAACGGAACCATGGCCGCGCGCTGGCCCAAGTCCGGACTAATTACCAACGAGCGCATTGGGCCGGGTGATGTGATCGTAGGACTGGCCAGTTTTGGAACGGCCCGATATGAAAGGGAGTATAACAGCGGTATCGGAAGCAATGGACTCACCAGTGCCCGGCACGATATGCTGAGCAAGTTCTACGCGGGTCTTTACCCGGAAACATTTGAAAACAGCCTGACGGATGATGTTGTTTACATCGGAAAATACCGGCTCACTGACCACGTTCCCAATGGCACGGGTGAGGCAGAGATCGGGCGGTTGTTGCTGAGTCCTACGCGTACCTATGCGCCGCTGTTGGTGCCCTTGCTCAAAGAACATTTTCAGCTGGTGCACGGACTGGTACACTGCAGTGGGGGTGGACAAACAAAATGCATGAAATACCTGCCAGGCAATTTCAGGATCGTCAAAGACAATTTATTTGAACCGCCTGTTATATTCAGGCTAATCCAGGAAGCGTCCGGCGCCGATAACTATGAGATGCACCAGGTCTTTAACATGGGTCATCGCATGGAAATATTTACGCATGAGCGGGAAGCGCAAACCATCATCGACATGGCCAGTTCACTGGGCATCGAAGCGCGCGTCATAGGCAGGGTTGAAGCGGCTGAGAAAAAAGAGCTGATCATTCAAAAAGGAACGGAGCAGATTGTGTATGACGCTGCTGATTACCAAGTGGATCAAGGTTGATGGATTCCTGCTTGGATCGGAATACATAAAATTTCACTACACATAAAATCTTCCCCACTTTTCTTCATACAAACACAAACGTATTGCAGTAAAAATCCGAGTAAGGATTTTGGTACACATCAAAGTCAAAATTATCCAGCGGCAACAACATGGCGTCCAGTAAAAAATGGCCTTTGTAATTCAGGGCTATCAATAACCTGAACAGGGATTGGATTTTTTCGCGGCCTGCTTTTCTGTCTTCACAGGATACCACGATCCTGGGTTTGTGACTTTTCAGCATTTCGAGTGATCCGGTTAGCAAGTCAAATTCATCTCCGTCCGCATCAATGCGCAGCACATCCGGATAAATATTTTTTGCTGCGCAGTATTTATCAAGCCCGGCAGTGTGATCTCCTTTTTGCGGACTCTTTTTATATTTTACATCAAAGCGCACCACCGTAGCTCCTTTATAGCTTGCTTTGTCTTTTTTAGAGAGAATAACCGGCTGCTGGCCTGCTCTTGGCGTGAGCGGCGAATGCTCTATGATTACATTGCTCCAGCTCAACAGTTGCTTGATCTCGGTTAAGTAAGCATACACGTTCGTACGTGGCTCAAAGGCTACAACCTTGCCTGCATCGCCTACTTTCTGTGACAAAAAATAAAGTGCAGAAGCATCATGCGGTCCTATTTTGAATACGGTTTGTCCCTTTTCAATCAGGTGCAGCAAATAGGCAGTCGATGATTTATCCGGTTTGTTTTTTACAGGAACAGGTTGGTGCGAAAACTTGAAGAATTCAAGCACTTTGATAATGCCTGCTGTAAGAACAGTGCGGGTGCTAAAAGCGGGGTTCAAGCTGAGCGTCTGCATAGAGAAGTGGTTTATCTATGCGTTGGATGCTGAACCAGGCAGAATTGGTTGGGTTTGCGCGAAAAATTTAGGAGACTAACCTCTGCAGGCAATCAACTTACAAGGTCTTTAAGTATTCTATCACGGCCTTGCGTTCATCGTCTGTTAGTTTGTCCCCGAAATAATGGCCATAATTGCCGTAGCCTTTTAAAGTCGTGTTGTATACGGTATTGTTGCCGGCTGCGGCTTTTTGTTCATACACCCATCCCAGTTTATCATAATCGTATACAGGGTGGGTGAAATCTCTTTGCCAGTAAGTGGGCCGGAGCTTGCTGTTGAGCAGGGCTTCAATCGTGGGTACGGAACCGTTGTGCAGATAAGGTGCCGTGATCCAGACGCCATCAAGCGGGGGCGCAACATAGCCATTGGAAGGAACCAGTTTGGCCGGATGATCGCCTTTGGCAAACCAGCTGTTGTTGAACCAGTTGATCAGCTGCGGGTTCTGGTAATTGCTGGTAAAAAGCAGGGAATCTGTTTTGATGATCGATTCCGGAACGATCAGGTTGGGATATTCCGGGGCTTCGCCATACTTGCCATGGCATTTGGAACAGTAATTATTGAACACTTTCTCTCCTTCCCCGGCCAATGTTTTATCAACAGCTTTAGGATATTTAGGGGGCTGAATAGACCTGATATAAGCCAACACATTGTTGAAATGGCTGTCAACTTCCCTTGATTCGGCCGTATCCGTAACTGTAAGGAGGTTAGACATCATCAGGAACCTGCCAAAGTCACCTCTGCCAAATCCATTGTGAAACATCGCATTTTTCTTCTTGAGCAGCCACCAGGCAGGAACATCTGTGGGAATGACTTCATCCGGGATCTCGAATTGGGCCTTGTCGATCCACTTGAAAGTTGCCGGGTCGCGGTGGGCTGCCAGTACAGCGGTGAGCCGGTCGGCTGTATTCACGCCCCTGACCTTGGTCGACAGCATCGGACTGACGGTTTTGATAACAGTGATAAATGGCAGCGAAGCCTGGTATTTTTGGGGAGAACTTTTCTGCAGCAGGTTTTCGAGTAAAACCATCGTCTGCGGATTAAAGCGCTGGTCATTTGAAAAATCCAGGAAGGTGTTGCCCAGACCCATGATCAGGGTACTGTCAAATACTTGGGCATGGCATTGCATGCAATTGGGCGCCACCAGGTTTTCTCCATTGGGAGCTTTCACCACGCTGTAATCATGATTTACATTTCCATTCAGCCCCTCCCGCTTGAGGTAATTTGTTTTGCTGGCACCCAATCCCATCAGGTAAAAATCATATGGCAACCCGCCTTTCACGTAATCGCCGGTAGTAAGATAGCGGTATCCTTCAGCAGCATCACCACTGCGCTGTTTACTAGGTGGTATAGGCGTAGGTTTTTCTTCTTTGAACCGGGTAACGACGGTTGAAAAAGAAAAACACGCCAACACCAGTAAACATCCCAACAGGTATTTGAACATAGCAGAATTTTATGGAAAGATAAAATTACCGATTCCTGCTTTTACCTGCAATGCCCATTTATTAAATCCATCCTAATTCTCCTCTTTGGCATGCCCGTACATGCGGAGCATTTCTTTCAGGTCGTCAATCGTATTGATCTCGTCGGGCTTTTTGTCTTTGCGCCAGCGGAGGATGCGGGGAAAGCGGAGGGCCACGCCTGATTTGTGGCGGCTGCTGGCTGCAATGCCTTCAAAAGCAATCTCAAATACCAGTTCCGGTACCACGGTGCGCACAGGCCCGAATTTTTCAAGCGAGTTGCGTTTTACAAAAGAATCTACCTGCGCCATTTCCTTGTCGGTTAAGCCACTGTATGCCTTTGTAAACGGCAGGAGCTTTTCCCCGTCCTTCACGGCAAACGTATAATCGGTGTAGAGGTTGCTTCTTCGCCCATGACCCTTCTGCGCATAAATCATGACAGCGTCGATGGTTAGTGGCTCTACTTTCCATTTCCACCAATCGCCCCTTTTGCGCCCTACCTGGTAGGTGGAACTTTTTCTTTTCAGCATAATCCCTTCGCTGTAGTTGTCGCGGGCTGTCAGGCGGGCGGCGGTCAGTTCTTCCCAGGTGGAAAATTGGATGATGGGCGAAAGCCTGATCACAGCCAGACTGATCGAATTTACAATGCTTTCCAGCATGGCCCTCCGCTCAGCGAGGGGGCGTGTGCGCCAGTCTTCCCCTTCCCACTCCAGCAAGTCATAAGCGAAGAAAGAAATAGGCGCTTCCTGGAGTTGTTTCTTGGTTACATTTTTTCGCCCGATCCGGGTTTGGAGCAAGGCAAACGGAAGGGGCTGGCCTTCCCGGCTGGGTATGATCTCGCCATCCAGCACAACGCCATTGGGCAGAAGATCTTTGAGCAGGAGGTACTCCGGAAATTTTTCTGTCATCAGTTCCTCGCCCCGGCTCCATACAAACAGCTCTCCGTTGCGCTTGACGAGCTGTCCACGAATGCCATCCCATTTCCATTCAGCCTGCCACTCAGCAGGATCGCCCAGCTTTTCCAGCTCATCTTCAAATGCATACGACAGATAGAAGGGATAGGGTTTGGAATGGTCAACCGAGGAAGCCGATTCGCTCAGCAATTCCTCAAAAGAGGTTGTGACCGGATCCCAGTTGCCGCTGATGCGGTGGGCGATCACGGATGAGGGCAGGTCAACGGTTTTCGCCAGGGCATTGACCATCATTTTCTGCGATACCCCGATCCGGAAGCCACCGGTGATCAGCTTGTTAAATACAAACCGCTCGTTCTGGCTCATGTATTTCCAGCATTCCTGTATATAGTTTTTCCGGATCTGCTCATCCTGTTTTTCTATTTCCAGAAATTTTTCCAGAAAATGGCTGAGCGACGTATTGACCTTACCCGATTTGTCTTCCTCTGTAGGCTCCGGAAGCAGGAGGGCAATGGTTTCTCCCAGGTCTCCTACGGTATGATAACTTTCATTGAACAGCCAGGAAGGAAGCTGGGTGATCTCAATACACCAGGTCAGGAGCTGGGTTGAATTGACCACTCTTTTGGGCCGGCGGCCGCTGAACAGGGCAATGACCCATACCCGGTCTTTTTTGGGTGCAGAGGCAAAATAGCCGGCCAGGCTGTCCAGCTTGTCGTTTGTTTTGGTGCTCGAGCTGAGTTCTGTGATCAGATCGGCAAACAAGCTCATGCCGGATAGGGGTGCGCCGGGCGTTTCAGTTTCCCTGACAGGCGTGTTGATGGCAGGATCATTCATTGGTAGCTGTATTTTCGCTTTCAGCAGCTGCCGGCGCCGTTTCTTCTTCTTCGCCGCCGTATTCGGTTTTTACTTCTGCTGCTTCAATGCCGTTTTCATTGAGATACCGGCTAAAAGCCGATTGAAACCCATGTGTTACATATACTTTATCCGCTTCCGTAGCATGTACAGCGGTGAGCAGGGAGGTCCAGTCTGCATGATCGCTCAGGGCAAAACCTGCATCTACATTGCGTCTGCGGGCATGCCCCCGTACCTGCATCCACCCACTGCATACACCGGCAGCGTAGGGGTAAAACCGCTTCATCCAGGGTGAGCCTTCTGCCCCGGGTGGCGCAATCACCAGGGCACCTTTGTACCGGTCTTTGGGTGTGTCTGCAGTTAACCGCTCCACAGCGGGCAGCTTCCAGCCTGCATCCTGCAGTACCTGGTGGATGTTCCAGATAGCTCCGTGTACAAATATAGGCTGGGCAGTTTCTTTTAACCCATGGATGAGCCGTTGTGCTTTCCCCAGGCTGTAAGCTATCAAGACACTTGTTTTTCCGTTTTCCCTGTTCTTGTTCACCCAGTTGATGATCCCCTCGAAGATTTCCTGCTGGGGTTTCCAGTGATAGATGGGTAAACCAAAGGTAGATTCAGAGATAAAGCTGTGGCATTTAACCGGTTCAAAGGGATGACTGAGCCCGTCATCTTCCAGCTTGTAATCACCGCTCACCACCCATACTTCTCCCTTGTGTTCCACCCTGATCTGCGAAGAACCAATGATGTGACCGGCGGGATGCAAGGATATTTGCACATCCCCCAGCCGCACGGGCTCATTCCATTCCACGCCTTGGATAACATGTTCGCCCAACCGCAGGCGCAGCAGGGGTTTGGTATGGTGATGGCACAGATAAGACTGGCTGCCGGCGCGCGCATGGTCGCTGTGCGCATGGGTAATCACAGCTTTTTCAACGGGCCGCCAGGGATCAATATAAAAGTTGCCCGGCCGGCAATAAAGACCTTTATCGGTGAATTCGATCAAGCGCATAGTTCAAAAGTAGGACTCCGTCTTCTTTTTTTCTTGATAAAAAAAGAAGCAAAAAAAATCAAGGCTGAG
>JADCRZ010000038.1 GCA_015069695.1 Williamsia sp.
AAAAAACAAAAAGAAAAGACGCAAACGCCTTTCAAACCGCTTATAAAAACTTATACAATATGTCCATGCATACCGGGGAAAATGAACAGGGATTGAGGAAAATCATCGATATAACCAGACTGATCAGCATTGCTTTGCTGACTCTTCATTTTTATTATTACTGTTATGCCGCTTTCAGCTGGTGGCAGCTGACATCAGGCCTGACGGACAGGGTTCTTTCCAACATCCGAAGGACTGGCTTGTTCGACCATTTTATGACATCCAAGTTACTGGCATTATGCTTTCTGGCAATTTCCCTGATAGGATCCAAAGGGCGCAAGGATGAAAAGTTGAACTACAAAAAAGTATCGGCATATCTGGGATCAGGCTTACTGATCTACTTCCTCAGTTACGCCGGATTGATGGCATCATCCGACGTTGTTACGTCAGCCTGGTTATACATCACCCTTACCATAATAGGATACATCCTTCTGCTCACAGGTGGCACCCTGCTCTCCCGTGTAATCCAGCTTAAAGTGAATTCAAAGGATGTTTTCAATAAAGAAAACGAAACCTTTCCCCAGGAGGAACGCAAGCTCGAAAACGAGTATTCCATCAATCTGCCTGCCCGTTACAACCTGAAAGGAAAGATTCGCAGAAGCTGGATCAACATCATCAATCCTTTCAGGTCACTGTTGGTGCTCGGCTCCCCCGGTTCAGGCAAGTCTTACTTTGTGATCCGTCATGCCATTACACAGCACATCAGCAAAGGATTTACAATGTTCGTATACGATTTTAAATACGACGATCTGTCCCGGATTGTTTACAACACCTGGCTGAAAAACAAGCACGTTTATCAGGTCAAGCCCGAGTTCTACGTCATTAACTTTGATGACCTGACCAGGAGCCACCGTTGCAATCCTTTAGACCACTCCACCATGTCTGACATTACCGATGCAGCGGAGTCTTCCAGGACGATCTTGATGGGGCTAAACCGGGAATGGATAAAGCGGCAGGGAGACTTTTTCGTGGAATCACCGATCAACTTTTTGAGCGCCGTCATCTGGTTTCTGCGCCGGTACCGGGACGGGGAATTCTGCACCCTTCCTCATGTGATTGAGCTCATGCAGGTAGATTATGACAGACTCTTTTCTGTATTGAGAACAGAGCAGGAGATCGAGGTACTCATCAACCCGTTCATTACCGCGTACTTGAACGACGCTATGGAACAACTGGAAGGCCAGATTGCGGCTGCAAAGGTGGCCATGGCAAGACTTTCTTCTCCCCAGCTTTACTATGTTCTCTCAGGCAACGATTTCACATTGGACATCAACAATCCCCAAAAACCGAAAGTCATATGTATGGGTAACAACCCCCAAAAAATTCAAATCTATGGAGCCGTCCTTTCTTTATATGTAACCCGGCTGGTGAAGCTTGTAAATAAGAAAGGTGGTCTGAAGAGCAGCCTGATCTTTGATGAATTTCCGACCATTTATTTAAACAATATTGACAGCCTGATCGCTACGGCCAGGTCCAATAAAGTAGCTACTATTTTAGGCGTACAGGATTTCAGCCAGCTCAGAAAAGACTACGGAAAAGAGCAGGCCGAAGTCATTTTGAACATTACCGGAAATATCATCAGCGGTCAGGTGACTGGCGACACCGCAAAGCAACTTTCCGAACGCTTTGGCAAGATCAATCAAGACCGCTCAAGCTTTTCCATTAATAGCAATGACACCTCAGTCAGTCACTCAAAACAGCTCGAATCGGCCGTCCCTCCATCCAGGATATCCTCCCTTTCTTCAGGGGAGTTTGTAGGACTCGTTGCCGACGACCCAAATGAAAAAATTACGCTGAAAGCTTTCCATGCAGAAGTAATCAACGATCATGACGCATTAAAAAAAGAGCAGGAAAACTACAAAGAAATACCTATTGTACGGAAACTGAATAATTTAGTGATACAGCGAAACTACTTACAGATTAAACAAGATGTACAAGAAATCATCCAGACTGAAATGGAACAGATGCTGAATAATCCGCAGCTAAAGCATTTGGTTATAATGAAGAGTCAGTAAAAGACTTTTCCATCTAGGTATACTCAAGATTTTCCATCAGTATATAACTCCTAGTAGCAGGGTTTGTAGAACGATATGAAACACATGCCATCTTTTATTATAAGCGGTTCCTTGAAAAATAATATATCTCCTTTGATCTGAACAATTACAGAGTTACTTCTACCGATCCTAATCCAAATTTCAATGTGTATAATGAAGTTGATCTATGGAAGAAAATGAATGCTAACCCTATTAATTTTTTGTAGATAAAAGAAAAAAAAGGAAGCGAAGTTAATGGCTTGCCAGATACACAATATTGCCATAGCTGATGGATAATTCAACTGCCAAAAGACTACGCCATAAACACGGAATCAGCCCACAAAACCTATCCTTTATTGCGTTTCCTTTTGGCCTCTCCCACAAGCCATTGTCTTCCATGCTATCCTTTATTTCTTTCATCTACAAAACGCTATATTATGGTTTATCTAATTCACTTCTCCGAAAAGATACACCACGCCCAACACTACATCGGCTTCGTTGAAGGAAATTTGATACAACGTATAGAATTACACTTAAATAACCGTGGTTCCAAACTATTGGCTGCCGTAAATAATCAAGGTATTCGCTGGCAGGTAGTCCGGGTATGGCTCGAAGGAGACCGATATTTCGAGCGTAAATTGAAGAATTATAAAAAATCTCGACACTTTTGTCCTATTTGCCGTAGCAAGCACTAATATATTCTCTAATTACAGATTTTCATAGCTGTAATTGCAAAAAGCCTCGTTTTAATTTTAGAGGGTTGAAGCGTTAGAATCGGCTAGCAGCCTGCAGCTAGCTTATTTGGATGTAACCCAAGATAAATAAGGAATTGGTTCTGCCATTGATGTTGCAAAGCTGATTAAAAAAGCCATCCAGGAAGAACTACAGCTTACTGCTTCTGCTGGTGTCTCTGTTAACAAGTTTGTGGCGAAGATTGCCTCTGATATACATAAGCCAGATGGATTAACCTTTATAGGCCCTACAAAGGTAGAAAAGTTCGTAGAGGAACTCAAAATCGAAAAATTTAATGGTGTCGGCAAAGTGACAGCGACAAAAATGAAAAGCCTCAACATTTATACCGGCACTGATCTCAAAAAGTTAAGTGAGGCAGAACTGATCAATCATTTCGGTAAAGCAGGGAGATTTTACTATCATATAGCAAGGGGGCTTGATAAACGGCCTGTATAGCCAAATCGAGAAACAAAATCTATCAGCGCTGAAGATACCTTTCCTAAAGATATTGGCACAATCGTACAAATGAATGAGGCCTTGGAAAAGATAACACAGATCGTTCATCGCAGGCTGACCGAACACCGCCTAATGGGAAGAACCATTAGCTTGAAAATCAAATACTGTGATTTCAAGATCATTACCTAAAGTAAGTCTTTTCCCGAGCCTACTAATGATATATTTCTTATTATGAATACTGCAAAAGAGTTATTGCTTTCAACTGCACCAGAAGGTAGCCAGATTGGTTTATTAGACGTAGGTGTTTCCAGCTTTGGACAAAGGATTGTTATTAGACCTTCTGCTGGTCAGCTTAATCTTTTTAATTAGAGTGTTCCTGTAAATAGATAAACCATTGAGCTTAGGGTAAAGTGTAAAAAGTAAGATTCGATATGTCAGACAGTGATTGAAAGTTGCAATTTAATCTTACAATTCCCGTCCTTCTTGGTAACCATACTGAAAATAGGAAATAATTTATTGAAGGCGATTGGCTATTTTTAGTCTGACTGTCCCAAGAAGAAGCGGGCTCTGCCGGAGGGCAACCTGCCAGCAATAAGGCTGGTGGATACACGATAGTAAAGGGAGTCTTAAATAGGATCCTTTTGCATGTATACTATCGGCATCCTGCTATGGCTAAAAAAACTCATACGATCTTGCCCATAAGCATAGCAAAAAAAACCTGTGAGTATTGGATAATATGGCCCATAGATTCGTGCTTTCAACTGCTTTGTGACCACCCTTTGTACCGCTCTTGTTTTGTTAGCAGCCCATTGCCGCTCCATGATCCTTTGGTAGATGATAGAGTCATTCCCTGTAAGTATGCCAAAAAAGATTCAGCACTTCTCGGTGTGCTCGTTTCGAGCATTGACCTTCTGAAGCAAATAGTAGTTCTTCTCGTTGCCAAAGCTGCCTTCCAGCCGGCTGGCTCTTTCTTTATTGAGAACACTGCGCATAGTAGCAGCTTGCTCCATATGTGGATATTACGGACCATATGCTCAGCTTTTTGCTTGCCTTTGGGTATGAAGTTGGTGGTGATGTGCTGATCGCTGCTGTACTTGCGGTTGGCATTGGTGGCATAGATGGGATCGGCTGAGTGATGGCTGCACTTGCCAAATAGTTACCTTTGCAAGTGGATGCCCTGCTCATAGCAATTGCCTTCATGGAAAGCATCATAGGCTGAAGTGCTCGATGAAAGAGATGCCGTCGATGAGCAGCTTGTTTATCTTGGCACCGAACTCTATCGACTTTATTTCTGCCTTGGAAACGATTACATTCCTTTATTTGTTGACCATTCAAGAAATAAAACCTCGATTAATTATAGACAAAACCCTCCTTTTTAGCTTCGCCTATTATCCTAATAGCATTTTTTGCTTGCTTTAAACTAAGAATAACTCTTCTATTAGCCAAAACTCCTAGATTGTAGGAAAGTTTTCTATCAAAAGGGGTAAAGCGATTGTGCTCCTTTGCCCACTTAGCCAATGCAAACCAAACCTCACTCTTAATTTTTCCTGCTTCTTCGATCACTCTTGATTCATGTGGCAATATCTCTTGACGTACTAAGTTACTTTCCGAAGTTTCCGAATCTTTGACAATTTGATCACTTATATTAAATGTATCAATATATTTGTCTTTTAGAGTTGACCAACATTCAGGTTTTTTACACCATTCTCCTATATTCATTCCAGCTTTTGAAGGATTATTTATATGATTCCATACAACATCAATCATCTGCTCAATTAACTCATTCACATTTTCTCCTATTGCTTGGTCTTCCCAGATTTTGTTAAGATGAATTTGTTTAGATGTTTTATAAGAAAGCCATGCAAGGATGTAGGAAACCATATTTGCCTTATATCCACCCAAATTTCGCTTTGCTACTATTCTATCAATATCCTTAAATAAAATCCCTTTCGCTATAACTCGATGATAGTATTCCTTGTTTATTTCCTCTCTGAAACCGGAAACTTCTCTCGTAAAAATTTTGAAATTATTTTCAGCACCTTTTCCTACATCGAAAGGACGTTGCCACCAGCTCATCTCATATTTAGCCAGATCTGTTTTTGTGAACTTCTGCCGCTTTGGATACTCTCGATCAAACAGTTTCGCTTCTCTACCAGACCTTTTCAATTTTTCATCCAGATATTGACCACGTGCTCTCTCGTAAAACCATTTGTTGGTCGCCTTACCTCCCGTTTTAGTGGGTACCCATTCTGTACGTGAGAAGTTTTCAATAGCTACATGATAATCACTATTCGAACTGAAATCTGAATCTTTGATTATAGTTTGAGTATTTGCATATCTTGAAATTTTAGGAATTACTTCAGGCATTTCCTCAGATTTCACAACAACAGATATTTTCATTTGAACAAATATCTTCGATAAGTTAATCTCCTTCTCAGTTGAAGTCGCGAAAATGGAAGCTGTTGTTTGCCCGCCGTTTACAATCTGCCAATTTGTAATACTCGTGATGAAAGGAACTCCGTTTTCATATTCTACATTAACATTCTCTGCAGTAGTCGATATTCCATTATTATACGCGAAAAACATGTCTGGAGTATTCCGAATAGTATCCCGAATCCCTTGGTTTACTTTCGCTTTGAACTGTAGGAATGTTCTAACATTTTTTTCAAGTAATCCTTGCCTGTATTTTCCATATAGTTGCGCAAGAATTTTACCTGGCATAATTGCCAAGTAAGCGTCAACCTTATCGCTTATTCTGTCTACATGAAGGCATTGTAATTTATGGTTAAATTCATTTTGAAAATCTATCTCAATTCTTTGCTTTCCTGAGCGGATCAAATACTGTTGATAAACTCTTTCAATGTCCCAGAGTTGAAAGTCAATATATATTCCATTTTCTGCTCGTGCGCTAGGAATGACATCAATGGAAGCCTGCCCATTGGTAAGCAAAAATACTCTTAGGTTAATAACATCTTGTTTTGTCTGTTCAATAATTTGAATCAAATCAAAAACGACTATATCTGACTCATCGACTTTGGCAGAAAGATTCCCTTCACGTGCTTGCCAAAAAAATCTTTCAGCTTTAGAGTATGCTTCTAAAATTTCTTTATCAGAAATTTTTGCAAGCCGTTGCTCACTTCTAAAAATAGTTACAAATAAATCGACCGCCTTATTCTCTTCGTCATAATTCCATGCATTAATTTTGATACCTCTAATCTTATAATGACACAGCTCATGAGCAACCACTTCACCTGCATCGATTGCGTATTCTAAAATGTCATTTGTAATAGCATCTTCTTGAGATAAACCCTCATCTTCGACAGAAATCAATGCCCCCTCTAAAAACTCGACCGCAAATTCAGGTAAATCCATATTATATAAATTTCAGGAAGTCTTCTGTTATTTCATATTGTGTGCAGGCTGATAGAACTACCGTATATTTTAGATCGCCGACACCGTTAGGCAAATGCTTTTGTAATAATCGTGGGAATCCCTCAGTTATTTCATAAAATTTTGAATCCTTTATTGTAAACCCTACTTTATATTTTTCCTTATCAGTTTCACTATATCCATATTTGGCTAGTTTGATTTGGAAGTGATAGATCGCAATAGGATCATTCTGTATCAGAATATAAATCTTTTGAATAAATGAAGGCAATGTCTTTTCTGGCATATTTAAATGAAGATTGACAGAAAAAATGGATAGATAAAGGTGTTTAATACCTACATCATCGAGCTGCCTTTCTGAAGTTATGTTGACCTTTTTGTGTTGTTTTCCCGAAGTTGCTTTCAACTCAATAGCCATTTCATGTATTTGAAAATCATGATTAGCGCCATCCGGACCTGTCCAATACAGGATTGAATCCACGAAGGAATACTTTTGAAATAAATAGTCTTTCAGAAACACTAATTCACCTATGAGGCCCTTCTGTGCTTGAATTGAAAGCAACTCTTCATCTCCTTTTTCAAAAAACAGTTGCCATTCTAACAAAGTTTTGATCACAGATGGTTTTAAACTCCTTCGATCTTGAAGTTGTATAATTTTATCGCATACATCTGAAATGAATAACTCAAAAACGCTATTCATGCTGATTAACGATTGAGCGAATACTAAAAAAATCTCGTTGTTAAAACTTCCTAATGACGTTAGGGACATTGTGATTTCGAGACCTCTGAAATTTGGCAAGTTGCTTACTGTAAGCTCTTTGTCATTTTCAAGCTTTACATACAAAAAGCGGACACCTTTCTGAGTGTCAGTTGCCAGAAAAACATCGAATACCCCTACCGTCGGTATTCTTCTAGCAATCCGGGATTGGATAGGATTATTCTTTGATTCTGCGTTAATTGACTCCCATATTTTCTTGTAATCAATCATAATCTGTTAATTCTAATTCTTCATATACACTGTTAATATCGTATGTTGATTGTTTCAGATTGCTGTTGTTTGGCCAACTAATGGCAAATCCGAATGGCATTTTTTCAAGTGACAATATTTCAGCAGAAGAACTTTCTGCTTCTTTGTAATTTTCAATGATTAATGGATATATTGTAATCAAAGGTCTATTTAATCTTGGCGCCAATTTCCTCAATTCCTCTCCAGTGGCTGTGGTAGAATCGTAAAAATCAATCTTTTCATCTTCATTACTTACTATCCTTTTCACAAATAATCGGTTATTAGTGAAGGGCTCTTTTATTGATCTTTTAAAAGGTTTCACAGGTAGTGTGCATATTAAAATATGCTCCTCAGATGGAACTCGCTTTAAAGAAGCCAAAACAACGTTCCAAATATCAAGAACATCATTTGGATCTGCACCGTCCTTCTGCTTTCTTATGAACTCTATAATTCTTTTCGTATTGGAAGCCGGTGCTCCTCTATATGAGATATATTCTTCTAAAAATGTTATAACAAATTCCTTTGGAACATCAGTCCATAAATAACTATGGTTTTTATGACTAAACGAAAACGGACTAAGTGAGCAGATAAACGACTCCACAGCATTATAGTTATTTACCAAAATTGAGTGTTCTCCAGAAAGTGAAGAAGTCTCTGTTAATTTTCCTTTATACGTTAATGGCAAAGTAGTAGAATGCCTCATCTTCATTGCATTGGTTGCCATCATGTCTGGATGAGATAGCACTCTGAGACCAAAGTTGATCGGCGTCGATTTCTGTCGACTCATCTCCAAGAATTCCTTTCTTAATATCTCAAACGCTGTAGAGATGTGTCTATACCAGCTGAATAAGTCATTTGTAGTATATATTCTGCACAAGTCTTCATAACCAGTTCGATACCCAAACCATCTTCCCATTTGCATTAAAGTATCATATAGCGAACTCGCCCTCGTAAAATAACTTATTGTCAAGCCTTCTAAAGTTAATCCTCGTGAAAGTTTGTCACCGCCTATAGCAATTACACTTAAGCCTACGCTTTCTCTAATCTTGTAATCCAGGATGTCACCAGCGCTTCCATTTATTATATGCGGTCTTCTCTCCATTTTGAGAACTGCAGGCTTTAAATTTTCTTTTACTTCCTGCCAGGTGTTTATGCTTTCTTCCATTTGTGTAGTTATCCTTGGATAATCGCGTTCAAATAAAGAGTTTAACTCTTGTAGAACGTCTGCGTCTCCATTAATTATACCTTCACGAATACGATTGAATTCCTCTTCCACATACAGTGCTATAGCATTTTGAATATCATTAAACCGAGTACAATGAATCAGCATGGTATTATGCTTATTACCCTGTTCTCGCAACCTCCGAATTGCCGTACTAATAATAAAAGATTTAATGGCCTCCTTCATAGACTCAGGGATATGATTTGGCACATCTGTTGAACGATGATGTAATGGAAGAAAATTGGAACCGGAGAGCGATGCATCACCGACGGGAATATGGATCGGCAATCCCCTTTCTTCTTCACTATCATTTAACCCAAAAACTTGTACTGGACCGAAATAATTGGAGGGAGCTTCCATGGAAATAATAAATGACGATGGAAACAGGTCTTTTCCATACAAAGAATGAATAATTTCGTGATGAATAAATATATTTGCAAATGGAGTAGCTGTGTATCCTATATATGCTTTTTGATTAAAAAGCTTAAGCAACAGCCTTATATTTCTATTAATTGACGTTGGATCAAGTTCTCCGTCATCATCAGTCGGAGGTCGTGTATTAGGCGATGCTTGGTCCGCTTCATCATCAATCAAAAGTAATGGTAGATTGTTAAGAATAGGTTCACTGTCTTCAGACCTTAAAACGTACTCATCGCCCAATGTATCTAGGCACTCCCGAAAATATCTAATCAAATTACCTAGTACCGAAACATTCTTTTTAACAATTAGTAGCATAGGTCTGTCAGAACCTGGCTGGATTCCTCCTACCTGCTGAGCAAAAGACCTTGAAAAATCGCCACGATCATCTTGAGTCGTGAATGTATCTACGTTTATATACCCTTCATTTGGCAGTGTAGTTACCCCAATTCTTTTAACCTGTGCTTGGTCACTTGTATCCCTTCCTATTACCTCTTCGTCTATCCTCATCTGTGTCTGACTTCGTAAATTCTTGTGCATACCACTTAATACTACAATTACCCTGTATCCACAGTCAATAGCCTTATTGATTACCCCTGTAAAATTGGCCGTCTTTCCTGATTGAACATAGCCTACAACCAAGCCTCTTCGATCAAAAGCCCTGCTCTTAATAGTTGGATCTTCTAGCCTTTCTATTATATCATCTGTCACTTCATCTAGACGATTTATTGTAGCCAAGGACCAGTTCTTAATATTAATTAAATACTTTCTGTACCGTTTCCAGAATCTGAAATTTACTCCCTCTGCAGAAACTTTTTCTCGATACCATGGTATATGGTCTATATTATCTGTGAGTGTGTGGTAATCACCAGCATTAATTTCTTGATTGATATTAACTTCGTACTGTAATTCTGAAATAAGTAAACTTTTTATTTCATCCTTTGACTGAAAATTAAAACTCGGGTGTATTATATTGGAGAAATCAACAGAACTTAACACAGTTGAAATTGCAGTTTCCATTGCAAGTTCATAAGTCATCGAATCCTTAAACAATTCGTAATTGTCTTTAATAATACTTTTAATAAAATTGTATGGCCGTTTCATTTTAAATTACGTTTAACTGTTTGGAAACAATCAATATTATTTACTTTTTCTATTGCTTCTTTTTCAGAAACTCCAGAGCTTATTAAAGCAGCAATCGTATTTTGATAAATTCTGTTTAAGTCCTCTTTTGAACCTTCAAAAACATCTTTCATTATCATTGAAGGATCAGAAAAAGTTGAAACAATAAAACCGATTGGCAGTGTTTCTCCAAGAGTTTTCATATAATCATTGAATATATATGCGTCATCTTGAAGATATTCATTTATTAATTGATAAATAGGATGAAGTTTGTTTATTTCGAAATATCGCTTGCCCTGGTGTTGCTTCACTTTCCATAAATAGATAAGACGATTTTTGTCATCTTTTTGCCTTATATAAGTTCCTCTGTGAGTATACACCTTTATAGCTTTTTCGATTGCAGTGAAACAAATTATCTTGATACGCTTCCGGATTGTATCTGGAACCTTTGCTGACGCCTTTTTCACGTCTATTTGCCATTCATGGTCGATAGAATTTGGAATATCTATTTTTATCCTACAAAGCCTTTGACTTTCCTTTTTTCTAAAGTCTAGATCGAGCCACGTTCCATCAATAATTAGACGATTGTTTCTGTAGAGATAGATTCCCTGATGCTCAGTCCAACCTCTTACCATGTCTAATTTTACTCTTTCTATTTGAGGAATTTTGGATTCATGTGGAAGGATGAATGGCTGGATTAATATAGGCTGACCATTAATGGAAAGCTGCTCCTCTGCTAATTCCTTGGATGGAACCTCTTCTGAAACATTAAATGGACTGATTGGCTCTACTTCCTCTTCTACAAGGGATATTGACACCATGCCAGCTTCAATAAAACGGTGAAAAGTGAGGCCTAGATGCTTCTTGACACTTTCAAACTTTCTATAAAAATGCTCTCGATTTGATTGCAATTCATTAGATTCAATCAGTCTATCCAGCTTCTCCCATAGAACAACGGTGCTTGAATCTTTGCCTAAAATTTCCCCAAGGTTCCTTTCCGATTTTTTATCTGCGCATTTTCGAAGCAAAACCCATTCTTTCTTAGCCGCCACAATATCCAAATCCCAGCATCGTATAAATTCCTTATCAGATTGATTTCTTGTTTTCACAGTCAATCTCCTACATTGAGAAAATGATGCAGTTTTAAGCCCAAGACCAAATCGACCCAAATCAGTTTCACACCTTTGATTGAGTGGATTATAACTACCCATTTTCATTGCGTTCATCAATTGCGCTTCGTTCATTCCATCACCATTATCCTCAATCTTCACAAACGAAGAATAAATATCAATTCCGTAAGTAATCTTTATTATAGTCGCTCTTGCAGTGATACTGTTATCAATTAGGTCTGCAATGGCTGTCTCTAGAGAATACCCAAACGATCTTGCGGCTTGAAGCAGACTTTCTGGCTCTGGTCTTATTATATCATAATTTTGTGTTTGCCTTTTCAATTCTTAGGCTTTAAGTATCAAATTCCTCAAATCAGCACCATCAATCAATCCAAAGTTCTTATCCAATACTTTATGACAGTTACCACAGACCATAATGTAATCATTAATATCACTTATCTCAAGTACTGGTTCATCTTTAAGCTGTTTATTATAGTGAATTTCTAATAGGCCGTTTGCAATTTCACCATAGAAAGAGACGGGATCGAACTTGCACACTTCACATGCAAGCTTCTTCATCCTATGTGACATCAACTCCATTTTAATTTTTATTATTAAAGGGTCTGTTTCACGATTCTTGTGGTAGTGATATAAAAAATTGAAATTTGATTTCAATTCAGGGTGTCTTTCAGCTGAGTCATTGTCATACTTTTTACTTAGATATAGCTGCCTAATGAGATCTGCCTCTTTATTAAGCTTATCCCGATGGGTATGATATTTACTCCAAATCTCCTTCTCAAGCTTTCCCCCATCCTTCATGCCTTTTCCAGAAAAATTTTGATCGCATTTTTTTAAATTTGCCAATTTTAAAGCAACGCTATTTACACTCCGAAAACTTTTTTTATCTACAATTTCAGTGTGAATATTGAGACTGCGAAGCTGATTGCTTAACTGTATAACCTCTGGGTTCTTACCATGCATTTGACCGTAATCTAATTTGAAGTATAAATCTAATGCGAGAATCAATTCTTCCTTATTCCAATCCGGATTTTTCATTTCAATAATTTTGAATTTTATGTTTAACAAACAAATAGTGTAATAACGAGTATCCAGTATTTACACTCAAAGCGTTACCCGCCTGTTTGTATAACTGATGCTCACTCACACCTGCCAATATCGCATTCCGGTAAAACTTTTTGTCAAACCCTTGTAGTTTTAAAGCTTCCAAAGGGGTTAGCTTCCTAACTGCCATCTTCATAATTATTTCCTTTGGTGTATTCTTGTGAGAACGATTTTTCAGAATGAAATCATCAGAATAATAGTTATCTTGACAAGCCCTATGCATTTTTACCATTGTTGCTGTGAGTGTTCTTGCAACATGAAGGTCAATCTGAGAATTACTCATAAAATTTTTTGAGCCATCAGCAAGAATTGTATGCTTAATCCTTTCAGAAAGGTAATATTTATTATCCACTCGTTTATTCAAAACGGATCTAACATTCTTATATATACTCAATGAGTGCTTTTTGATTGAGTTGAAATTCTGAACAATTGCCTGCTCATCAAGTTCTATATTTAGATTTTTTTTAGTACAAACAAAAAATACTCTCGCTCTTCGCTGTGGCAATCCAAAATTTTGAGTGTCAAGAAGCACATGTCTAACATATTTGTATCCATGTCTAATGAAAAAATCAAGTATTTTATTTAACGTCTCTCCCTTGTCGTGTTGAAGAATATTTCTTACATTTTCCAGAACTATAAATTTGGGTTTCTTTTCTGCTAGTAATTCATGTATACTAAACAATATCTTTCCACGCTCATCTTCCAGTCCAAGCTGTTTACCTAACAGACTAAATGCCTGACATGGGAATCCACCTAACAGCAAATCAAAATTCTGCATCTCTCGTATTTTTTGTTTTTCATAGGTGAATTCAACAATGTTATTCATACGTGTTTCCGCATTCAGTTTGTAGTTACTCTCATATGTTTTTATGGCATGAATATCTATTTCTGAAAATGCAACGCATTTTAAATGGAAGTTCGTATCCTTTGAAATAAGATCAGCCGCCTGTCTGAAACCACCTATACCTGAAAACAATTCGGCATAATTCATGAAATATGATTTTTGAGTTCTTTGGCTATGAATTCAGCTAGACTAACCGGAACAGCGTTTCCTATTTGCTTGTACCAACTATTTAGGTTCCCTCTGAAAATATAATCATCTGGAAATGTTTGAATTCTTGCCGCTTCCCTAGGACTCAACCCTCTTGCTTGTTCAGGATGTATATACATATGACAATCAAGCCTCATATGAGAAGTGATGGTCTTCGATACCTCATCTCTTTTCATCTTATAATATTTATCAATAAAAATATGTTCCCTTTTTTTATAAATAAGGATATCTTGTATACTTTTATGCAATGAATTAGCCCCTTCCGGTAAGCGCCGGAAAATTTCCAAATCATTATCATTGTTATAACGGGATCTATGATTCCAGAGATAATCAATCTTCCTTCCATTATTTATTTCAGTGAGGAACTTGTTCTGTTCAAGTAAAATCTTCCTAACATTATATCCGTTTGTTTTACTTTCATAATCTATATTTAACTTTACAGGATTTGATCCGATCTGAGGTAGCCCAAAAAGAGCATCCTGAAGTTTGTACCTGCTCTTTTCAATCTTTTTGCTGGTAAGCCTTTCTTTTATCTGTTCTATACTGAACACATTCTTTCCACCTATGAGAATATAGCGCATTCTACATTGTGGAACTCCAAAATCCTGCGCATCAAGCATCAATGGATTGAAAAAATATTCTTGATTTGTTGCTTTCATAATATCTTCCTCAATCTGGTTTTCCACCTTTCTCATACCTCGGACATTTTCCAATATAAAGAACGCAGGCTTAATCATGCCTAGTAGTTGAACAAAGTATTTATACAATATATTTCTTTTATCCTCAATAAAACGCTTTTCCTGACTTTCTAAGTCTACAGTAAAATTCTGCCGATTAGCTGTTGAAAAACCTTGGCATGGCGGTCCCCCGGCAATAAGTTTTATGTTCTCAAACAGGTGTATATATCTTTCGCTATGATTTACCAGCTCAGCTATGTCACCATAATAAAATCTATCTAAAGTAAGAAAGTGATTGAAATAATATGTTTCAAGGGCATCCAGATAATTGTCATTGACAAAAGCTGGGACAAACCCAGCCTTGATAAAGCCTTGACTTAGCCCGCCGGCACCACTAAAGAAATCTGCAAACAGGAATTCTGAGTTGGGGACTGTTTTAAGCTCAGGTAAGTATTTTCTTAATACTGGATGCTCTTTCGCATTATTCTCTCTAAGTGTGTAATATAAATTATTTAAACTTTCAAATAAAGTGTCACCAAGCTCCATTTTATACTCAGCTGGAAGTTCTAATCCTTTCGCTTTCTGTGAATCTATATTTTCGAACTGAAGTAATTTCTGGATTTCTAATAACAATTTTCCAGATTTCTCTCTAAATTTTTTTTTATAATATTTATAATAAAATTCAAGCATTTGAAATGATTCTATTTAGCAAACTATCTAGGGTATCGTCTATATATGCAGATTTCAGATTGCATTCCCATATCTCGATAACTTGCCAGCCGGCATCTCTCAACATCATATTATTTTCATTATCTTTTACAACATTTCTATTAATCTTAGTTAACCACCATTCAGTGCGTGTTTTTGGTACCACATAATATTTACACCCTTCATGACCATGCCAGAAACATCCATGAATAAATACAATCGTTTTATAACGTGGCAAGACAATGTCAGGCTTACCTGGCAACCGTTTGTCGTGAAGTCTATACCGCAAACCTTTTGAAAATAGATATCTCCTAACCAGCATTTCCGGCTTTGTGTCTTTCCCTCTTATCTTGCTCATATTATAACTTCTTACACTCTTTGAATGTACATCTGCCATTATGTTATCTTATTTATGGAGCTATAATTTGCGAAATACTTTATATTGAAACAGCTTTTTGATGCAATACAGAAGCGATTTATCATTCTCTAAGTTTTCATCCAATCATTCCCTATTCTAGTAATAACCAATTTTATCAACAATTGTGTTTAGCTTGTTAGGTTATACATTAAACAAGGGTTTTATAATAGTCCCAGAATGACATAATAAGAGTACTTAAATCATTAATGACTCTATCAATATATCAAGTACTATTGGAACTTGGTTTCTATCATGATCTGAGACCGGACTCTAATATTGGAAGTTTCGTCAGCCAATTGATTTTTTCGTTTTAGTTTCGATATATTATTTATTTGTAAAGAGGCTTGTGTATTGAAAATTTCAAGTTTTTTATTTCACTGTTTATCTACCCGTCAAGAATGTACAGAATTTATTTAAGCAAAATGTAGATCCTTCAAGCATAGTCAATAATTCCATGATTTTCTCTCAAGTAGTTACACTTTTTGAATATTTTGGATGATCAAGCGTGTATAGTGCTTCATCAAACTTCCGCCTGCTCTGTCACAGGTTTCTGTAACACTTCCATGCTCTATGTGGTCGAGTTTTTGATATTCACTAAGGCCGGACAGCCTGCTTCAAGTCCCTGCTTTATCCGCTGGGCCGTACCATATCAATACTTTGCCAGTCCATATGCCTTTCTGCCGTTCTCGCTATGAAGATGTGATCAAAAAGCCGCTATGCATTTCTGTTTTCTCAAGCCTTTAAAAAAATAGTGAAATAAAGTGAGGAAGGGCAGCTTCTTATCCATTTTAGAACGCATAGCTTTTCACTGTAATTCCCATAGCGGGCTAGATTCAAAAAGTTATAACGAACAGGCAACATGAGCCATCTTTCAAAGAGCTTCATCAAAACTTTTTCTTTTGTTTGAACAAGCCCGCAACTTTACTTAATGTTACCTAAACAAAGTTCGTAGCCTTTTCCAGAGCGGTGGATAGTGTTTGCATACTTATCAACCGCCTATTTTTATTCCCATTATTTACCCCTAAAGAAACGACCAAACATTGCTTTTACATAAGTATCAGTGATGCAGATTATTTGAAACAGTTATTAGTTCTCTTCTGCTTATATTCAACCTCAACTTCCATTCTGCGACAAACTCTCCTTCTTCGGGACCTCGAGGATCCAGCAAATTGTATTTACTATTTACTTGAGTTCTAGCAAATGCAATAAATAACTTTAAATTTGAGGCTTCAAATAATTCTGCTAAAAATCCAATCCGTTTGGTTACTGCTACATTTTTCATCGCTCTACAGTAAGCTAGCAGCTTCTTAGAATCGATATTTACTTGTTTCATAACTTTAATAAGTTCAAGATAACCTCTTGAATACTGCGGCTGATCAAAACAATCGACTATCGTTTTTTCAAGATCAGTAATTGGATAGCGAATAATACCATACTCCATCCAGCTAACTCAATATCTTTTGTGAGGAGCTATTCTAACAAACTTGTAAGATGCGCCTAAAATATTTTTCTTATTTTTTCTATTGGTTGTCTGTATGAAGATTGTATTAGCATAATGTTTTGTTAGTCCATGGAGGTTGAGAGCTGAAGAATAGGCAATAGCACTGTTTTCTACTACAAAGGTTCCAACCACGAACTCGTTTTTAAAAGTAGGTCTGCAGAACTTCCCTTTTTCAATTCTTATAAGCAGCCTTTTATGCACCAAATTCTCAAGAATTTCATTTAAATTCTTAAATTTTCGATCAAATTGCTTTTGAATATCTGACAATTTGAATATGTGTATTTCCTCCTTGTCTAAGAGATTTAGAAACTCTAAGTGAGGTTTAGTAAGATTTACTGAAATATACACACTATCAGCCATAATTACCAATCGAAGAACCCAAAGACCCATTTTTTAGGTCTTTGGGTTCTTCGATTGGTAAATATAATATTAATGTATTCATGATTGCAATTTATTCGGGACAATTAGAAGGTAAAATTCGGCACGATACGAATCAGCAAATGGGGGGTATCTAATTGAAATCGCAAAAGTTGCTTCGCAAATGAAATTGATGAAATTATAGAAGTATTTAATCGTTCCTTGAAACCCCTACTGCAGGCTTGTTGAACAAATTGATGTATAATCTATTGCAATAGTTCTGGTGAGTCATTTTTCCTTAATTTTTTGACTCTTCAAGTGATGCACCGACAGATTATTGGTAGAAGAAACGTCTGGAGCTATAAAAATAAAAAAGGCTTTGCAATCAATGATTTGATGGCTTTTGAGGCACTTTTATACAGGTAATAGTGGAGAGTGAGGGACTCTTATCCTCGGTACTTGCAGTTCACTTATATCTTGATTAATCAGCACTGTTTACACTGTTTTCTTTTAATCTTTGGTATTAAAACACAAATGTTATCTAAACACTTTCAAGATACAAAAGAAAGTTGCTGTAAAGCTAAATAAAGATGAATGAGATAAACCACATTTTCAAATCATACTTGCAAATTACTTGCAAATAAAAAAGCAGTTACAAATTTTACTCCGTAACTGCCTGATATTCAAGTGACCGCGTCAGGATTCAAACCTGAAACCTTCTGATCCGTAGTCAGATGCTCTATTCAGTTGAGCTACGCAGCCTGTTTTTAAAGCAGGGGGCAAAAATAATGAACCTTGCAGAATATTCCAAAACCTGGAGCGATTAATTGAGCAATGGGTTGAGCTCAATTTCCCGGATGTCGATATCTGTATAGTCCCGGATAGGATTATACAGCGTATCCCGCTCTACCGGCTTTCTTTTTACCTGTTTGATCAGGGTTACCAGCTGGGCCGTATTCATGGTCGGGCGTTGCTCTTCAGAGCCGGCCATGGAGTAGATCTTTGTTGAATCATCGATGGTACCGTCTATATCGTTCACGCCGAATGACAAGGTAAGCTGGGCCTTCTGGCGGCCTAGCATAGGCCAGTAAGCTTTTACATGGGGAAAGTTGTCCAGGTAAAGACGGGCTACCGCATATACCTTCATGTCTTCTATGATGCCGCTTTCCTTTACATGGCTCATGTCATTGTTCTTGTTGCGGAACTTCAGCGGGATAAAGGTGTTAAAGCCCCCGGTTTTATCCTGCAGCTGCCGCAAACGCTCCATGTGATCGATGCGGTGCCGGTACTGCTCAATATGCCCGTAGAGCATGGTTGCATTGGAATGCATGCCCAGCCCGTGGGCCGTTTCATGGATGCGGAGCCAGCCTTCGGCATCTACCTTATCATGACATATGATTTCCCGCACTTCCGGGTGGAAGATTTCTGCGCCCCCGCCAGGAAGCGATTGAAGTCCGGCCTGCTTGAGCAGCTGCATCCCCTCTTCCACCGTTACCTTGGCCTTGCGGAACATATAATCCAATTCAACAGCTGTAAATCCCTTGATGTGCAGGTCAGGACGGATTTCCCGGATCTTTCCGATCAACTCGATAAAGTAAGGCAGGTTCAGCTTGGGATGTACCCCGCCTACGATGTGCACTTCTGTAACGGGCTTGCCTTCGTAGCTGCGCACGATGTCCAGCATCTGGTCCATGCTCAGCTCCCACCCTTCTTCGCGGTGCGCATAGAGGCGCGAGTAAGAACAAAACTTGCAGGAAAACACACAAACATTGGTGGGCTCTATGTGAAAGTTGCGGTTGAAATAGGTGGTATCTCCGTGAAGCCGCTCGCGCACCCCGTTGGCCAGGGCGCCCAGGTAAGACAAGCTTCCCTGCTCATACAACAACACCCCTTCCCGGGGCGTGAGCCTTTCCTGATGCAGGATCTTATTACCAATTTGTTGCAGCTCTTTATTTTTCTCCAGCCTGATCAGCTCCGGCAGCGCGGCATCTTCTTGCATAAACTATATTTTTCTTGCCATGTATAACACCCGCCTGCCCAGGTAGGTTCAGTCGGGTTTATTTGCGCTGCGAAATTACGGATCTATCTTTAACCCAACGCACCCGCAATGCAACCGCACATCAGGCAAGCAATGGTACCGCCGATCAGGGCTTTTACACCCAGCTCGGTCAGGTTGCGCCGCTGGTTGGGCGCCAGCTGACTGATACCCCCGATCTGGATACCGATCGAAGCAAAGTTGGCAAACCCGCTGAGGGCATAGGTAGCGATCAGCAGGGATTTTGTATCTACGATCACATGTTCCGCTTTCATCTTACCCAGGGATACATAGGCAACAAATTCGTTGAGGATGGTTTTCTCACCCAACAACTGTCCAACAGAAATAATATCTGCCTTGCCCACCCCGATCAGCCAGGCAACCGGGGAAAAGATATAACCCAGGATCATCTGGAGCGACAACTCCTTGTAACGGCCAGCAGTAAGGGAAGCGATGGCAACATTAAGCCGGGTGATCCCTCCTATCCAGCCCAGCAAGGCATTGCCCACATACATCAGTGCGGTGAAAACGATCAGCATGGCCCCTACATTTACCGCCAGCTTCAATCCATCTGTGGTACCCAGCGAAAGCGCGTC
This sequence comes from Williamsia sp., assembly GCA_015069695.1. Lineage (GTDB taxonomy): Bacteria > Bacteroidota > Bacteroidia > Chitinophagales > Chitinophagaceae > JADCRZ01. The sequence goes on from JADCRZ010000038.1 coordinate 19,989, forward strand.
CAGGAAATTATCACCCAGCTTTTCCTTGGGGATGGTCAAATCTTTTGACACCAGGTGTCCTTCTGTTTGGGGAAATAAGATCTTGGAGCAAACGATGGCGGCGGGCGCACTCATGATCGACTGGCTCAGCATGTGCAGGGCAAAATAATTTTGCTGCGCCGGATCATTGCCGCCCAGAAAACCGACATAAGCTGCCAGCACGCTACCGGCTGTATTGGCCATCCCCCCTACCATGATCAGGAGGATCTCTGAACGCGTCATCTTTTCCAGGTAGGGCCGGATCATCAGCGGGGCTTCTGTTTGTCCGAGAAAAATATTGGCGGCTGTCGACAAGCTTTCCGAGCCTGAGATGTTCAGCTTGTTGAGCAGATAGGCAAATACATACACTACCTTCTGCAGCACACCCAGGTAGTACAGGATAGAAGAAAGCGCCGCAAAAAAGATGATATTGGGAAGAACCTGGATCGCAAAAACATAAGCCCAGCTTTGGGTAGAATCAGCCAGGTTGCCAAACATAAACTCCGTGCCTTTATGCCCCAGGTTCACCAGCTCTACAAAAGCGCCGGAAACCCGCTCCAGGAAGAGCTTGAAAATATCCGGATTGAGCCAGCGCGTTGCGACGCCCACACTCAAAAAAAGAAAACTGGCCAGGATGACCCATTTCAGGATCGACTGCTCTTTTTGCAGGATCTTCTTAACAATGTAATAAATGGTAATCGCGCCAAAAAAGATCCAGAAAAGGGGCTGGCCGCCCACCTTGAAATTCAACACGCCCATTGCAAACATGATCTGGGCAAAGACACCGATCAGCACCAGCCGCCAGCTGATGGCGCGCCGGTTGTTGCTCAGCAGATAACAAACCCCGATCAGGAAGAACATGCCCAATGCGCCTCTTCCTAAATTTTCCCATTGCAGTGACATTTCTGGTATTTTTCTCAAAATAAGCTTTCTTCTTTTTGCTTTAAGGCAAAAAGAAGTAAAAAAATCAAACTATCTGGCGGCGGTATCTTCCGTCATCAGCTCTTCATTGAACGGCCGGATGATCAAACGGGTGGAGGTGTTGTAGGAAAAATATTTATCTACCCAGTTCATAAAAACCAGCATCCTGTTTTTAAAACCAATAAGAGACAACAAATGAACAACCGACCAGATGATCCACGCGATAAATCCCTGTGTTTTGATCCTGCCCAGGTCTGCTACTGCCCTGTTCCGGCCGATGGTAGCCAGCGAGCCCTTGTCGAAGTAGTGAAACGGAACAGTAGACCCACCCTTTACCAAAGCAGCCAGGTTCTTTGCCAGGTGCTTGCCCTGCTGGATGGCTACCTGCGCTACACCCGGGTGGCCATTTGGGTAATCTGTTGAAATGGTAGCACTCACATCGCCAATGGCAAAGATATTTTGATACCCTTTTATCCGGTTGATGTCATCGGTTTCAATTTTGTTTCCGCCTACAATATGTTCTTTGGCGATGCCGTCCGGCACATCACCCAATACACCGGCTCCCCACAAAACATTCTTTGCCTGGAACTTTCTTCCATCGTTGATCTCCACTGTTTCTCCGTCGTATGAGCTTAGCCGCACACCGTTGGAAATCCTGACGCCCAATTCTTCCAGGTACTCCTTGGCTTTGGCCGACGCTTCTTCCGACATCACGCCCAGGAGCCGCGGCTTGCTTTCCACCAGGTAAATCTCCATCTGGTTGCTGTCCAGCTTGGGATAATCTTTGGGGAGGATGTGAATTTTCATTTCAGCCAGCGAACCGGCCAGCTCTACTCCCGTTGGTCCGCCCCCTACGATCACGAAAGTCAGGAGTGCTTTTTTCTTTTCCGGATCAGGTTCCGTGAGGGCATTCTCAAAATTCTGGAGGATCATGGTGCGCAGGTTCAGCGCCTGCGGAACCGTTTTCATGTCCATGGTAAAATGCTCCAGCTGCTTGTTGCCAAAAAAGTTGGTAGCGGCCCCGGTAGCAAGCACCAGGTAATCATATGAGTAGGTTCCCAGCGTAGTGTCAACGGTATTGGCTTCGGAATTGACCCTGGTCACTTCGGCGATCAGGAAATTGAAGTTTTTCTGTTTTTGAAAGATCCGGCGGATGGGGAACGCAATGGTTTCCACTTCAATAGCCCCGGTAGCCACCTGGTAAAGAAGGGGTTGAAATGTGTGGTAGTTGTGCCTGTCAAACATCAAAATCTCAACAGGTGCCCCTTTCAGTTTTTTCGCCAGGTTGAGTCCGGCAAACCCGCCGCCTACAATGATCACGCGGGGTATTTTTGCGCTGTCTGCAGCCATAAAATTGTTTGATTATCTGGATTACCGGACTGAAAGATAGGGATTATGATTGGTGTGAACACGCATATCTATCTGCTCCATTTTTTTTACATTTGCAGACAGCATATGGATAAATTTATAGTATCAGCGCGCAAGTACCGGCCCCAGAATTTTTCGGCCGTTGTGGGACAAAATCATATTACCACAACCCTCAAAAATGCCATTAAAAACAACCAGCTGGCGCATGCCTTTTTATTTTGCGGACCCCGTGGCGTAGGCAAAACCACCTGTGCCCGTATCCTGGCGAAAACCATCAACTGTGAAAACATCACCCTTGATGGGGAAGCCTGCAACAATTGCCGCAGCTGCACCTCCTTCAACGAAGGCGCTTCCCTGAACGTACACGAGCTGGATGCCGCGAGCAACAACTCGGTGGATGACATCCGTGCGCTGGTTGAACAGGTCCGCTTCGCACCCCAGGCCGGCCGCTACAAGGTGTATATTATAGATGAGGTGCACATGCTGAGCTCTTCGGCCTTTAACGCCTTTCTCAAAACACTTGAAGAGCCGCCACCTTATGCCATTTTTATCCTGGCAACCACAGAGAAGCACAAGATCCTCCCGACCATCTTATCGCGCTGCCAGATCTTTGATTTCAAGCGCATTACCACCAACGATACGGCGAATTACCTGCAGGAGATCTGCACCAAGGAAAGCATCCGCACAGAGCCATCGGCCCTGCAACTCATTGCCCAGAAAAGTGAGGGCTGCATGCGCGATGCACTCAGCATTTTGGATAAGATCGTCAGTTTTACCAACAGCGAAGTATCGTATCAAAATACGCTGGAACACCTCAACATCCTGGATGCTGAATATTATTTCAGAATGGTTCAGCGCATGAGCGAGCAGGATATTGCCGATGTATTGCTCTTGTTTGACGACATCATGTACAAAGGCTTTGAAGGCGATATGGTGCTGAACGGCTTCCTGGAATTTTTCCGCAACCTGCTGGTATGCAAGGATAAAAAAGCAGCCAGTTTGTTGGAGGTGGTAGAGAATTTCCGGGATAAATATTTCCAGACAGCAGAAAAAACCCCTGTTGCTTATATCATCAGCGCCCTCAATATTTTAAACGAAACAGAGATCAATTACAAAGCCGCCCGCAATAAAAAGCTTCATGTAGAACTGGCGCTGATCAAATTGTGCTATCTGCAGCAGGCGCTGGAAATCAGTGCCGGGGATACAGGTGTAACAAAAAAGAAATCGGTTGAATCGGCTATCCCGCTGACACTTCGGAACATCCCTGTTTTGGAATGGAAGAAAAAGGGAGAGGGGAGCCGCACTACCAAACAGGCCGCACCGCAAAATGAAGGGCCCTACCAGGGCGGACAAGGCGGTGCCAGACTGATCATAGAAACGGAAGAAGAAAGGCAACCTGCTGCAAAAAATCCGCAGCCAGTTGCAGCCAAGCCTGTACAGCCCTCTGCTGTTGCGCCAACCCCTTCTCCTGCTGAAACGCCCAAAGCCGCAGAGATGCCCACAACCAAGCTGGGCGCCCTCAGCAAAATCCGCAAGCAGTTTGCGCAGGTAAACGATACGGCAACAGGCACTATGAAACCGCTCACCATAGAAGCGCTGCAGGCCGCCTGGGCCGACTTTGCCAACTCCCTGCGCGAAGCAAAGAACCCTGCCGTGCAAAGTTTTGAACGCGCCGAGTTAAAAGTGATAGACGATAGCCTATTTGAGATTGTCAGTCACAACAACCTGGAACAAAAGTTCATCGACCAGCAACGCATGCGCCTCTGCGAATACCTGCAGGCACTCTTCAACAACAAAGCCGTCACTTACCGCATGTCGCTGCACGATAAGATCAGCATGCCGGTCATTACGGACGTGCAGCTGAATTCAAAAGAACAGTTCCAGAAAATTGTAGAACAGTACCCGCTTGTAAAAGAGCTGAAAGACAGGTTAAAACTCGATTTGGATTACTAATACAGGGGCAATAGAAATTTTACTTCCCGGGCGAGTCTCCGCAAAACGCGGTGTTGTACAAGAATTATTTTACGCAGGCTCGCCATGACGCCGCATTGTGCTCAGGACACACAACTACTACAGCGAGTCTGCGGGAGCAGCAGTTTGTTGCCCCGCAGACTCGCCTATGATGTAAAACTAAATAAGAGGTTATCAGCTGATGCGGTATGCCAGTCTACGACAGTCCAAACAGCCCTTCATTCAATAGTTGCAGTGTTTTCACTTTGTGCTGGCTTGGTATAAGTACAGACACATTGTGGCGGCTGCCACCGTAGCTTACCATGCGCACAGGTACGCTGCTGAGCGCGGCAAACAGCTTGCTGAGCACGTCGGGTGTATGGGTGATCTCATTTCCTACTATAGATACAATAGATTGATGGTCATCAATTTCTACCGTACCAAAGGGTTCCAGCTCCTTCAGGATCGCTTTCAGGTAATAGGCACTGTCGATGGTGAGGGAAACCGCCACCTCAGATGTGGTGATCATATCGATGGGTGTGCGGTATTTTTCAAACACTTCAAAGATCTTCCGGAGGAAGCCATAGGCCAGCAGCATGCGGCTGCTTTTGATCTTGATGGCATAGATACCATCTTTTGCTGCAATGGCTTTTACGCCCTTGCTTCCGGCTTCCTGTACAATCAGCGTGCCTTTCGCATCCGGCTCCATGGTATTGAGCAGCTTCACAGGAATATTGTAGGTCTGTGCCGGCCATATTGATGCGGGATGCAAAATTTTTGCGCCGAAATAAGCCAGCTCTGCCGCTTCTTCAAAACTCAACTGATCAATCGGAAATGTTTTGTTCACCACACGCGGGTCGTTGTTGTGCATACCGTTGATGTCCGTCCAGATTTCACATACGCTGGCCTGGATAGCCGCTGCGATCAGGGAAGCGCTGTAATCGCTTCCACCCCGTTTGAGGTTGTCTACCTCGCCTTTCGCGTTGCGGCTGATATATCCTTGCGTGATGAATAATTTCTGATCAGGGTGGTGTTGCAGGATCTGGCTCAGCTTTACCTTGATGCTGCCGATCTGCGGCTCATCAAATGCATCGATGGTCATAAAATCCAGCGCCGGCAAGAGGACGTGCGGGATGCCTCTTTCTTCCAGGTACACGCAAAACAGCTTGGTGCTCAGGAGTTCTCCCTGCGCCAGGATGTCTTTGTTCAAGGCCTGGTTAAAGGAAATTTTCAGGATGATATGCAGGAACTCAAAGTGTTCATGAACAATGGCCTGCGCTTTTTGAAGCGCATCTTCTTTTTCAACCAGGGCGGTAATAAATTCCTGATAATGCTCCGAAAGCTTGTCGATCTGGGCTTTGGCCTTTTCCTTTTCTCCTTTGCTCAGCGAATCGCCGATGGCGACCAGGGCATTGGTGGTACCGCTGAGTGCACTCAGCACAACAATTTTTGGTTCCTCATCACGGGTGATCAGTTCCATCACCTGGTGCATCCTTTCCGGCTTGCCTACAGAGGTGCCGCCGAACTTCATGACTTTCATATCAAGATGGGTTTCTTATTTGCCTCAATTATACAGCGTGCAAATATAGCAGCTAAAACGGGAGAGAAAATTTTTCCGCTACCTGTTTTAAATCTTCTACTACAGGTGGTAGCAGGGGTATGCCGCTTTTTTTTCTTTCAGTCTCTGTTTCCCGTTCAGGATCGCCGGGGATCAATACGCGGGGTTGCCCTTCTACAGGCCTGGCCTGCCTGAACCGGCGGATCCATTGGTCCATGTGCTGCTTGAAATCGGCTGCAGGCCGGAATGCATCTATGCGCATGGCGCCAAAAAAATGCCCAATCCCTTTACCGGGCATATCAGGTGCCAGGGGAAGAAAGCTTACAAATGGAGGCACCCAGGGACCGTAATTGGCCCCGCTCAGCACGGCCGAGAAAATATCTACGATGGCACCGAGTGCATACCCTTTGTGGCTGCCGTGTTCGCGGTCGCTGCCCAGGGGTAGCAGGGCACCGCCATCTTTTAGTTCGTAGGGATTGAGCGAGGAATTGCCTTTCTTATCCTGGATCCAGCCTGCGGGGGCTTGCTTGTTGGTACGCTGCAATATTTCCAGCTTGCCGTTGGCAGCTGTTGTGGTCGCCATATCTGCCACAAAGGGCGGCTCTTCTCCGGCCGGAACTGCCACACAGATAGGATTGGTACCCAGGAGTCTTTCCAGGGAATAGGTAGGTGCTACCAGCGGACTGGCATTCGTCATTGCGATGCCGATCATATCGTGCGGCAGGGCCATCATGGCGTGGGCAGCTGCAATGCCAAAATGGTTGGAGTGCTGGACACTGACCCAGCCGGTACCTGCCTGCGCTGCTTTTTCAATGGCTGTTTGCATGGCAAAGGGTGCTGCTACCAGGCCCAGTCCGCCATCGCCATCCACTACAGCAGTAGAGGGGGTTTCATGCACCAGTTTCAGGTCGGGTTGCGGGTTGATGCGCCCGACTTCCCAAAGCCTGACATAGCCGCTAAGCCGCGCGATCCCATGCGAGTCGATACCCCGCAGATCGGCAGAGAGCAGGGTGTGGGCCGCTGTTGTTGCATCTGTTTCGCTGCACCCGATCCTGGCAAATACTGCGTAGACAAAATCAAAGAGCTGGTTGTATGAAAAAAGATGATCCATGAGACTTACAGCACCTGGCTGGAGAAGCTGTCATGTATTTAGATGGTGGATATAATAAGGAGATGGTAAGCAGGCATTTAATGACTACCAGGGATCAACAAGATGTTGACTGTTTGTACCGCTTACGTGGCAGTACCTGGTGTTTCTGCATTGAAGGAACTGAGTAAGATGAATCACCTATAATACCAATGCGATTAAAACAAGGGATGCTAAGCTTCATCGCTTCGAAAGTAAAGGATGGACCACCCTTTACTTTCGGAGCGATGAAGCTTAGCATCCCTTGTTTTGATAATATTGAGCGGTTGCGTTCGGTCTTCTCTGCGAAGCGCTTTGGTGTACTTGTTTCACTTCGTTCCCAGGATGATCATTTCCTGCCAGAACATCAAAGAGCAATTGTTTTTAGCGCGCCCTGCAAGCAGGTAGAAATGCCGCACTTAAAAGGGCAGGTCGTCAGTCTGATCGCCAATATCGCTGGAAGAAGGTACAGATGCGGGTTGAGACGAATAAGAAGGACCGGAAGAGTTATCCTGCATGCTGTCTACCCCCCTGTTGCCGCCCAGCAGTTGTACGCTCATGACGCGCAGGGTGAGTGAGCTGCCTTGCGTGCCATCATTCTTAGTATAGGTTCTCAGTTCAGGTGTTCCTTCTACATATACCTGTGTACCCTTTTTCAGGTACGGTGCCACGCCTGTCCGGTCTGACCAATAGGCACAATCTACCCAGGTGGTTTTATCTTTTTGGTTTCCCTGGGCATCCTTGAACTTCTCCGTATGCGCCACAGTAAAATTCATCACCGTTTTGCCATTCACTGAGTTGGTGATGCAATCCTTACCCAGGTTTCCGATAACTTGTAGCTTGATCATGTTTTCCGTTTTTAAATGAACCAGCAAAGTACAATTTTATTACAGGATTTCCTGTTCATTTCACGGTAATTTCCCAGGCCTTTTCACCCTTCCGTTGCTGCCCATTTTTACTCAGCTTTGAGGGATTTACAGCAGGGCATGCCCCTTTCAACCTGCACGGAGCCAACAAAAGCCAGCCGCAGTTTGTATATTTGCATCTTCTTTACGCAAGCAATCTATTATGAGCCGGAACGGAAAAGTTATGGTAGCCATGAGCGGGGGCATCGACAGCACGGTAACCGCTTTGATGCTGCACCAGCAGGGTTATGAAGTGATCGGGATTACCATGAAGACCTGGGACTATGCCAGCAGCGGCAGCAGCAAAAAAGAAACCGGCTGCTGCAACCTCGACAGCTTTAACGATGCCCGCATGGCAGCTGTTCAAAATGGCTTTCCCCATTTTATCCTGGACATCCGCGAGGAGTTTGGTGATTTTGTGGTCAACAATTTTGTAGATGAATACCTCGCCGGCCGCACACCCAATCCCTGCGTCATGTGCAACACCCATATCAAGTGGCGGGCCCTGCTCAAGCGGGCAGATGCACTTGGGTGCGACTGGATTGCCACAGGACACTACGCGCATATCTACCAGCATACAAACGACCGGTATGTAGTCAGCAAAGGGATCGACGATACAAAAGACCAAAGCTATGTACTCTGGGGCTTACAGCAGGACCTGCTCAGCCGCACCATTTTACCGCTGGGCAAGTACCACAAAACCGAGATCAGGCAACTGGCACACGACATGGGCTATACCGAGCTTGCCAAAAAAGCAGAGAGCTACGAAATTTGTTTTGTGCCTGATAACGACTACCGTTCTTTTCTCAAAACCAAATCACCCGGCCTGGAGCAACAAGTGAACGGCGGCAATTTCGTGGACAAAACCGGCAAGATACTGGGCAAACACAAGGGTTATCCATTCTATACAATTGGCCAGCGCAAAGGATTGGAGATTGCTTTTGGCAAACCCATGTACGTAACCGGTATCGACCCTGAGAACAATGCTGTGATGCTGGGCGAAGAAAGCGAACTGGACCGCAACGACATGCTGGTGCGCGGCATCAACCTCATTAAATACGACACCATTTCACCAGGCATGGAAGCGCTTACCAAGATCAGGTACAAGGGCGCAGGTAATATTTCGACCCTGCATCCTGCTGAAGGCGGTGTAAACGTCCGTTTCTATGAACCGGTAAAAGGAATTGCGCCCGGACAAAGTGCTGTGTTTTATGATGGGGATGACGTGATTGGCGGGGGCATTATCCAGCGAAGCAGCTTGTTGTAAAAGCAATATAGCAGGCAGGCCAAGCGTTTCAAATGGGTTGGATACAACAACAGGTGTGCATTTCTCAAGCATTATCAAACTGCTTATATGCGGAAATACCTTTTTTTCTTGTTTCTTGCCGGCGCTTGTCTGGGCTCCTGCGATAAAACGGCAGATGATTATGAACCCGTGCTGCCGGAAGCCTATACCAACCTGCACACCGGGAAGTACATCCTTTACCGGCTTGACTCTACCAAATTCATCAATTTCGGACAGAGCGATACGGTCGTCCGGTACCAGGCCAAAGATGTCATTGATGCACCCATTACGGACAACCAGGGAAGACCCGGTTGGCGTGTTATCCGCTACCTGCGCGACAGCGCCAGCACCAGCGAAGCCGACTGGAACCCCAGTTCCACCTATATGGTTGTGGCATCAAGAGAAACCCTGGAAGTAATTGAAAACAACATGCGCTTCCAGAAACTAAAGTTCCCCCTGCGCGAAAACTTCAGCTGGAAGGGCAATTCTTACATCGACACCTATTCAATCGATTCTGATGTCCGTTTTTTGTTCGACTGGGATTATACCTACAAAAGGGTCGATAGTCCGTTCACCACTACCGGCACCACCCCTGTACCCCAAACAGTCACCATCGAACAACGCAACGAAACCCTGGGCAGCGTCAACAACAAAGACTCCTACAGCGAACGCAACTACGCAATAGAAACATATGGCAAAGGCATCGGCCTGGTCTACAAAGACTTTCTCCACTGGGTCTTCCAGCCCCGCAACAGCACATTTCCCAACGGATATAAAGAGGGATATGGAATCAGGTTAAGGATGGTTGGGCATAATTAGTCTGTCTTGAACCATGGCTCCGACAACACCGCAGCAAACATAGAATCGGCCCGCATATCGTAGCCCTTTAATACGAGCGCGGTTTCTACCTGCAAGCCCAGTTGTTCTTGCATATATGCCACCACTTCCTCATTCTCTTTCCGGAAAACCGAGCAGGTAATGTAGACCATTCTCCCTCCTTTTTTCAGCTTCTTCGCAGCGGCATGGACGATCTTTTTTTGGAGTTCCTGGTAGGCCAGGATTTTTTCTGGTTGGAAAAAGTAGAGTTGCTCCGGTGTTCTGGCCCAGGTGCCGGAGCCGGAGCAGGGTGCATCGGCAATGATTAGATCGGCTTCGGCACTGGGCAGGTGGGGATGGGGAATGGAAAGATCGGTGAGCAGGGATCCGTAATTGAGAATGCCCGCCCTTTCAAAACGCTGGCGCAGGTTATGGAGGATAGAGGGACGGATGTCGGAAACAGTCAGGCGGATGGAGGGGTTTGCATCAAAGGCCATGATAGATTTTCCGCCGCTGGCAGCACAGCAGTCCCATACAACCGGTGATGGAGGCGGATGCGCACCAAAGAAAAACTGGCCGGTCTGCTGCGAATTGTAATCCTGGATCACGACCTCCTGGTCAGGCTCAAACAGCTGGTCGATTTTTGTGGTGTTGGGCAGCGCAATGCAGGCGGGGTTCAGGTGTTGGTAGGAAATACCCGTCCCTTGCAGCTTAGTTAGCACGGCTTTTTCATGTCCGGGCCTGATGCGCAGGAACAGGTCGGGTTGATAGAGAAAGGATTGATTGAAAAGTTCCGGGTCAATTCCGGCGCTTAGCTCTTGCTGATACGGGAAAATGGTTGCGGGTCTAAATTCAGGATGCTTTTGTTTCAGCAGGGTTTGCTTTTCAGCCAAGGGCAATCCGATTGCTTCATCCCATTCCCGTTTTAAATAGTGAAGAAGCTCCCGGGGTGTTTGCTGACACAGAAATAAACCGGCCAGCATCCTGTCTTCGGCCGGGTAAGCTGGCAGGGAATTGCCCAGCCGGTAGTAGCTGTAGACCAGTTCAGACACCTGCTTCCTGTCTTTTGAACCCATCTGTTTGCGCTGGCGGTAAAAATCTTTCAGCCAACTGCTCAAGGGTATATCACCTGCATACTGATGAACGATCTTGACGGCAGTATTCAGGTACGTATAGAATCGGCTCATGATAAGGCTAATCCCTCTAAAAAAGATCCCTGCTGGTTACAGTTCCAGCAGGGCTTTTGCAGGATCTTTTCCAAAAAGAAGCTGTTCAGGATTTTCCAGCAGTTCTTTTACTTTTACCAGGAAGCTGACGGATTCGCGGCCATCAATGATGCGGTGGTCGTAGCTCACGGCAAGGTACATCATGGGGCGGATCACGACCTGTCCGTTTACCGCGATCGGTCTTTCCTGGATCTTGTGCATGCCCAGGATAGCAGACTGGGGTATATTGATGATCGGTGTGCTCATCAGGGAACCAAACACGCCGCCATTGGTAATGGTAAACGTGCCACCCTGCATTTCTTCCATGCTCAGCTTGTTTTCGCGGGCTTTGGTGGCCAGCTCTACAACTTTCTTTTCAATTTCAGCCATGCTCAGGCTTTCTGCATTGCGGATCACCGGCACCACCAGGCCCTTGGGTGCCGATACAGCAATGGAAATATCACAGTAATCGTGGTAAATAATTTCATCGCCATCGATATAGGCGTTCACAGCAGGCCATTCCTGCAGGGCAAAGCAAACGGCCTTGGTAAAAAAGCTCATAAAGCCCAGGTTCACTCCATGCTTTTTGTTGAACGCATCCTTGTTTTTGGTCCGGAGCTCCATGATGCGGCTCATATCAACCTCATTAAAGGTGGTCAGCATGGCCGTTGTATTCTTGGCCTCCACCAGGCGGCGCGATACGGTTTTGCGCAGGTTGCTCATGCGCTCACGCTTGGCTTCCCGTCCAAATAAAGGTTTGCCGGGTGTTCTGCCTGGATTGTTGAGTACCTCCAGCACATCGCTTTTCAGGATCTTTCCGTTTGAGCCAGAAGCAGGCACCGATTTGGGATCCAGTTTCTTGTCAGCCAGCATTGCTGCGGCAACAGGAGAAGCTTTTACATCCTGTGCAGCAGAAACGGAAGGAGGCACTTCCACAAAAGGTTTTGATTCCTGTGCATTCGCACCGGGTTTGGGTGTCTGGGGCAATTCTCCGGGAGAAATACCGGGAGCAGCTGCCTGTGCTTCAGCGGTGGCCGGCTTTTCAGCTGCAGGTGCACCCGCCGTTTCCTGTTTGGCTGCCGTTTCATCGATCGTAGCCAGCAGGTCACCGATCTTCAAGGTGTCACCTTCCTTTCCTGTGGTTTTCAATACGCCGGCTTTTTCGGCGTTGACTTCAAAGGTTGCTTTTTCGCTTTCCAGTTCCGCAATCACCTCATCACGTTGAACGTAATCACCATCTTTTTTCAGCCATTTTACCAGCGTCACTTCGCTGATGGATTCGCCTACTGTAGGAACTTTTATATCGATCATAAGGTTGTTTGTTTTTCTACCAGATATCTAGTTGGTTTTGCTGTTTCCCGCAAAGAGGGTTCGCTGCGATGAAAATTAAATGCTAAATGCCGTTTGTACAATTTCTTCCTGCTCCTGCTTGTGCACTTTCATATAACCCGATGCTGTTGAAGCACTGGGCTGGCGGCTGATCACGCCAAAGTTCAGGCTCTTGAGGTTCATTTGCAAAAAAGAAGCGGCGCCCATGTTCAGCGGTTCTTCCTGTACCCAGAACCAGGTCGCTTTGTTGTATTTGTTGTAGAGTGCTGTCAGTTTTTTGATCGGGATCGGATAAAGCTGTTCCATCCGCACCAGTGCTACGTCCTTGCGATTTTCTTTTTGCTGGCGTTCTGCAAGATCAAAATAAATTTTACCTGAGCAGAAAAGAACTTTTTTCACGTTGCCTGCATCAGCAAACGGATCATCCAGCAGTTCATTGAACCGGCCTTTTGTAAATTCTTCTTTGGGTGAATAGCTGCCGGGATGGCGGAGATTGGCTTTGGGAGAGAAATTGACAAGGGGCTTTCTGAAAGGCCATGCCAATTGTCTTCTCATCGCGTGAAAGAAATTAGAAGCTGTGGTGATGTTGGTCACTACGATATTCAGCTCTGCGCACATTTGTAAAAAGCGCTCCATCCGGCCGCTGCTATGTTCAGGCCCTTGTCCTTCATAACCGTGCGGCAGCAGCATAACGAGCCCGCTCATCCGCTGCCATTTGGTTTCAGCCGCAGCAATAAACTGGTCGATCATGGTTTGTGCCCCGTTGCTGAAATCACCGAATTGCGCTTCCCACAAAACCAGCGCATTGGGGTTGGCAATCGAATAGCCGTATTCAAATCCCAAAACCCCGTATTCACTGAGGAGGGAATTATATATCATGAACTTTCCCTTGGCATCCGGCACATTGCTCAGGCGGTTATAGCTCTGGTCAGTATTTTCGTCGCGGATCACGGCATGGCGATGAGAGAAGGTACCCCGTATAACGTCTTGTCCGCTCATGCGTACATCAAACCCGTTCCGGAGCAAACTTCCATAAGCCATCAACTCGCCGGTTGCCCAGTCTACCTTTCCTTCCTCGTTAAAGAGCTTGACCTTGTCCTGCAACAGCTTTTCTATTTTGCGCAGGGGCTGCAATTCTTTTGGCCAGCTCATCATGGCATCAAATACCTTCTTGAAATCTTCTTCGCTGACAGCAGTCACAGGCGATTCATCAAAATCAGCAGCAACGGCCCGCCGCATGTCTTTCCACCACAGTTCCGATTTTTGGTAAGTATACGGGAGGGGATTTTGCTTTACATCATCCAACCGCTCCTGCAGTTGGGCCCAGAATTGCTTTTCCATTTCCATCGCCAGCTCCGCATCGATAGAACCGTTGGCAATGAGCTGCTTGGAATATATCTCCCGCGGATTGGGATGTTTGTCGATCAGCGCATAAAGCTTGGGTTGGGTGTACTTGGGATCGTCGCCTTCGTTGTGGCCGTGTTTGCGGTAGCAGACCATGTCGATGTAAACATCGCTGTTAAACCGCTGGCGATAACGGGTGGCGATCTCCACGCATTTTACCACAGCTTCTGCATCGTCTCCATTTACGTGAAATACTGGCGCCTGAATAGCTGCACCCAGGCTGGTACAGTAATCAGAAGTACGGGCATCATCAAAATCAGTAGTGAACCCGATCTGGTTGTTGATCACAAAATGGATGGTACCACCGGTGTAATAACCTTTCAATCCGCTCATCTGGGCTACTTCGTATACAATGCCTTGTCCGGCTACCGACGCATCACCATGGATCAGGATAGGCAGGATATGATCATAATCGCTTTCGTAGATCACATCAGCTTTTGAGCGGGCAAAACCGATCACAACCGGATCAACAGCTTCCAGGTGCGAAGGGTTCGGGCAAAGCTGCAGGTTCACGGTCTTTCCGTCGGGTGTGGCGTGTTCTGCGCGGAAGCCCAGGTGGTATTTTACGTCGCCGCTGCCCATGGTTTGGTCGGGTGTGGCGGTGCCTTCAAATTCGTTAAAGATCTGCTCATAGGTTTTGCCCATGATATTGGCCAGGATGTTCAGCCTTCCGCGGTGGGCCATGCCGATCACCACTTCCTGAACGCCGTCGTCGGCGGCTGTATTGATGATGGCATCCAGGGCCGGGATGGTTGTTTCACCGCCTTCCAGTGAAAAGCGTTTTTGGCCTACGTATTTGGTATGCAAAAACTTTTCAAATGCAACACCCATGTTCAGCTTGTCCAGGATGCGGCGCTTTTTTTCAATCGATATGGGCGCGGTAAAATTGTTTTCGATTTCATTGGTCAGGAAGTCGACCTTTTCCTGGTTGCTGATGTATTTAAATTCGATGCCTACCGTACCTGTGTAAGATTGCTGCATGTGCTGCAGGATATTGCGCAGGGAGGTAGTACCGATCTTGATTAAGTTACCGGCGTGGAATTGTTTGTCGAGATCCTCTTCGGTGAAGCCAAAAAAGCCAAGATCGAGGTTGGCGCCGCGGTCTTTGCGCGGACGGATCGGGTTGGTTTTTGCCAGCAGGTGTCCTTTGTTGCGGTAGCCCAGAATAAGCCGGTAGGCACTGATTTCCCGCTTCCAGTCGATTTGTTCAGCCGGTTTGGCGGCGGGCTCAGCTTGCGGGATGGCAGCTTTTTGTTGACCATTTTTTTGTGCTTCTGCTGCTACACCGTTCGTAGTTCCGTTGGCCCCTTTGTGGTGTGAAACGGCAAAATCAAACCCTTCAAAAAATTTCCTGAACTCCGGGTCCACATTACCGGGATCTTTTACATAATCCTGGTACATACTTTCTATAAAAGACGGGGAGGAATTCGTAATGTACGAGAAGTCTTTCATCTGGTTAACTGTTTCTGATTGTTTAAGAAACAACCGCTACTCAAAAGAATCATCCTTTGCAATAAGGCTGTGTGGCAAAATAGGCTAAATGATCGTCTTCGACAAGACAACCAAATCAGGCTTTGAACCCTCCTGCAAACCTACAGGATTTTCTGCACAAACCGATTTAGACGGGGCCAGAAAAAGTTTTGCGAGTTGACAATTAATGAATACATTTGCACTCCAAAAATTTCAGGCATGGCAAATCACAAGGCTACCAAAAAGGATGTGCGGCAGGTAAGTAAACGCAGGGAACGCAACCGCTATTATGGAAAAACAACCCGCAACGCAATCCGCGATTTAAAAGAAAACACAGAAAAAGCTGCTTTCGACCAACAACTTCCTTCAGTTATATCTATGATCGATAAGCTGGCAAAACGCGGCGTGATCCACAAAAACAAAGCTGCCAACCTGAAAAGCAAGCTGGCAAAAAAATCAACCGGTCTCGCTCCCGCTGCCCCAGCAGTAGCACCAACTCCTGCTCCGGAAGCATAGTTCATTTTAGCAGAATATTTTCATGATATTAAGACCTGCTGGCAATTGGCCAGCAGGTTTTTTTGTCTTGAACCTTGATTTACAGGATGGGAGGTATTCTCAGGACGTTGGTGGTTCGATCAGCTTGCGGGTGCTTTTGTCTGAACCACTATCGTCCTGAGAATACCTCCCATCCTGTAAATCAAGGTTCAGACATTTACCCTAATTTGGGCTCTATGAAAAAACTGCTTATTGTCCTGCTTTGCGGGCTGTTTTCCGGTGCACAGGCGCAAAAGTTTGAGACCCTTTTTGAAAAAAGCGGGGGCACCAAAACGCCTCCTTACCGCGACATCGTCGATTTTTACCAGCAGCTCGACAAAGCTTCCGGTAAACTCCTGCTGAAAACCATGGGCCCTTCGGATGCCGGGTTTCCGCTGCACCTGGTTTTGTTTTCCAATGATGGCAAGTTTGATCCGGCGGCCTGGCACCGGCAGAAAAAAACAGTGATCCTCATCAACAACGGCATCCACCCCGGTGAACCGGATGGCATCGATGCCAGCATGCTCCTGCTGCGCGATCTGGTGACGGGTGCGAAAAAGATTCCCGACAATGTTGCGCTGGCCGTTATCCCTGTTTACAACATCGGCGGCTGCCTGAACCGGAGCCCTTTTTACCGCGTCGACCAGAACGGTCCGGAGGAATTTGGCTTCCGGGGCAACTCCCAAAACCTTGACCTCAACCGCGACTTTATCAAATGCGACTCAAAGGAGGCCCGCTCCTTTGCGGAGATTTTTCACACGGTTGATCCGGATATTTTTATCGATAACCACGTAAGCGACGGAGCGGATTACCAGCACGTCATGACGCTGATCTCCTCCCAGCACAACAAACTGGGCGGCGCCATGGGCGAATACCTGAACAAAGAAATGGAACCCGCCCTCTATGCCTCCATGAAAGAACGGGGCTACGACTTAGTTCCCTATGTAAACTTTTTCGGTGATACGCCCGACAACGGCTGGCCTGAGTTCTTTGACGCGCCGCGCTACTCCAGCGGCTATGCCACCCTCTGGCATACATTCGGGTTTACGGTAGAAACCCATATGCTCAAACCCTATGACCAGCGCGTAAAATCGAACTATGTGCTGATGGAGTCTTTTTGCCAGTTTGCTTCAAAAAATGCGGAAACCATTCAGTCGCTGCGCAGCCAGGCCATTGCACAGGCGCTGGGCCAGTCCCAGTTCCCCATCTCCTGGGAGCTCGACAGAAGCCAATGGAAAGAGATCGTTTTCAAAGGCTATACTGCCGGTAGAAAACCCAGTGGCGTTTCGGGCCTGCCCAGGTTGTACTACGACAGAACCAAGCCCTACGAAAAGACAGTGAAGTTGTACAACTACTACAAACCATCCGTCCTTGTGCAAAAACCGGTAGCTTATATCATCCCTCAAGGCTGGTGGAAAGTAATCGACCTGCTGAAGATCAATAGGGTGGCCATGCGCACGCTTACCCGTGACACCCTCATCGAAGTACAGGTTACACGTATCCAGGATTACAAAGCGGCACCCCGCCCGTTTGAAATGCATCACCTCAACAGCGATGTAAAAACGACCAGTACCAAACAAAAAATGCTATTCCGCAAGGGGGACTACTGGGTTTCTCTCAATCAATCCGCCAACCGCTTTTTGATGGAAGTGCTGGAAGCCCGCGGGCCCGACTCTTACTTTGCCTGGAACTTTTTTGATGCCATCCTGCAACAAAAAGAAGGATACAGCAACTACATGTTTGAAGACGAAGCAGCTGCCTGGCTCCAGTCGCACCCGGATGTAAAACAAAAGCTGGAGCAAAGAAGACAGTCCGACAGCAGCTTTGCCAAAAGTGCCCGTGCGCAGCTTGATTTTGTGTTTGAAAACACGCCTTACATCGAGCCGGACTACCTGCGTTACCCAATATACAGGGTAGAGTAAAAGGGCCTACGCGGTTGTACTTAAAGGGCGTTAAATAAATATCTTACCGCCCCAAATTACCGCAACGGCTTTTTTCAGAATGTCCTCTTTCTTCTTATGTTTACAAAGGTTAATGCTCTTGTTAACCCTTAAACCTTGAACCTGTAGAACAGCGCTTTGCGCTGCACAAGCGGTAAGTACGATAAAACGGACTTGCTGCTTTTTTTATTCCCTGACCTGGATGGTCCCTGCCCCATTGTATGAATGATATTCGCCGTTGTACAAGGCATCCGCGCTTACCGGTCCCATCCTGAAAACACCGGGCGATATGGCCCTTACTGCATAATAGTACACCTGCCGCGCACGGGTCAGGTCAACAAACAGATTGATCCGGTCATCCCTCACATCCAGTTGCGTGGGCGTATCGGCGTCCTTGATCCAGTCCATACCCGGGATCTCCTTTGTGCGTGGGTTCTCAATTTCAAACCCTGCTGGCAACAGATCAGTAATAGCCACATTTTCCACTGTACCTGAGTATGATTTGTTGATGATGACCTGCACGATCACAAGACTGTTTTGCGGAAAGCTGTTGCCGCTGACCGGGGTGCCTAAACGGTCAAAAAATTTGCGGCGCACCTGGATGTAATTGTCCTCCTCCTTGTAGCTGCCGCTCGCGCTGATGCCTTCGCTTTGCCACCAGTAATAAAGCTGCCCCTCTCCTTTTGTGGCAATCTCTACATTGGTACCTCCCAGTTCTTTTGCACGCAATAAAACCGGTTTTCCATCAAACCGGCTGACAGATTTGCCATTGACTTTTATATCAG
Source organism: Williamsia sp. (assembly GCA_015069695.1). GTDB lineage: Bacteria > Bacteroidota > Bacteroidia > Chitinophagales > Chitinophagaceae > JADCRZ01. The sequence continues at coordinate 38,603 of JADCRZ010000038.1, forward strand.
CCGTAACGGTGGATTTATTGGCGGAACGGGCCATCTTGCCGATCGCCAGAAAGCTGAAAGCACTTTCCTGGGTGCTGTACCAGCTGCGTTGCTTGAGTTTGTTGATCACCTGGCGCGCCATGACCGGAATTTGCGCATTGGTCGGATCTACATCGATCAGTACGTTCAGTGCTACGGCCTCATCGCGGATAGCCGAGTAAAAACTGCCGCCGCTTTGCGGAACAGATTCTTCACCGCTGAAAGAAGTGGGCAGCAATTCCCTGAACTTGGTCCGGTCGCCCGCCGTTGCAAAGGCCGCAGAGAGCATATAGCGGCTGTCCAGGCTAAGCAACTGCGGATTGGCTTTGTAATAGTTCATGACACTGATATTAGGCCGGGATGCCATAGCCAGTACATATAAGCTGTAAGCAATTTCTTTGGGTGCGATCTTTTTTACCTGGTTACCATTGTAATAGTAAGAGATCGTCAATTTTGTTTTGAGCCTGTTATTGATATAACCCAGCAGGGGATCCAGCAGGGAGGCGTCCACATCATAGCCTGCTTTCTGCGCTTCGAGGAGGAACTGCGCTGCATAAACGGATGCCCACCAGTTCTCTGTTTTTTCATCGTCCCACAACAGGATGGCGCCATTGTACAGCTGGCGCATTTTTATCTTGCGGATAGCTTCCTGAATATTGTAATTGGCATTCGTGCTGTTTTCACGGCCGGCCCGGATCAGTTCTGCCATTTCGCCGAAATACAACTGGGGAAAAGCGGACGAGATTACCTGTTCGGTACAACCATAGGGATATTGCACCAGGTATTTCAACAAACCTGCTACCTCTACGGCAGGTGAACGGCTCACCGTTAAACTATAGTCCATGCTCGCCGGCATAAAATCATTCAGGCCAATGGCTATCCTGCCTGAACTGTTACCGGCCAGCGAACCACTGCCAGTCAGCTTTTGTAAGGTAGAGGCCGGACGTATACTGATCTCTGTTTCGCTGGTAAACTTCTCTCCCATTCCCTGTACTTCCACTGCTACTTTTCCGGTGCCGGTCGCCGGTGCTGCTACGACCCTGAACAAGGCCCGGCCTTCGCTGTTTGCAGGCAGGTTAACCGTGGTCTTGTTATTTCCTACAACAGATAGCGGACCACTCAGGCGAATGGTGGCCACTGCGCTGCTGCTGCGCGTGGTTGTATTGGAAACCGTTACAGGTACATTGATGGTGTCTGAAGGACTTAAAAACCTGGGCAGCGCTGTGCTTAGAATAATAGGATCGGCTACCGTCATTGCAGTTTCTGCTGATCCAAAGCTTTCGTTTTTGTAAGCAACGGCCATCAGGCGTATCTGTCCGCTAAATGCAGGCACATCAAACTCGAAACTGGCTTGTCCGCTGCCGCCCGCCTGTACAATGCCGCTCCAGTAGGAAACAATCTTGATCCGCTTGTTGGGCATGGGGTTGGTCCGCTTGCTCATTTCCAGGTCAGCATCGCCACCGGTGCTGCTTAAACGCGCTTTGATTTCCGGGAACAGCAGCGGGTATAGATCATATCCTTTTACTTCCAATGCTCTCTTTGCATAGAAATAGCCGTATGGATCGGGGGTTTTGTAATCGGTCACCTGCAATACGCCATTGTCTACTGCAGCCAGGGTAACATAGCTGCCTGCAGCTGCTTTCACCGTTACGCGCTGGTGTGTTTTGGAGCGGACTGTTTTTTGCGCCATGATCTCCACACCCATCTTGCGGCTGGGTTCCTCTACTGTTACAGATTGAAACCCGTGTGCTACTGTCAGCGGTATATCTGATATGCCATGTGGTTTGATCAGGGTTGCTGTGATGTACACATTGGGAACGTGTTCGCCCGTCAGTTTCAGATCAAGTGTGGCTGACCGTTTATCTACGTTTATATATTGGTGTGAGACGACCCGGTCTGTTTCAAGTGTTACCAGCATCTTTCCGCTGAACGGGGTTGAGAACAGGACCTTGGCAGCTTCGCCCGCCTGGTAAGAAGCCTTGTCTACCCTGATGTCGATATTGCCATCTGTATTGACTTCAAAAGAGCTGTTATCACCACCCCAGCTTCCATAGCTGTAAAAAGACCGGCTTACATAACTGTTCACACCAGGCAAGGACAACCTGATCTCGTATTCGCCGGGTGTTGCCGGTACAAAAGGAAAGGAAGTGTTTTCTCCGCTGATGGTCACGATGTTGTCTGCAACGATCTTGTCCTGTTTTTGGGATTGATAGTTGAAGTAGCTGCCGCTTTTTGACAACACGGTCCTGTATTCATGCTTGATCACTTTTACCTGCGCCTTTGTGCCGTTCACCAGGGCTTCATTGCGGTCCACTGCCAGCAGGGGAAAGCGGGCAGCCTGGTGCAGGGGGTAATAGCCGTATCTATCCCATCCCAAACCCAGAAAGATGTTTTGGGTGATGATGTCTGCAGAAGCACGGCGGCTTACCGGCCGGCCGGTTTCATCAAATACAGTCGCAAAAAAGCTGGCTTGCAGCAATCCCATGTTGCTGTATGTAGCAGGTACCACATATTGTTCCGCAGCCTGGCCGTTTTCATCTGTTTTGCCTTCGTTTACGATCTTGTCAAAAAACGTGTTCTGGTTGGCCAATTCAAAGGTATAGCGGTTGTAATTTTTTGGATAAAACGGTTTTTGTTTGATCTGGATCTCTGTTTCGTAATTGCGGTTGGCAGCAGGCGGACCAAAAAAGTTGATGGCACTGATCTGTAGCTGGGTGGCATCGCCGGGGCGAAGAAAAGGTTTGTTGAGCGTGGCGGTGACCTTGATCCGGTCAGGAACAAATTCTTCGATCTGAAAAGATTTGGTTCCCAGCAGCACATCATTGGAGGTATACACTTCCAGGGAATAGTTGCCGGTAATGGCGGAGGGACTGAGCTGAACATTGCCCTCTGCTGCGCCTTGTTCATTGAGGTTTTTGCGGAAGTTTTTCAGCTCTTTTCCATTGGGCAGCAAAAATTTCATCTTGAGCGGCAGTTCGCCCGGTGCTTTCCATTGCCGGTCGCGCAGCACCACCGAAAAATTGACCTGTTCACCAGGCCGGTAAATATCCCGTTCACCATAGATAAAAGCATCCAACCCGGTGCTGTTGCCGGTCTTTCCACCTACCTCAAAACGCGAAGTAGCGATGGCCGTAGATGAGAACGGCAGGTAATTAAAATCATCCGCTGTTTTTGCGATGATCATGGCCGGGCGGAAGCCGGCAAATTCCTTGCGCGTAAACTGGATCTCCGCCAATCCTTCCGCGTTGGTGGGACCCATACCCAGCAACTGGTTGTTGTTTCCATATACCAGGATGTTCACACCATTCCGGGGTTCGGCTGTTTTGATCGAATTGGCAAATACGATCATCTTTTCCTTTCCTTCCTTTGCAATCAATCCCAGGTCCGACACAGAAATAAACCGGCTGTCTCGCACCCAATAAGTTTCCATGGAGCGGATCATGATGTGATAGATGCCTTTAAAATCAGGCAGCTGATCGGCTATGCTGAAGTGAAACAGGCGGTTGTTACCTGATTGCGGCAGCGAGCGGGTGTCCAGTTCCTTTTCATAAATCACATCTCCGGCGGTGGGTTCGTCCGCATCATAATATTCTTCTTCCTGTTCTTCTTTGCTCCGCTTCGTTTCTTTGGGATAATATCCGTTGCGTTGGATGGCAACCAAGTTGTTCTCATAGATCTTTGATACCACCACCTTTACTTTGGGCACATTGGTGATCTTTACTTCAATGTTTTTCTCCCCCTGCGCGGCCAGGTACACCGCCTTGTTGTTGGCAAAGCGGATAGCCGGCTCTAGCTCGCCAAAAGCCAGGCTATTGTCGTATGATTCGCGCAAAACCCCGCCCAGCTTGCCTTTTAATCCCTTGTTGATTACCAGGCGGTAACTTTTTGATGCGTCAAAATTTTCGCTGGTGATCAAAAATCCGTCATCGGTTAACTGGGTAGAAAATTTGACCGCCGGTTCAAAAGCGATATAAGAAGACAAGCTGGCATCCGCTATCTGCTGACTGGTCTTTACTTCTACCGTTCCGACCGTACCATCATGCTCGGAAGAAATGTCGTTGACATGCAGTTCGAAGGGAGAAGCAATATAGGATTGTTGCGTAATAGCATCGGTGGTGCTGTTGTTGCCACCCTGGGGTGTCAATCCTTTGCCGATGGATACATTGACGGAATAAGATTTGTCTTCAGCCGCAATGTTGAGCAAACGGACCGACTGCTTGTTATCGGCTGAGAGTGTCAACAGGGTAAAATCAGCCCGTTTGCCTTCTACGGCTATCTCCAGCTTGTCTTTGAGGGCATTGGGATCAACCGGATAATTAAAATAAAGATCAACCTGCGGTGCGATCTTTTTGGATCCTTCATCAAGCAGCACCCAAAGAAAATTGCTGTTTTCCAGTTTCAGGTCGGGCGTTCTGAACTGGATCTTATCGCCGCTTTTGATGCGGCCGTACTTGCTGTGGTCAAGCACATCGTCGTTCACGGTGGCTTGGAAGGAAGTAGCGGGCGGCAGGGGGCGTGAAGGCGAAAACACCAGCTCGTCCGGATGCTCCCACCGAAACCGGCCAGGTATGGCGGGTGAGAAACTGACATACTCGGTGGAGTCCCAGTTGTTGAGCAGCGAATCGGGTACCAGCGCATTGCTGAAATGAAAACTCAGGTTGCCCAGGGGCGGCACTTCGTCTTTTGCATTGGTATAATCGAGGGTAACAGTGCTGCGGTTGCAGGAAATAAAAAGTACGGCAAGCAACCCGGCGAGCAGGAGTTTGATACGCATAGAAGGGGTAAATGTAGGGCTGAATGTAAGATTTTTTTTTATCTGAACCTGCATTTGATCAACTACGTTCTCCTTCATGCGCAAGCGGTTTTCCAACTTCTGTCGGCTGCAGGCAAAAAAAAGGTGGCACCCGTTTGTGCCACCTTGATATGATTGATTTTACAAAATCTACTTCGACTGCTTCACCATTTTCAGCATCACCTTCTTTGTGCCCTGGGTAAGCTGAACGAAATAAATGCCCGGCTTGTAGTTTTCCCCGATCCGCACCGGCTGGTACAACAGCAGGCCATCCCGCTTTTCAACAACCCTTCCCAGTACATCCCATGCCTGCAGGCTGACCCGTTCTTTGCCATTGCCTGTTATGTCAATGGTGAATTGTGTACTGCTGGGATTGGGACGCACACGGGCCTGCAAGCCCAGTCCTCCTGCTTCCTGAACAGCCTTGCCTTGCGCTGTCCTGTCTCCCAGTGGTGCTTCTACTTCTTCCGCCAGCGAAGGATTGCAGGTCACGGTGATTGAGAAACAGCACGTGTCTTTTTCATCTGTGATGAGGTTGGTCTTTTCATAACAGATGATGTACACGCCCGGCTTTTGTTCCGATCCGTTCTTCGGACCCGAGATCTGCCTGTACCTGATCAGCGGTTTTTCAAACTCGGTGATAAAGGGCAGATTGATATTGGATTCATCATTCCAGGTTCCGTTGTCGTAGATCCGTACATAAGGTTCAACGATGTTATCAGGCGTACCGCCATAGTTGTTTGGCTCACCGGGTGCCCAATTGGTGTAATCCAGGTCTTCTCCACCTACCCAGCGGAAACGGCCTGCCCTGCCGGTATTGAACAAACCGATCCAGGGTGCGATATGGGCAGTTTTCAGATAATTGTAGATAAAATCATTCTCTGCTGCGCTCGCAATGGTAACCAGGTGGCCGTTCACGCCTGCCCCGCCTACCAGCCGGGCAACATCCCTTGCCACAGGCCACAGGTAAGTATCCATCGATCTGTAATATCCATGTCCATCCAGTGAACCGATGAACGTATGGCTGCCGCTGCCCGGATCAATTTCCACCGGTGCACGGTAGGTGGCAGGGAACGTATCCACAGGCTCGTTCCATTTGATGAGGGTCTTTTCTGTGCAGGAAGCTGCATAGATCACCGTGTCTTTCGGACATGCGCCGGTAGATACCGGACCACAGGTGACGGTAACGGAGAAACAGCAGGTATCTTTCTGGTCTGTGATCAGGTTGGTTCTTTCGTAGCAAACCAGGTATACACCAGGCTTTTGCGCCGATCCGTTCTTGGGACCCGAGATCTGTTTGTAGCGGATCAATGGTTTTTCAAACTCAAGCAGGAACGGCAGTCCCACACTTGAAGCATCATTCCAGGTTCCGTTTTCATAGATCTGAACATAGGGCTCTACAACGTTGCCGGGTGTTCCGCCATAGTTGTTTGGCTCGCCCGCTGCCCAGTTGGTATAAGAAAGGGCTTCACCGCCTACCCAGCGGAAGCGGCCCAGCCTGCCGGCACTAAACAAGCCGATCCAGGGAGAAATATGGGCCGAGCTGATATAATGATGAATGAAATTGTTTTCACCGGCACTGGTGATGGTAGCCAGGTGGCCATTCACACCCGCACCACCCAGGTAACCGGACAGGTCTCTTGCCACCGGCCACAGGTAAGTGTTTGCTGACCTGTAATAACCATGGCCATCGTAAGAACCAACATAAGCAAAGTTGCCTGCGCCTGGATCGAGGGCCTTGGGCGCGCTGAAAGAAGCCGGGTAGGTATCTCCTGGTTCAGTCCAGCTGATAGTGGCTTTCTCTGTGCAGGAAGAGGCTTTGACCACAATATTCCTGGGGCAGCGGATAACCTGTACGGCGACTGTATCCTTGAAAATGCAGCTTCCGTTCACCACCGTAACCGTATACAGCTTTGCGGCATCCGGACAAACGCGAATAGCCGGGGTCGTATCACCTGTGCTCCAGGTAATCTTATAACCAGCCAGCAGGGCGCTGTCGAAGCCGCTTACCGACAGTACAACACAGGATGAGTCGGCATAGAACAAGTTGACAGTTCGGTCTGGACCGGCAGTCAGGGCAGAAAGATTACAAGCGGATGTATCCGTGATCGGTGCAGTAACCAGGAAAGGTCCGGTCACATTTTCCGTCGCGATTTCAGATCCGGTTGTCACCCGCACATCCCGGAAGCCAATCACAGCAGTAGAATCGATCCGGATGGTTGCCTGCAGTTCAGTGCTGCTTAAAGCGGTGCTGTTCAAGACCGCAATACCGCTGCCAATGGACAACACAGAGGCATTGGTGAAATGCGTGTTGATGCCCGTTACCTTCACCGGAAGGGTTCTGCCTTGCCCACCGGAAGTGGGTGAAATGCTAAGGATGGTGGGTGCGGTAGGAGCCGCTGTAACCTGGAGCAAGCCTTTACCGCTCGCCGTATCGATGTTGCCACCGCCCAGTTCTGTGCTGGTTTTTATGTCTTTGAAGCCCAGCGGAACTGCAGTACCAATAGCAACTGTTGACTGAAGCTGGGTGGGTGAAAGCACCTTTAATTCTTTCACTACAATGCCCGTATCGCCAAAAGAAATGGTGGTGGTTGCATTGAAGCTGGTTCTGGCACCTGTGATGGTCAGCGCCAGGGTTCCGCCTACCGGACCGCTGCCGGGTTCTACATTGGATATGGCAGGAACCAGTGCACCCAGGATCAGGTTAAAGGCAATATTTACATATCGGGCAATATCGGCCTCAGTACGGTCAAATTTATTTATCTCAGGAACAAAGGCAAACAATCCCCCCGTTTCCTGCGCCAGGAAGGAGAACGCTTCAATGGCAGTAGGATTGGGAGACAGGTTGGTCAGTCCGGGAGCCGGCGCAGTACCGGTTGTTCCCCTATCGTGATTATCTGAATAAGGAATGGCATCGGTACTGGTTTGATTACCGGAACCTGCGGCAGCGGCCAGGAACGATCCGCTGCAATCGCCAGACAGGATCACAGACAAACTGATTCCCCTTGCATTCAAAGCAGCCGCCACGCCGGCATAATCCAGTCCTGCATGCGGTGAAGCATCCGTTGCGAGGAAAACAATGCCGCCCCTCTTTACAGAATCTTTAATCGCATCAATGGCTTCTACCGAAGCTTCCGGACAGTCCCCTCCCCCTCCTGCAAACAAAGCCGACACCTGGTTCTTGATCACATTCAGGTCAAACGTGGAAGCCCTGGTGGTCACATTGTCTTTAAACGTAGTAAGCTGGAACTTGTAAGGAAGTGTATCAACGGCAAAGATGGGCAGGGCAAGGATTTGCAGGATGCTGTTCTTTACTCCATCTATTTCCTCACCCATGCTTCCGGTGTCATCGATCACAAATTCGATGTCTACTTTTGTTTCTACCTTGAAGGCATGAATGGTATCTTTTACGGGAGCATTGGCAGGTTTCCAGGTTGAATCAAGCAGCCGCTTCTGCAGATCGGCATCGGTTTTATCCCCTTTGGAAACAAAGCCCTGCAGGGCATTACCGGCAATATCATGCCCATCGATCAGAATTTTATGCGGTCCTTCCTTGGCGCCGTTCAGGTTGGCCGCAGGCACTTCAAACTCCCAGGTTTTACCCTCCGTATTGGCAACCGGTGTAGTTGAATTCTTTGAGAAAGACAGGGTAGGAATTTCGATGCTCATGTCCTTCATCGGTTCACTGGCGGTGATGCGGATGGTAATTTTTCCTGCCGCCTTGTTGGTATCTACATTGTCTTTCAGCGTCAGTTTGCCTGCTGCTGCATCCCATTCCCACTCAGCTTTGTAGTTGAGCTTGCCAGATTTGATCTCTACTTTTTTTGCGTAGGGCCGGAAATTATCTACCATGATCTCGCGCTGGAAATCAGGTGCTTTGTTCACGAAATCTTCCAGGCGGATATTTATCCTGTATTTTCCGTCCGGAAATTTTGCTTCATCAACTGCTCTTGCCTTGTCGTAGCCGGTCTTAAAGCCATTGTCTTCGGCTACCGTTTTTCTGGCATCTGTTGCCCAATGCTGGTTGCTGTCGAGGTCGGCCGCAGCACCGGTGGTACCCTTTGTGTTGGTCACGATATACGTGAACCACTGCTCAAAATCGTACCCCGGTTTGGGAGTAGCGGGGGGCATGCTTCGCAGGGCATTTCTGAAATCAATGATCGTGTTAACGACAGCGGGATTACCGGAGCTGGAGCTGGATTGATAGTAAATGTTATTGTCCACCAGCACATAGGGAGAAGCAGTTGTTTTTACCGCATCCACCCAATTGGTATTTTCCTGCCGTTGAATAAAATATCCAACGATCTTGGGCACCTGCCAGGGAGCATCGGATGATTCCTTGTCAACCGCTTCCACTACAATGTCGACTCCGTTGTGCACTTTGCCGTTGGCGGGAAAATAATCGCTGCTGCCCGGTGTTTTTCTGAACCGCAGCGAATCCTCATCGCCATTTGTATTGATCACCTGCGGGTTGTTACCCTGCGGATCGCGGTAAGTGTTGTTATCCCATATATTGAAGGGATTGATAGCGGTTCCAAACAAATCGGCGTAGGTGCTCCAGAAATGGCAATGGGTATGCGAAGTAAGCGTGCTCCAGATGCCATCGGCTATCAGTCCCAATGAATCGCCGGGCGCCACTGTTTCTCCGTCAACCAGCGAGGCATTCAGGCTTTTCAGGTGGTTGAACTGGATATACCGCGTGGTACCGTTCAGGTTTACCTGCAGGTTGACGGCTATGTTGGAACCAGCTCCGCCATGATACAATACGATGGCACCCATGGGTGCTTTTACACATTCATTGTTTACGGCAGATTCGCCCTGTATGTCAATTCCCTCATGAAAATATTCTGTGGGTGCAGACGCAAAGCCACCGATCGGCTGCCCAAACCCATGCAAAAGTTCTACGCTTTCCGTTGTACAGTCGCCGGCTTTTCGCACAGGCCAGGTGCGTGTAAATCCTGTCTTTTTTTCGTTGGATGTATCGGTTATCACACCGCCCACTTTCACGCGTACCTGGTACGTGTAGGTGCTGGCGGCCGTGAGCATGCCGTCATTGACGGTTGTATTGAGCCCTGCGCTGATCCAGGCTGAATACGCTCCGTTGTTTTCTTTCCGCCTGTACTCATATTCCTGCGCCCCTGGAACAGCGGCCCATTTTACTTCCACGCTGTTTCCGCCGATGTTGGGATAAGCTGTCTGCAGGCGTAGTTGTGCTTGCAGCGTTGTGCCAGCCAGCAATGACATGATAAAAAGAGGGAGGAGCGGGTATATATAGCGCGCCATATGGTAAGTTTTAGGGGTTAGCAGTTATTTCATTTTTAGTTGGATTACTTCGCGCGAAGTAATGAGGCGTATGTTTCCGTCCGCTGCCACTTCAGCCAGCCGGAAAGGTTGCCAGCTGGGCTCTCCTTCAAAACTGCCGTCTGCCAGCAGCGTTCCTTTGTTGCTGTCAAATGCCTGCAGGCGGTAGCCTGTATTGGTAGGAGAACCGCTGGTTGTCAGAATCAGGAACAGGTTGCGGGAAGGATGGGCTGAAACAGGGTATTTTCCAACGGTGTTTCCCGGCAGCTTGCCCGATGCCAGCAGTTTGTAGCCCCCAGAGAGATCGTACAGGAACCAGCCGTTTCCGACTGCCAGGACTGCTTTGCCCGAAGGGAGGAATTCGATGCCTGAAGCAGAACTGTGTTCCCTGTCTGTAAAAACCAGCGCGCCTTTGTTGTTATAGTAGCGCACCGAACCGGTCCGCTTGTCGGAATCAAACAAAGCAACGGCCGTGTACATGCCGTCTTCTGCGATAAAAACCCGTGTAGGAATTTCATTGGGCAGGGAAGCCTCCCATTGCTTGTTGCCATTCGCATCATACAGCGACAAAGCCATAGAAGGGGCAGTGCCTGCCGGATTTTTGTTGCCGGCAATCGCAAAAAAGCCGCTCTCAGACAAGGCTGCCGTGAAAGGCCAGGTAGCTATCAATCCGAGGGCTTTGAGGAGTTTTCCATCACCTGTATAAAAATTCACATAGGCTTTTGACACCACATGCACCCGGGAACTATCGCCATACACTACATACCGGTTTGCTTTTTGGGCATACTCGATATAACTCAGCGCATCCACGGATATACCACCGTCTCCATTGGAAACGATGCTGTACTGCACCTTGCCGTTTTTATCTGCCATCCTGAATGTGGCAGGGGCATTGCCGGCCGTTACACCCAGCGTATTTGCCTTTTCCGCCATCGGTGTCCGGCTGATGATCTCAAACCCATCCATAGAAGACCGGTTTATTTGTGCATGCGCTGATAGGTTTGCGGACATTGTGAACAGGACAAGCCAGCCCAGCCGTGTAAAAAGGTGCTGGGTATCCATGAACTTCGTTTGTCCTTCCCTGTTAAAATTTCTGTTCATCATATTCTTTTTATATAATTTTTATAACTATTGCAACACAAGCCGGGTATGATCTTATCACCTGTGATACTGCAACATCCACTCGTACATATTGAGGCCACCTTCCCGGCAGTTCGGATCACTGGCGGTCACCCTCGGCAAGTCTGCACGCCCATTACCTACCTGACCGTTGCCATGTATCCAGATCAGCAGGGGATATTTCTTTGCCCCTTCCTGGTAACGAGCAGGCAAGGCACTGTAAAATCCATTCCATACGCTGTTCACCTGAATAAAATTTACTTGTAGTACGGGCGATCGGTTCCTGCAAATCCATCATGCTGATCCATCTGCTTTTTTACCTGACAAAAGCGCAAGGGCAAAAACAAGTATGATGGCGATGGATCGCGGCGATTGCATGCTTGCCTCAAAAAAACTATGCTGGCGTGCTTGGAAAGCAAACCAGCGGTCCTGTGTGTTAGAGAGGAGAAAATACAAGACCACTGATTTGCATTGGGTTGTTTGGCATCCGGTTAATTCTTCAAAATCTTTAAAGTTCTCACCACACTGCATGACATGACCGCCACCATGCCCGCTCCGAATCAGGTGAAATCCAGCTTGAACCGGCTATGGCCAAGATGCAGGTTTACCCACTGGGTATAAACCGGGGTACCTTGTGCACCGGCTACGGTCAGCAAGGCAGGCAGGGTTCTGAGAGAAGGAATGTTGACCGTAACAGTATTGCCGCAGACAGCGAACAAGGGGCTGCTGTCCAGCAAAAGAAACAAAAGAAAAGATTTAATAAGTACGCGATAGCAGAATTTGGTAAATGAGGGGATCATAGAGGTGTATTTTGGGGTTACAACAGATAAATAAGCTTGACACCATGGCACGGCAAGCAACTATGGCTGCTTTTTGCACCATCACATCATCGCATGCATTCAGAGAATAATGGATCTTTTCAGCACGCGGGGTGCTGCATTTTTGCATCAAACTAAAACACGCTTATGTTCTGCCATGTGCGAGAGAAACATATCCGGTCTGTGAACCTTGTTCCAAGACGAACAGTGATGTAGAGTCGTATGTTTCAGCAAACAAATTGTGAAGCAGCTAAAGGAACAAATCCGGGAGTAACATTAAATTAGAATCGGGATGATATGCCTGCTGACAACGTATATGATAGAAGGGACGGATCAACATAAATGTAGGATAAAAACAGAGCGACTCCAAATTTTTCTTTTGGCCTGTTACCTGCACCTCTCATACCAAAACACATAAAAAAACAAACTATAATTCACCTCAAAAAGGAATTTGTATTTTTACAACACACCTCCTTCCCATTTGACGGGCCGTGCATGAAAACAAAAGCTAAACTTGTCTCATTTCTTAAAAAATTATTGTTTACAGCAGCAGGTTGCGTACTGCTGTTCGGACTTCTCAATTTCTTTTTCCCCCTCCCTGACAAGATTGAATATGCGACAATCGTCACCGACAACAGGGGTGAATTGCTGCATGCCTACCTGACGCCAGACCAGAAATGGCGCATGAAAACAGAACTGGAGGAGATCTCCCCGCTGCTGCGCAAAACAATCATTGAAAAAGAAGACCGGTATTTTTATTCGCATCCCGGTTTTAATCCGTTCGCCATTGCAAAAGCTTTTGCAAGAAACCTGTTCCGGATGAAACGCGTATCGGGCGCTTCTACCATCACCATGCAAGTTGCGCGGGCCCTAGAGCCCAAGAAAAGAAATTATCTCAACAAACTCGCAGAGGTCTTCCGGGCCGTGCAGCTTGAACTCCATTATTCCAAAGATGAGATCCTCACGCTGTACATGAACCTGCTACCTTACGGCAGCAATATAGAAGGCGTAAAAGCCGCTTCCTGGCTGTATTTTAAAAAATCACCTGATCACTTGTCATTGGCAGAAATCACAGCTCTTTCGGTTATCCCTAACCGCCCTTCTTCTCTCGTTATTGGAAAACACAATGAGCTGATTGTACGTGAAAGAAACCGCTGGCTCAGAAAATTTGCTGCCGATCAATTATTTACCCAGAAAGAAATCCAGGATGCCCTGCAGGAGCCCTTAATTGCCACCCGGGGCGCTGTTCCGCAGCTCCTCCCCCACTTATCATATAAACTGAAGAAAAGGGGGCAGCCTGTTATCCGTACCACCATCAATTTGAACACCCAGCTTACGATCGAAAAGCTGGTAGGCGATTATGTCCGGAGCATCCGTTACCAGGGGATCAAGAATGCAGCTGCGGTGGTGATCAACAACAAAACCGGGCAGGTGGTCGGCTACGTGGGATCGGCTGATTTCCGGGATACAACAGATGGCGGGCAGGTAAATGGTGCTGCTGCCATCCGGCAACCAGGCAGCACGCTCAAACCCCTGCTGTACGGGCTTTGCATCGACGAGGGGCTGATGACCCCCAAGATGGTGCTGACCGATCTACCGGTTGTGTATGACGGTTATGCACCGGAAAACTACGACAGAAAATTTTCCGGGTATGTTACAATGGAGTACGCGCTCGAGCATTCACTGAATATTCCCGCTGTCAAATCTTTGCGGCAATTGGGAGTGGAGAAGATGGTAGCCCGGCTCGCTTCCTGCAATTTTGAACAGGTGAAAAAGGATGGATCAAAGCTGGGCCTTTCCATGATCCTGGGGGGATGTGGCGCCAGCCTGGAAGAACTCACAGGCTTGTACGCTTTGTTTGCCCACAATGGCACATATATACAACCTGCTTACCTGCTGAGCGAACCCGCTCACAGAAAGGTGCAGGTAATGAGTCCGGCAGCTGCGTACATGATCAATGAAACGCTGTCAAAGCTTAACAGGCCTGATTTTCCGCTCAACTGGCAAAGTACTGAACACATGCCCAAGATCGCCTGGAAGACAGGCACCTCTTACGGCAAACGGGACGCGTGGAGCATTGGCTATAATAACAATTTTACGGTAGGCATCTGGGTAGGGAATTTCTCGGGTGCAGGTGTGGCCGAGCTGAGTGGTGCAGGTACGGCAACGCCCCTGCTTTTCAAGATCTTTAATACAATTGATTACGACAGCGACCTGGAATGGTTCCAGCAGCCCGCCGGCTGCAGCATACGCACCGTCTGTTCGGAAACCGGCTTGTTGCCTTCGGAGCATTGTACGCGGCTGCAAACAGACTATTTTATCCCCCTGGTTTCATCCAGCAAGCCCTGCAGCAGGGAGCAGGAAATCCTTGTGTCGGAAGATGAAAAAATTTCTTACTGCCGCAACTGCCAGCCGGAACGGGGGTACAAAAAAAAGCTATATACCATTGTATCTCCTGAAATGCAGACTTATTTCGCGGAAAACAGGATTCCCTATCAAAAGATCCCGCCGCACGATCCCGGATGTGATAAGATTTTTAAGGAAGGAGCCCCAACCATCCTTTTTCCTTCAAAAGACGCCGAATACCTTATCAGCAAAAAGGATCCGGAGCCGCTGCAGCTGGTATGCCAGGCGGGCAGTGATGTCAGCAAAATTTACTGGTATATCAACAACCGGTTTTACAAAGCAACTCCTGCCGGCACAAAACAGTTTTTCATGCCCGAGGAAGGCCCGGTAAAAATTTCCTGTACAGACGACAAGGGCAGAAACAAAGACATCTGGATCAGGGTAAGATGGGTTGATCTATAATCGCAGACAGCTTATGAGCTTACCCATTGCACAAACACGATGCACACATGCGATTCATCCACCAGGGCAAATTCTTTGGCGCCCCACTCCCGCACCGTTACTTCCGGCAGGTTGGGATGCAACAGCTCCGGATGACGATCGCTGATTTCGTTGTAGATGCTTTCAATATCATCCGTCTCGATCCGCAGCTCGGGCCGGTCCCTCATGGCAAAATCAGCATCTTCTACCAGGTAAACCTTTACGCCATCGCGCTTCACCACATAAAAAGGCTGCTCACCTTCGATATCGCTGTAAACAATCTCGAACCCCATACCTTCAACAAAAAGATGGAGTCCTACCTGTACATCGCTGTAAAAAATATTCGGGATCAGAACTTGTAAACTCATGCTTAGTCGGTTTTCGATACGCTCCCTGCGCCGCTTACGCGTTGCTGGACTGATTTTGCATTTCCTTTGTACTTCACGCTGCCGGCACCACTTACCTCGGCATCCAGTTTTACGCTGGCATACACTTCTGCACTGCCGGCGCCTGAAATATCAACCTTTGTATTTTCAGACAGCAGGTCATAACAACGGGCGCTGCCGGCACCGGTGAGGTCCAGATCAAAATCTTTGGTTTCGCCTTTCAGGTTCACCTTTCCTGCGCCGCTTACCTTGGCTTCAATTTTCGGTGCATCTATATCCATGCGGATATCACCGGCGCCGCTGGTGCTGAGGCGTAAGTTGCGGTCGTTCTTGATCTTTGCTTCTGATATAATATCGCAGGCACCGGATACTTCAATTTCTTCGAACCGGGGAGAGGTAACATATATCTTCATATCACTGGACGGATCCAGGTTATAGCCATTCCTGTTGCGGACAACCAGTCTGCTGCCGGTTTGCTGCAGTTCAATATAGGACAACAGGTTTTGATCACCTTCAATCTCCACCGGCTTGAGATCACCCTGAATAACATACACATCTATATTCCCGTGGGCTTCTACTTTGTCAAAATCGGATACCGTGCGTTGTTCCTTGGTAATTTGTCCGTTTCCTTTAACGCGCTTTCCACCGGAAAACATGCAGGAAGAAAACGCACCTAAAAAGAGCGGTACGAATAGAATGGATTTTCTCATAATGGTTGTTTGGGACAAATTTCATAAAAAACAAGAACAACGCAAGCTTTTAAAAACCCAAAAGTGGACAGCCAACAGCTTTGCTTTTCTTACCTTCGCAGCGCTATGACCGAGAAAATCCTGATTCTTGATTTTGGCTCCCAATACACGCAGCTGATTGCCAGAACTGTACGGGAAGCAAACGTTTTTTGCGAGATCGTTCCTTATCATACTGCTTTTGACACCGAGAACCTGAAAGGCATCATCCTGTCCGGTTCACCGTTTTCCGTGAATGAACCTCAGGCGCCCAACATTGATATAGCTGCCTGGAATCCTGCGGTACCGGTACTGGGTATATGCTATGGCGCCCAGCTCACGGCCAAGCTTTTCGGCGGCCGGGTCGAAAAAAGCGACAAGCGGGAGTACGGCCGCGCACAGCTGGACATTGTAAAAGAAAATGCGCTGCTGGAGCAGGTAGCTGCCTGCTCGCAGGTATGGATGAGCCACAGCGATACCATCAAAGAACTGCCCCAGGGCTTTGAATTGCTTGGTACCACAGAAAGCATCCCGGTAGCCGCATTTCAAGCCACAGGGCGCCCGCTCTATGGCCTGCAGTTTCACCCGGAAGTCTATCATTCCATAGAAGGAAAAAAGATCATCAAGAATTTTCTGGTCAATATCTGCGGATGCTCGCTCGACTGGACGCCCGCCCACTTTATCACCGATACCGTTGAATCCCTGAGAAAACGGATCGGCAAACGAAAAGTGATCATGGCGCTCAGCGGAGGCGTAGACAGTACAGTTGCTGCCACCCTGATCAACAGGGCAGTCGGAGAGCAGCTAGTGGGAATTTTTATTGACAATGGCCTGCTGCGCAAAGGCGAATTTGAACAAGTGCTTGATACGTACGAGCGTATAGGCTTGCATGTAAGAGGGATAGATGCAAAAGACCTTTTCTACAATGCATTGAAACACCAAACCGACCCGGAAGCAAAACGCAAGGCCATCGGGCGTTCGTTTATCGAAGTGTTTCAGGAAGAAGCAGATAAGATCACGGATATAGAACTGCTGGGCCAGGGAACCATTTATCCCGATGTGATCGAAAGCACTTCGGTGCACGGACCTTCCGTTACCATCAAATCGCACCACAACGTAGGAGGCCTGCCTGAAACCATGAAGATGGAACTGGTAGAACCGTTGCGTCTCCTGTTCAAAGATGAGGTCAGGCGGGTGGGCAGGGAGCTGGGCATACCCGATGAACTGCTGGAACGGCATCCTTTTCCGGGGCCCGGACTCGCCATCAGAATATTGGGCGAGGTAGACGCTGAAAAGGTACGGTTATTGCAACAAGCAGACTACCTGTATATCCAGGCCCTGAAAGACCAGCAACTGTATGCAACCGTTTGGCAGGCTGGTGCCATCTTACTGCCTGTAAAAAGTGTAGGTGTGATGGGTGACGAGCGGACCTATGAATTTACTGTTGCATTGCGGGCAGTTACGTCCGTTGATGGGATGACAGCTGATTGGGCCCGATTATCTTATGAATTCCTGGCAGGAGTTTCTAACCTGATTATAAACAATGTAAAAGGAATCAACCGCGTTGTGTACGACATCAGCAGCAAACCTCCTGCAACCATCGAATGGGAATAACCTCTTTACTTTTATATAGTTGCAGATAACATGAAAAAATTCATTTTCTCATTTGTATTGCTGGTAATTTTTTCTCCCCTTTTTTCGCAAACCGGTCTGCCTCTAAAGCATCATAAAATTGCTGTTTTCGTACCTCTTTATCTTGATTCGGCTTTCGACCGATCCAATGAGTATCAGTATGGAAAAACATTTCCTAAATTTTTAAACCCCGGGCTGGAGTTTTATGAAGGCATCCAGCTGGCCGCCGATTCGCTGAACAAAACAGCGGCCGCTATCGACATCAGCGTATACGATACCCGCTCGTCCGCCACTTCAGTATCCAATGTGATCCGCTCAGCTGATTTTGAAGGGGTGGAATTGATCATCGGGCAGGTAACCAAAGATGAACTGACGCAGCTGGCTGATATTGCCAAGAAAAAAAACATCCTCTTTATCAACTCCAATCTTCCCAATAATTACGGCATTACAGACAACGCCTCCCTGGTCATCCTGAATTCCACCTTGCGCACCCATATTATGGCCATCCACAAGTTTCTGCAGAAAACCTATTCTACCACGCCGATTGTAGTATTTACAAAGAAAGGCGATATGGAAGACAGGCTCCTCAGTTACTTTACAGACATCGAACGCAATTCGGCTTCTGTTTTTTTAAAACCCAAATACGTAACCCTGAATGCAAATTTTACAACCAAACAGTTGATCCCTTACCTGGACAGCAACCGGGTAACCATGTGCGTTGCCGGCAGTTTGGATGAACAATTTGCAAAACAGCTGTGCATGAACCTGGCAGTCCTCAACAAAGATTATCCTGTGCAGGTAATGGGCATGCCTACGTGGGACGGCATCAAGGATTTTGAAAAAAGAGATTATAAAGGGCTGGAGATCTTTTACACCACGCCTTTCTACAATGCCAAAACCGACAAGGCCAGTACTTCTATCATCAACTACTTTAAAAACAACCTCTATTCCCGCCCTACCGACATGGTATTCCGCGGCTTCGAATGCCTCATGCGTTTCGCGAAGATGCTCCTCGACAACGGAACCGGCGCCACTACCGCTGCCGTCGGCGAAAAAAAATACCGCGTCTTCTCCGACTTCGACATCCAACCCGTCCTCAACAACCAAACCTTCACCCTGGATTATTACGAAAACCGCAAGCTATACTTCGTCAAACTCACAGATGGTACAATAAGAGGCGTGTACTAGATTAAGGAGAAGACCTGTTGCATCCTCTTCTACCTTTGCCAGTATTATGAGGTTCCAATGAATGCGTATTAACTTAATCGTATTCCGGGGATTATACCAAATTAAATTAGCTGGTATGGCATGCATCGTAGACCCACCCCTACCCCTCCTCGGAGGGGATACGTCTTTGACATTCTATATTCGGGCCTCTCTTTACATTCTCCATCCTCTCTTTGCGATCACTTTTTTGTCTTGAACCAGGATTACACGGATCCACGGATTATA
>JADCRZ010000039.1 GCA_015069695.1 Williamsia sp.
CAGGCTGATGCTGCGCCCTTACAGGATCTCTGCGGAGCGGAGAGGTTCTGTTTTGTAAGACGTTAGCCGATCATCGCAGCCCCCTGCTCCGCAGAGATTCCGCACGGGGCGCGCAAGCATACAGCACGTGCAACAGCAAGATGCGCCCCGGCGGACTGACAAATCAAACAAGTATGACAAAAGCAAAGAGTCCCTATTCACCCTCACACAATCCCCGGATCCCTGTAATCCTGTAAATCATGGTTCAGTTTACTTCGCATTAAACCCGATCATGCTGATGTTAGCCTGCAGCGTTGAATCGGTTTGTTGGGGTTTGTATTGGAAATAAATTTTGTGAAACCTTCCATCTGCAATGGGTTGCAGCGGGATGCGTGCTGTACCTGACTTGGTGTCTTTACCCGGCACTGGCATGCTGCCTTTGCCCAGCAGTTTGCCGTCCGGCGCATCGAGCCTTGCTTCAAAATCGAAGCCTGTTTTGGGTGCGCGCGGCCAGCCGCTGGTGATAAGGACGGAATTTACATCTGTGAAGTCCAGGCTGTCGGAAGCAAACCAGCCGGCTTCCCGGGGCACAGCCAGGTTATTGCCATTGTAACGGAATCCCTTGAGATCTTTCACCTTGTCGCGGCCACTGACCGCAAAGCTGTTGCTGTGCATGGAAACGGCATTGGTACCGGTAAGGGCTTTGCTGTTGTTGCCTCCTTTGTCGGTATAGCTGGCGGTGAGTACAAGGGTACTGGTAGGCTTCTCATTGGCCACAGGCACATAGGTTCCGGATGGAGCCATTGATTTTTTCTGTGCGGATGTATTGCCCAACGACAACACCCAGGAAATAATCTTCTGCAGGTCTTCCTGCGGAATAGATGGATGTGCCGGCATCGCATTCTCACCCCAAACACCCGAGCCGCCTTTGATCACTTTCTCGGTGAGGTAACTCATGGCATTGGGATCTTTCTGGTATTTCTGTCCTACCTGCACATAAGCCGGCCCGATCGATTTTTCATTTTCTTTGTGGCATCCTTTACAATCAAGCGTCTGGATCAGATTTTTTCCGCTGATCGTGGCAACGCCTTGCTGGTGGCCCATCGTAGAAGCAGCCCGGTCATATCCTTCCACATACTCTGTAGACACAAATAAATTGGCGGGATCGATCTTGGCCGTATCGCTGGGGTCTTGTACCGTTACGGCATAACGCAGGGGTTTGCCCGGCAGGTAGAATGATTTGTTGCCGCCTGTCAAGCTGACGTTTACCTGCGGCATCTCATTGCCTGCATATACGTTTACGGCGGCACTGGTGGCAGCTGCTCCTTTGTCGTCCTTTGCTTCTACCGTGATCTTGTAATCGCCCACGGTGGTATACGTGTAATCCAGCTCGGGAGCCGTTGTTTCTTTTTTCACGCCGTTGCCCAGGTCCCAAATATATTTGACGTTATCGTGTTCCGGGTCTTTGGCTTCTACCGATGCCTTGATCGCAAAAGGCAGCACACCCGATGTCCGGTTTACCTGTACTGCGCTCACGGCAGGCGGACGGTTACCGGAAATATAATCAAGGCGCGCCAATCCTGCATCCGGGTTTTTGTGGAACCAGCCGGTGCCATATTCCAGCATGTACAACCTGCCATCCGGACCTACTTCCATGTCGATCATGGAATTTGTTTTCACGCCCGGGGCAAAGGGTTCCATCTTGTCGAAATCGCCATTGGGCAACATGGTCACGGCTTTCATCCAGCCGCGGATCCATTCGTAAAAGATCAGCTTGCCATTGTAATAGTCAGGCAGCCTGGTTTCCTTCGGGTACATATCGGTGTAATACACCGGACCGGCCATGGCATTGCGGCCTCCTGTGCCTACCTGCGGAAAATCAGGAGAGGCATCATAAGGATAATAAATAAATGCGGGTGAAACCGGCGGCAGCTCGGTTAAACCGGTGTTGTTGCGGGAATTGTTGACAGGATGCTCAGGATTGTAAGGTTCACCGCTTTGTCCTGTTTCGTAATTGTACTGGCGGTAAGGCCGGTTGTTGCCTACAAAAAGGGGCCATCCAAAAAAGCCGGCATGCCTGGCCTGGTTCAGCTCATCGTATCCTTTGGGTCCGCGTGTGTCCATGCTGTCGGCACGGGCATCCGGACCGACTTCTCCCCAATACAAATTGCTGTTTTTCTGGTCAACGGAAATGCGGTAAGGATTGCGGTCGCCCATTACATAAATTTCAGGCCTTGTTTTCGGCTGGCCTTTGGGGAACAGGTTTCCTTCCGGTATTTCATAGCTACCGTCATCCTTTACCCGGATGCGCATGATCTTGCCCCGCAGGTCGTTGGTATTGCCGGCTGACCTTCTGGCGTCATACTGCTGGTGGCCGGGTATGTCGTTGAGCGGTGCATAGCCATGGTTTACATAGGGTGCATCCTTTTCATCAAACGGCGTGGAGTTGTCGCCGGCCGACAAATAAAGAAGCTTGTCTGGTCCGAAGGCAATAGAGCCGCCTGTATGGCAGCAGATCTCGCGCTGCGACTTTACTTCGAGGATCACTTTCTCCGTAGCGTTCTTCAGCGTATCGTTCTCAAAAGTAAAGCGGGACAAGCGGTTCACAGAGCTATCAGCCGGACTGTAATAGATATAAACCCAATGGTTTTTTTCATAATCGGGATCCTTTGAAAGACCGAGCATGCCTTCTTCTGCATTTACGCCGGGTGTGTGCAGGGTTTTATAATACACGTTGAAAAAGCCGACCTGCTTTACTTTCTTTGTTTCATTCTTATACAGCATTACCTCACCGCGCCGCTGCACGACCAGGATGTCCAGGTTCGGCAGGACGGTCATTTCAGTGGGCTCATAAAAATCACCGACAGCGAGTTGGGATTTTACAAACCGGTCTTCATCCGGGGGCAGTTCGGTATGCGCTTTTGAATAATTCAATTCGTTGTTATCGGCGATGGCATAGTGGATGCCGCCGAGCAGGTGCTTGAGGTAATTTGGTTCGGTCCAGCTTTCTTCAGTATGTCCCATTTCAGTGTAAAAAGCACGGCCGCCATCAAAATCGTGGTACCAGCTCATGGGATGGAATGCACCGTTGGTGCCGCCTTCATACGAACCTTCATCGATGGTAACAAGGATTTTCAGATCGGGGTTGATCTTTTTGTAATTGTACAGCTCATCGGTGTGCTGCCAGATCGTATCTGTAAAAAATTTGGTTGCTTCTGCTGTCTTATCCTTGATGATAAATTTGGCTGGCTGAGGTTTGGGATGACCGTTAAAATAAGCGCCTACCAGCCGGCCATACCAGCCCCAGTCGTACTCTGTATCTGTTGCAGCATGTATGCCCACAAAGCCGCCGCCTGATTGGATGTAACGCTCGAAAGCCGCTTCCTGCCTGTAATTCAGCACATCGCCTGTCGTACTCAGAAAAACAATGGCAGAATATTTCTTCAGCGTGCTGTCGTTGAATACGTCTGCGTTTTTAGAAGTATCTACGTCAAAGCCGTTCTCCTGGCCCAGCTTCTGGATGGCGGCAATGCCATTGGGAATAGAACTGTGTACAAACCCCGCTGTTTTGGAAAACACCAGCACCAGGGGTTTCCCTTCCCGTTTATGACTACAAGAAGCAAATGCAAAGGCTGCAAACAGCAGGACAAAAAGCAGATTTTTTTTCATAACAAAATTGGCAATGAGCTGTACCGGATCAGATCCGGTACGGGTTGGTAATGGTATAAGAACAGTAACAAATAAAATCAGACAAGGCTACCTTTTTTCAATTCCTTTACGGCATGGTCAACCGCCCTGGCGGTAAAAGCCATGTAAGAAAGGGAAGGATTTTGGGTAGAGGTGGACGTCATGCAGGCGCCATCCGTGACAAACACATTTTTACAGGCATGCAGCTGGTGCCATTCATTGAGCAGGGATGTTTTGGGATCTTTGCCCATTCTGACCCCGCCCATCTCATGGATGTCCAGCCCCGGTGCCTGTTTCGAATCGTTGGTCTTGATATTTTTAAAGCCTGCCTTGGCAAACATCTCGCTCAGTTGCTCATGGTAATCATTGACCATCTTTTCGTCATTGTCATCATAGGCCATGTTTATCTTGAGCAAGGGCATGCCCCATTCATCTTTTTTGCTGTCCAGGCTTACTGTACTGGTTTCTTTGGGAATGGTTTCTCCCATCATGTGCGAGCCTACATGCCAGCCGCCCCACTTGGTGGAGGCCAGGTTGTTTTTCAGTTCCTGCCCGATGCCCTCGTTGTTGTTGATGCGGCCCCTTCCTGCTGAGAACCCGGCAGCATAGCCGCGCAGAAAATTGGTTTCCTGTTTCACCAGGTTTCTAAAGCGCGGGATGTATGCACTCGTAGGTGAACGGCCATCAAAAATAGAATCTCCAAATCCATCACACTCTGCAGAAACATGCCCGCGGTAATTGTGAAAAGCAACATATTTTCCCATGAGCCCGTTGTCGTTGCCCAAACCATTGGGAAACCGTTTGGAGGTGGAATTGAGGAGGATCAAGTTGGTATTGAGCGCGGCTGCATTTACAAAGATCACGGGCGCAAAATATTCCGTGGCCTGTTTTGTATGGGCATCAAGCACCCGCACACCGGTAGCCTGTCCCTTGGCATCGTCGTAGATGACCGAATCTACAACCGCATCTGTTTTCAAGGTAAGGTTGCCGGTTTTTTGCGCCCAGGGAATGGTAGATGAATTGCTGCTGAAATACCCGCCGAACGGGCATCCGCGCTGGCAGAGATTCCTGTTCTGGCACTGTGCCCTTCCCTGCTCCAGGTGAACAGGCTGCGGGTGCGAGAGGTGCGCACAACGGGCATAGATCACGTGCCGGTCCTTATAATTTTTTGCCACTTCTCCCCGGAAGAACGTCTCTACGCAATTCAGCTCAAAGGGCGGTAAAAATTCTCCGTCGGGCAAAGCAGCCAGGCCATCGCGGTTACCGGAAATGCCTGCAAATTTCTCCACATAACTATACCAGGGTGCCATGTCTTTATACCGGATGGGCCAGTCTACGGCAAAACCATCCCGGGCCGGTCCTTCAAAATCGTAATCGCTCCAGCGCTGGGTTTGCCGGGCCCAGAGCAGCGATTTGCCCCCTACCTGGTAACCCCTGATCCAGTCAAAAGGCTTTTCCTGCACATAGGGATGTTCCTTGTCTTTTACAAAAAAGTGCATCGCATCTTCCTTGTAAGCATAGCAGCGGTTTACCACGGGGTTTTCGTCCCGGTCTGCCTGCGGAACCTGGTTCCTGTGCGGAAACTCCCAGGGATATTTGTTGGTAGTCGGATAATCTTTCAGGTGCTGTACGTTTCTTCCTCTTTCCAGCACCAGCGTTTTAAAACCTTTCTCTGTAAATTCTTTTGCTGCCCATCCACCGCTGATGCCCGAGCCGATCACAATGGCATCGAACTGGTTGTTATTACCCATAGAAAAATTTGGTTAAAGCGTTGTTTGCGGAGCAGGTTTGAGTGGAACGCAGCCATGATAGCGGCCGGGTACCAGTTCATATACCTGCACCTTGGTAAGAAAGTACTGAGAGGTTGTATAGGCTTGCACCGTAAATCGTTTTACGGTAGAATAAAAATAATGCAGATCGCCGTCATCTTTTTTGGCTTTGTCCAGATCTGCCACAAATGCATGCCGCTGCTCCGGCGTAGTTTCTTCCCAGGGCTTGTCCAGCCTGGTTTTGGCGGCCTTTCTAAAATCTTTTAAGCCCCGCATAAATTTTTGCTGGTCTTCCTTTTTCACGCAATCGTCGACCATTACCAGGGTAAACAGGTGTGCGCTGATGTCTTTCGCGCCGGGTGTATCGGTCTTTGGCAGGATTGTTTCAGCGAGTTCAGCCAGGAGGGCTTCCTCGTCTGCTTCAATTTTCAGGTTGTGCAGGGTAAGAGATGAACGGTGTTCGTTTTCCCTGCACGCTGGTAACAGCAGGTAAGCGCCTGTAGCAAGCACCAGCTGTTTTACCATCAAACGTCTATGCATAGGTCTGTTTTTGATCGTCTACACTTTTACTTCCCATCCTTTTTCGTATTCCCGGCTCCAGAGCTTCATCGCTTCTTTATCGTCGAGGATATGTCCGTTAGAGGGATCACATTTGAGCACCCTCCCTACCCGGTAAGCAATATTACCCAGTTGGGGCAGCAGGGTTGATTTTTGTCCTTCCGCAATGGGTGCGTTGATCGGTTCGTTGCCGCGGATGGCTTCACAGAAATTTTTGAGGTGCAGCGCATCCAACTGGTCGGTCGGACTGACCATATTGGAGGCATCGAAGGGGGTGGTGTCTTTTACTTCGCTTACCAGCTTGCCGTTGTAATCATAGATTTTATAACCATTGGCACCCGGGTAGACGATGGTTCCGCTCTCACCATAAAATACAACGCCCCGGCCGCTGCCTTCAGAAGGATAGATATTGCAGCTCCGGCCTTCCCATGTACAAGCGGTATTGTTGGGAAAGTTGTAGGTAATGGTTTGGGTATCGGGTGTTTCCCAATCGTCCTGGAACTGAAAACGCCCGCCGGCAGAAACAACGGCGTTGGGATAGTCTACCCCCAGGCCCCAGCGTGCCACATCCAGTTCGTGGGTGCCGTTGTTGAGGGCTTCACCGGTTCCCCAATGCCAGAACCAGTGCCAGTTGTAGTGTACATAATTGTTGTGGTAGGGCCGCCGCGGAGCAGGGCCCTGCCAAAGATCAAAATCAAGATTGGCAGGTACAGCTGTGGTCACGCCCTTGCCGATGCTTTTGCGGTTGTTGACATACCAGGCGCGGGCAAAATAAACCCGCCCGATGGCGCCCCCATGCAGCTTGTTGATCATTTCATTCACGTTGTTGAATGAACGCCGCTGGCTGCCCATCTGCACTTTGGGTCCGTATTTTTTGGATGCCTCTACCAGCAGCTCTCCTTCCCGGGGATTGTGGCAGCAAGGCTTTTCTACATAGATGTGTTTACCTGCCTGCAAACCCAAGATGGCGGCGGGTGCATGCCAGTGATCGGGTGCGGAGATGGCCATGCCGTCAAAGTCTTTTTTCTCCAGCAACTTGCGCACGTCAGAAAAGCCGGCCGGTCTTTTGCCGGTGATCTTGGCAATATCGGCAATGCTCCGCTCCAGTACCTGCGAATCCGGGTCACAGATATAGCCGATCTCTACATCCGGCATGCGGGCAAATGTTTTTGAAAGAAAGGAGCCGCGGCTGTTGGTACCCATTACAGCCAGCACCACTTTGTTGGCAGGCGAGCCGCGGAAAAAACTGTTGGCTTGTGAAAGGGCCGGTGCCAGCAGCATGCTGCTGCCTACCAGCGATACATCGCGGATAAAATCACGGCGCTTGATGCAATCGTTCATACAGGAAAGTTTGCAGTAGGAAATTATAAGGGGTAAAAATAGAGAAGATTGTTCAATGTAGCGAAGATCAGGAGATAAAATCTGGCGCTTCCATCTCCTGGCTACATAAAGGCTTCATGCAGAACAGCTCATCCATAAAAAAAGCCTTACAATGCAGGATTGTAAAGCTTTTTAGCGCATTGTGCGGTGATGTTATGGCGCAGCCTCTCCCTTGTCATCATACTGGCCGGTCTCATCACGGGAGGGCGTGTCTGTAATCTTATCTTCTTCCTTGCGTGGATCCTTGCTTTGGTCTTTTCGGTGTTCTTCGGGCGTTTGCTGGGTACTATCCAGCGTCGCATACACGGCAGCCGGATCTGTATTCTTGTCGCGGTCAGGATCGGAGACGGGATTGTCGCGCAGGTCGCGGTTATCTTCTCCGGGGCCCAGTACCTGGGTGTCTGTCTTGTACTGGTCTTCTTGTCTTTCTTCTTGTTGCATGTGATGGTATTTTATACATTCCCGCTTCCAAATGCATGCCATCGTTTACAGGGGCTTTCTCTTGTGTGCCTTTCCGCTCCCTTCCAGGCGGGTGTGGGGTATAAACCCGGCTGTAATACGATTTGCATTTCATCATTGATTGGGCAGTCACAAGCAAGAATTCTGATCACAAAGGGACTGTCTATTTCCTGCCCATCCATTTTGACAGTTGGTTGGCCATTCCCGGCAAGGTCCTGAAAATCTTTTCATCTGCTTTGTTTGCTATCAGTATGATTCCGCTGTTTAAAAGAGGATACACAACCAGGTAACTGTTAAAGCCGTTTGTTTGACGTGCATGCTGAGCGGGGACTTGGAACACCTAGCACGCGCGCAGCGCAGGCGAGACCAACAGGGGACCCGCTTTCTTAATCTTATCTCCCTTATTTTTACACCCATCGAAGTAAACGCCACCATATGAAAAAATGTTTCCTGCTTATTTTTCTGCTTGCAACAACAGGCTGCTGTATGGCCACTATCCGCGTGTCTAAGATTTTTGGTGATAGCATGGTGCTCCAGCGCGACCGGCCCATACCGGTATGGGGCTGGGCAGATCCGAATGAAAAGGTCACCGTTCAGTTTCATGGACAGACAAAAACGGTTTCGGCAGATGCAGGCGGCAAATGGAAACTGTTGCTCAACCAGGAAGGAGCTGGCGGTCCTTATACCCTGACCGTAAGTGGACCCAGCAACAAGATCAGCTTTAGCAATATTCTACTGGGAGATATATGGGTTTGTTCCGGCCAGTCGAATATGGAGTTTGCGCTAAGAGGTGTTACGAATGCGGCAGCTGAAATACAGGCAGCTGATTTTCCGCAGATCCGCCATTTTTACCTGCCCAAAGATATTTCTGCAACGCCCCTGGATGACCTGACCTATCCCGGTTCCTGGAAACCGGCTACCCCTGCCAATGCAAAAGATTTTACGGCAGTGGGTTATTTTTTTGCCCGCGAGCTCTACCAGCAATTGCATATACCGGTCGGGTTGATCCATACTTCCTGGGGCGGTACCAATATAGAAACTTGGATCAGCCGGGAAGGACTGGCCGGCAGTAGTCTGTTCAAAGACTTTATGACAACGCTGCCCCGCCTGAACCTGGATTCTCTCACCAACAGCCGCACGGAAAAGGTCAATCAACTTGTTAAGCAGGTGCAGGGTAGCCTGCCGGCCGCCAATGCGGCCCGGGCCTGGAAAGACCCTGCGTATGACGATCATGCCTGGCCGCAGATGCAGGCGCCTGGCTTGTGGGAACAACAGCTGCTCAAAGATTTTGATGGCGTGGTTTGGTTGAGAAAAACCATTGCCGTCTCCGCAGCCAATGCCGGCCGGCCCGCCGAGCTTCACCTGAGCACCATCGATGATTCGGATGACAGCTATGTGAACGGACAAAAAGCAGGCAGCACCAAAAACGAATACAGCACAAAGCGGGTCTACCGCTTGCCGGCCGGTTTGTTGCGGGAAGGAAAGAATGTAATTGCGGTACGGGTAGAAGACACCGGTGGTGGCGGTGGCATATACGGTGATGCCAAAGACCTGTACATTACAATTGGCAATACTACCATATCCCTGGCAGGCAGCTGGAGCTTCCAGGTAGAATCTGTGAGCCGCTCCGCAGCAACCATCGGACCTAACAGTTATCCTTCACTTCTGTACAATGCCATGATCAACCCGATCATCCCGTTTGCCATCAAAGGGGCGATCTGGTACCAGGGTGAAAGCAATGCAAGCCGCGCTTATCAGTACCGGCAGGCATTTCCCCTGCTCATCAACGACTGGCGCCGGCTCTGGCACGAAGAAAATTTTCCGTTCTACTTTGTACAGCTGGCCAGCTTTAAAGCCTCAGGAGGCACCAGTGCCGGGGGCAGCACCTGGGCCGAGCTCCGCGAAGCACAAACCATGACCCTCTCTCTCCCCAATACAGGCATGGCTGTTACAACGGATATAGGAGAAACCAACGACATCCATCCCAAAAACAAACAGGATGTAGGCAAGCGGCTTGCTGCTGTAGCCTTGCACGACACCTATCACAAAACCCTTGTTTACACCGGCCCTGTTTACAAATCAATGATAACGGCCGGCAACAAAGCCCTGATCGAGTTTACACAAACCGGAAGCGGACTGGTTACAAAACAAAGCTCCCCTGACGTAAAAGGTTTTGAGATTGCGGGCACCGACCAGCAGTTTCATCCCGCACATGCCCGCATAGAAGGCAATAAGGTAAGCGTATATGCCGATGAGGTAGCCACTCCCGCAGCCGTCCGCTACGCCTGGGCCGATGATGCAGGGCAAGCCAATCTTTTCAACAAGGAAGGATTTCCGGCCGCTCCATTCAGGACAGATAAATGGAAAGGGATAACAGAGGGGCAGAAATACAACATACCGTAATGCACAGGGACCAGCTTAAAAGGATCATTTCATCAAGTTGAATTTAGCGGTATGGTATTACTTATTACAATAATACCAACTTGAATTATAATTTTTGTCATTCCGCCGGGGCGCTTTTCGCTCTTGCACCTGGGCTATGCTGATGCGCCCCGTGCGGGATCTCTGCGGGGCATAATGGTGCGATGATCTGCTAGTTTCCTCCTAAACAGGAACTGCCCGCTCCACATAGATCCTGTAAGGGCGCGGCATCGGCCGGCAAGTGCAACCTTCACTGCGCCCTTACAGGATGACAGAGGATGGAGGAATCCCTTATAGCATGACGAATCAAAAAGGGAGGATGACAAAGAGGAGGTATCATATCAACCCGTACACTTATCAGCGGCATGGATCAATTCATACATCACCGGATGCTGCTCGTATATCGTCCAGTGCTGGAGATTGCCGGGTTTCTTTTTTGCAAGGATGATCTGGCTGTTTACTGTGCCCTGTTCTGTTGGGGTAATATAGAGATCGGTTCCTTTGAGGCGGATCAAAAAGCTGTTGTCTTTTGCAGGAATAAATTCCCATTGCTGGTTGGATGCCTGTTCCTGCAGCGGCTGTTGCTGCAGCGCGGTTCCTTCTGCGGGCTCGCTGCCTGCCGGTTGAAAGGTTTTGCCCGTTAGCAGGTTGCGCAGGGAATAAGTCTGGTCTTCTACCTGCCTGAAATCCCAGGTCATGCATTTCCAGTTGGTCGGTGAGTAAGATACCAGGGGCGCAGCATTTTTGTTGCTGGCATCCAGGGGACGCAATAGCATACCGGTGCTGCTGTTCTTGATCGCATAAGTGCCTTTGATCGCCTGGCCCAGGCAACTGCCGGAAATTCCCAATACGGCAAAGAACATGATGACAGCGAAATACCTCTTCATCATACAAGTGTTTTTAATGATTTTACTTTTTTCTTTTTCCACCCGACGGCCCCTTGCTGTTAACAGGACCTGCAGGACCGGATCTTGCACCGCTCACCACCGGTCTGCTTTCTTCTGCCGGTACCTCAATCAGGACTTCTTCGGGCAAGGGCTCGCCAAAATAAGGCGTCCCGTCCTTCTTCCAGTAAAACTGCTGCGCACGGGGCGAGCGGAAGCGGCCGCAACCTTGCCCGGGCTGGCTGTTGGCATGATACAGGATCCAGTATTCCTTGCCATCCGGCGAAGTAAAAAAGCAATTGTGCCCGGGCGCATACACCCGGTTTGCGGGTGATTGCTTGAACACCGGCTCCGGCGATTTTTTCCAGGAAGCCGTATCCATGATATCCGTACCGGTAAAGCTAAGGATACCCAACTCATAGGTATCTGTCCAGCACCCGCTGGCCGAGTAGATCAGGAACAAACGCCCGTCATGCTCCAGCACTTCCGGCCCTTCATTCACCAGCACCTGGGGCGGATCGTTCGGGTTGTTGAGCAGGCCGTTTTTTTCCCATTCATACGTAGGGTAAGAAATGCGGACACGCTGGCCCTCTACCGTCCAGGGATTTTTCATCCTGGCCATGTAGATGTTTTGCTGTCCGTTCTTGTCCCCCTCCCAGCCCGACCAGATCAGGTAAAAAGTATTTTTATACTGGAATACAGAACCATCAATGCTCCATTTGTCTTCCGGTGTCGCCAGCTTTCCCTTCATCACCCATTCACCCTGCAAGGGATCAGCCGATGCATTTTCGATTACCCATAACCGGTGGCTATTGTTGTTACCGCTATCGGCTGCAAAGTAAACATACCATTTGCCCTGCAGGAAGTGGATCTCAGGTGCCCAGATATCGTGGGAATAAGGCCCTGATGCGGGTGGCTTCCAGACCGTTTTGCGTTCTGACGTAGCCAGGTCGGCAATGTTTCTTGTTTTCCAGACATCGATCCTGTTACCGGTTGTATGAGTGTAATAATAGAATCCATCCTTGTAAATACACCAGGGGTCGGCACCGGAAGGAAGGAGGGGATTGGTAAAGGCGGTTTTCTGCGCGGCTGCATGGTAGTACCCCCATGTACACAGGAGGAACATGCAGCAAAGCAGGCGCATGGTTTGGTTCATACTGTTCTGATGCAAATTTTCTTTGTTCTCTAACTCTTTTTTCAGCTATTTATTCCATTTTTTGTCAAGCACTTTGATAAAATATCCCCCCACTACACTCCTTGCCTGGAAGCCCACCTGCTTGCCGTTCGTTGTTTCGTGCCAGTCGCTGATAGGCACACGGGAACTGGTTTCTGTAGAGTATTTGTAGACAGGGTCCGTAATAGATTTAAATTCAGCCGGTGAATCTGTGAGGGTGGCCGTCCAGGTTATCCAGTCTGATTTTGTATAGGTCTTGCGGCTGTCGAGCGGAAGGCCGTAGGTATTTTGTTTGGTAAGATAATAGGCGATCTCTTTGCTGTAAACCTGTTTGGGAAAAAGATGCAGGTTCAGCAGCTTGTCCCATACCAGGTTGTATTTCTGGCTCCAGGAGTCTTTGTTGTCAAATGTGAGCGCGTAATGGTCTCCGGCATCCGCCATCACAGCCCACCGGTTTGCCATGTCTTTGGCCATGGCTTCATATTTTGCTGCGCTGTCTTTTTCTCCCAGCATTTTGGCCATCATGGCATAGCACCCGATACCCACAATGGCTTTCACGGAAAGATTTGCATTGCGGGCCAGGTGACCGGCAAAATCATCCGTGCAAAGCTGGTTGGCCGGGTCGAAGCCTTCCTTGCTGAGATAGTTGGTCCAGATAGAAAGTGTTTTCCAGTGTTTGCGTGCATACTGCGCATTGCCTTCCGAGCGGGCGATCGCAGCGGTTAAGATGATCATGTTGCCGCATTCTTCTACAGGCATGTCTTCGCGGTAGGTTTGTCCATTTGCCAGCGGGTAAGTACCCAGGTCATGGGCTGCAAACGGTTTGGGCCATTTGCCGCTTTCGCTGAAATAAAAAATGCCGTTGAGCATGCCCTTGAGCAGGTCAGGATTGTAGGCCAGGAACAAGGGTGCCGAAGGATAGGTCACATCCACCGTATTGATAGAGCCGTTGCTAAAATTTTCTTTTGACAAGAACAGGATCTCGCCTTCCGGACTTTTCACCAGCTTGTGGGCAGCAATGGCCTGGCGGTATGTGAGCACGCAGAGCTTGGCATAAGCCGCACCACCGGCCTGCAAGGCATCGTTGTAGATGCGCTGGTTGGCAGCTTCGCATTGCGCCAGTATACTGCTGTAACCTGTAAAGGCTTTGTTGAATTCATTTTCGATGCTGCCTGTTCCTGCACTGTTCCACCAGGGCCGGAGATTTTGTGAAAAGAACTGGACCGAATATCCATCATCGTACCCGATCATCACCATCCTGTCCTGCGGTTTCGCCGTGATCTGATCCAGCGGCAACACAGTATTGAGCATCAACCCTTTTCCTTCCATCGTGGCGCCACCAGCATTTGTGTTGAGGGCAGTGAGTGCGTTCTCTGCAGTTGTAATGCTTTGCTGGGGCTTGGCTGATTGAGGTACGGCCACATACATATATCCCCAATCGATCCGGAGATCATCACCCCTTTTTTTCAACAGGGGTTGTTCTACTGTGCCGGCTTTTAAAACAGACAGGTTGTTGCTGTTGTAGCGCTCAACTTTTACTTGCTGTCCAGGCTGGTTTACTGCCAGATCTGTTGACGCGCCAAAATAAAGTTGCCCGGTGTGCGGCTTTCCATCATTTGATTTTACCTGGAAAGAAACATAGGAAACCGGGCGGGAAAGCACATCCAGCGCATTCATGAGCAGGGGTGATGTAAAGGTCAGCGTAACATCCGCAGGTCCGCAGGCAAGCCGGTAAATGGTTTGCGTGGCCTTTACTTCTACAGACTGCTGGCTGGCCATCAGTATGTTACTGCCTTCCCTGGGCGCTGGCTCGTTGAGCAGGCCTGCATCCAGCCAGGATCCACCCCGGCGGTTGATGCAATGCATGGCCAGTACATTTTTCCCTGCTTTGATTTTGTTTTTTACCGCATCATCGATCGAGTAGTTTTCATATTTGCGCAGCCGGCAGTCTACACAGCTGTAAATTTTTTCGCCATTCAGGTATACTTCTACATCATCATCATGGCGCAGGTTGAGATAAAGCTTGTTGAAATCAAGTTTTTCCGGCGTGAACGCTTTCCGGAACCAAAGGCTGTTGGTTGTCCACTGGGTGCGCGACTGTTCGGCATTGTTGCCAAAAGGCGTTTTGCCGGTCTTCCAGCCCGCATCATCAAAATCAGGACTCATCCAGTTGGCGGCAGGCTCTGTTTCTGTATAGCGCGCATCGTAGGTCTGCTCACTGCCGGATAGAAAAACCGGGTTCAATATTTTCGCTTCCTTGCCCAGAAAGCGGTATGTTTTGCCATCTACCTTCAGCAAGCCAACCAGCGATTGATCGGCCCCTGTCCAGTGCCGGGTGGTGCTGTTGTTGATGCTGTCAGAAAAAGACCAGATACTCAGGTAAGGATCATGCGTAACGAGGGGATAGGCAGGGGCTTTGTTTACCTGTGCAGATGCGGCAGTAGCCAACAGGACAAGGCCCATCAGGAAACTTTTTTTCATACTAAAGCATTTCGTTTAAACAAGGTAGATAGCTGTTTTACCATTCCGGTCCCAAAAAGAAAGCATGCGCCGACAGGCCGCTCCCATAAATGGAGAGCCGGATTATTACAGCACCAAAAATAAGGAGGTTTGGTTAAAGACTTCTTTCAATTGTAAAAATTGAAAGCACCTCTGCATCGGTTAAAGCCTTGTTGTAAAAACGCAGGTCGTCCATCGACCCGATAAAAAAGTTTTCTCCTCCATACTGAAAATCACCACTGGTAAGCATATACACCGATTTTGGCAATTGATTGCCAATAACCAGGTTAACAGGGGAAGGCAGGGTGATAGGCGTACCGGATATGTTCACGCTTTTCACGAGCACTCCGTTTATATAGAATTTCATGGCTCCTTCTGTATACGAGACGGCTGCATGCGTCCATACACTCTGTGGAATTACCCCCGGGTTGCTATCAACATCCTTATAAACCGTGTTGCTGACTTTAAAAGTGAGGAACATAAAATTGTTGGTTTGCAGCTGGAACTTAAAACCTTCCCAACGGTTCAGGGAAAGTATGTAATTGCCATCCCGGATCGAATCCCGCCTGAGCCAGACGCTGATGGTAAAGCTTTGAGGGTTCAGGGAAGCATCATAAGGCACTTCAATGTTCGCGCCTTTTTCAAACCGGTAAGCCATATTGGGCCTGTTGAACCGGTCAGGCGTGCCCACGGGCAGGGTAGCCCCATCT
This sequence comes from Williamsia sp., assembly GCA_015069695.1. Lineage (GTDB taxonomy): Bacteria > Bacteroidota > Bacteroidia > Chitinophagales > Chitinophagaceae > JADCRZ01. The sequence continues at coordinate 15,521 of JADCRZ010000039.1, forward strand.
ACGGCGGTGGCTGCATCTTTTCCGGTCCAGCCGGTTTTTAACTGGCCGGTATGCCCGTGCCCCGAAGCATCGGTTGCATTTCCATCCATTTTCCATTGTGCCAGCAGGTTTTCCAAAGACACCTCCTGGATCAGCCTGCTGGCAAATTCCTGCGCACTGCGGCGCAGGTTGGAAAGGGCATTGTCTACCGCTTCCTGCGTAAACATGGTACCGGTATTGATCTGCAAAGCCAGGTCTATTGAAGCTTTCAGGGGTTGCTTTGAGCCAATTGCATAGTTGCCCGGCTTGGTCCCTTCCACCGCTGCATTGTACACAAGGGTCACAGAATCGATCAGGGCTTTTAATTTCGATTTGTCCGAATTATAATCCGGCGGGGCTTCATTTTTCTTACAGGTCGTCAGCAGGGCCAGTGCAAGCAGCAAAACGAGCCAAACAGGATGGAGAAAAAAACGCATGGGAAAAATTTTACAGGAGATTATTTGCCTAATTTTTTGTTGGTATCCCGTTCGCTTTGCGGAATGGGAAAGTATTTGTTGGCGGTATAGTTGAAATTGGGTTGATCCTGCAGGGCAGCTACCGCATATGCGCTTCCGTAGCGGACCAGGTCAAAAAAGCGGTGAAACTCCAGCGCCAGCTCCGACCTTCTTTCTTTGCGGATCAGGTCGCGGAGCTGGCTTTGGTTGGTAACGGTGATGTCTGGCAACAAACCTGCGGGTACGGTTCCATATCCTGGCAGGGTTTGATCGTTCAGGTAAGATTCCCGCGCCCGCTTTCTCACTGTATTCAGCGGCACGAGCGCCTCACTGCCCTTTCCTGCTTCGTTAAGCGCTTCCGCCTTGGTGAGCAAGACCTCTGCAAACCGGATGATCTCGTAGTTGAGGCTGCCATTGCCTTTGATGTTGGCAGGAATTTCAGAAAGGGGCTGAATCTGTTTTTTAGTGAGATATCCCGTAGTGGTCCATCCTGCATTAAATGCCATGTCATAATAAGTGTGCCCGCTCCTGGCAACGGTGTAGTCTAAACGCGGATCGTCGACACCTGAAGAAGATTTTTCAAAATTGCTGACCAGGCTTTGGGTAGGATAAAAAAATCCGTATCCGTTCAGCGAACGGGGTGCCATCCATTGATTCAGGTTGTTTCCCTGGAACGGACTGGCACCACTCACGTGCCAGGCAGAAAAGACAGCTTCCGGATTGTCTTTGGTAGCAGCCCGGAAATTATCAGCGTAGTTGGGCGTGAGCCTGTACACATTCAAAGCCTCCACCTGCCCGGCCACCAGGGCTGCTGAATCCCATTTCTGCTGGAACAAATAAGTTTTTGACAGCAAGGCCAGTGCTGCTCCCTTTGTAACCCGGCCAAGGTCTGCCCCGCTCCAGCTCACCGGCAGGTCGATGGCCGCCGCATTGCAGTCGCTTACGACCTGCGCAAAGATCTGCGCCTGGGGCAAGGCCGGACTTTGCAGTTCCTCGGGCGTTTCCACTTTCAGCCGCAAAGGAATATCGCCATAAGCAGTAGTCAGGGTGAAATAATAATAAGCCCGTAAGAACTTAGCTTGTGCAAGCAACGACTTTCTGACCGGCTCAGACACGGCTGTATTGGAAGCAGGCAGTCCGTCGGTTACCACATTGCATTTAAACACACCATCGTAGTATCTTCTCCACACAGCCTCTACCGCGGAGTTGGAAGGCAGGATGTTGAACTTATCGATGTTGTCAAAATCAGCCTGGTCTCCGGGCAGCCCTCCCTTGATGGCATCATCAGAAGCGACATCACCCAGTATCCAGATGGCATTGGAAGCGGCATCCGTAAAGGTAAGCGGCGTGTAAGCCGCATTGATCGCCGCTTTTGCATTTGCATCAGAGGTAAAAAAATTGTAGGTTTCATAGCTACCCAGTACGGGCTGGTCAAGCACTTTTTTGCAGCCGGCAAAAAAGACCAGTGAAACAGCCAGCGCAATGATGGAAATATCTTTTCTGTTCATACAGCGTCCGGATTCTGGTTAAAAGTTTACGTTAAGGCCCAGCGTATAGGTGCGTGCAGCCGGATAAGTACCCCAATCGATCCCTACGGCGCGCACCCCATCACCCAATGAATTGTTGTTTGTGTATTGCTCCGGATCAAGACCGGTGTAATTGGTAAAGGTCAGCAGGTTTTGCACGCTGGCAAATAACCTTGTTTGTGAAATGCCCAGAGAGGACAACCACCTGCCCGGCACATTGTATCCCAGCTGTACATTCTTGATGCGCATATAAGAGCCACTCTCCAGGAAACGTGTGGAAGGCCGTTTGTTGTTGGTAGCGCCATTCCATGACAGCCTTGGAAATCTATCGGATGTGCCGGCGCCATGCCAGCTGTTGAGCGCCACGCGTTCGGTGATATTGAAGGACCGGTAAAATCCTTCTATATCGGTGCGCACCTGGTTGTAGATGCTGTTGCCATACACACCCTGCAGAAATACGCTCAGGTCAAAATCTTTGTACTGCAGGTTGCCGGTAAAGCCATACGTAAATTTAGGGATGGGACTTCCCACAAAGCTCCGGTCGTATTCATCTATCACCCCATCTTTTTTACCCTGCGGGCCGCTGATGTCCTTGAACTTTACATCGCCGGGCAGGATATTGGGTCCCTGGTATGCATGGGTAAACACATCCAGGGGATTTTGAAAAATGCCTTCCATGGTAAGCAGGTAAAATGAACCGATGGGATAACCGGCACGGGTAAGCGTAGCGTAGTAATTGTTGTCGATCCGTCCGCCTGCAATGGGGTTGCTGTAAGCCAGCGAAATGACCTTGTTCTGGATTGTCGCATAATTGGCGGTGGCGCTGAACAGCAGATCGCGCGTGAACTGCCTCCTGTAGGTAACCTGCAGCTCAAGCCCTGTATTGCGCACCTTGCCTGCATTCTGGTAAGGACCGGCCACGCCGCCTGCACTGCTCGGCAGCGGAATGCTCAGCAACATATCGTTGGTGGTCTTTACAAAATAATCGGCCGTTAGCTGGATCGTGTTGTTGAACAAACCCAGGTCAAGTCCTACATCGGCCTGCGTCGTCGTTTCCCATTTGATGTTGCTGTTGCCTTCTGCCGTGATAGAAGTTCCCTGTGCAGGTGTGCCGCCGAAGGGATAATAATAATTGCCTCCGAAAAGGGACGTGTAGGAATAATTACCGATTTCCTGGTTGCCTAGCTGGCCCAGGCTGGCGCGCAGCTTGAACAGGGAAACCTTTTTAGCAAGATCCTGAAAAAATCTTTCCTGGTCGATGCGCCAGCCCGCCGAGCCGGAAAAAAAGTTTCCATAGCGTTTACCGGGTGCCAGCCGGGAAGAACCGTCGCGGCGTGCATTGAAGTTCAGCAGGTATTTATCACCGTAGTTGTAATCAGCCCGCGCAAACAGGGAAAACAGCGCCCAGTGCGATTCGTTGCCGCCGTTTTGCTGTCCGGCCATGCCGTTGTCTAGATACTGGAAATTGGGTGTTTGGTTTACAAAATTGGTACGGGACGCGCTGAGCTGTTTTATATCGTCTTTGATCACTTCGGTACCGGCCAGTACAGTCAGCGTATGAGCTTCACCCAGTTTCACATTATACGTGGCAGTGTTCGTCCAGTTATAATTTAAAGCATACGCAGATGACTGGGCCAGGCTGTTGGGTGAATTAAAAAACCGGTCGATGCCCCAGGTTTTAAAGAATTGTTTGTACTCTGTAAAAACCAGGTTCATGCCTATATCTGTTTTTATTTTCAGATTATTCAATGGACTGATCTCTGCAAAAGCATCACCCAGCAGGGAATAATTGTTGAAGTTGCGGTTATAGGAATCTGCAAAAGCAACCGGGTTCAAACCATCGCCCCAAAAATCAGGCGGTGAAGGCAGGTCTACAAACTGGCCGGCTTTGTTGTACACCGGGGTGCCGGGCGTTCTGAACAAGGCATAACGCACGACGCTGGCACCCGGATTGCCTGCCCCAAAGCCATCACCGGATGTGCCCACCTGCCGGTTTTTTGCATAGGCAAAGTTGAGGTTGGTACCGATGCGCAGGTATTTGGACAAGGTTGAATTAACTGCCGTTCGAACATTGGCGCGCTGGAAGGAGGAATTGTTGACCAGCCCATCCTGGTTGTAATAATTGGCCGAAACAATATAATTGGAATTGTCGCTGCCGCCGCTGATGCTGAGTTGCACATTGTTGATAGAGGCAGGTTTCAGCACTTCCTTCAACCAGTTTACATCCGGCAGGGTATCTATCCTGGCCGTGGGTATGGCTACCCTCCCATCGTTGGCAGCAGCTGTATTGTATGCCTGCACATACTGGCTGGTATTGGCCATCTTGATCAGGTTGGAAGCCGTCTGGATACCGGTGTATCCGTTCAGCGACAATCTTGCTTTGCCCGACCGCCCCCTTTTAGTGGTAATGATCACGACCCCGTTAGAAGCACGCGCACCATAGATGGCAGCAGAAGAAGCATCTTTTAAAATATTGATGCTTTCGATGTCGTTGGGAGATATTTCATTGATACCGGTCTTGGTAGGTATGCCATCGATCACATAAAGCGGATTGTTGTCATTGACAGTACCCACACCCCTGATCCTCACAGCAATGGCATCACCCGGTGCACCCGTGGCAGAAGTAATGGCCACACCGGCAGCTTTTCCCTGCATGATCTGGTCCACCCCGCCAACCGGTATGCTGGCGATATCCCTGCTGTTGATCACCGACACGGCGCCCGTCAGTTCCTTTCTTCGCTGGGTAGAATAACCCACGACCACTACTTCATTCAACCCGCTGGTGGTTTCTGTGAGCACGATCTGCAGACTGGTTTGACTTCCCACCTGCACTGTTACAGTCTGATAGCCGACCAGCGACACTTCCAGCACCGTATTTCCTCCATCCGGAACCTGCAACCGAAAATTACCCGAGGCATCTGTCACCGTACCTTGCCGCGTACCGCGGATCACAATGGAAGCACCTGTGAGCGGATCTCCTTTTTGCCCGCTCACGGTACCGGCAATTTCCCTGTCCGGCAACGGGTGAGCATAGGAAGCGGTATAAAAGAGCAGGATAAACAACAGCAGTTGAGCGGTAAGCCTTCGTGTATTCATAATCGTATCTATTCTTTAGCAACAAGTCGGAGAAACAGACCCAAGCCAGGCATGCACCAATCCATCCGGCAAGCACACCCGCAAGGTTCACGGATTAGCGTAATTGTAAAGGAGTATACTAATGTAAGTTAATTGCAGGAAGTGGAGAAATTTATTGTCTGAACCAGGATTCACAGGATTTTTGCGATTCGGGGGATTGTGTGCGGGTGAACAGGACTACTCTTTCCTTTTGTTCTACTTTTCTCTTTGTCATTCTGCCGGGGCGCTTCTTGCTGTTGCACGTGCTATATGCTTACGCGCCCCGTGCGGAATCTCTGCGGGGCAGGGGGCTGCGATGATCTGCCAGCGGCTTACTAAATAGAAACTTTCCGCTCCGCAGAGATCCTGTAAGGGCGCGGCATCAGCCTGCAAATGCAACCTCAAAACGCCCTTACAGGATGACAAAAAATAACTAATATAGCAAATGGAAAGAGTAGTCCTGTCCACCCGCACACAATCCCCCGAATCCCTCCCATCCTGTAAATCCTGGTTCAAGACAAGGTTCAGACAATCTTCTGGTTGATCGCCTTCGCGACCATCTCTGTCAGCGAGGCTACATGGAGCTTTTCGTAGATTTTTTTGACGTGGCTGCGGACGGTTTCGTAGCTGATTTGGAGTTCGGAAGCGATCATCTTGTAGCTGAGGCCGTTGACGATGCAGGACAGTACCCCCTTTTCACGGGGTGTGAGCTGGTAATCTTCTACTGCTTCTTTGCCGGCAGACGGGGGCAGGGACTGGAGCTTGCCCAAAACTTTGCGGGCAATAGAGGGCGACATGGGTGAGCCGCCGTACTGCAATTCCTTGATCGCATCTACCAGCCTGATGTTGAGATGATTTTTCAAGATATACCCGGAGGCACCGGCACAGATCGAATCAAATACCCGGTCATCGTCTTCAAACACGGTTTGCATCAGGACCTGTACGGCAGGAAATTCCTTTTTGATCAGGCGCACCGCTTCAATGCCGGTCATGCCCGGCATTTCAATGTCCATCAGTACAATATCGGGCTTACACGCTTGCAGGTCTTCAATGCAATCCAGCACATGGCTGAAGACGCCAACCATTTCGAACTGCGGTTCGGTTTGCAGCAGGAGGCTGATGCTTTCCCGCACATTCCGGTTGTCATCGAATAATGCAATGCGTACTGACATAATGCTGACAAAATAAAATGATTTTAGCCGTTCCCGCAATCACCGAATCAGGGGAGGGACCTACTCGATCACGACCAGCAGCAAAACCGTTGTTCCTTCCCCCTGCCTGCTCTCCAATTCATACACAGCGCCGATTTCCGCAGCGCGCATGCGCATATTCTGCAAGCCATTACCTGAAAGGGAAGCCGGGGCCGCATGCTGAACTGCATAAACATCAAAGCCCGCACCATTGTCCTTTATCGTCAATTCCAGGTACTGGTGGTGCTTGCGGATACTGACTTCGATGCACGTAGCCCCTGCGTACTTCAGGGCATTGTTGATCGCTTCCTTAAAGATCAGGTAAAAGTTTTTTCTTGTTTCCATCTGCAGAAAAAGCCCGGTGACGGGCGGATCGTAGTGGAAGAGAAACTGGATTTCCTTTGATTGAAGAAGGGGACGGGCAAACGATTCCATCCGCTGGATGATATTGGCCATCGTATCGTTCTTTGGATTGATGGCCCACACAATGTCACTCATTTCCAGGATCATGTCGTTGGAAGTTTCACCGATCTTTTCCAGGGTTTGCCGGAGCTGGTCCTCTTTCTCCTGTTGCTGATAGATCTTGGCCACCTCACTGTACACGGATATGCTGCTCAGGGTTGAGCCCAGGTTATCGTGCAGGTCCTGGGCAATCCGGTTGCGGATCACCTGGCGTTTCAACAGCTCATTGATCCGGTAATGATAGAACAGATAGAGGGCTGAAGCACCCAGCAACATACATAGCCCGTAAAACCACCAGCGCTGCCAGAAAGGCGGCACGATCGTGATGGGCAGAATGGTATAGTTCTTATTCCACACGCCTTTTTGATTGGAAGCCCTGACTTTAAAAGCATAGCTGCCTGCTTTTAAATTTGAATAGCCGGCAAAATTTCTTTCTCCTGCATTCACCCATTCTTTATCCACCCCTTCCAGCATAAACTGGTACTCGATCCTGTTGCCGGCGAATTCGGGCGCGGCATAGGAGATGGTGAAAAAATTCTGGTCGTAGTTCAATTCTACCTGCTTTTGAAAAAGCAACTGGCTGTACGAGGAATTAAAAATGCTGAAATCGGTTAGGTATACCCGTGGTTGCGCAGTGTGCAGCGAGATGGTATCCGGTTTAAACCGGATAAAATAATTAAGACCGGTGGCATACAGGTTACCTGCCCTGTCTTTGTATAAATAGCCATGCACGCCGCCTGTTTTTTCCTGGTCGGGCAACAAGAGGGTGCGGTATGCCCTGGTATGTGCGTCGTAGCGGTCTACATTTCCATTGCTGATGATCCATACATTGCCGGCCTGGTCTGTTTCTATTCCTTCGAGCAGGTTGTTGCTGGCATTGATATGGGTGAACTGACCGGTTTGCCGGTTGAGGTAATTCAGGCCTCCTCCGTAGGTGCTGACCCAGAGGTTGCCCCCGTCTTCTTTCAGGTCAAAAAGATTGTTGTTGCTCAGGGATGTAAGGGAAGAAGGATCATTTTCATAATAGGTGATATGAGGGTCCGGCTGCCGGTGCCAGCTTCCCAAACCGGCTTTGCTGTTTGCGAGCCAGAGCTGGCCATTAGGAGACTTGTATAATTTTTTGACGAGGTTGTCTTTGATATTGAACCTGCTGATGATGTTCCTGGAAGTGTCTGCACGCGATACCCAGCGTTTTTCCACCAGATCGTAATAAGCCAGAAAATGACCATACGGAGAAACAATCAGAACAGGATGTTGATCAATGGTATCCCGCACCACAGACACCACTTTTGAATTGATGATCTTTTTCATCACCACATCCCTATCTGTATTGGGCAGCATGTGGTAATTGTTTGTATGCGGGTCATATACAAACAAGGAGTAGCTGGTGCCGATGTACATCGTTCCGTCAGGGTCTTTATAAATCAGGGATACCGGCAGCTCTTCTCCCTGGTAGATAATTTTTCTATGCTCAAAATGGTCTGTTCCGGGATTCCACACCACCAAACCTTCGCTGCAGGCCAGCCAGATCCTGCCTGCTTCATCTTCATACAGGTCGTTGATCGTCAGGTCACCTGTACGGCCAGGGACAAAGGTTTGCACCAGCTGCTGCCGGGCCGGATCGTACACGCACAATCCCTTTGCTGTACCGATCCATACCAGTCCTCCCCTGTCTGTGTAGATGCAGCTCACCCGGTTGTCGGCGAGCGTGCCTTCCAGGCTCCTGTCGTGCCGGTAATTATAAAATAAGTCCTGGCGGGGGTCATAGATCGTCAGGCCAAAATAGCGGCCACCCATCCAGATGCGGCCTTGCTGGTCGAGGGCAAAGCAATCTATTTCATCGTTGGGAAAAGAATAAGGTTTGCCACCTGCAAATACTTCTTCCTGCCGGGAAACAGGATCGTAGCGGTACAGCACTTTGTCCCAGGAACCATACCACATCCTGTTTTCTGCATCTTTGAGCAAGGCAGTGATGGTTACGTGCGGAAGTGTTGCATAGGAGTTATTATAACGGAGATCCACCTGCGAGCTAAAGGACAGCGGGTCAATTTTAAGCAACCCGCCCCCCTGCCGGCCTGCCCAGATCTTACCGTCACCATCAAGCGCTAACGACAAAACGGTCCGGGTACCTTCCTGCGGGGGCCGGTCGAACCGTTCTGTCTTTTTATCAAACCGCAACACCCATTCGCCGCTGCTGGCGAGCCATAGATAACCCTGCCTGTCCTGAACCAGGCCATTGAGCACGTTGACCGGTATCGTGGTCGAATCAAGGGGTGCGTGTTTAAACTGTTTAAATTGGCGGGCGGGCGGCAGCCGATAATCGTAGCGCGACAATCCCCCATCCGCTGTGGTGATCCAGAGTATGTCTTGTTCATCCTGCAGGAGTCCGGTAACAATATTACCCGAGAGGGTTGCCAGGTTACCCGGCTGGTGACGGAACACTTCAAAATAGTGGCCATCGTAGCGGTTCAGTCCGTCATCGGTTCCGATCCAGATAAATCCCCGCCTGTCTTCAAGAATGCAGTTGATCTTATTGTGGGAAAGTCCATCCTGTGTCGTGATCCGCTGAAAATAAAGGGTAGGCTGCTTTTGGGAGAAAGCTGCCGATGCAAGAAAAAAAATACACCAGACAAGCAGTAGCTTCATTTCAGCCAGGCGCTTTAAGAAATAAATCTACAAAAGATATCTGAACCTTGATCTACAGGATGGGAGGGATTGGGGGATTGCATGCGGATCGATCAGGATGTTCTTTCCTTTTGTCAGGTTGTTTCTTTTTCCCTTTGTCATACCCCCCGGGTGCAGTGAAGATTGCACCCGGGGGGTATGACAAAAAATAGGGGTGTCCTTGCTGGATAACAAAGAGTAACTAACATAGCAAAAGCAAAGAGTAGTCCTGTCCACCCGCACACAATCCCCCAATCCCTCTGCTGTAAATCATGGTTCAAGACATCTTAATTAAACCCGGCTGGTGTATCCGTGTTAGAAACAATATGTGAACGCAACCAGCTGCCGCCGGGTTGGCGTTTAAAGAGGCAGAGGAATTTTCCTGTAACGGTGAGGGGTATGCTATTTTTCTTGGTGGTAGTCATGCGGACGCTTCCACGGGCATAGGCGCGGTCGCCCATGATCTCCAGTTCGATGATTTCAAAGTCCAGTTGGGATTGGGTTTGTTGCTCCTTCCTCAGCGCGAAATAATGGGTGAAGATATCGCGGAGGGCCTGCTTGCCCTGTACGGCGGGCATGTTTGTTTCCATCAGGACCACGTCTTCGGTGTGCAGGTCGATGGCTTTTTCAAACTCACCGGTGTTAAAGGCGTTCAGGACTTCAGCAAGCAGATGGCGGATCGCGGTTTTATCATCCTGCTGCGGGATGGTGGCTGTTTGCATGGTTTTTAATTTATGCGTTGTTATGTAATTGATATAGTCGCTGTAATGTTTCATGGTTGAGGGCACTTTTAAACAGTTGCAAATTTCACGCTGTTCAGCCTCCGCGACAATGACCGAAACAGGGCAGGCCCATCCCCGCAAACGGGGATATCTCACGGAGGGTGCTTTGTTATGCATGCTGCTATCCCCTGAACTGGGGAGGAGGTTTCACCTGTATAGGTTATTTTTTTCTCTCTCCTCCCAGGATAGTTTTGTCAACGGTTTACAAAAAGGTTTACTGGAATTGATCCCTCCCTATTATCATCAAACAGGGCTGCTTATTCTACCGTGATAAGCCTGTTATTAACCAACTCATAAATACCCCTTCGCATGTTATCAAGAGAAGAAAGAGAAAAAATACACGAGCACCTGCTGGCCCTTCTTCCGGAGGTCAGGGAAGAACTCAAAAAAATTCCGGGTGTTACCAGTGTCGCAATCGGATTGAAAGAAGTAGATTTTTCTCTTACGGACGAAATTGTTTTTCAGGTTTTGGTTGACGAAAAAAAACAGCCGCATGAGCTGCAGCCGGAGGAGATGGTGCCCAAAGAAATACGGGGTGTGAAAACCGATGTCATGAAGATCTTACACGCGGCGCCGCATTTTGTTTACGACAAAAGAGGAGATGACCTGCCTCACCATACAGATGAAGATCCGTTGACAGCGGGCGTTATGGTCGGCTTCTTTAATACGCACGGCACCCTGGGCTGTTTTGCCCGGCTGAAAAATGATCCCGCTCAATTGGTGATGCTCTCTAACCACCACGTGCTGGCCGATGGACGGCCGGATGGAGCCATGGTCGGCCAACCTTTTTATTCTGAAGGCTGCTGCTGTTGTTGTGCCTATCCGGAAAATCATACCGGTTATTTGTTGGGAGAAGGCGTAAAAGACAAGAAAGCGGATTGTGCCATTGCCACCGTCAACTCAAACCTGAAACACAAGCCCATCATCAGCAACACCCAGTCGCGGAAGAAAGAAGATCCCGCGCAAAGAGAGTTGCATATCAAGGGCACACAAAAAGCCCTTTCGGGCGATGTGGTCGTGAAGATCGGCTGCATATCAGGCTTTACGACAGGGATCATCAAGTCGCTTGCTTATACCGTTATTGATCCAAATACAAATGCAGACTATATGGTGGAGCAGATCACCATCGTGCCCCATCCTGCTGAAACATACATCAGTTCCACCGATCTGTTGCCCGCCTTTTCTGAAAAGGGTGATTCGGGTGCAGTGGTCCTGCACAGGGAGACAGGGAATGTCGTGGCGCTTTTGTGGGGAGGCGACCCTGAGCTGCAAAAAGAAGATGATCCGGATAAGAACAAAGACAAAAAGATGGATACCACCTTCGCCACGCATATTGATGTGGTGCTAAAAGCACTGGAAGAAAAAGGTTACCCAATCGAGATCGAAAAATATACTGACAGTACCGGTTCAACACCTCTTGCAGCGGCCAGAACCGTTCTTTCAACCCCTTCTCCAAATGATTTTGCACAACGGCTGCAGCAACACCCTGCCGGTAAAAAATGGGCAGCGCTTGCAGCGCAACACCGCACAGAAGTAATGCACCTCATCAACCACGAACGCGTTGTGAGTGTAGCCTGGCAACGCAACCAGGGCCCTGCTTTTACTGCCCACATCGCAAAAAGCGCGCAGGATCCTGCACACGTCATTCCGGATAATGTGAACGGCATTTCCCTGCAACAGCTGCTGATTAAAATGGGCAGTGTACTCACAGAAAAGGGAAGCGGGGAACTAAGGACTGCTATAGAAAAGCACACACTGGAACTGCTCGCACATGCAGAGAACCTGAACTCCGTAGAAAGTTTGCTCACCCGCTTGAATGAACCCCTCTTTGCCTGAACCCAGGACCGGCAAGCCTCTATTTTATTTACCCCCAACCCAATCAAGATGGGCACACCTGAATCAATAGCGCTCCTTCTGACAAACTTGTTACAGCCGCTGCAAACAGAGCTGCAGCGCGGCAAAGCCAGGCTGCTGCTGGCTGAGCTCGGCATCGGCATAACCGCTGAACAGGAGGCAGGACTACTGCCCTCCCTGCAGGGATCTGCCAATGCTACCACCACGCTGGTCAATCAATCAACCGAACTGCTCGCCCTGATCAAAGCAGGCAACACCGCTGACGTAATAAAGAAAGGGGGCGAGATGATAGCGGTTATCAAAACGGTGTTTGATAGCATCCAATCCATCCGGCAGGCGATCAGCAATCTTCATGATGCAGGCATCCAGGCTGCAGCCATCAGCAAGCTGCCGGAGCGCTTGTTTAATCATTTGCTCATTTCCTACCTGGACGGCGTTCAGTACTTAAATCCGCTTCTTTATTTTTTAGGCATCCTGGAACTCAATCCTGAAAACGGCGGTTCGGTTGATCCCAAAAATCCTCCGTTTACTTCGGCCAGCTTCCATCCGGAAAAGATCGGGGCCTGGCTGGGCAACCCGGCAGCACAGCTAAAATCACTGTACAAATGGGATGATCCCGCTTTTGATGGCAAACAGTTGTTCCTGAAATTACAGGACACCCTGCAGCGCATCAACCTGCCCGCCCTGTACAATGAAGCAAGCAGTCCGGCAAAACTGGACCTTCTTTTTCTGGAGCTTGCGCCTACCAACGGCAGTTTGCCGAAAGGACTGGAGATCACCTTAAAGAGCAACCTGCCCAAGGTGGATGCAACCATCCAGGGAGAAGACATAGCTATCCACTACAAGGCCGGTTTGGCAGCACCGGTCAGCAGCAAATTATTGATCAGGCCGGGAGAAGGCATCAGCCTGGTTCCACCCAACGGGTCTGCCATCGGCGGAGAATTGCTGCTGGAAGAAATTATCAAAAAGAAAAACGGCGGAGGTCCTTATCTGCTGCTCGGAAAAGCAGGCGGCAGCCGCGTGGAAGTAACCGAGTTCCGTTCCAAACTGGGCACCAAGCTGGGTTGGGATGCCGCACAGAACAAAGCAGCCGGCAATTTTTTGATAGAAGCCGCTTTAAAACAATGCAAGGTGGTCATCAGCACGGATGGTGCGGATGGATTTTTAAAAGCCATCCTGCCGGCCACCAATTTAGAAGCTCAATTTGATTTAACGGTCGGTGTCTCTGCCGAACACGGCTTGTATTTCGGGGGCAGCAGCGCGCTCGAGATCAACCTGCCCACACATGTGCAACTGGGACCCGTTTCGCTGGAAGGCATCAGCATCGGACTGCAACCGCAGGACGGAAAGTTTCCCGTTAACATCGGTGCAAACTTGCGCGCTTCCCTCGGGCCCATGGTAGCTGTAGTGCAGAATATGGGCATGTCGGCCACGCTCTCTTTCCCTCCTTCCAATGGCGGCAACCTGGGGCCGGTGCAACTTGACATCGGCTTTAAAGCACCCGGCGGCATCGGTCTTTCGATTGATGCAGGCATGGTAAAAGGCGGTGGCTTTTTGTTGCTTGATCCTATCAAGGGAGAATATGCCGGCGGACTGGAACTCACCATCAGCAACACTTTGCAGGTAGCAGCCATCGGCATCATCAACACCAGGATGCCTGATGGCAAAGCTGGGTTCTCTCTCCTGGTGATCGTGAGCGTGCAATTTAACCCTGGCATTGCGCTGGGCATGGGCTTTTTCCTGAACGGACTGGGCGGTATGCTGGGTATACACCGGACTGTAAACATAAACGCTTTGCGGGAAGGAGTAAAGAATGATGCGATTGAACACATCATGTTCCCGGAGAATATTGTTGCGAACATGAATACGCTGCTGCCACAGCTCAAATCTATTTTTCCGGTCAAGAAAGACCAGTTCATGATCGGGCTGATGGCAAAGATTACCTGGGGGGTACCTGCGCTGGTGAGTGTTGAGTTCGGCTTGGCTATTGAGTTTTCCCATCCTACCCGGCTGGCCATTCTGGGTGTGCTCAAAGTGGTATTGCCCAACGAAAAAGCCCCGCTGTTGCAGCTGCAGGTAAACTTTGCAGGGGTCATTGATTTTGAGGAAGGATCCCTTTCTTTCGACGCCAGCCTGTACAATTCACGCATTCTTTCCTTTACCCTGGAGGGAGACATGGCGCTGCGGCTGAACTGGGGTGCCACAAAAGGATTTTTGTTGTCCGTCGGAGGTTTTCACCCTTCTTTTACCCCGCCTTCCCAGCTCAACGTGCCTGCCCTCAAGCGTTTGACCCTGACCATTCTGAGCGGCAATCCCAAACTGGTACTCACCGCTTACCTGGCAGTTACTTCCAATACCGTTCAATTTGGCGCAAGGATCGACTTTCTTTTTAAAGTAGCGTTTGTAAAAGTTGTCGGCTTCCTGGGCTTTGATGTCTTGTTCCAGTTCTCCCCCTTCAAGTTTATCGCGCACATCTTTGCCGGCCTCGCCGTAAAATGGGGCGACACGGTTTTATTTGCGATCAAGCTCGATTTTCAACTGGCTGGTCCTACACCCTGGAATGCAAGAGGCGTTGCTTCCTTCACGGTGCTGCTGATTCCCGTGAGCGTCAATTTCAACATCACGTGGGGACAGGCAAAAGCTGTAACAGATCCGGCGGTGGCCTTGCTTCCCAAGATCAAGGAGGCCCTGAACCAGGATGCCAACTGGTCAACCGGCCTGCCCAAGCAGCAGTCATCCCTGATCACCCTGGCACCGCACAAAGCAAAGCCCGGCGAACTGATCATCCAGTCGCACGGAACCATTCAGATCAACCAGTCCATTCTTCCCCTTGATACCCAGATCCAGCAATTTGGCAACAGGGCACCGGCCGATATCAAACGGCTCAGGATCCATGCAGCCACCCTGGGCGGCATACCGGTAAAAATAAAAGACCTGCGCGACCAGTTTGTTCCTGCTTCTTACAAAAAATTGTCGGACGACGACAAGCTGAAAGCGCCTTCTTACACGCAGGAGAAAAGCGGTGTTACACTCGCAGACAGAGACAATGCCCTGCATGTATTGTACGGCATCAACCGCGATGTTCAGTATGAAGTAAAAGTCTCCGACCATGCAGCAGCAGCTGCTGCTCCCTCCTCCTACCCCATCAGCCTGTATCATTTTCAGCGGATGAGCCAGGGTGGTGTAATCAGCAAATCGGCTTTGTCAAAAGCAAAAAGTGACAACCTGTTTTCAAAAGAAGGATCTGTAAAGATCGGGGAAGAACAATTTGTGATTGTAAACAATGCCACACTGGCGCAATACAAACCGGATGTTTTTCAGGGCGGAAGCCAGGCCGAAGCTGATGACATGTTCAAAACAATGATCGCCGCAGAACCTGCGCTGAAAAAGCAGCTGAGCGTAGTGCCTGCTTACCACCTCGACCTTTAAAAATTTATACACATGGCAACACTGGCATCTTATTCTTTTCTCCCCTGGGCAAGACAAGGCATCGCTTCCGGCATTGCAGAAAAAGACAGCCTGGGCTTGAATGATGGAACGGCAGTTGAAAGGGCTTCTCTCACTGCAACACTGGAATTAAAACATACCAGCCTCAAAGACACAACGCACACCAGTTACATCAGCAAAAAGATACAGGTCATCGGACCGGGAGATGTGCTGAGCTTCAGCAGGCAAAATATGGTAAGAACAGAACCGGCGCAGGGGATCACCAATTTTGAAGCAAACAAGCTGGCTTATGTGGAGTTTTATGAAGAAGATTTTTTATGGCGCTATACACCTGCCGGGGCTGAGAGTGCCAACCTGCAGAAAAGCCGGCTGCGGCCCTGGCTAACCCTGCTTGCATTAAAGAGCGACGAATACACGCTGCAAAGCAATGGAGCAGGCCTGTCTTACATCAATGTGTTGCCAGGCAAGTTCGACGAGGCTTTTCCGCATCAAAACGACAGCTGGGCCTTTGCACATGTACACATGAACTATCACCTTGCTAACGCGCAGGGGCAAGCGCTGGAAGATGAAGTAGGCCAGCTGCTCCGCAATACACACGACCTTTCGGTGGGCCGGCTCCTGTGTGCCCGGAAGCTGCAGAAAAATACGGGTTACACGGCTTTCCTGATCCCTTCTTTTGAAACAGGCCGCCTCGCAGGTTTGGGCCTGGATATAACGGGTGTAAAAGCGCAAACACCCGCCTGGAGAAAAGGGTCCATGCCTGCTTCCGATAAGAGACCGTTTCATTTTCCGGTTTATCACCAATGGGATTTCCGCACCGCCTCCTTGGGCGATTTTGAAAACTTGGCTTCCCTGATCAAACCAGGCCTGATCAGTCCCGGCACTGGCAAGATGCCAATGGACATCAGCCATCCGGGTTTTGGACTAAACGCGAACGGCACTCGCCTGATCGGGATGGAAGCTGCCCTGCGGCCACCCGGCATGAGCTCAGACGATTGGCCTGTTAATAGTTCAATCAAAGCCCCCTCAGATAACCTGGAAGGGGCAAGCAACCAGGAAACCGTTGAGAAGTTAAAAGACCTGCTCAACTTATCACCCAATCTGGTGAGCAGCGGCGCCGGCTCAACAGGAAACAATCCGTTCTTTAATACAAGCCTGGGTGATGACCCCCTGTTGGTACCACCGGTATATGGTGCCTGGCACGCAGCTGTACAGCAATTGGGAAACGGACAGAACCCGCCCTGGGTGGAACAGCTGAACCTGGACTTCCGCCACCGGGCCGCTGCCGGGTTAGGCCGGCAGATCGTGCGAAAATACCAGGAGGATTTCGTCAACAGGGCCTGGCAGCAGGTCGACAAAGTAAATGAAGCCAACAAAACGATCCAGCAGGCAGCCCTGGCATCGATGGTCAATGCAGTCATCCTGAAAAAGCATGTGATCAATGCACAGACTGACCGGACCATCCAGCTGACCAACCCGGTGCAGCACCTGATCATCAATCCGCAGAAAAAGCAAACCGTTCAGCAGGATTTTACCCAAAGCCGTATTCCGCAGGCTGCCAAGTCGGCCGCATTCCGCAGAATTACACGGCCGCATGGCCGGGTACCGGGAGCCCATTTCACTGCGCCTGCTGTTTCTTCGGTTCGTGCAGGCAGCGCACGGTCGCTGGTAGGCAAGGCACCTGCAGGAACAAATATCTTCCAGCGGTTCAATGCAGACCAATCCGCACCGGGCGCGCTAACAGCAGCCAAGCTGATCCCCTCTCCTTCCAATTCCATGCAGATGAACAACCTGCAGGACAGCCTGAACGGGGTGTTCTCCAGTTATATGAGCAACGTACCGCAGATGGCAAAAGACGGATTCCTGCTGCTTATCAGCAGCAATATAACTGCAACGCCTGTACAAAAAGCACAGCTCCTCCAGCTTGCCAGCGCACAGCCCGGCGCTAATCAAACCATCAAAACTGAAATCATAGACTGGGTGAACAACACCGTTAATTTCCCCCTGCAGCGCGTGAATGGGCAAGTGATTGTTCAATTAACAGATGCCAAGTTCAAAGCTGTGTTTGGCGACGATGTGCATGCCGGGAGTTACAATGATGTGGTTTTAAAAGACAGCCAGGCCCTCACACCGGGAAGCATACAAGGACTCAGCACGCTCACGGATCTGCAGAACCTGCAAAAGTCGATCAATGGATTGGCTGATAAAATAACCAAGCTGCCGGTAGCTGCACAGCCACAGCCGCTGTCTGCATTGGATGCTGTAACAAAACACATCCTGTCGAATATCGATCCTGCGGTTACCATGGCAAAGAAGCTGGCCGCCACGATCAAAGTGTGCCGGAACGGAGAGTACCTCTCCCTGCAGCAGCTTAAGCCGGTGATGGCCTATCCCGAATTTACCGAATCGGTTTATACGTACCTGCTGGAGTGGTCAAAGAATTACATCCTGCCTTCGATCGACAAACTACCCAACGAAACCATTGCCTTGCTGGAAAACAACCAGCCCTTTATAGAAGCCTTTCTGGCGGGCATGAACCACGAGATGGCAAGCGAACTGTTGTGGCGGGCGTTTCCAACCGATCAAAGAGGGTCGTATTTCAGGCAGTTCTGGAGTGTAAAAGACAGCATCATACCGATGAGTCCCGAACCGGAAGCCGACAAGGAACTGCAGGCCGACATCAGGCAAATAGAAACCTGGAAGGGAAAATTAGGAGAAAACAGTCCGAAGGTGAAACCCGCAAACCTGGTGGTTGTGATCAGGGGTACGCTGCTGAAAAAGTTTCCCAATGCCATGATCTACATGCAGCAGGCAATGTATGATGCTGCGAACCCGGCAGGCCCCAGAAAGCTGAAGGAAGGCATTGCATTTGGCAGCACGAAATTTCCCGTTTTCAAAGCCGATATTGATCCTGATATTACGCTGATGGGTTTTGACCTGCAGGCGGCAGAAGCAAAAGGCGAACAGCTCACGGGTACCACATCACCCGCAGGAAAAAATGCCGGCTGGTTTATCGTTATGAAAGAAAGACCCGGACAGCTTTCCTTTGGCCTCGACAACTACACCGACCCGCAGGGCAACGACACCACCATGCCAGCAGGAGCACCGGCCACCTGGAACGATTTGGTTTGGGAACACCTGGTGAATAAAAAAGAAGACCTGCTCACCTATCACCTGGGTTTCAACAAAACCATCAGCATCACCAACAGTGCCGGCCAGCCAACATGGAACAGCAATGCAGCAGACCTCGCAGCCATCCTTTTTCAAAACCCGGTCATGATCGCCCGCCATGCATCAGAGATGCTGCCGTGAGTACAAGCTTTTATACCATGAAACTCTTTCAAGCACAAAGCCCCGGAACCCACCTGTAACCGAAATCAATCTATCATCCACAACTAAAATAAACCACATGCCAGCACCTATCAAAGCACAGTTTGAAGACCCGCGTTTTGTTTCTGTTGTTCAGGCGATCGGGCCGCAGAAAGGGGATTTTCCTTATGTACTGCTGCCTGTAAGAATCGAGACAAAATTTGTGAAAGCAGAACGGCAGCCCATCACCCAGCCGCTTACGATTGAAAAGGCACTGGAAATCATGCAGCACCTCTGTGTGCAAGGCGCCAATATTACGCAAACACAAACAGGCGCAGGCATTGCGACCTATACCACTGAGGTGCTGGATGCGGCCAAAGCGCTGGCAGCAATGCCCCTTCCTACTGACCAGCAGGTAGAATGGATCAAGCTGCTGCGCAATGGTGTACAGAATGCATTGGTCTTTTTGCTGGAGAAAGGCGACGCCAAGTTTATCAACCTGATCAAGGAACTGGGTGATGCGTACAATAAATTATCTGCTGCCATTGATGCGCTGCCCAAGAACCCGCCTGCCGGACAAACACCTCCGCCACCTGATTCGCAAAATGTTCAACGCAACCTGTTGAAGCTGCGCATTTACCCGGATGATGTTTTTGTGCAAACCCACGAGCCGGCGCTGACGCAGGGAGAGCAGGACAGCGGCAGATCTTTTTGGAAATACTGGTGGGCTGCCAGCAACCACAAAGAATTGCAAATGGCTGCCTGGAAAACCCTGTGCACGGCGGCCGGTTCAAAAAGAGCTTCCTGGATCGCACGCAGCCTGCATCCCGGCAAGATTGATACAGCCCGGAATGGAACTTCTTTTTCAACCAAACCCTCCGCCGCTCTTGTTAAGCTCACAGATGACATGAATGCTGCTTTCGAATCCATCAACAAGCTGCCCTTTAGCAAGCCGGCTCCTGACCTGTTTGCCACCATCCGCACCAACACACCTTTTAAAGCCTTCCTGGAACACTGCAATGAAGCCCTGGCAGCTATCCAGAACGGTAAGACAGAGCAGGACTATTTACTGGAAGAAGCAAAAAGCAGCCTGGAAAAATTGCAGCCGCTGCTTGCCACGCTGGAGAGCCAGACCGGGGAACTGGACCCGGTTAAACAAACCCAGTTTGAGCCGGAGATCACAGATATCCATAATAGCAGTGCAAAATTTGCCTCCGTTCAAGCCCTTGTAAACAGCCTGCCTGCCATTGACTACACCCAATTCACCGATGCGCTGCCTGAACCATTTGACTATCCAGCCATAGCAACAAAACCCAAAGACTGGAACAGTGCGCCGCATACGGATTGTTTGCCTTCCCGCTTTGCCGTACTCACCCGTACCGGTGATGCCTACACGCACCTGGCTTTTGGCAATCTGATCAATACCCAGGTTCAGCTCGGACTTGACCCCAACAAATTCAATGATCCTGCTGCCTTTAGCATAGATGCCAATGGCAACCTGCTCGTAGAACCCGGACTGGCCTGGATGACCGATTATGAGGAAGCCCTGAAAACGGGATTGGCCGTTACCATCGAGATCACGGAAAAAGAGTTCAAGGAAGGATTTGACAGTGTGCTGGTGATGGGTGTGCGGGAAGGTGCAGATGCTGCCGCTGCAAAAGGCTCACTCGAAAAATTGTTTACCAACCACATTTATAGTCCGGATGGATTGAGCTTTTTAAAAGTAGGCACACCAACCAACAACACAGAAAATAAAAAATCTTTTCTGGAGCAGGACAACGATATAGAACAACGCTTTGACCTTGAGATCAACAACAAGTTTTTTGGCGCAAACGAGCCGGACAAGATGCAGGCAACTGACGGCAAATGGCTCACCGATGCATTGGGTTTTGATCCGGCTGTTTTTCAGTACGCCAATGGCAGCGGCAACACGGAAATTGCAAATGCCCTGGTAATGAACCGGGCTCTCTGGCATGCAGGAGCCGGCCATTTTATGGAAGACATGGCTGACACCTTGTTCACCTACGACAATATCAGGCGGACAGAAGATTTTTTTACCAACTACTGCTTTGGCCGCGGTATGCTGCCCTCCCTGCAGATCGGGCGGCAGCCTTATGGCATTCTGGTTACGAGTGCGTTCTCCCGCTGGGAAGCCATCCGCAACAATGCCATACCGGCGCTCACTTACAACGAGGTAGCCACCACGAACGGGGTTGATCCGCTGCCACCTGAGCTGGAGCAAAAGCTGCAGCAACGATTTGATGTGCATCTGATGCAGGTGCTGCAATACATGAATGGGGTTATCTGGAAAAGTCTGCTCGCCCAGGTGCCGCACGCAGGCACTTTTTTCAACGGCGACCAGCAGCAGAAATTTATGCACATGCTCGGACTGCATGCCACCTCGCTGGAATATTTTTACCGTTACAGCATCAATGCCCCTGAACCCAACAGCGACAGCCAGAGCGACGGCACCAAGCCGTTCAACCCGGGTGATTTTTTTAACCCGGAGTCCCTGGCAGGTCCGTTTGACGCACTGATGGCAAAAAACATTTTTGCACCATCATTTGATTTTGCAGATGAAAGGCCGGATTTCGCTACAGGCAAAACACCGGCACAGGTAGAAAGCGCCCGCAAGAACCGCATCTTTCAACAATTTACAAACAGCCGCGTATATGCCGGCAGGCTGATCCAGCTTCGCAACCACATTCCCGGAAACATCATCGAACCTGTTGAGTTATCTCACGAGCACGGGCTCAGCAAGCTGCCCGGCAGAAATGAAGATTATATAGACTGGCTGCTATCGAATCATCCCAATACCCTCTATGGCCACAATGAGATCGGCAATCCTGCAGCCATTCCTTCCCAATCCCTGCTTTTTCTGATGCTCCGGCAATCGTTGCTGCAGGCTTACCAGGAGGCTGCGCTCAGCATGATGCAAAAAGAAAACCTGATTACCCATGGCCGCAGAAGGGAGATGGGGAACAAAAATTATTTTATGTATACCCAGGTATCTCCCAATATCTGGCGGCCCCTCTACTTAACAAAATGGCATTTGCTCTTTGAAAGTTTTACCGGATTGAACACCATCAGTCAACTGGCATTTTCAGGAAAACCGGACAACAATCCGTTCTACAAATACATGACCATGCCGGGCAGTTTCGGGTCGATGGCCAATTATATGGACGATGTCAGAAACCCCGGCGAACTGGTAAAGCATGTATACCGCGCCTCACACAAACAGGATTTCAACAAACTCACTGGGGTCAGAAATGCCATCCAGCAATTGAAACGGATCTCCACTGCCGATCTGGAGATCCTGTTCGCGGAGCAAATGGACATGCTGACCTACCGCCTGGATGCCTGGACCCTGGGCATGGCCAACAGGCGCCTGTTGCAGCTGCGCGAAAAAAATAGCCAGGGGCTTTACATGGGTGCCTACGCGTATGTTGAAAATCTGCGGCCTGCTGCACAGAAGTCGCCCCTTACAGACAGCAACAAGCTCAAAGACTTCAAGCTGGCCGCAGGCAAACCGGTTTATCATGAAGCCGATAACCAGGGCTTTGTTCACGCACCTTCCATCAACCAGGCGATCACGGCAGCAGTGCTCAGAAGTGCTTACAAAGCCAACGGAGATGAAGACATCCACAACCGGCTGGCAGTAAATATTTCATCGGCCCGCGTGCGCATGGCCCTGAACCTGATCGAAGGCATCCGCAACGGACAAGAGCTGGGTGCTATCCTGGGCTTTCAGTTTGAACGCGGTTTGCATGAACGGTATGGAACTGTTGAACTGGATAAATTTATCCAGCCCTTCCGCAAAGCTTACCCGCTTACCCAGCAGGTGCTGGAATCTGCCGGCGGAACCCCTGCCTATGTAAGCCAGGTGGTAAACGGTGCAGAGATGCTGCAGGACATCTACAAAGAAATTCAATGGCTGCAATTTCCTACAGGTGATACGCTGGGCACCCTGCTGAAAGCATCCAATTACAGCGCCCTTCCTGGAAAAATTAAAAATCTAATTCAAAGCGCTTTACAAACAGGCGATAATGCAACGAAAGTGTTTGATTCCATCATAGAAGAAATAGACAGGATGGCCGATGCCTTTGATGCGCTGGGCGATCTCGCGATTTCCGAAAGTGTATACCAGATCGTGCAAGGCAATCATGTGCGGGCAGCCGCCATGCTGACGGCCCTGGCGGAGCATAAGAATATTCCGGATCCGCAGATCATTCAAACAAACCGGAGCGGTACTGTTGTTACGCACCGGCTCGTACTCAACCTGCCTGCTCACACAGACCTGTTTACCACACCACCGGGCTGGGAAGGCCGCGGCTCTTACCGCTCCTTCACCGAACCCAGTCTCAACTACTGGCTGGGAACGATCCTCGGTGATCAGCACAGCTTTAAATGCACTGTAACCCTCAAGGGCAGAGAAAACCTTCTCAAAGAAACCCTCTCCCTTGCTGAATTAAACTGGCAGCCGATCGACTTTTTCTCCCTGCCGGGCGGGGAAGAAGAGTTAAAGCAGGTTGTACAGAACTGGTACCGGCTTCAGCACAAGCTTTTTGATGCGCCGGTAGAAATCGATCCCGCAGAAAGAGGGGCTGATTGGAATGCGGGCGACAGAACCATCAGGGAATTGTTCCTGCAACTGGCGCATGTACGCAACCTGCTCAGCAATGCCCGCATGGCAGGTGCAGGCGACCTGTTGGGTCCGGATGCGGAAGCAGACCCAAAAAATCCAGGCAATTATGACGGGGCAGAGTACGGCAAGCGCGTAAGAACCGCTTACCAATCGTTGCAGATGCTTAACCAGGCCATCAGCCAGGAAGCTTTTGTGGCAGCAGTTCTAAGCGGCAGCAAAGCAGTCGCGGAAGTGGTTGCACAAACCGGCGACTTCGACAAGATCATGCAGCACCTCAACAACGCCCTGCTGATGGGCATTCCGCATGCAGGCTCTCTCCAGTTCAGCGGCTCCGACGAACAAGCCAGGTTTGCGGAGGCCCTGCAACACCTGCTGAATATTTACAAAGAATCGGCATCGCGCAAAAGCAATGCCCATGACCTGCTTGGCGTGCTGGATAGCAGCCAGGAGACAGGTTTCAAAATTGAAAAGCTCGGAGAGCTGGCCAAACTTTTATTTGGCAAGCAGTTTACCGCCATTCCGCTGTACATGCCGGCAAATGCCGTCAACATCAATGCCCAGCTAACACTTCCACCTGATAAACACATCACCCGCCAGCTGGGTACCGGTGCGGCTGAGAACTGGCTGCAAAGTATTGCCAGGGTAAGAAAGCGGATGCAAGATCTGGCCCTTCTTCGCCAGGCGGAAGATATGAACGACTTGGCTATCACCCCGCTCCAGCCCGTTCAGTTTCCTTTCTCGGAAGGCGATTACTGGCTCGGCATGCAATACCCTGACAGTTACAAACCAGCCGAAGACAAGCTCAGCCTGGTGCTTGTCAACGATACCCAGTTCTCTGCGCAGACCACTCAATCCGGACTGATCATTGATGAATGGCTGGAGATCATTCCGGGCAGGGAAGAAACCTCCGGTATTGCTTTTCACTTTAACCAGCCTGATGTAACGGCACCACAGGCGATCCTGCTGGCTGTTCATCCGCGCACCGATGATATGTGGACCTTCGACGATCTGGTGCATACCGTTGATGACACCATTGCGCTCGCCAAAAACAGGATCATAGAACCTGATCTGGTCAACCAATCCGTGTTCAATCACGCGCTGCCTGCGATGGCAGCTGAAGTCACCCCTTCTACCTCCTTTATCAACCAGCCGGCCAACCCGCTGGGCAATGTAGTGGAGATGGATTTTGCCCAAGTTAAAAACCCGACAACCTAAATCATATGCCTGGAACCAATGTTTATTTTGATCCCTTCCGTGCCTGGAACCGTCTGGAACCCGTATCCCGGAAGGCTGAGTTCGACAAAGTGCTGGAGTGCGGCGTGCATGATGCCTTGTGGATGCTCACCCGCCAATGGCAGTTTGGCGAGTTCAAGGGAGAAGACGCCGGCTCTGCCATCCTTGCCAAAGTGCTGATGCAGACAAGCACCATTACCCGCACCAAACTGGGAGGGGGAACTGCCCAAAAATGGTCAGACGGCCAGCCGCTGGAAAAAACGGTCGAAGGCCTGGCCTGGAAACCCGATCTGACCGTTCAACTGGAAGCTGCCTTTGCTTTTTTGCAATACCTGCAAACTGCTGCAAAGGGGGCCGGATTGGCAGACTTTAACCGGAAAGCCCATAAAGAGAAATTAAGGGAGTTGTTTCCGCTTGCGCCTGTACCGCCCATCGATCCGGCCGATCCCGCAAGGGCCATCGTCCAAAAAGCTGCGCAGCTAAGCCGCGAAAAGGCGGTGGAAATGGAACAGGTATCTGCTGCGCGTTATTTTGATGGTTATCTCCTGTATCAATCTGCAGCTGCCAATGTCCGCGACACAGCAGCCAAAGTAGCGGCTGTAAACCCTGCCCACAGTGCTGTAATTGGAACAGCCCTGCGCCAGCTGACAGCCTGGTTTCAGCAAACCTATGGCGATCAGTTGGCAACAGCCAACAAGGCATGGAACCCGGCCCGCATGGAATACCAGTTTGCCTGTGCCGTACCCCAAACGGGGGCCAACAACACAGTGCTGTCGGCCAGCGAGTATTACACCGGCGAGCTGGACTGGTATGCATTTGACGTAAACAAAAGGGAAGCCGCAGAAGGACTTTCAGGCGAAGCAACAGGGGAAGAAGGAGCGGCTATGGGTTCCCGTTTGATGACGGTGATTCCCACACAGGCCAGCTTCCCGGGCGCACCCAGTGCACGGTGGTGGCAGTTTGAAAACGGCCGTGTTGATTTAGGCAACATCAATGCCGGTAAAACAGATATTGCCAAGATGATCTTTACCGAATACGCGATGCTGTACAATACCGATTGGTTTATGGTACCCTACCCGGTACCGGCAGGCAGCTTGTGCGAGGTAAAAGGCATTGTGGTCACAGATACATTTGGCGAGCAGTCGTTTGTAGAGGCGGCTGTGCAGGGCGAAACAGATGACTGGTCGGGATGGGGCATGTTCAACTTAAGTACGCAACATGCGGATGGTGTGCGCAACTTACCAGCTGATACCCGCCTGTTTATTCCGCCTGCAACCGTCAAAACGATCGAAAGCGAACCGGTGGAAGAAGTGCATTTTGTACGCGATGAACTCTCGAACCATGTCTGGGCCATTGAGACCAGGCTGGCTGACGGTTTGGGTGGGAGCATGGACGGCTATGAAGCAGCGCGGGCAGTTACAGGAAAGCTGGAAGAGTGGGCAGACAGACCGGATAAACCGGTGGAGCAGGAAACCAAGCTCACCTACAGCCTGGCCAATACCGTCCCTGAAAACTGGATTCCCTTTTTGCCCGTTCACGTAAAGGATAGCAACCGGGCCATACAGCTCCAGCGGGCGGCTATGCCCCGCCTGTTCCGCAACAGCTACACACATGTGCGCCCCCGTACCGATCTGTTGCGCACGGACATCAACGAAGCCAATGAGCAAACCCATCCATTCTATATCCACGAAGAAGAAGTGCCCCGCGCCGGTATCCGGGTAAAATCCACCCACCAGAGAACCCGCTGGTACAACGGCGCCGTCATCAACTGGTACGGCTACCGCAAAACAGCCGGCAAAGGCGAAGGTTCCAGCGGCCTGGAGTTTGATTGTCTGAACCTTGATTCACAAGATTAGAGGGAATGTCCTGAACCATGATTTACAGGATGGAAGGGATTCAGGAGATTGTGTGCGGGTGGATCCGTGTAATCCTGGTTCAGACAAAAGCACCCTGAATTCTCCCATCCTGTAAATCATGGTTCAGGCTATGGTCACAATTACTAAATCCTTGCAAAAATCGCGTTGGTTATTGATCAGAATCGTGCATGAAGTATCTTTAGTGCGCTTTTTTCTTCATGGCACTAAATTCTGATTCATGAAAAAACTTTTATTTGTTTGTTTGTTTTTAGTCATCGGCATTGTTTCCTATAGCCAGGTCGTCAATCCCGTGAAATGGTCGTTCAGTTCAAAAAAATTGGATGCAAACACCTATGAAGTTCATCTTACTGCGATGATCGACAAGGGTTGGCACACGTATTCTCAAACCACGCCTGAGGGCGGACCGGTTCCCACCGCAATCAGCTTTACAAAAAATCCACTGGTAAGCATTGAAGGCAAGGTGAAAGAATTAGGCAAGATGGAACAACACCATGAACCGCTGTTTGGTGTGGATGTAAAACAATTTTCCGATAAGGTAGATTTCGTACAGGTCGTAAAAGTGAAAGGTTCAGCCAATACAACAGTTGCCGGCACCATTGAATCAATGGCCTGTAACGACAAACAATGTCTTCCTCCTTCTACTGAAAAATTTTCTGTTGCACTTAAATAGCAAGCCCCAATAATATCCGCATGAAGTATTTTTTGCTGGCTTGTCTCCTTACAGGATTTCTCCAGTGCGTTTGTGCCAGGCAACTGCACAATGGCGAACCCGTTCAGTTCAGCTTTTCCAACCAGCGGCTCAGCAAGGATGAAGTGCTGCTGACAGTAAAAGCTGTTATCCAACCCGGTGTCAAGCTGTATGCGCTCGACAAAGTTTCCGAGGATGTCCCCTATTCTTCCTTTTTGTTTGATACGGCCGCTCATACCCTTCTCAAGGGAACAGTAGCCGAATCCGGCAAGCTGCATGAAGAAAAGGATTCTGTCCTGAACAGTGTGGTGAAATATTTTGCCGACTCGGTTACCTGGGTTCAGAAGATCCGGGTACTGGCATCAGACAGCCTGCTGGTAAAAGGATCCATCAATTACATGTATAAGGAAGCAGATGAATACAAACCTGCGGAAAAGCCGTTCCGTTTTTTTATCCAGCCACAAACAATAGAAATGGCCTCCTCCGGTTCGGCGCTGGCTGATAAATCGCTGTGGTGGATCTTTTTTTCGGCATTTGCCGGCGGACTCCTTGCCCTGCTCACCCCTTGCGTGTACTCGATGATCCCGATCACGGTGAGCTTTTTTACAAAAAGAAGCAAGACGCGTGCACAGGGAATCAGAAATTCCCTGTATTACTCCAGTTCTATCATCTTAATTTTTACGCTGCTGGGCTTTTTGATCACCCTCATCTTTGGCCCTGCAGCCCTGAACAATCTTTCTACCAACTGGATTGCCAACCTGGTATTTTTTGCTGTATTTGTTTTATTCGGCATTTCATTCCTGGGGGCTTTTGAAATCAACCTGCCCAGTTCCTGGTCGAGCACAGCAGATACCCGGGCAGGCACCAGCAATTTCCTGGGCATCTTTTTTATGGCCCTGACCCTGGTGATCGTATCATTTTCCTGTACCGGCCCCATCATCGGCAACCTGCTGGTGCTGGCCGCCAAAGGAAATTTTTATGGTCCGCTGGTAGGTATGTTTGGCTTTTCGCTGGCGCTGGCCCTGCCTTTTGCCCTGTTCGCGTTGTTCCCAAGTATGCTCAATGTACTGGGAAAAGCAGGCGGCTGGCTCAATTCAGTGAAAGTGACCCTCGGCTTTCTGGAACTCGCCCTGGCCCTGAAGTTTTTATCGAACGCTGATCTGGCGCGCGGATGGCGGCTGCTTGACCGCGAAGTCTTTTTAAGTCTGTGGATCGTCCTGTTTGTTTTGCTGGGCATTTATCTGCTGGGAAAAATCAAGTTTCATCACGATGATGACCTGCCTAAAAATGATTTCGGATTGCCTTATACCAGTGTAACCCGCCTCTTGCTTGCCATCACCAGTTTTGCCTTTGCAGTTTACATGATGCCTGGTCTTTGGGGAGCGCCGCTCAAAGGCATCAGCGCCTTTGTACCGCCAATGGGTACACAGGATTTTAACGCTTCTGCAGCCACTGCTTCCTACAATACAGCCTTGCCGGCAGCGAACCCCGGTCAAACAGAAGAAGACCGCCCCGTGAAATACGTGCAGCAAATGAAGATCTATGAACCGGAAGTGGTGACCAAATACGGCATGGTGGTTTACTATGATTATGATGAAGCCCTGGCTGCAGCCAAAAAACTCCAAAAACCCCTGATGCTTGATTTTACAGGCATCAACTGCGTTAATTGCCGCAGTATGGAAGCCCAGGTTTGGAGCGATCCGCAAGTGATGAAACGCCTGAAAGAAAATTTTGTAATTGTTTCTCTCTATGTCGATGTACACAGCATTGACCTCCCGCACAACGAGCAGCATTATTCCAATTACCTGAAAAAAGACATCGAAACCATGGGTGATAAAAACACCGATCTGCAGGTTTCAAAATACGGCGCCAACACCCAGCCCTATTATTTCTTCCTGGATGGCAACGAACAACGCCTGGCTCCGGAAGGATATGGGTATGATTCGGATGTGCAGAAGTTCATCGCGCACCTCGACAATGTGAGCAAGAATTATATGCAACAAAAGCAGTAACTTACTTGTTGATCTGAAAAGATTTTTTGTCCTACCTATTTTTTGTGAATCGTATGCGCAACGGATGGCTTTTAGGGATTGCTTTATTCCTGTGTATGGCCGGGCGGGCTCAAACCGGCAACAGCTGGCGTGCCCGGATCGATGATCTGATTGAGCAAACCGACAGCTTGTCGCTCAAATCGCAAACCACTTTTTACACGGTCAAGTATCTCAAGCACGACCGCACCATCAAGGAAACCTGGTATTACACGATGAAAGATGGCAAGCCGGTTTTTTTCCAGCTCCACTATGTTGTCGATTCCAGTGAATTTACCGAGAGCTATTACCTTGACAGGAACCGGCTGGTGTGCATGGCCCGTTTTGAAGATCCTTATATCAATCAAAAAGGTGATTACAACAACACAGAGATCTTTTTCTTTCAAGACAACACGCTGCGGCAATATGTTACGAGCGGCCACCGGAACGCTTATACCAGCAAGTTCGAGCGGCAGAACGACTGCCTGATCAAATTTGAAGAACGGTTTACCGAGCTGCGCGCCAACCTGCGACAAAAAGGACTCTATTGACAGAGCGGAGGCCAGGCTTCGCCTGCCGGACTCTTAGACTGATAAAACCTGACCCCTTCTTCCTGATGAGGTTATTGTACAAAAGCTTTTTGTGTTGTGTGTATGGCCTGCTGGCAGCGGCCTTCTGGGCTCCCTGCCTGGGACAGGAGAACGCCATCCCATCATCCAAAAAGCTTACAGCAGGCGACTTCACAGGTGTTCCCGATCCCAATTCCAATTACCTGGCAACGACGTTTACACATCTTACTTACCAGTATCGCCGCCCTACGGCCTGCTCCGACAAAGACAAGCTAAAATTCCAGTTCGCAACCGGTGTTACCGTGGGAAATAAATCGTGGATGAAGTTTGACCGGATCAAGAGCAGGCAATTGCTGCAGGAGCTGCTTGACCACGAGCAGGGCCATTATGATATTGCAGCAGCCCTTGCAGATAAATTACAAAAAACACTTTCTACCACCTGCTTTGACCGGAATAACTATGCAAAGCAGATCGATTCTGTTTATAAATCAGTCAGCAAATACTACGATACCCTCCAGATCAGGTACGATACAGAAACAGGCCATGGACTGAACAAGGAACTACAGGGCAAATGGAAAACCAGGATTGCAGCCCTTCGCTAAAAGCCGCAATCCAAAAGATAAAACTTCGGCAAACAGGATCTTCAGCTTAGCTTGCTTTCCTGGGCAGGTTGTTCATACTGCCGCCTTTCTTGGAAGAAGAGAAATTTTTGTTGACACCGGAAGACCCGAACTTGGAAGGGGTGTTGGTTGAATTGTTCTTCATGATCAACCCTGATTTCGGCGCTGCTTTTTTAGCGGGCTTTGCTTTTGACTTGCTCATCGTGTAAACAATTTGGGTCTAAATATACTACTTCACCGGCATATTCATACCATATTTAGCAGCCATTAACCAGATTAAAACACAGGTGTTGCCAACAGCGTTTCACTGCCTCTGCCCGCTTAAATAGATGATTCCTTTTTGTACAATCCTGTATAGGTGATCCCCAATCCCGGTCCATCCGGAAGATGGAACGAGCCAGGTTTTGCTGCATCGAAGCGGAGGCCGGTACCCAGGTCTTCGCTTAATAGCAGGGGTCCATCCATATCAAGAAAATCTACCAGTGGAGACAGGTGCGCTATTGCAGCAGAGCCAATGCTGCTTTCGTTCATGCTGCCCAGCATCAGTTTCATGTCCAGTTTGCGGGCCTGTTCTATCATTCTTCTGGCCGGCGTGATGCCGCTGCATTTGGTCAGCTTGATATTGATGCCGTGAAAATGGCCATAACATTTCTGCACATCTGCTTCGGTTACACAGCTTTCATCAGCGATCAGGGGCAAGCTAGCGTGTTGATACAAAACCTTCATGCCCTCCCAGTTGTCTTTTGCAAGCGGCTGTTCTATCAGCTCAACACCCAGGTCTTTTAGCCGCGGAATTTTCTGCAAGGCTTCTTCCGTTGTCCAGGCTGCGTTGGCATCTACCCTGATCGCTGCGTCCGTATGCTTTCGCAGGGCTTGTACAATCTCCAGGTCTTTGTCTGTTCCCAGCTTTACTTTGTAGAGGGGCCAGGGTTTTTCCTCCATTTTTTCTACCATCTTTTCAATGGTGTCGATGCCGATCGTGTAGTCAGTGAGTGGCTTGTTTTGAGGGTCTGCCTGCAACAGATTATACAGGGGCTTGCCACGCAACCGCCCCCATACATCCCATGCGGCGATGTCGAGAGCGCAAACCAGGAAATTATTTTGCGGAAACAAGTGATGGAGATAGTGCCAGTAGCGCTCGGGATCGGTGAGCGAGAATTTTTCAACAAAGACTTTTTTAGCCTGGAGGTCAGCCACCATTTTTTCTACCGGTATCTGGTAGTAGGTAATAGCGGGCGCTTCACCCCAGCCGCTGATGCCGTTGAAATCAAGCTCAACCACCAGGGTAGGCTGGTGCGTTTTGGTTCCCCGCGAAATGGTAAAAGGATGGCGGAACGCCAGGTCAAAGGAAAAATAATTGCATTTCATACGGGCGCTTTTAGCGGTTGCTGGCATCAATATGTGCCTTGAGCTCCCGGCTGAGTGCTTTTTCCTTTATCAGGTGCTCCAGGGTCACATGCATGCGGTAACCCCAGTAATGTTTGGAGTCAGCAGGAATATTGATGCGTTCCACCGCAGGATCTTCCACGCGCAATGATTCATCCATGCCGAACAAATCCTGCAGTTGGAAAATGCTCCACATGGCGGGTGAGTGCAGGTGCTGCAATACAATGGCTTTGCTGATCCATTCTGTGCAGGCAGCCGGCGCTTCCGTTAACTGTCCCAGCTCCTGGGCAAAGAACTGCCCGGTTGTTTGCTTGTCTTCTTCCCACCAGCCCCTGATGGTACTCATATCGTGGGTAGAGGGAGTTACTACAGAAAGATAAGGTACGCGGGAAAGTTTCGTGAACCGGGCATGCGGATCTTTTGGCATGCGCTGGATCTCCAGGCTCAGGATGCCCAGCTGGTGCATCACAGCAGGAACTGAATGCGGGACCATGCCCAGGTCTTCGCCGCATACCAGCATATTGGTTGCAGCTTTGAGCGCAGGCAGCTTTTTCATGGCTTCCTCTTTCCAGAAACCATCCTGCCGCCTGTAGAAATAATCATGGTATAAATCCCTGAGCTGGTGCTGTGTCTGTCCTTCGAGATGCTGAAAGGAAGGGGTTTTATCTGCATTGATGCGGAAGTGAAAGCGGCTGCCTGCTGACCCCTTTTCTTCAAACAAGATAACGTTAGAGATCAGGTCGTACAATCCTTCCCTGACAGCTGCATCAGTTTCGCCCGGTGCGGCCTGGCTGAAATGCTGTTCTACCTGTCGTTGGGTAGCAAATCCTTCTTTCAGCTCATACGTTCCCCGTTGGGAAGCTTGCAGAAACTGTTCTTTTACCTGATCCGCTTTGTTTCCGAATACCTTCTCGAGGATGGCATCGGTGATAAAGGGTTTTGTAAATCTTGGCAGGTCAAACCGGATGCCTCTTTCCCCGAACTCATTGATGTGCACCGGGATGGCCGGAACAAAATAGCCCATAATGCCTTCAACAGCATCAATGGGTATAGACCAGATGCGGAAAAAGCCAAGTATATGATCAATGCGGAATGCATCAAAGTAATTGCTCATTTGCTCAAAACGCTGGCGCCACCAGAGAAAGCCATCCTGCTGCATCTTTTCCCAGTTATAGGTAGGAAAGCCCCAGTTCTGTCCCTTCACCGCAAAATCATCGGGTGGGGCACCGGCCTGCATGCCCATGTTGTACAACTGTGGTTCTACCCAGGCATCGCAACCATACCGGTAAACACCGATCGGGATGTCGCCTTTCACGATGACGCCTTTCTTATGCGCATAAGTGGCGGCTTCCTTTAGTTGCAGGTGAAGATGGTACTGGATGTAATAATACAGCATGATCTCATCATAGTGCTTGGCCTTCGGCGAGGTGTATTTTTCGATGGCTTCCTTGTTGTATACACTGTGTGTTTTCCATTGCGAAAAATCAGACGTTCCATTTTTATCGCGCAGGTGGGAAAAAGCAGCATAAGGCACCAGCCAGTGTTTGTTTGTCTGGTAAAAAGCGTAGAAATCAGGATTGTCTAAATAATCTTCTTTTTGTGCTTCGTACAGTTCACGCAGGGCGTCAAATTTAAACCGGATGACCTGCTCATAATCAAGCTGGGGCAGATCGTTGAGCTGCTTTCCTTTTTTCTTGAGCCCCTTCATGATAGCAGCCTGTGCTTTGCCGGCCACTTTGTCGAGGTTGATGTATATCGGATGAAGGGCAAATGCAGAGATGGCAGCATAAGGATAAGAATCAGCATTTGTGCGCGTTGCTGTGGTATCGTTGACCGGCAACAGTTGAACCAATTTCATCCCGGCTTCTTTTGCCCAGTCGACCAGCAACTTGATGTCGGTAAATTCACCTACGCCAAAGCTGTTTTTGCTTTTCAGGCTAAACACGGGAATAGCAGTTCCCGCGCCCTTCCATTCGGGGAAGGAACAACGAACAAAACCATCGTGCACAACGGTAAGCAGGCCTTCAGAAGCATTGCCGGGCAGGTGCCGGTCTTCATGATCTTCCAGTTTTACAAATTCTTTTTCCGCGGTATCATACACACCGTATTTATACGCCAGCGGAAAACTTTCGTTTGCGAGGGTAAGCTTTGTGCTCCACCAATTGCCTTCTCTTGTAAGAAGAACTTCCTGTCCCTTTTGCCAGTTACCCAGCTCTATGCTGTTACCGATGATAAAAATGGCTTCGTCTTTTTTCAACAGCGGGGCTTTTACCTTGAACTGGTGGGTAAATTGTTTAACGGGTTTTTCCTTTGTTTTTGTTACCCTGTCTGCAAGAAGGGTTTGCTGAAAAGGAATGGTATAAAAAACATTTTCAAACCATCCTTCTGCATTCCAGGTATCGATCACCTGCAGTTCGTGTCCCTTTATCTTTTGTGCTTCAATGATGCGGTCGTGTTCACCATCTATGATTTGTGAACCATCTTCAAGCGTCAGGATATATTGATAACGGATCGTGCTTTGTTCGGGGTTGTTGAGTGTTACAGGTGCTTGCCAGAACTGGTCGTTCAGGTATTGCATGGGGTGCGTGGCAATTACATCATCCTGTTCGGGTTGCAGGATGGTTGTTCTGACGGAAAGCTTTTGTCCGAAGTTGGTATGAAAACGCAGGTAAAAATTAATTTTCATGAGATATTTTTTCTAAAGTCACGAAAGTAGTATAAAATTGGGTGCAGCTAACCGGGGAATTGCGCGCATAGTTTTTAGGGTGCGGGGTGCACGGTAGATTATTTTATATTACTTTCGTTCAAACAATCAGACATATGCAAACAGAAAACAAGAGAACAGGATTGGCGTGGATCGTTTTTTTTGTTTCTACAGCTGCTTTTCTCATGGCCATTTACTTGCACTGGGAGTATCTTACCTTGTTGCTTCCTATCATTTGCACTTCTTTTGTGAAAGCAATGGATATTATGTAAAAAGTTTTTTCCAATAAAAAACCTGCGAGGGAATCGCAGGTTTTTTTAGGCCTTGGGCCTCTATGATCTGTTCTGATCTTATTTCACTTCTTCGTACTCGGCGTCTGTAACTGTATCGCCTGTTCCTGGTCCGCCAGCTGCTTGTTCTGCACCGGCATTGTTGCCGCCATTGGCGCCGCCCGGGCCACCGGCTTGCTGCGTTGCCTTGTACAT
Source organism: Williamsia sp. (assembly GCA_015069695.1). GTDB lineage: Bacteria > Bacteroidota > Bacteroidia > Chitinophagales > Chitinophagaceae > JADCRZ01. Next base: position 50,576 of record JADCRZ010000039.1, read on the forward strand.
ATCCTCACTGGCTGCTGTCCATGCCGCATTCATTTCAGCAAGGGCGGTATCGATCGCAGAAAGATCTTGTGACTTGTGGGCTTCTTTCAGTTTGTTCAAAGCGGTTTCAATCGGTGCTTTTTTATCAGCAGAGATCTTATCACCATATTCCTTCAGCTGCTTTTCGGTCTGGAAGATCAGACTATCAGCCTGGTTTACCTTGTCAACTTTTTCTTTTGCTTCCTTGTCGGTTGATTCGTTGGCCTTTGCTTCTGCCTTCATCCGTTCGATCTCGTCTTTTGTCAGACCGCTACCGGCTTCGATGCGGATATTCTGCGATTTACCGGTTCCTTTGTCCTTCGCCGTTACATGCAGGATACCGTTTGCATCGATGTCGAAGATAACTTCTACCTGCGGTACGCCTCTGGGAGCCGGCGGAATACCATCGAGGTTAAACATGCCCAGGCTTTTGTTCTGGCTTGCCATCGGGCGTTCGCCTTGCAGTACATGGATCTGAACACCAGGCTGGTTGTCGGAAGCAGTAGAGAACACTTCTGACTTTTTGGTCGGAATCGTTGTATTTGAATCGATCAGCCGGGTCATTACACCACCCATGGTTTCGATACCAAGGCTCAGCGGAGTAACGTCAAGCAGCAGTACGTCTTTTACTTCACCGGTCATTACGGCACCCTGGATAGCAGCACCTACGGCCACTACTTCGTCGGGGTTCACACCACGGTTGGGCTTTTTGGCAAAGAACTTCTCAACGATCTCCTGTACTTTGGGTATACGGGTTGAACCACCTACCAGGATCACTTCATCGATCTGTGACACGCTCATGCCGGCATCTTTCAGAGCCTGCTCGCAGGGCTTCAGACAGCGTTCGAACAGCGTATCAGCCAGTTGCTCAAATTTGGCACGGGTCAATTTTTTTACGAGGTGTTTGGGTACACCGTCGATAGCCGTGATATAGGGCAGGTTGATTTCTGTTTCGGAAGAAGAAGACAGTTCAACTTTTGCTTTTTCAGCTGCTTCTTTCAGACGCTGCAGCGCCATCGGGTCTTTGCGCAGGTCTACGTTTTCTTCTTTCTTGAATTCTTCTGCCAGCCAGTCCATGACGACCTTGTCGAAGTCGTCACCACCCAGGTGGGTATCACCATTGGTAGATTTTACTTCAAACACACCATCACCCAGTTCCAGTACAGATATATCAAATGTACCACCACCCAGGTCAAACACAGCGATCTTCTGGTCTTTTCCACCTTTGTCCAGGCCATAGGCCAGGGCGGCAGCGGTGGGTTCGTTTACAATGCGGCGCACATTCAATCCGGCAATTTCACCGGCTTCTTTGGTTGCCTGGCGCTGTGCATCGTTAAAGTAAGCAGGTACAGTAATAACCGCTTCAGACACTTCCTGTCCCAGGTAGTCTTCTGCTGTTTTCTTCATTTTCTGCAATACCATCGCGGAAATTTCCTGCGGGGTATACAGTCTTCCGTCTATGTCGATGCGGACTGTGTTGTTATCACCTTTTGCAACCTTGTAGCTCCAGTGGCTGATTTCCTGCGTAACCTCATCAAATCTGCGGCCCATAAAGCGCTTTACAGACATAATGGTATTGTGAGGGTTTGTAATCGCCTGGCGCTTGGCGGGATCTCCTACCTTCCGTTCACCATTTTTCAAGAATGCCACAACAGAGGGGGTCGTACGGCGGCCTTCGTCGTTGGCTATTACAACGGGCTCGTTTCCTTCCAGTACTGCCACGCAACTGTTGGTGGTACCCAGGTCAATTCCTATTATTTTTCCCATGATTGTTTTAATTTATACACAGGAAACTCAATGATTATGCCACTCCATCAAGGGTGCAAAAATGGCAGGAAAAAGGATCAGAATATTTCTTCTGATTCCCGGGCGGGATTGGCCTGGAAAGTATACTTTTTCTGGGTGATATAGCTAAAGCTCACCACCAGGATCGTTGTGAGAATTTTTGATACGGTAGGGAAGATGTGCAGCTGCTCCACGAAAAGCTTGATAAATATATAGTTCAGCACAACACATACAGCCACCAGCAGGAAATACCGCAGCAGCTGTACCCGGCCATGCAGGGTAGAATCATGAAACACCACGTTGCGCATCAGAAAAAAACCGGTGGGAAAGCTGATCACAAAGGCAATTACAAAAGCCATGATATGCGGACTTACCGCAAAGCTTCCAAAATGGACCACCTGTTTCTTAAGGATATAATTATAGCTTACAAAAAAGGCTGCGATGTCGAGCAGGGTATTTCCGCCGCCACAAGCCAGGTAGCGGAATGTTTGGGCAGGGATATACCGTTTGAAAGGGATGTAAAAAAAATCAAGAATGGATGTTACCAGCCTGGTCATTCTACTGCGAATTAGCGGGCGAAATTAGGCATAAGTTTAGACTTTTGCCAGTGGCATCCTAAAAGGCAGTCATCTCCTGTGGTTAAAAATATAGTAAAAATACTAAGTGGAATGTTGATTTTACGTAGTAACATTGCGTAGTCTAACTTAAGCACGCCTTGTGCCGTAACCCTTAGATCAATGAAAGGTCGCTGTCCATAGCGACCTTTCTTAGCAAAAAGCCCGTTCCCTGTTGTGAAAATTGAATTGCCAACGCTCGGACCGCTTTTAGTAATTTCGCGCAACTTTAAGTAAATAGCATGCAGATTACCCGGTATATAAAAGAAGCTGTGCTGCAGTGTTTGTCGCACCTGTATCCAGACCAGTTGTTTTCAGAAAAAGACTTTCAGCTCAACCAAACCAAACCCGAGTTTGAAGGTGATTATACAGTGGTGCTTTTTTCCCTGGTTAAAACCCTGAAGCAATCACCTGAAAAGATCGGTGCGGCCATGGGCGGTTTTCTGACAGACCGGTACAAAGAAGATTTCTCCTCCTATAACATTATCAAAGGCTTTTTAAACCTGACCATCTCCGATAGGTACTGGCTCCGTTTCCTGGAACAAACCTACCAGGATAGCAATTATGGAAGATCTTCCTCCAAAGGCAAAAAGGTTGTGATAGAATTCTCCTCTCCCAATACAAATAAACCCTTACATGTAGGCCACCTCCGGAATAATTTCCTGGGTGAAAGTATTGCAGCCATTCTTTCCGCTTACGGGTATGATACGGTAAACACCTGTATCGTAAACGACCGGGGTATTCATATCTGTAAAAGCATGCTGGCCTGGCAGCTTTTTTCCGGCGGTGAAACACCCGATTCTACCCACAAAAAAGGCGATCATTTTGTAGGCGATTATTACGTCAAGTTCAACGACGAGTATACCAGACAGGTAGCCCGGTTGAAAAATGAAGGGATGAGTGAAGAACGCGCGAAAAAAGAAGCGCCGGTGATGAAAGCCACACAAGACATGCTGGTGAAATGGGAACAAGGCGATCCTGAGATATTGTCATTGTGGCAACGGATGAATGAGTGGGTCTATGCCGGTTTTGATGAAACATACAGGCGTATTGGCAGCCATTTCGACAAAGTGTACTATGAAAGCCAGACTTATTTACTGGGCAAAAAGTATGTGGATGAAGGGTTGGAAAATGGAGTTTTTTACAAGGAAGAAGATGGCAGTGTATGGATAGATTTAACTGCCGACGGACTGGATAAAAAACTCCTGCTCAGGTCTGATGGCACGTCTGTTTATATTACGCAGGACCTGGCGCTGGTAAAGGAAAAATGGGATGATTTCAAGCCTGACAGCAGCATCTATGTGATCGGCGACGAGCAAAACTACCACATGAAAGTGCTTAAGCTGATCTGTGAAAAAGCCCGCATTCCTTCGGCTGATAAAATTTATCACTTAAGCTATGGAATGATAGAACTGCCTACGGGAAAGATGAAAAGCCGGGAAGGAACAGTTGTTGATGCAGATGACCTGATGGATGAGATGATTGCGGTCTCCAAGGCCCAGACCAATGAAAGAGGAAAAGTAGCGGATTTTTCCGCGGACGAGCTGGTTGCCTTATATGAAATGATCGGCATTGGCGCGATGAAATTTTATTTGCTCCGCGTGGATCCGAAAAAGAAAATGGTCTTCAATCCGGAAGAGTCGATAGACCTGGATGGATTTACCGGTTCTTTTGTACAGTATACCCATGCCCGTACACGTTCTGTATTGAGGAAGGAACAACCTGTTTCTGATTACAGCCTGCAAGATGAAATGCTGGAACCCTTGGAGAAAGCGCTGCTGATCCAACTGGAACAGTATCCGGCTATGATTGAGCAGGCTGCAACTGAATACAACCCATCTGTGATCGCTGCTTATGTTTATTACCTAGCAAAAGCATTTAATTCTTTTTATAACAAGCACTCTATCATAAATGCCGAATCAGCAGAAAAAAAGCAGCTGCGCCTGCGGTTGTGTCAGCTCACTTCGCATGTGATTGCGGCCGGCATGCAGCTGCTCCGCATCAGGGTACCGGAGAGAATGTAGGCTTGTATCAAAGCCCCTTTTATCTCAATACAATGGCTCCCAGCGGAGGCAGGTTCAGGCTGAGTTCAAACAGCTTGTCCTGCTTGTGCAGTTCTTTTATCTTGATCTCAGGATTGTATACATCGCCCGAGCCCCAAAACTTTTTCTCGTCGCTGTTGAATATTTCTTCCCAGCTGTCTTTTCCTTTCACGGTAACCTTCCAGTTGTGGCGGACAACGGGCGTCATGTTCAAGACAACCAGGACGTCATTTTTTGACTTGTGTCCCTTGCGGCGATAGGTAATAACTGATTCATCGCGGTGATGCAGGTCCACCCATTCAAAGCCTTCCCGGTCGAATTGCAATTCGTAGAGGGCAGGTTCATTTTTGTATAATTTACAAAGCTGCTTTACGCACTCCTGCATTCCCTTGTGCGAATCATACTTGAGGAGGTTCCAGGGCAGCTCACTTTTATAATTCCATTCCGAGGTACTGCCAAACTCATCACCCATAAACAGGAGCTTTGTTCCCGGATGCGTAAACATGTATGTGTAGAGCAACCGGAGGTTGGCAAATTTTTGCCAGTCGTCACCCGGCATTTTATAGATCATAGGGGATTTTCCATGCACCACTTCATCGTGGCTGAGGGGAAGCATGAAATTTTCATCATAGTAGTACACCATGCTGAAGCTAAACTGATCCTGCGTATACTTTCTGTATACCGGATCCTGCTTGAAATAATTCAGGGTATCATGCATCCAGCCCATCATCCATTTCATGCCAAAACCCAGTCCGCCCATAAAAGTCGGTTTGGAAACACCGGGCCAATCGGTGGCTTCTTCGGCGATTGTTTGTACATCCGGAAAATCGCGGTAGATGGTTTCGTTGAGGTCTTTGATAAAGGCGATGGCTTCTAAATTGCCGTCGCCCCCAAATTCATTGGGTTCCCACTCTCCTTCTTTCCGCGAGTAGTTGAGTTTCAGCATAGAGGAAACAGCGTCTACCCGCAAGCCATCGGCATGGAACTGATCGAACCAGAACAGGGCGCTGCTGATCAGGAATGATTTGACTTCTCCCCTTTTGTAATTGAATACGTAAGAGCTCCAGTCGGGATGGTAACCTTTCCGCATATCAGCATACTCGTATGTATGCTCGCCATCAAACATAAACAGGCCGTGCTGGTCGTAGGGGAAATGGGAAGGCACCCAATCGAGGATCACGCCTATGCCGGCATCATGAAACGCGTCTACCATGGCCATAAAATCCTGTGGTGAACCAAAGCGGGAAGTAGGCGCAAAATAACCTGCGCCCTGGTAGCCCCAGCTGCCGTCGAAGGGGTGTTCCATCACTGGCATGAATTCTACGTGGGTAAAGTTCATTTTTTTTACATAGGGAACAAGTCTCTCTGTTATTTGCTGGTATGAATTGTAGGCGTCTTCGTTGGAAGGGTCAGGCCGCATCCAGCTGGCAAGATGAACTTCGTATACGCTCCAGGGTGCATCGAGGGCATTTTTGTTTTTGCGTTTTTTCATCCAGTGTTCATCCTTCCACTTATAATCCAGGTGCCAGGTAATGGAAGATGTTTTGGGTTTGTGCTCCCAGAAATTGGCAAACGGGTCGCCTTTGTCGACACCGATTCCGTTGCTGCCGGTGACATGGTATTTATAGAGTTCGCCGGTTTTGCAATCAGGAATAAAGCCTTCCCATATACCGCTTTTATCCCAGCGGGGCAGGAGCGGATGTTGCTGGGTGTTCCAGTGATTAAAATTTCCGACGACAGAAACGCCGGTGGCATTGGGTGCCCACACGGCGAAATAAGTACCCGGGTGATCATTTACGGTAAGCGCATGGGAGCCGAATTTTTTATAAAGTCGGTAATGGGTTCCTTGTTGAAAGTTGGAAACATCTTCGCTGCTGAAAAGGGAATAGTTCCAGACAGGTTTTGTTGTATCTATAAAGTGAAGCTTCTCGTAGGCTTGCATACAGTTGATTATTTCTTCGTTTTAGTTAGAGAGCCGGTTGGTTTGCAAGTGCAGACACGCTGTACGCGAACCCATTGAGTAAGCCGGCTTGGGGATGCGCAGTTCATAGGTGGGGCATTCCCGGTTATTTTCTCTCAAACTTACCATTAATCTAAATGGATAAAAATTAAAATTGGAATAAGGGAGTGTGATAACCAGGGCAGGAGAAAGAACTGTGAAAGAGGCATACGAAAGCAGGAAGGAGCAGCAAGTGTAAGCAGGTGAGCATAGAAGTAGAAGTGGTAGGAGAAGATGTAAATGGGAGAGTTACAGTAAAAAAGAAGTGATTTGGTGAGCATAGGCTGAAGCGTTAGAAGTAGAAAGCAATGCGAGCATGAAAGGCAGAAAAACAGCTATGCAGTAGAAGCGGGAACAGTTAAGATGAAAGCAGCAAAAGCCGGGTAAGAGGGGTAGAAGCAAGTAAGCAGTGAGGGGGCGTGTAGGGGATATAAAACAACGATGGGGTATATAAAACTACAAAGCCCTTCCTGGATCAGGAAAGGCCTTGTAAATTGTAAATAGATATGGCAGCTACCTACTCTCCCGCCAGGACTTGCCTAGCAGTA
>JADCRZ010000040.1 GCA_015069695.1 Williamsia sp.
AGAGCCGTTTAGTGGATAAAATAGTCAGGGAACAAGAGTTTGGTATCTTTGAAGACCAGCGTGATCGAAGCGCTCAAACCGTTCCAAAAAATCTGTCCAGTTAATACGGGGTTAGTACAATCAGCCGGCGAGATCCGGAAGCATTTTTTAAAAATAATCAGCTACCCATTGATGATCATGCAAGGGATATTTTTGAGATTCTCAAGAACGTCAAGCCTGATCCGTCCGGCATCCGCGGGCACATGCTTACCGGCCCCATTTACATTGAAGAGGCTGAGCCGGGCGATATGCTGGAAGTCAGAATTCTTGACATCCGGCTGCGCAGCGATTATGGCGTTAACAGCGTTTGGCCAAAGGGGGGCGGTTTGCCGGATGCTATCACCCAATCAGAAAGCTTTGTTTACAAGTACGACAAAAAGAAAAAGATCGGCTCTTTCAAGGAAGGCATCGAAATACCGCTGCAGCCTTTTATGGGCGTGATGGCTGTTTCTCCCCCACCCCAATCAGGCCGGGTCAGCTCTATCCCGCCAGGCTTTTACGGTGGCAACCTTGATCTGAAGCATCTTGTCAAAGGCACGACCCTGTACCTGCCGGTGTCTGTAAAGGGAGCCTTGTTTACCACAGGCGACTGCCATGCTGCACAGGGCAACGGCGAACTCAGCGGGGTGGCCATCGAAGCATCGCTGACACTCATCGCCCAATTTATTGTCCACAAAAACAATCCGCTTAAACATGTCCGCGCAGAAACGCCTACCCATTTCATCGCCATCGGTCTCGATCCAGACCTGCGGCAGGCCATGAAAAATGCCGCCCAGGAAGCCTGCAAGTGGATTGTGGAATGGGGTTACACCTTTAATGAAGCGTATTCTATCGCCAGCACAGGCGTCAACTTTGAAGTAACGCAAGTGGTAGATCAAACCCTGGGCGTTCATGCCATGATCCCCAAATCGATTTTTACCAACAAAAAATTTCCTTACTGGAAGGGTTAACAAGACAGCCTTCTGAATAAAGCAGTATGTCCTAAAAAAAGTGCGTCGAAATTTCGTCATTCCGCCGGGGCGCATGCTGCTGTTGCACTTCCAGAGTTCTGACGCGCCCCAAGCGGAATCTCTGCGGGGCAGAATGCTGCGATGATCTGCTAGAGTCTCACTCAACTTAAACGGCCCGCTCCGCAGAGATCCTGTAAGGGAGCGGGATCATCCTTCAGGTGCAACCTTTACAACGCCCTTACAGGATGACAAGAACAAAAGGATAATACAGGAAAAGAAAAATGAAAGGAAAGTGCTAGCCCTCTTTATCAAAACAACCTCACCCAAGGCCGGCTGATCAGGGGTGAGAAGGGCCAGGGAATGGAAGAGAGGATGAGCAGCAAACCAATGGTGAACCAGATGGCCAGGGTCTTGAACTTTTGCTTATCGAGGCGCTTGCGTTTTGCTTTGGCAGAACCAATGGTGATGATCACGACAGACAGCAGCATCACGAAAATATGCTCGAGCCCGAAAAAGCGGGCCTGCCGTTCATGCATGGCTTCCTTGAAATGATGCAGGAAATAGTCTACGAGCGGACTGACAAAGTACAGCCCAAGGCCCAGCAGGAATTGAATATGCAGAAAGGTAACTGTCGTATTCCGGACGGAATTGTCGAAACGGGTATAGGTCTTTTTGCCTAACCAGCCAGTATAGGCACGGTAAAGCGCAAACAACAGGCTGATCAGGACAAGCCAGCGCATCCAGGAGTGTAGAGCTACTAGTGTCGGGTACATGGCAAATGTCTATTTATATAACACTGTAAAGATGCACTTTAATATCCGGAGTACACCCAAACAGGTGAGCGAAATTAAACACAAGCAGTTGGATTCCCGCAATTTTTCTCTGATCTTTCCCGCAGCTATCTTTGCCCCTCCACTATGACCCCAAACAAAAAAGATCATCAGCCCACCATAGAAGACTTTCTAGCCGGAAAATCCGAGACTACGCAGGCCTTGTTCCACCACTTTGTTGCAAGCTACAGAACCCTCGGCGAACTGGAGGTCCATCCTGCCAAAACCATGATCGGCATTGTCCATGGCAAGCGCATTGCCTGGGTTACCCAGCTCGGAAAAAACTTTGTGCACATCGTATTCCCCTTTAAAAAACCCTATCCCGAAAACCTTTGTTTTCAGAAAATAGCCCGGGTCCCCGGCGATGCACATCAGTTCAACCACCATTTCAGGATGTATTACAAAGAAGATATAAACGGAGAGGTGATGAAATTCATGAAGCTGGCTTATAACGGCGAGCAGTAAAACGCTGCGCCCCAAAACACAACAGGCACCTGGTTCCAGTTCCAGGTGCCTGTTGAAAAAATCGGTTGCAGGAATTGATGCTTAGTCTTTCCAGGTCTTTTCTCCCTTTTTCATTTTGTCGAGGGTTTCCTGGTAGGTCTTGTCGTTGTTGGCCAGGGCCAGGGCTTTTTCTTCCCATTTGATGGCTTCTTCTTTCTTGCCCATTTTATACAGGATGTTTGCATAGGTATCTATGTACATGGGTTCATCTTTTGCTGCAAACGAACGCTTGCTCCAATCGAGGGCTTCTTTTACACAGGTCATGTCCTTGCAGTTTTCAAATACAGCCCAGGCAAAGCTGTTGAGCTGTGCGGATGATGCATTGGCACCATAGTCGTTCATATAAGCCAGTACAGCTGTCTGGAAATTGGGCCAGTCGCTCTTGCTCTGGTAATACATTACCTTGCCCATAGAGATCACTTCCTTGCTGTACTTAGGATATTTTGCAGCAACCTTGCTGTCGAGTGCAGTCCAGTCAGGGGTAGGACTATCCTTTCTGAACACGGCCGGATAAAGGTCTTCGTTGGCGATGATGCCTACAAGCTTTTTGCTGGCCGAGCCGCTGCCTTTTACTTCATCATACTTCTTATCGTTGTTCATGATAAGCGCAAAACCCGGGTCTTTGCTGGAGCTGGTGAACTTGTCTACAAAGTCCAAGTTTTCTTTTGTAAACAAGTCTTTTTGCGTAGCCAGGTACTCCTTGCCGATCTTGCTGCTGTTTTCCCGGTCGTACATATCCAGGGCAGCTACTGCCATCTTACGCAGGAACTCCGGGCTTTTTTCCCCGGCTTTGTATTTGTCCAGCAGAGTGTAATACTGCTTTTCCGGGTTCAGCGCGTCGTTTCCTTTGGCAATAAACACATCTGCAGGAGAAGAACCAATGGCGCGGTGCACCAGCTTTCCATTGGGATCAAAGAACAAATAAGTAGGAAATACATTTACCTTGTAATCTTTCATAATGCTGCCTGCATCTGCATACCAGCTCTTGACTTCGTCATTGTCTGCCTTGGTTGTATCGAGCTGTACTTTGACGTTAATAAAGTTTTTGTTGAAGAAATTCCCTACTTCTTCCATCGGAAAAATATTGGCAGCCATCGCCTTGCAGGGACCACACCAGGTGGTAAACGCGTCCATGAAAATATATTTGTTTTCAGCTTTTGCTTTGGCCTGTATTTCTTTCCAGGTGAGGTTGTGTTCAAAATGCATTCCGGTCTGGGCCAGGGAAAACAGGGGTAAGAGGAGTAAGATCCAGCATAATTTTCTCATACATAGAAGATTTAATGATCCAATGAAATTACAGAAAATTATCATTTAAGCAGCTTCCGGCAAAAAGAACCCGGTTCATTCCCCCCAAGTTCATGCAGATTTCCGGTATTTTGCCAGCGGATTTGAAACAAGGAGAGCGCTAATTTTAAGGCGTCTGAAGAACAGGATAACATGCTAAAGCTCCTTTATACACCGGCAATATGAACAGCAAACCCGCTTTTAAGGTAGGCATCATTGGTGCAGGCAATATTGCGCAAACGGCGCATATACCCGGTTATCTCAACTATGGGCAGCCGGTGATGGTGGAAGCCCTGTGCAGCAGAAGCCCTGAACGCATGCAGGATGCAGCGGACAAGTTCGCCATTCCACATACGTTTCATTCCATAGATGAAATGCTCTCCCGGTGCCGGTTATACGCAGTAAGCGTTTGCACGCCGAATGCGCAGCATTATGAGGCGGTCATGAAAGCGCTGGACGCAGGCTGTCATGTTTTTTGCGAAAAACCTCCTGCTTTCACTGCCCGGCAGGCAGCAGCGATGGCGGACAAAGCAAAGGAAAAGGGACGGGTACTGGCATACAACTTACCCCAGCGGCAGATGCCGGAGATCAAAGTTTTAAAAGCCCTTGTAGATGCCGGCGAGCTAGGCAAGGTTTATCACATCAAGGCCAGCTTCCTGCGCCGCCGCGGCATACCAGGCTGGGGCAGCTTTACCAACAAAGAGATCCAAGGCGGCGGCGCCCTGATAGACATCGGCATCCACATCCTCGACCTGGCACTCCATCTCTGTGGCTATCCTGCACTCAAAAACGCCCTTGCCAGCACCTACGATCATCTGGGGAAAAAGGGCGGAAAAGGCGACCTGGGAAGCTGGGATGGCAACACCTTTACGGTAGAAGATGCCTGCTTCGCCCATCTCAACTTCCACGGGGGTATTTCTCTCACCCTTGAAACATCCTTCGCGCTCAACACCGAACCCATCCGCACCTTTAACCTCGAGCTCTTTGCAACAACAGCCGGCGCCACCCTTTCCCCTTTTCATGTGTTTACGGTTGATGAAGGAGAACTGACATACAAAAAAATCGAGTTACGAGAAAGCGGAGTTGACCTGCAACACCAAAGCGTCCACCGCTTTTTAGATGCCTGCCAGGGCACTGTCGTCAATCTCTGTACAGCAGCAGAAGGCGCCGCTTTACAGGAGATAATTGAAGAGATTTATAGCAGGTCCTGAACCTTGATTTTACACAATGGGAAGGATGGGTGGATTGATGACAGGGCAAATGCGGTTGCTGCGCAGTTCATCCTCTATTTATCGCGATTCATACTGCCTGCGCTTTTCTGCCACGCTGCTTTGCCCGCAACTTTGTGCCGCAAAAACAAAGTTGCCTGATTTGCCGAATGCTTTGTAAGCGGTACCGTTCGCAAACTAAATCGCAAAACAAGTTTCCAGCCATCACAACTTTGCGACTCAAACCCCCACAACGCAACAACATGAAAACAATTTTTATCAACCGCATATTACCGCTGGCCCAAAAAGCCCTTGTGGCCAACCTCTTTGTTTCGCTGCCGGTATACGGTTTTATCCTGGCCATGTTTCACGACTTTGGCTTTTCACTCCGTGAACGGAGTACGATGCTGCTCAAAACAGTTTCTTCCGGCTACCTGATTATATTCCTGTCGCTGGCTGCCTGCAAGATCCTGCTGGCATGGCGCGAAAAGGCCTTTCGTCCGCAACCCCAGCCCCTGGCTTCTGTGCGCCGGCTCTCCGGCATCGCGGCCGTTTCTTTTCTTTCCCTTTTTCTTTATTCCTGCAAGGGAGGCATCCAGCCTTTTGGAAAAAAGGTTGACCTGGTAACAGGACTCACCACCAGCTACAAAGGCATTGTGCCTACAGAAACAAAGCTCATCATGAACAATGAATTGCTCAACCACACCGATATCCCGCTGGGTGAAAAGTTCACCCTTGTAAACACCGGCGTGAGTGGCCTTACTGTAAAAGATGACAAGGTATCTGTTGGCTGCGCCCTGTCGATCAGCGGCGCAGATGGCAAACAGGTGCTGTACGAACAGGACCTGTTTAAAACAGACAGCGTGTTCAACAAAGACAGCGTGAGCAACCTGCAATGCAAAGTCAGCACCGGTGCTCCCATGGAATGGCAAAAAAAATACCTGGTAAAGGTTACCTACTGGGATAAATACGGAACCGGCAAGCTCGAAAATGCTGTGACCATTTCCATGGAAGATGAACCCTGATAACCTGTTAAACGAATTTTTACGATTTTAGAAAATACTTACCAACAATCTTGTCTAAAAAGCATAAAGCATTCAATGTGGAACGCTTTATGCTTTTTCAGATATATATTTATTTACCCCAGAGTGCACTATATTATATTTGCTTGCCGTTGATAGGAGGTTGTAAACCCTGCTATAAACGGGATTGCATGAAACAGAAGCTTGTTTTGCTGCTTGTTCTTTGTCTGGCGTCTTGCATTGTTATTGCACAGAGCAGTGTTGACACCATGCGGCTGGGTTCCCTCTCTGAAACGATCGAAAAAGCCATTCGCAACAACACTTCCCAGGCAGTTTATAAGGCACAGCAGCAGCAAGCCGGGTTTGATTACAAGGCTGCCAAAGGAGCCCTGTATCCGCATGCTTCGGGTGAATTTCTTGGTACAGACAACCTGCACCTGGCCGTTACTCCTGTGCCCGGTGAACTTGCAGGCAGACCCGGCACAACCTATTATGTTCAGTTCGGCAAGAAGTATATATACAATCCGGGACTGACGCTGAGCCAGGCGGTTTTTGACTGGCAATCTGTTCTGCAGGTACAGATCGCAAAGGGCAACGCAGAGCTGAACAAACTGCAGCAAGCTTCTTTTGAGCAAACCCTGAAAGCACAGGTAGCACAGCTTTATTTTGCAGCGCTCATTGCCCAAGCCTCCCTCCGCATCACTAACCACGACCAGGTACTGGCTGATAGCGTAGCCACCCTGATGCAACAACGCCTGGCGGAAGGCACCACCGATGCCGTCAGCGTGAACAGCGCCCTGATCAATCGCAACAACATAACCCAGAACGGCACACAAAGCCGGCAGCTATACGACCAGAGCATAGCAAACCTGAAAAACCTGCTGGGAGAAAGACAGGGCCGCGCGTTGCTGTTGCTGGAAACCATTGATACCGACAATTTCGCTGAAACCGCTTTCCCTGCCCTGGGCGCAGACAAGAGCTTGTCCATTTACCAGCAACAGCTAACCATTGCCGGACTGCAAAGCAAACTGCAAAAGGCAGTGCGTTATCCGCGGCTTTCGGCAAACCTGTATGTGGGCGAGCAGCAGTTCAGGAATGATTTTGGCCTGTCGTTTGGCAAGCGGGCCTGGTCGGGCTACCGGTATATTGGTGTTGACCTGACGGTGCCGGTCTTTACAGGCTTTACCAACAGCAACCGCTACAAGAGCACCCTCGCGCAGCAACGCGTTGCCCGGCTGCAGTACGAAGGTGCCCGCCTGCAAAGCGAAACAGACGACAGCGTACTGCTCAAAAACTGGGGGCACTATACAGCACTGGCAAAAACTTCCTTGTCTAATTTCAGGCTTTATGGCAAGAACCTCGAGTTGAACAAACAAAGGTTTGAAGAAGGCGTGATCAGTCTGGACGTGTATCTGAGGGCCTTCCAGGATTACCTTGCAGCAGAAAACAATTATCTCAACAACTTGTCGCAGCTGTTGCAGACAAAAGCCACAATTTTATCCAGACAGTAATCTCTATCTATGAAATGCTTTGTATTGATGGCAGTGATAACAGCAGCGTGGATGTCTTGCAAGCAACCACCTTCGGCAAAGCCGGAACGAAGAGAGATCGTAGACGCTGTTTTTGGCAGTGGCCATCTTGAGAACCGGGACCAGTATACCGTTGTTGCCAATACAGATGGGTACCTGAAAGCCGTATACGTAAGTGAAGGCGATACAATCCGGAAGGGCCAGCAATTGTTCCACCTGCTCAATGACGTTCAGCAAACACAGGTAGGCAGTGCCCGCACCAACCTGGAGTATGCGCAAACCAATACGGTTCCCACTTCACCGCAGCTGGCGCAGTTGCAGATCCAGATTGAACAGGCACGCGACAAAGCGGTGGTTGATTCACAGAACTACCGCCGCTACCAGCGTCTTTCGGCTACGCAAGCGGCGTCCAAAACAGATTTTGAGAATGCGCGGCTGCAATACCAAACATCCGCCGCCAACCTGGCCGTGCTCCAGAAAAACTTAGCCGATCTGCAGCGCACCCTCCGGCTCAATGTAGAGAACGCCCGCAGCCAATTGCAGATACAGCAACAGACCAACAATTATTACAATCTCTCCAGCACAGCAAACGGCATCGTACTGGCTGTAAACAAAAAAGCAGGCGACTATGTAAGAAAGGGAGATGCGATTGCCCAGATCGGGGCAGGCCATCCGGTTATCAAGATCCTGATCGCGGAAGATGATGTGCAGCGTGTGAAAGAAGGCCAGCAGACCCTTGTATCACTCAACAGCCAGAAAGACAAAATCTACAAAGCGGCCATCACAAAAATTTATCCGGCGTTCAATACCAGCGAGCAGGCCTTTACGGCAGAAGCCCAATTTGATGAACAGCCCGCCCAGTTGATCAACGGAACCCAGCTGCAGGTAAACATCATTGTGCAGGACAAAAAGAATGCGCTGGTAATTCCTTCTTATTTCCTGCAAAGCGGCGACTCTGTCTGGCTCAAGAATAAAAAGGGGAAAGTACCTGTTACCACCGGCATCCGCACATTGGAGTGGACGGAAATCACCGGCGGTTTGCAGGAAAGTGATGTACTGGTTCTGCCCAAATAAATCTTATGCTTAGCACCAATTACAAAATAGCGCTTGTTCACCTGACCTCCAAGCTCAAGCAAACCGTGGTAGCTGTGCTGGGCGTTACCTTCGGCATCTCGATGTATGTGTTTATGAACAGCTTCATGACGGGCGTGAACGACATCCAGACAACGCTTGCCTTTACTTCGCTCGCGCATGTCCGTATTTACAACGACGGACCAGCCAACAACACCAACCTGGTAGAAAAAGTCTATCCCACGGTGGTCAGCAACATCCGCAATGCGCGGGTGGTGCAGTATACAGAAGGCATCCAGAATTCAGGGGCTATTCTTTCGCTCGTGCGCAAACAGCCCGAAGTAACAGGCGTTACGCCGCAGGTAAACCTCAATGTTTTTTTCCGCAACAGCGGCAACAAGGTCAGCGGTGTTTTATCGGGGGTAGAAGTAGAAACAGAGAACAAGCTGTTTAATATTTCCCAGTACATGATTGCCGGAAAATGGAACGATTTAAAAGTGCAGTCCAACGGACTGATCATCGGCTCGGGACTGGCCAGTCTGCTGAGCGTGCATGTGGATGACAACATCAATGTGCTGACGTCGGATGGCTTTACCAAAAACTATAAGATCATCGGCATCTTTCAGACCAATGTACTGGGTGTCGATAAATCCAAAGCCTATCTCAACATCAATGCAGTGCGGCAACTGCTTTCCCGCAACCAGGATTTTGTAACTGATCTGCAGATCAACGTGCAGGACTTCAGGGAAACAGCACTCCTGGTGCAACGCATTGCCCCTGTCGTTCCTTACCGCACAGAAAGCTGGCAGATGTCTAACCAACAGCTGGAAGCCGGCTCGCGCCTGCGCGACATCATTGCCATGGCTGTTTCGCTGACCATCCTGCTGGTAGCCGGTTTTGGCATTTACAATATCATGAACATGACGATCAATGAAAAGATCAAAGAGATCGCCATTTTAAAAGCCATGGGTTTTTCCAGCAAGGATGTAACAACGATCTTTCTTGCGCAGGCCATTGTGATCGGCATGATTGGCGGATTGATCGGGATGCTGCTGGGTTTTATCGTGGCCGATGTGGTGAATCACATTCCGTTCAAGATCGGCGGACTCAACAACCTGCCAATGGCTTACTACGCGCATGACTATATATTCGCTTTTTTATTCGGGCTGGCAACCACGCTGGTGGCTGGTTACCTGCCTGCACGCAAGGCATCCCGCATAGATCCTGTCAACATTATAAGAGGCTGATATGAATACCACTCCTGCACTCAAAGCCATCCATATCACCAAGTATTTTTATGAGCCGGAGCGCTTCCAGGTCCTGAAAGACTTAAGCTTTGAAGTACGCAAGGGAGAATTTTTATCGCTCACCGGCAAATCGGGTTCGGGCAAGTCGACACTGCTGTATGTGCTCTCTACCATGGACACTGATTACGAAGGAGAGCTGTTGATCGGGGGTGAAAAGCTGACCGGCAAAACGCAGAACCAGCTGGCCGCATTCCGCAACGAGCACATCGGCTTTGTATTCCAGTTTCATTATCTCCTGCCTGAATTCAATGTGCTGGACAATGTAATGCTGCCGGCTTTAAAGCTCAAGAAAAAGAGCCGGGCCGAGATCAAAGAAAAAGCGTATGGCCACCTCAAACTGCTGGGACTGGAAGACCAGGCGCTCAAGCCAGCCAACAAGCTCTCCGGCGGACAGCAACAGCGGGTAGCCATTGCCCGCGCCCTGATCAATGACCCCAGCATCATCATGGGCGACGAGCCCACCGGCAACCTCGACTCACGCAATACCAGCATCGTTTTTGACATCTTCCGTTCCCTGTCTCACAGCCAGGGACAAACGATCATCACCGTTACGCACGACGAAGACTTCGCGCGCAACAGCGACCGCATCATCGACATGAGCGACGGGGTGATTACCGGATAAGCAGAAGGGTACTTTTATTTCAACAGGTTCAGCGCACTCAGCCAGCTGCTGCGCTGTCCGCTCCAGCCGCTGGTAAACGCTTCGGGTTTCAGACCGCCTTCAAAACTTTTGAGGAGCCCGGCGGCGTCTGTCATGGTTTTTACCTTGTTGGCCGTTTGTAAAATGCCGGCGGCTGATGAGCCTTCCTTGAACAGGGAGGGTTTAACAAAACTCGCCAGCGAAGCCACCGTGCTGGCCATGCTCACTGCATTGGATATTTTCTGCGCCTGGCCCATAAAACCACTTTTTCCGCCGGCCCATGCATCCGTGAACGAAGTGGGCTTCAGCGCACCGGTGAGCTGCGTAATCAGCTGTCCCGCATTGAGGCCTGCAGGAAGGGCACCTGTAGAAACATTGGGTAATTGGGCGTGGATAGCTTGGGTAGACAGAAATAAGCCCAAAGCCAGCAAGAGGATGTTTCGCATAGAAGTAGTTTTTGGGTAAGAAATGGTGGTTTGTTGTTTTTGTAACAGACAAGAAAAAAATAAGTTCATCCCTTTTAACAAGGGATGAACTTATTCCTGCACTGCATAACAAAAACCTAAAACGCCCATTCATTATCCGGCATACCAATCGGCGCGCCCGGTGGCATGGCCAGGGGCTCGGCGAGCTGGAACTTGCCGGGGTCGTTTTCGAATTCCTTGATTTGGGAGAGGGCAAAAAGGAAGGCTGCTTTTTGGCGGGGTTGCGCACCTGCCAGCTTGCTGTTCAGCCAGTCTTTTAGCTCGCTGATCTTCAGCAAGGCTTCTCCGCGTACGCTTTCACCGGCCCGGGTGTTGGCGGCTATGCCTAACAGGTATTTGGTGGTGAGGTTATTGACCATCACCTGCAGCTCCCCTTTATAACCCGCAACAGGCGCGGCTTTCCAGGTTTGTTCCAGCAGCTTGTCGACCATGGGCATAAAGCCGGGCTGTTTGCTGTCGCGGGCCTGGTATTCGATGAGGCGGGCTGCTCTTTGTGCATCAAGCAGGTAGGCCAGGGTGGCTGCGGCGGCTGTTTCCGCTGCACCAATGGGGTCGAAAGTAACACCGGTGTGTCCGTCGAAAGTTTCGGCACTGGCGGGATAGCCTACGGGGCGCGGTGGAATTTTTGCGATTAAGTTTTCCGGCAGGGCCAGGGCATCGGGCTTGATGGTGGAAAGCATGCCGTCGATGGCACGCCATTGCTCGGCTGGCTCCACCATGCGTGTTACCACTTCGCCGTCGTTTTTGAGGGCATGGGTGAAATACAAACCGCCGATTGAATTGGCAACAGCTTCTATCTGGTAGCGGTGCAGGAGGTACATCGGCACCAGCACTTCTTCCAGGGTCGACATGGGCGCATCCTGGCGGATGGCTTTTTCAGAGAAATTGTCGAGCACATGCCGGCGGATGGTCATCAGCTTGTTCAGCTGGTCTACCGAGTTTACGCCTTCATCCCACTGGTGCGCCAGCGGGTGTACACTGCCGCCGATATCCGGAATAAAGATATGTCCCTGCGCCAGCGTTTCTTTCATGATCTTATCAAGGACCGCATCTTCGTTGGTGCCTTTCTGAAAATCGGAATAACCCCATGTGATGGCGCGCTTGTCCCAGCTGCCAATGCCCTTTGCATAAACATCAGAAATATCGATGGTGCCATCTGCTTTGAGCGAAAAACGCGGGAAGGGATAGTCCATGACAGAGGCCCGCTCGTGGGTGCTGCTGGTGAAATTGTGGTAAAGCCCCAGGGTATGACCGATCTCATGGGCCGACAACTGACGGATGCGGGCCAGGGCCAGTTGCTGCATTTGTTCAGGGACGGGTTTGCCATCCACATAGGGCTGCAGCAAACCTTCCGCGATCAGGTAATCCTGGCGGTGACGGTCGGAGCCCAGGGTTACAACGCCCTTGATGATTTCGCCGGTGCGGGGGTCGGTGTAGGAAGAACCGTAAGAAAAGGCCCGGAGGGGTGCGCCGGAGCGGTTGACCCAGTTGACCACATTGTAACGGATGTCCATAGGGTCTGCATCGGCGGGCAGTTCTTTTACCTGGAAGGCATTTTTATAGCCCGCTGCTTCAAAAGCCTGGTTCCACCAGGAGCCACCTTCGATCAGGGCCTTTTTGATCAGCTCCGGTGCACCACGATCGATGTAGTAAACGATGGGTTCAACGGCTTCACTCACGGCGGCGCCGGGATCTTTTTTGTGCAGGCGGTGACGGGCGGTAAACCGTTTCTGGAGGGGCTCCGTCATGGGAGCAGAAAAATCATAGTAGCTAAATGCATTGAAGCCGGTGCGCGGATCAAACTTGCGCGGGGTATAATTACCATCAGGCAGCTCTACAAACGACTGGTGCATCTGAACGCTTACGGCAGCCGGATCGGCTGCTACCCCACCGCCGCGGCCACCACCTCTTGCGCCGCCACCGCTGCCGGTAAAGGTAATCAGCGCTTCAAATTCGGTGTTCCTGGGAAAGTTCTTTGTATTGTCCATGTAAACAGCCGAACGGGTTTCATCGAGGCGGTAGCCGCCACCGCCGGCTGCGCCGGCCCGGTTGCCGGCAGCAATGGCACTGCCTAAATTTCCGCGCCCCGTACCCAGGTCATCGCCGATCCGCTGGCTGTCGCGGATCAGAAAAGGGGTCAGGTCAACAAGTATCCGGTCGCCTTCTGTTGCCACGGGAACAAAACCCCAGAGTACAGATTTGGCAAATGCATTTTCAACCGCCTTTTTCTCGTCTTCATTCCCCTTTACCGAGCGGTAATTGGTAACAGGCTGCAGCAGGAACACTTTGGGTCCCATTTTGACAAACTTGGCCAGCACAGCAGAAGCCTGTCCGCGTTCAGGTCCGCCATTGCCGACGCCATCCGCCAGTGAGCTGAAGTAGAGGAATTCCTGGTCGAAGCGGCTGATCTCCAAATAAATTTTTCCCGTCTTCTCATCATAATAAAACGGAAAATAGCCTTCGTACTTTTTGAAGTTTTGTGTGAAGGAAGTGATGCTGGCAGCGGGCCTGCCTTCGGGGCGGTTGCCCGTACCTTCCGGTTGTGTAGGCCTGTTCTGGGAGTAGACTCCCTGCAGAATTCCCAACAAAGCAGCAGACAGCAGAAAAATTCTCATATTCAGTCAGTTTAGATATTGCGATAAGATAACTCTAAACCGCAATTTTACCTGAATATAGAAATAAAAAAAATATTTATTCCGGAACGGGGAACAAGGAAGTTTTTTTCTGCTGCTGCCTGAATACTATGCTTTATTCAACGCATCCACGATTTTCTCCATCTGGTGCAGGTGTCTTTGGGTATGATAGAGGATAAAATGCACCAGTTCCAGTTTGGTGATATCACCCAGGGGAAGACCAGTTACCAGGTCATCCAAATTCTGACTGGCCGCATTTTCTTTAAACACCCTGAATGCGTTGTCCAGTTTGTCGAGCGTATCTTGTTTTTGATACACCCCTTCTTCCGGCACGGTCATCTCGGGCGATTTCATTTTTGTTGAAAAATTCAGGAATGTTTTTTTCAGCTCATCCGCCCTTGCAGCTGAGTTTCTGCCGGCAGCTTTCGGAGGCGCCAGCAAGGCCTGGCCAAGTCCCATGGTAGATTTAATGATATGCCTGTACAGCATTCCTACTGTCCAGCTTCCTTCATAAGGAACCTGGTTGATCTTGTCATCCGGCAGCGACGACAGTGATTGCTTCAGGCGGGATACAGTTTCATCAATGGATGAAAACAAGTCAGCCGTGTTGGTTGTTTCGGTGGGCATACAAAAGGGGTTTAATGGTATTTAATTTTGCTGTGCTGGTTGCTGGTGATAACTGATCATCCATTGAATGCCATAGCGGTCTTTGAACGATCCGAAATAATCGCCCCAGAAAGTATCGGCCATGGCCATTTCGATTTTTCCGCCTTCCGACAAGCCGTTAAAGATCCGGTCTGCTTCTTCCTTGCTGTCGGTGTTGATAGAAAGATACATGTTGTTGCCAACTTCCAGCCGCTGCCCCATGCTTTCCAGCGCATCGGTGGCCATCAGCAGGGTTTCATTGCCCAGTGGCAGGGCAATGTGCATGATCTTTTCCTTGTCCTGGTCAGACAGTTTAGCGCCTTCCTGCGTGTCTTTAAAACGCATCAGCGTAGCAAATTCACCCCCAAAAACAGACTTGTAAAAATTGAATGCTTCTTCTGTATTTCCATTGAAATTTAAATAGGGATTAAACTTGGGCATACCAGGTGGGTTTTGGTTGTTTATTGTTGTAGAAAGGGAAGCTAATATAAGAAAATCCCCGTTCCGGAACAGGTTGTGCTGCAAAAAAGAATCGCTTTATTTCAGCACTACATCCGCCAGCACAGGAAAATGATCGGAAGGATATTTGCCCTTGTAAGTATCGGTCAGGATGCCATAGCGCTGCACGGTAAAAGCACCTGAAACAAAGATATGGTCGATGATCTCGCTCCGGCCTACATTGGCGCCAAAGCCGTTGAAAGAGCCGCCATTCGCATAGGGATGAGGGGCCAGCCGGTACACATCTTTTATAAAAGCGGAACCCGCCAGGGTTTTATACCATTCCGACTCATGGCCGCCGTTGAGATCACCGGTAAAGACCACGGGTGCTTTGCCGGCGATGGCCTGTATTTTTTGCAGGATCAGCTTGCTGCTTTCCTGGCGTGCTTTTACGCCCTGGTGATCATAGTGGACATTGAAAAAGTAAAATTTCTTTTTTGATTTCAGCTCCTGCAGCTGCACCCAGGAGCAGATCCGGTTCAGGTGTGCATCCCAGCCCGGACCAGGCTTATCAGGCGTTTCAGAAAGCCAGAAATCACCCTTACCCAGCAGCCTGAATTTGTCTTTCTTAAAAAAGATGGCAGAATGCTCGCCTTTGTCTTTGCCATCATCGCGCCCAATGCCGTAACGGGTATATTCCGGCAGGGCAGCACTCAAATCTTCCAACTGGTTCAGCAGTCCCTCCTGCGTACCAAAAACATCAAACCCATGAAACCGGATCAGCGAAGCAACCACCGGCGCCCTGTTCACCCACAGGTTACTACTGTCGCCCTTGTTATCATACCGCAGGTTATAGGTGCCGATTGTTAGCTGCTGGGCTTGGGATTGAAAAGAAAAGAAAACCAAAGACGCTGTAAGAAAAGAGATTGTTTCTCTCATGATTTAATTTGTTTAAATAGCAATATATGTCTGAACCTATGCGCGCTCGTCCACCTCAAAAATGCCGAATGTGTTGTTGTCGGGATCTGTAAAATACCCCTGCCAGCACCTGCCCGGAACGGCAAATTTCGGCAGCGCGATTTGTCCGCCATGCTGGAGTATCTGCTCACTTGTACGGTCATAACTTTCCACTTGTACAGAGCATACAAATGCATTGGTACCGGATTCAGGAGGGGGCCGTTTGGCGGGGCGGCGCAGCAGTCCGCCGGCGATGCTCCCGGTTTCGATCCGGTAATATTCTAGAGGCATTTGCGCTTGCCGGATGAACTTCCAACCAAAGATGGTTTCATAAAACCGGGTGTCTCTTCCCGGATCGGAAGACTGGATTTCAAAGTAGCCGATGGTATTCATATGGTTGATCGCTTTTTAAAGTCCAATCCTTTTTCCTGCAAAGCTTTCCTGAGCTTGGGAACAGATGAAGGGCCAACCCCATGTAGCTGCAGGATGTCTTTTTCTGTGTAGTTAGCCAGCTTGGCAAGCGTAGTAATTCCCTGGCTTTGCAGCGCACGCCGGGCGGGTGCGGAAAGCAGGAAAAGAAAATCTTCTTCCGGTGGAATTCTCATACAGCATTTTTGGGCGTGACAGCCGGCGCAAACAGGAATACCTGGCAAATATAGGGAGATGAACCAGTAAAAGTCACCGGCTGCTAAATTGTCCGAAGTGCCAGAGGATGCCCGACGGATCGTGCAAAAAACATTCTCTTCCCCAGTCGTATGTGCGGATAGGCGTTAGCTTTGCGCCGGGGTAGCCAGCCGTCAAGTCCAGGGCCTGTAATTCTTGCCAATACTTGTCCACATCATCCACCTCAACAAAGATCATTGAGTTGTCGATCCAGTCCTGCACATAAGCGTTTTGCAGATAAAACCCGATCTTATCTGTTTTGAACAAAGACATAGCAGGGGACAAGATCTTTTCCTCAAAACCCAGGCCACGGTAAAACTTCCTGGACAATTCATAATCTTTGGCTCCGATGAACGGCCGGATCGACAGGGCTTCTTTATTCATGGGTCATTTCTTTGATGAAAGATACAGAAATACCGAAGTATAAGATCGCCCCGTAAAACTCAGCCATGCATGCTATGGTGCTGTACGTGCATGAGCGGCGGCACCTGTTCCTGCTTTCTTCCCGACATGTCGACGGGATAGTTTTTCTTCATTCTTTTGAAGCAGTAGAAGCCGTTCATAAAAAGGGATAAGTAAAATGCACCGCGCCTTAAAGCAAAGAAGCCGCGAATGATTCTTGTAAAGGATTTAGCAGGAGAGAACGCTTCTTTCCATAGGTTGCGGTGCGCCCTGAGCAGTTCATCGGGGCTTAGATTGTTGGGAACAAAAGCAACATTATAGCCATTGTAAAAACTCCAGTCCCTGTTTTTGAGGATCCGGTCCTGCGCATGGAAAGTTTTGTAGATGGGTGTGCCCCTGAAAGGAGTCATGATGCTCAAGAACGGAACGTCTACCCCGATCTCCATCAATCTGTCGGCCATCTCTTCGATACTTTCTTTTGTATCGTGATCAAAGCCTGCTATAAAGCCAGCCATCACTGCGATGCCTTTTTTATGCACTGCCGACACAGCTTTTTTATAATTCTCTATTTTATTTTGTTTTTTATTCGCATCTGCCAGGGAGTCTTTTCCAAAAGACTCGATCCCGAAGAACACGCCAATACATCCCGACTCTTTCATAAGCTGGAGCAGGTCCTCGTCTTTGGCAATGTCCATGCTGGCCTGGGTAAGCCACCACACGTTCAGCTCTTTTAATTTTCCTAAAAGCTCCTTAATATATTTTCTGTTGATCGTGAGATTGTCATCCCAAAACCACACAACTTTTCTTTGCCACCAATGCGGGAAATCATTGTAGGCAGCATCCCTGATCACATCTTCAACAGGGCGCAGCCTGAAACCGGGATTGAGCGTGGGAACCGTACAAAAAGAACAGGAAAAGGGGCAGCCCCTGGTTGCCTGAATAACTTTTTTGATAAAAAATTTGCTGGGCAACAGATCAAAGCGCGGCGTAGGAATGTTCTTCAGATCAGTTGCCTCTCCTTTGTAAACAGGCTTTAGTTTTCCATCTGAGCAATCCTGCAAAACCTGCTGCCATACTGATTCGGCTTCTCCTGTTACAATGGCATCAAAATATTCCAAAGACTCTTCTATGTTGTAAGTAACATGCGGCCCGCCTGCAATAACCGGCTTGCCTCGCTTTCGAAATTCGTTGGCCAGGGCAAAAGCAGCCGGTGCAAACCCGCTGAAAAAAGACAGGGCAATCAGGTCTGCATCTGTTTCCAGATCAATAGGCTCTACTTGCTGATGGATCACTCTTACGCTGTGTATTGCAGGCGTCAGGGCAGCCAGGTGAATACCTGTGATGGGCGGCACAAAATCTTTTTCATGTCCAAACTCATAGCGCTGCATATAGGCAATAACGATGTCAATTTTCATGTGATCAGGTTTGTATGAAAGAAGTAATCATGGGGAGGTACACTCGTATTTCCTCTACAAATATACTTTTTACTTTGAAATACAAAGCGCTTTTATTTTATATCATTATACCCGGACTGGTTTGTTCTGCTATTTCTCCAGGCGCTCTTTAATACCGAATTGAATTTATTAGCATGGTATTCCATGCTAATAAATTCAATTCGGTATAAGTTCTGTGAAGATCCTGTAACCGGAAGAATGATTGCAAGAAGAATCTCACAGACAAAAATTTGCCGGTTCATTCCGAAGATCTTACAGTAAGGCGACCGGCGTACTGCTCAGGTTACAAGTGCTGCCTAAAAGCGGCTGCCTCGCAATACGAACCTTCCTCATAGCGCCAAGCCCACTCAATTGGCATGTTGTTAATAGTTGAATTCCTCACAGATGTGAGCGTATGGAACAGATTTGATCTTCTCTATGATCTCCGGTGCAATCGGAAACATGAAGTCGTCCTGAAACCAGATCAACCCCAGTGCTGAGCAATCTTTGCTCATGTCCCGGTAAGCGGAATAAGAACGTACTTCTACAATACAGATAACTGAAGGCAGCTGAGCAGGTTCACCAAACGGATACTGTCCGCTGTACTGAATCGGCTTCTCTTCGGGTTCTATCAAATAGATCTCATTAAGATAACAGAATTTTCTTGCCTCGTCTTTTATACCCTGCAGGATGTGCGCATTCATTTTCCTGGTGGGCAATCCCTCAAGCAATCCGTCATAAGTTAACCTTTGCTGAATTCTCTTGATACTCACGCTTTTATTGCCGTCGATGATTAGTTCACTGCTCATTGTATGTTTATTGACGCTTACCTTTAAAGCCTTTTAACCGGATGGAAGTCTGCGGCGCATCTGTTTTTTATACACTTACCTTGTATCTCCGATGCGTTGGTATGTTCGGGAAGGTGCCTCCTATTTTGTTCAAGCATGATCTTTTATCATTTATCCATTTGAGAAACTGCAATTATTAACTGATGCAATCATGATGAATAAGCAATTGTCACCTAAGCTGTCAGCACAGCATGTTCTGATCGATACCGGAACCGCATTGTACTATGAACGTAAAATACCGTTCTTTCTATACATGCCATACACAACAAAAATGCCGGCCCTACAAGCCGGCATTTATCAACGCAATGTTTGTTCAGATGCATTTCGACATGGTTTCAGGAACCGATAAGCCCAGCATGCTGAAGCCAGTTCTACTGTGTTCCCCCTTGCCGCTGCGGGGCCGGTCCATTTGACCGCGGGTCATAGACGGCACGGCTGGCACTGGCTCCCCAGAGCTGGTAGCGGAGAAACTGGGTACGCAGGCGGTCCTGGAAGTTGTCCCAGTCTTTGGATGCGGGCGACCAAACAGCTTCGCTCAGGGCAGTCATGCGCGGGAAAAGCTGGTACTCCAGTTTTCTCATGCTGGCGATGTATTCTGTCCACAAGTTGCCTTGTGCACCCAGTACGTGCTTTTCCGGTTCACCGGCAAGCGCCGGCGGAACGGGGTTGTAGCTGTATACTTTCTGCAAAGGCAGGAAGCCGCCGATGGTCAGCGAATCTTCTACACGGCTCTGGGAATAATCCAGGTAGGCATAGGAAGAAGGCGTCATGATAACATCATGATTTTCCTTGGCTGCCGCAATACCGCCCTGCTCGCCGCGCCAGCTCATAACGGTGGCATTGGGCGCCAGTCCGCCCTCCAGGATCTCATCCCAGCCGATGATGCTGCGGCCCTTGCTGTTTAGATACTTTTCGATGCGCTGGATAAAATAGCTCTGCAATCCGTGCTCGTCTTTCAGTCCCTTTTCCTTGATCAGCTGCTGGCAGAATTCAGATCGCTTCCAGTTGTCTTTCGGGCACTCATCTCCCCCGATGTGGATATACTTCGACGGAAACAGGGGAAGGATCTCATCCAGCACGTCCTGCAGGAAAGAAAATGTTTTTTCCGACGGACAAAAAACATCCGGAAATACGCCCCATGTTTGTTGTACCTGTTTGCCGGTGGTGTCGCCACTCCAAACCGTACCGCGGGGGCGTTTGGTGTTTTCGTTGGGAAAGCAGCTCAGCTCCGGATAAGCTGCAATAGCCGCCGAAGCATGCCCCGGCATCTCGATCTCCGGAACAACGGTGATATAACGATCAGCAGCATACGCTACGATTTCCTTTACCTGCTGCTGCGTGTAAAAGCCGCCGGAACGCGTGTTGTCGTTGCCTGTACCCGGGAAGTGGCCGATGATGGTTCCATTCCGGTAAGCCCCTACCTGGGTGAGCTTGGGATATTTTTTGATCTCGATCCGCCAGCCCTGGTCTTCGGTCAGGTGCCAGTGGAAACGGTTCATTTTATGCAGCGCAATATAGTCGATGTATTTCTTGACCTCCGGGATCGTGAAGAAATGACGGCCTACATCGAGGTGCATGCCCCGGTAAGCAAAGCGGGGATAATCGTTGATGGAGATATACGGAACAGATACACCCGCATCTGCAGCGGGCTTGCGGCCCGATGCCAGGGAAGCAGAGTCGGGCACCGGCAGGAGCTGGATAAGCGACTGGATGCCGTAAAACGCACCGGCCGGACTGTTGCCGCTGATGTGCACGCCGCCTTTGTCGATCAGCAGCGTATATCCATCGGTGTGAGTAACCTTGCTTTTATCCACGCTGATGTCTATTGCCGGAGCACTTCCTGTCTTCTTGCCCATGCTGACACCAAACCCGTAGTATTTCTTCAGGTAATCGCTGAAAAACTGTCCGGAGTTTTTTAAGGCGGCATCAGCGCTGATCAGGGTCTTGCTGTTTATAACAAGGGTACCGGCAGTTTGCGGCATGGTTGTTTCAACAGGCTTGGGAAAGATGCTCACCTGCGCGCTGGCAAAACAGGAAATCGCCGCCAGTGCAGCGATGCAAAGGGTTTTCTTAAATGGACTTTGTAGTAATTTCATGTAGTTTGTTTACTGAGTAGGTTTTGGTTTAAGCCATAAAATCATATTTCTTTCTTCGCGGACGCGATAACATGGCAATCGCTTCTTTGTCGTTGTTGGCAAACATTTCTTTTTCAGGATTCCAGTAAATCTTTCTTTTCAGCTTCATGGCAATCTGGTGCAGCAAACAAGCGCTGCAGGAGCGGTGGCCTACTTCAATGGGCGCGGCCGGTTCTTTTCTTGATTTGATACAATCCAGCCAGTTGGCATGTTGCTCTGAGCTTTCATACAAATGAATTTCATTCGGGCCTATCACCGACTGAAGGATTTTTGGATTGGAAGCATCGATGGGCTTGGTACCGCTTTTGTCGGCCACCGGGTCGCTGTCTGTTACCCGGTAATCACCCCGTGTAACCCATATCCATCCGTCAGTCCCGATAAACTTGACCCCGTTGGGAAGCTCGTTGGAAACGATCATGTGTACGCCGTTGGCATACATGGCTTCGGTCCGGAAGATGCCATGCACATCCCACAGCCCTTTGTAATTGGGATCATCTGTCGGGAAAGCAGCACGGCCCCAGATTTCGACCGGGCCGCTGTGTTCTGTACCCATGCCCCAATGGGCGATGTCGATATGGTGTGCGCCCCAGCCAGTGATCATGCCGGCGCCAAACTGTTCACAGCGCAACCAGCCCGGCCGGCTGTTGATGCCTTTGGTAGAGGGATCGAGCGAATGGACCCTATCTTCCGTATAATACACGTCCGGTGTGGCACCCAGCCAGGCATCGTAGTTCAGGCTGGTGGGAACAGGCATGTGTTTGGGATCGCCGCCGCCCGGGTCGCCGGGAAGTCCGACCTCAATGGTTTTGATCTGCCCGATGCGGCCGTTGCGCACCAGCTCACAGGCTTTTTTAAATTGGGGCCACGGATCGATGGAGCGCTGCTGGCTGCCCATCTGCAAAATGCGGCCGCTCTTTTTTACGGCATTGGCCAGGATGCGGCCTTCTTCGATCGTAAGCGAAGCCGGCTTTTGAAGGTAAACATCTTTGCCCGCGTTCACGGCATGCACGCCTACGATGGCATGCTGGTGATCAGGCAGGCTGATGTGCACCGCATCTATATCCTTGTTGAGCAACATCTCTCTGTAATCGTAATACACTTTGATGTCCCAGTCGCCGGTTTGTCCGCCATTCTCTTTTTCCGCCCTTTTGTAATTGGCTTTTACCGCTGCAGGACCGGCATCCGCGCGGTTCCTGTCCAGGTCGCAGACAGCAATGATGCGGGCACCGCCGTAGCGGGCAATGGAGGTCATGTCATGGGTGGTGGAAATGCGGCCGCAGCCGATGGAAGCTACATTGATCCGGTTGCTGGGGGCGTTCTTACCCAACACACTTGCAGGCACGATCGTGGGGAAGTTGACTGCCAGGGTGGTTCCCAACGATGCTTTGACCGTGTCACTCAGAAATCTTCTGCGGCTGACACCAGGATTCGTTTTCATACAGCATGTTATTTGCGTTCAAATCTAGCACTAATTTCTTCAGCTGCGGCATCTAAATCCTCCGCCCATTCCATTAAATCATCCACCCGTTCCCTCTGTTCCGGCGCAATCCGGATTTTTCTTATTTTTAAATATTCTATCCACACAACCCTTTCAACTATGCCAATAACTACTGCTGCCCTGCATACTTTCGGCACCACATTTTTCACCGATCCTGCAGACATCGACAATTACTTTACCAAAACCGGCGGACAAGATTTTGTAAGCTGGTTCAATGCCCACCTGGCCGGAAAAGAGAATTGGGGCCGTGTAGGAGCCCGCGCTGCACTGGCTATTGCCACGGATACGTTTACACATGACCGTTTCAACCAGCTCTGGAGCAACGAGTCGATGCAGGCTATATTCGGTACGGGAAAAATAAGTTTGCTGCAGTTTGTAGCCCTGCAAAGCATTATCATCAATGAAACAGGCGGGCGCCTGATCCCGCTCACAGAGGGTGTGGGGAGCGCCGGGCACCCGGGCATTGCCTATGCATTTGACAAGATACCCGGACTGAAGAAATCATACAATACGCTTTCTTCCAACAAAACCTGTCTCGAAAATTTCAACGACCCCAATTACAACAAAGCCTTTGCCGGACTACCCCTGGCGGAACAGCTCAAGAACACGACCAATGCCGTCTGGTCGGGCGAAGTGTACCCGCAGGCTTCTTTTCCTACCAGCACCAACCCTGCCCTGAGCGGCTATGTGCTGGAAGCCGATTTCTTCAAATTCCGCGGACGTGGTTTTATCCAGACAACCGGCCGGACCAATTACATCAAGCTGATCAGCTATGTCACCGGCTATACAGGTACCGACCAGTTCCTCATTGGCATGAAAGCCCAGTGGAGCAATCTTTCCACCGACGAAAATGCCCTGGCCAGCATGAGCAGCAACAGCAACTGGGATGACCTGTTCCAGAAAAGTGATTGCCTGATTGCCGGCAAGGCCATCAACATCCACAACGAATCATGCGGCAACTACCTGCAGACCCTGGCTGCAACCGATCTGAATACCATGACCAAATCCATCTTCAACGTAGGCAAGCGCATCAGCGGCGCCGATAACTACGCTACGCTCTACCAGAACAGGGTATTGCAGATCTTGGAGTTGCTGTAGGCTGGAATCTTCTGGAACCATGATTCACAGGTCTACCATCCCCCGAATCCTTTCCTTCCTGTGAATCATGGTTCCAGACAGTTGATATAACCAATACACCAGTTTCGTAGAAGCCATTCCAATAGCTGCGCCGGCGAGGGTGTTGCTGAGCCAGTGTTTGTTGTTGTAGATGCGCAGAAAACCGGTTGCAGCGGCGGTGGTGTAACCGCCTGCTCCGTACCAGGGTGAAACTGCCTTGTACTCCTGCCGCAAAAATTCTGCGCCGGCAAATGCAGTGGCGGTATGTCCGCTGGGGAATGCGTAAACATCGCTGTGGTCGGGCCTTTCCTGGTGCGTGTTTTTTTTCAGGACTTTCACGGATACCTGTGCCAATGCGAACGACAGTGCATAAAGAATGCTCCTGTCTACAAACTTGTGCGCACCTTTTACGCCGGCTGCATCTAATCCGTATACTGCAACAGCAGGCGCCCACTCCAGGTAATTGTCTGCGTGAAAGGGGGCATGGGGATGTTTTCCATACACTTCCTGTTGCACCTGTGTATCTATCCTTCTGAGCGCGCCTGCTTTCAGTGCCGTATAACCGTAGCCAAACAAACCAGCCGGCACAATATAGGCTGCTATCCTTCCAGTCTTTTTTCCGGATGATGAATCTCCACGGACAAGCAGCGCAGCTGTGTCAATACCCGTTTTGGACGTTGTTCCATCTTTATACAGGGTGGCTTGTGATGTTGCAGTTTGACACAGGAAAATATTGATCAACAACACGCAAAAAGATGAGATAGAGGTCCGGTGCTTGTACAACATTTTATGGTTTATTTCTGGTTGTAATTAAACAAAAAATTTGATTCCTAGGCAGCCGAAAGAAGCCTCCTGTTATCCTGTTTCCGCACACATTTACCTTTTCATTTCCGCGCAGTCCAGGAGGGCTTTTAAACACCCAAATAAGATAAACATATTCTCTTAATCATATATGAATATTCATAAGTAGTTCAGCCGAAAACATGGTTGGTCACAGAATATTACTCTCCTTATGCCGTAAAATTGCTTTGCTGATTATGTTTCCATCATCAAGGCTTAATAAATCCAATCGCATGAACAACAAATTCTCCATCTTCCGCAAGCGGATCAAACCCCCATTTCTTTTTTTTCTGCTGCTGCTTGTTGCGCCTGTTTTGATACAGGCACAGGCACCTACCTCATTGAGGTACCCTGCCAGCAGTGTATTTGTAGCCAATGTTTCCAATGCCTATTTATCGCCCACTGTGGCAGGCAATGTAAGCAGCTACAGCATTACGCCGGCCTTGCCTGCGGGTCTTTCTTTTAATACCAGCACAGGCCTTATAACAGGAACGCCTACGGCTGCCAGCGCAGCCACTACCTATACGGTCACTGCTACAGGCGGAAGTCCGGCGGGATCCACCTCCTATAATTTAAGCATTCAGGTCACGAACAATTATTTTAACAATGCTTACAGCGATGTAAACTTCGGCGGAACCGGTGTAACGATTACCAATAAAATCGGCAACGGCAGAACGGCCGGTGATATTGTTTTGTACCAGAACGTAGCTACGCTGAGCGGACAGTCGATCGATGCTATTGTAAGAACCACCTCTTTAACGGGGGGAAGTTTCATAGCGTTTGATACAGCTGCTACCAGCGGAGCCAACTTCTCCAACAACCAGGCAAGATTTTTTTCGCCGCAGCTGAACCTTACAGGTGCCGGGAGTGCCCAATTCGATTTTCAGTTTATACTTGGTGGATCTTATAACAATACCACCAACACAGGCACCAATGTTGTTTTGCAGAATGTAAAATTGAATACGTATGATATTGATGGAAATACACAGGCCAACTCAAATCAGTACAATGATCTCGGTGGGTTTGACACCAGTGAAGTCGGTTCTTTTTCTACTATAGGTACTTCCTACAATGCCACTACAGGGCTAACAAGATTTTTGTCGAATACAACTGCTAACTACACCAACGTATTATCTGATACCACCCGTGCCAGAATCTCTTACCGCAATATGAGCACCTTCACGATCAGAGTAGGAGCAGGTTCTGCAGGTAACTGTTTCTTTTTTCTGGACTTTGGCGCAGGACCGGCCTTTTCGACAGCCGTTCCCACAGCTGCCCCTAGCATCGATCTAAACACCTCTGTTATAGGCGTGAACAATGCAAACAATGGTTGCGGTTCTTCCCTTGCATTCACCGGGACTTCCCAAACCAATATCGCTGCACCAGCCCCCCTGAATGCATTTGACCTAAGCTTTCCCACCAGCGCCATCACAAACGGCGCGTCGGAACAGTTGCTCATCAATGGGGCTACTTCGGGAGGAACCATTGCCCTGAATTTTGCAGATGCAGCAGCCATCACCAATGTGGCCATCGGTGGTGTAACCTATGCAGTGACGGCCAGTGTAGCCTCAGGAACCAGCACGCTGTCCTTTACCAACAGTGCAGGCGGAACATTTACAGTAGCGCAGGCAGAAACCCTGCTGGATGCCCTCCAATACAACAATGCTTCTGCCACGCCCACTTCCGGCGACCGAAGTTTCACGGTAGATGTACGCAACACCTCATTCAAGAGCCCGAATGCTATCTTCACCGCGACCTTAAACTGCGTAACGGTCAGCGGCAAAATCTATCATGACATCAATGGACAGGCCAACAACCTGGTTGATTCATCCGGTACAGCATTCGCTGCCAATTTCATGTATGTGGTCAGGGTCAATCCGACAAACAACCAGGTGATTGATTCAAGGGGCATTGCCGCAAACGGCACGTATACCTTTGGTACAGTGAGTGCCGGTACGTACGCTTTTTATGTAAGCAGCACGGCACCTGCTGTGGGAAGCACATTCACGGCAGCAACGTATCCAAACGGTGGATACGTCAGCACCGGGGAAAACCTGGGCTCCGCCGCAGGCAACGATCTGTTAACAGATGGAAAACTGATCCTCACCATTGGTTCAACAGGTACGGCAAATGCAAACTTTGGCGTGGAAGTACCACCGGTGACCACCACCACATCGCTGGCCAATCAACCCAATCCCGGCGGGTTCAACAACTACACGATCCCGGCCGGCAGCTTCAGCGCATCAGATGCCGATGGCAATGTAACGGGTATTACCATCACCAGTTTCCCCACAGGAGCCAATTACCTCAAGATTGGAACCACCTTCTATACAAACCCATCGGGAGGTGTTTGCCCGCCCCTCACAACCTGTACAACCTGGCCCGGAACAGTAACCGTACCCTACAGTGGTGGCGTGCCTACCCAGTCTATCTCGGTAGACCCCGCTGCTGATGTGGCCGGCTCTGTGGTCATCTCTTTCACGGCAACAGATGATGCCAACCTGGTCAGCAACCAAAGTACCCTTACCATTCCGTTTGTAGTTACCAACTACAACACGCTCAGCGGTAATGTATGGAATGACTACAATGGAGATGGCGTAAAGGATGCTGCGGAAGCGCTCACCGCAGTTGCGGGCAGCGGACAAACCCTGTATGCGATTGTGATCCAGAACACCAACACCTACTCCGGCGTTCCGACTGTATTCAGCTCCACCCCTGTCAGTGCTTCCAGCGGGTACACTTTGTCGGGCATCCCGTCAGGCAATAACTACTCCGTCTGGATCGCTTCCCTGGCAGCAGCTCCGGCTACAGGCTCTGCAGCAAGTGCGGTCACGCCAGCCCTGGCCCCCGGATACATCGGCGTAAGCACAGTGAATGGCAGCACCATCGCCAACCATCTCACTACATACAATCCGACGATCGCACTCACCAACCTGGCTGCCGCTCAAACAGGACTCAACTTCGGCATCCAGCAAATGCCAACAGCCGATACGAAAACGTATACCGGTGTTAACTCGCAGGGTGGTGGCCCGACAAGTTCGGTTAGCATTGTCAACACAAACAACAGTGCTGTCAGATACATCAGATCCCTTAATATGAGCGGAACGGCATCCACCGGCCCCATACCTGGTTTCCTCAGTGGCAACGATCCCGATGGCGGAGCAAGCGGCGCCCCACTTCCCATCGCCGCCGGCACACCAGGAGTAAGCCTGGTTATCAATCCGGCCAGCTACACCAATGCAGGATCTGCTTCAGCTAGTCCGACCATGGTTACCTACAACGGCGTACAGCTTCAGCCGGGTGGTTGCAAGGGAACGGATGTTGGCAACTCCCTGTGCAGCAACTTCAACAGCACAACCGGGTATTGGGAAATTCCCGGCTACAACGGCACGCTCTTAAAAGTGCTGGGTACTTTAGGCACTACGCAGATGGGCTTCAGCTATGCCTGGAAAGATGCTTCCGGCGCCACCGGCGGATTCAGCAACTACAGCGTTGGCTTTACAACTGCGCTGCCGCTGAAGCTCACCTCCTTTGAAGCAAAGAACAGCAGCAGCAACATCGTATCACTGCAATGGACAACCGAGAATGAACGCAATACAGACCGCTTTGTAGTAGAACGCAGTGCCGACGGCGCGGTATTCACCCAACTGGGTACGGTAAAAGCTGCCGGAGCAGCAGCCAGCCGCAGCTACAACTTCACCGATGTAAATGCCGCTGCAGGCAACAACTTCTACCGGTTGGGCATGTATGATCAGGATGGCAGCATCACATACTCCGCCACACAGCTGGTAAAAATAAACAGCGTGCCCAGCAAGATCAGTGTATTGCCCAATCCGGTGCGCAGCCAGGATGTTACCATCAGCTGGAACGCAGCCAGCGCAGGCAAAGCCACGATCATCATCTATGAAAGCACCGGCAAACAAGTGTACTCCGGTAAACTGGATGCCACCGGCAAAGCCACCATACCGGTACACAACTGGTCTTCCGGTACCTACTTTATCACCATCGACAACGGACGACAAAAAGAATTCAGCAAACTGCTGGTCAATTAACCCGTTTTTAATCAGTATGCAAAAGAGGCTTTCAGAAAACTGAAAGCCTCTTTTGCTTGGTATCAATACGGCATTGCTTCAATTGAAACAGTATGAAGCGGTGTGTTATACCATTTTGAATGTAGAAATGTGGCATTCTATGTTCCGGCAGGAACATTTTGTTGGTAGAAAGATGATCATCCCAACGTTGCGTTCCCTCGGAACGACGTGTGCAGCCCAGAGCGCTTGCATTTCACACAGCGTACCTACTGCACGCAAGATCAAGATACACCATGCGCTGCCAACAAGGTGTTCCGATGGAACACCTTGTTGGCAGCGCATGGTTACCACTAGCAAGATGCTTCTGCCGGAACACAGGATACCATGCTTCGAAATTCAAACCGGTCTTACTACCTGATTGAACTTGATATTATCTCGAACGCAGAATGTTGGCCAGCCACTGGTAGGCAATAAAGCCGATTAAAAATATATTGATGAACAGGTTAAAAGGTTCTCCGGTACTGAATGCAGTATAGATGCCCAGGGCACCCAGCAACGCCATGGCTCCTGTATAGATGATGAGCGCGGTTTTATACTTGGGAATCGCAAAGAAAGAACCCAGCGGGATCATCATGGCAAAGCCAAAACCGGCTACTACCAGCCAGTTGTTTTCACCTGAAACAACATAACCGATCAATCCTGCAAAACAAATCAGCAGACTGATACCCACTGCATTTGAGCTGAGGCGGGCTTCGCGGTCGAGCAGGTATTTGCCGTAAGGATTGAGCAGCAGGAACAAGTTGCTGATGGGGGTAAATACCCAGGTAGAAAATGCTGCCAGTGCAAACACCACAATGATAGGCATCAGCACAGGCTGCCATGCGGGGTTGGTGCGGGCCAGGCCGTTTAACAACCGGGTTAACACATAAAAGCCAACGATAACGCCCCATTGATATTTTGAAGCCAGGTTGCTCATAAAAAAAGCATAGCGCAGAAAAAGCCGGTAAAGAAAATACCTTGCCTTCAGCGCTTCGGCCATTCCCTCCCGTGCTTCCAGCATGCCGGGATTGATTTTAAGTGCTTCTTTGAAATGCTCCAGCGCTTTTTTGGGATCTCCTTTTTCCAGCAAGCCCCAACCGTAATTGGTATGCGTGGCAGCGTTGGAAGGGTCGTGTGCCAGGGCTCCTTCGATGGTGCTGAAAGAATCTTCTTTCCGGTTCAGCTTGAGCAGGGCCGTGCTGCGGATGTTCAGTCCAAGAATATTTTCCGGATCGAGGGAAAGCGCTTCATCGGCCAGCTCCAATGCCTGCGTATACTGTTTTTTTACCAGCTTGACCGATGCCCACAGGGCAAAGTAATCAGCTCCCTCCGGGTTCAGATCCACAGCATGCTGCAGGCTTTCTTCTGCTTCATCCCATTTATCTGCATGCCGGGCAATAATGGCTTTTACATAATAGAGGTAATCACGGTCGGGCCGCAGTCCGATGGCATTGTTGATCAGCCTTTCGGCTTCCGGCAGGTTTTTCTGTTCAAGCCTGACCTGTGAAAGCAGCGCCAGCACGACCACATTGCCGGGTTCTTGTTGAAGCAGATCGCGCAGGATGTTTCCGGCTTCCGTGTACCTGTTTTGTTGCATCAGTACCTGCGCCCTTTCTATCATACCAACAGCCATGGCTATTTCTTTATTTTCATGTATTGCAGGATGTCATCGTACAAGCCGGATTCGTTTGCGAAAAGCGCAAAGTTTTTGGCGGTGGCAAACCACTCGGTGGTGCTTGCCTTGTGTCTTTTTACCGCGTTCAAAATGTCCTTGGTGCTTAGCGGCTTGGGCACACCATCCTTGAACGATTCTTCCAGCTTTTCCTCGATGGCAATGTCGATCAGAGCTTCCAGATCGGCGCCTGAATAATTTTCTGTTTTGGCGGCAATGCTTTTGTAATCGATCGGTTCAACCGGCTTGTTGCGGAGCTTGAGCCGGAGGATCGCTTCTCTTGCTTCGGCATCGGGGGGTGGTATAAAGATGATCCGGTCAAAGCGGCCCGGTCTCCTGAAAGCAGTATCCAGGTGCCAGGGTGTGTTGGTGGCGCCCAGGATGAGCACGCCGTCGTTGTTGCCATCCAGTCCGTCGAGTTCCTGCAGGAACTGGTTGATGAGGTGGCGGCCGCTTGATTGCTTCATATCGCTCCGGCTGGCACCCAGTGCATCGATCTCGTCAAAAAAAAGAACGCAGGGCGTATTCTGGCGCGCCAGCTCAAAAATATGGTGCAGGTTTTTTTCGCTGTTGCCGATCCACATGTCCAGGATATCGTTGAGGCCTACGCTGATAAAACGCGCGCGGACCTGTCCGGCAGTTGCACAGGCGATATAAGTTTTGCCACAGCCCGGCGGGCCATATAGCAGGATGCCGCCGCCGGTTTTTTTGCCGTAAGCTTTGTACAGCTCAGGATGTTGAAGCGGGCGGATGATCTTGAGTTCGATTTCTTTTTTGATGGCGCTCATTCCGCCCACATCTTCAAAATTGATGTCGGCCCGTTGGATGAAGGGCGAGTCAAAATCTTCTTCGGGCCCTGCTGTTTTTATGCCCAGGCGCAGCTCGTTGTCCAGCTCTTCATCCCGGTAGGCAGGATTTAAAGCTAGGGCTTTCTGATAGGTTTCTCTTGCTTTGGCAATTGACCGCTCTTTCAGGAGGGCCTTGGCATGCAGGATGAGCAGGTCAAAATCCTGGTAACCGGAATGAAGCAGCTCTTCCAGGATCACGTTGCACTGGGAGTATTCTCCCTTCATATAAAAAACCTGCGACAAGCCGATCTTGATAGCGGGTGTATCTGAGATGGCCAGCAGTTCCTTGTATTCTTTTTCTGCTTCTTCGTAGCGGGATGCTTGGAGCAGGGTGTCGGCAAGATGTTTTTTCAGGGGGATATTTCCGGGAGAAAATTTAAGCGCTTCTTTCAGGCTGTTGATAGTATGCTCGTCCATGTATACGTATTCTGGTAAATAGGAATAAATAGGCTCCTAAAGTAGACAATATTTGTACTTTCCGGCAAAAAAATGCCTGCCTGTTGTGTTAAAACAGGCAGGCCTCCAACCAGTTTGCAGCTTCTTATTTGATGCTCAGGGGAACTTCTGTGTTTTCCCATTTTACCACCAGGCCGCTCTTGGTTACCTGGTAAACCAGTCTTTCATTTGCGCTGGCTGATTTCTTTGTCTTGGCCGAAACGGTCAGTACATTTTTCGCAGGATCCAGGTTGGCTTCACCGGACCGTTTGATGCCCCACTGCCCTGTTTCGGAATTAAACGTAAACTGCCATTCATTTTCAGTTGGCGTGATAAACAAACTGTATTTTCCGGCGGGCAGGTCTTTGCCTTCTACCTTGATATTTTTGTCTGTCTGGAATATGGTGGCCTCATTGGCACCGGCCCTCCATATTTTATTATAAGGCGCCAGGTCGGTCCCCAGCTTTCTGCCTTTCAGGGAAGGGCTGCCGTAATTGACGGAGATGGTAGCATTGCCGATCTTGCCGGTAGTGGAATCGGGTGGGCTTGGACGGTTGGCCTTGTTGCCTTGCGCGCAAACCAGGGAAGTGGCTGTGAATAAAACCAGTACAGAAGCGAGTACTTTTTTCATAACAGGGATGTTTAAGTGATAAATCGTTTGTATGTAAAGAGGTCTTTCTCCGGCAAAAAGCAGGCCGGCGACACCAAAGCTGCGAAACAATTCTTACATGCAGAAATGATTTTTACAGGAGGCAGCGCACAGAAACTCCATTCGGAGGCGCATGTCTAGCTCTATATCAGCAGCTTGAATGACCTGGCAAGGTGTTCTATGTTCCGGAGGAACATCTTGTTGGTAGCACAGGTTGTATCTTGCTCTTGCGTGCCGTAGGTACGCTGTGTGAAATGCAGGCTTTCTGCGCTGCACACGGCGTTCCCATGGAACGCATGCTGGTCGTGTATCTTGTGCTACCAACAAAATGTTCCTAACGGAACATAGCATACAGAAATATAGCGGCTGTGGGGGAGGATTATTTTCGTAGTTTTAATTTTTCTTTCTACCCAATTTTTTAAAAGCCCATTCCCATGATGCAGGAAGAAACCGGACAGCCGGATTTGTCAGCAGATGAGCAGAAATTGCTGGAAGAGCTCTTGTCTGAAGACATCAATGGCCTCTCTCCGCTTGGTGAGCAGCGGCGGAACTTTCTTAAACAGGTTGCGGCTGCCGGGGCAGCCATCCTGGTATCGCAGCTGGCGGGCGAGTCCTTGTTTGCCCATACCGCAGGCGAAGAAGCCTTTGTACCGCCGCCGGCAGCAGATCCGGCAACTGCTGTGCAGGTTGCTTTCAAAGTAAATACCGCCGGCAGATCGCTGACCGTGGATCCGCGCATGACCCTGCTGGATTCGCTGCGCGAAAAGCTAGGATTGACCGGTACCAAAAAAGGCTGCGACCACGGACAGTGCGGTGCCTGCACCGTGATCGTCGACGGGCGGCGGGTCTTGTCTTGTCTCACCCTGGCTGTGACCTGCGAAGGAAAATCGGTTACGACCATTGAAGGACTGGCAAAAGGAGGCACGCTCCATCCCATGCAGGCAGCTTTTATCAAACACGACGGCTTTCAGTGCGGCTATTGCACACCGGGACAGATCTGTTCAGCGGTGGCCCTGATGGCAGAAGCCAAGCGGGGAGAGCCCAGCTATGTGACCGCCGACCTCCGCGCAAATCCAGGCCCGGTGCAGCTTTCAGACGATGAGATCCGCGAGCGCATGTCAGGAAACCTCTGCCGCTGCGGCGCTTATCCCAATATCCTGTCAGCCATCCGGGAAGTGCACCGCGGCAAAGAAACCGCGCAAAGCTGGCAATTTATCAGCCCTGATCAAACAGCAGAATAGTATAACAATAAACCCAGTCCATGAGACCGTTTAAATATTCAACCTCCAGCGATGCACGTTCAGCAACCCAGTTGCTGGAAGTCAATCCCAATGCCCAGTTCCTGGCAGGGGGCACCAATATCCTGGATCTGATGAAAGAAGATGTGGAACGGCCGGATGAGTTGGTAGACATCACCCGGTTGAGCCTGACAGGCGTACAAACGATTACAACAGGTACCAACAAAGGCGGTGTTTCTATCGGCAGTTTGCGCACCAATACAGAAACAGCCAGCCATCCCCTGATCCGCCAGCAGTTTCCACTCCTGTCGCAAGCCATCCTCGCGGGCGCTTCGCAGCAGATCCGCAACATGGCTACCAATGGGGGCAATCTCAACCAGCGCACCCGTTGTCCGTATTTTTATGAAGTATCCATGCCCTGCAACAAACGCGCGCCTGGCAGCGGCTGTGGCGCCTTCCAGGGCATCAACCGGATGCACGCCATCTTCGGCTGGTCGGAGAAATGCATTGCTGTACACCCTTCGGACATGTGTGTGGCACTGGCAGCCCTGGATGCCGTGGTAAAAGTGCGCAATGTGGCCGGACAGGAACGCGTCATCTCCTTTACAGATTATCACCGGCTGCCTGGTAACACGCCGGAAAAAGACAATACATTAAACCACGGCGAGCTGGTAACAGCCATCGAAATTCCGCCGAACCCTTTTGCAGCCAGATCTTATTATCTCAAAGTACGCGACCGGGCAAGCTATGCGTTTGCGCTGGTTTCCGTAGCCGCTGCCCTGCAGACAGAGGGCACTGCCATCAAACAAGCCCGTATTGCCCTGGGCGGCGTAGCGCACAAACCCTGGCGGGCAACCGAAGCCGAACAGTTCCTTGCAGGCAAACCGGCTACAGAAGACAGCTTCAGGCAAGCCGCAGAACTGGCCATGAAAGGAGCAAAACCATTTGAACACAACGCCTACAAAGTAGAACTCGGCAAGCGGGCGATTGTGCACGCGTTGATGAAAACTGTCTGAACCTTGATTCTGGGGATTGGAGGGATTCAGGGATCGGGAACATAGGTGCCTCCATTTATTTTTTGTCATTCCGCCGCGGCGTCTTTTGCTGTTGCGCCTGTGGCGGTCTGACGCGCCCCGCGCGGAATCTCTGCGGGGCAGGCGGCTGCGATGATCTGCCAGCATCCTATTAACGAGAGACTGGCCGCTCCGCAGAGATCCTGTAAGGGCGCGGCATCAGCTTGCAAGCACAACCTTCATTGCCCCCTTACAGGATGACAAAAAGTTGGAGAAGGAAGATGACAACTGAAAAAGTTGTACAGCAGGGGCACAAAAGTTACTTGTCACGAATAACGGGAAAAATCTTCGTCCGTTAGCAATAAAGAGGCATCAGGGAAATAAAAGAAGCACAACGAAATTTCAAGTTATGAGCCAACAAATAAAAACAGTCGGGGAAGGGATCAACCGTGTGGATGGGATCCTGAAAGTTACCGGTGCGGCTACTTATGCAACGGACTATCCGGTGAAGAACCTGGCTTATGCCGTGCTTTTTAAAAGCACGATTGCTGCAGGTGAAATTACAGGTATGGATACCGGTGAGGCTGAAAAGGCGCCGGGGGTCCTGGCTGTGATCACCCATAAAAACGCGCCCAAGCTCAATGTAAATGGCGGACTGCGGGGCGGAGCCCTGCTGCAGGGTCCGGCAGTTCAGTTTTACGGGCAGCACATCGGCATGGTTGTAGCCGAAACCTTTGAGCAGGCCCGCTATGCAAGCCGGCTCGTAAAAGTGAGCTATAAAGAAGGCAGCGCAAAAGTGGATTTCCCTAAACTCAAAGAAGAAGCTGTTACCCCGCACGACCGCGACAAAGCCGATGCCATCCGCGGCGATGTGGAAACAGCTTTCAGCAACGCAGAATACAAGATCGACGCTGTTTACGAAACACCCGTCGAGCACCACAATCCCATGGAACCCCACTCCTCGATTGCGGTATGGGAGGGAGAAAAACTGACCCTTTACAATGGTTCGCAGATCATCAACGGTGCACAGCAATCTGCCGCTTCAACCCTGAATCTCAAACCTGAGAACGTACGCATCGTATCACCGCATATCGGCGGTGGTTTTGGCTCCAAGGGCGGCCAGTGGGCCAACCTGGCCCTGGCAGCAGTAGCGGCCAAAGCAGTAGACCGGCCGGTCAAGCTGGCCCTTACCCGGCAGCAGATGTTTACCTCGGTCGGACTGCGCCAGCGCAACCACCAGCATATCCGGCTGGCAGCTACGAAGGAGGGAAAGCTGACCGCCCTGGCCCATGAAACAACGACCTTTTGCGCGATCAACGGGGAGTTTGTAGAGCCCTGCGGCGACTGCTCCAAGCTGATGTATGATGTACCCAATTCAAAGATCAGCTACAAGGTGGTTCCGATGAACTTTATCATCCCCACCTATACCCGCGGACCAGGAAAATCAACCGGCAGCTATGCGCTGGAAGCTGCCATGGATGAGCTTGCTTACAAACTGGGAATGGACCCCATCCAGTTCCGGCTGAAAAACGAACCTGCCCGTGATCCCTCCAGCGGCAAGCCCTGGTCGTCGCGCGCCACGGTTCAATGCCTGGAAGCGGGCGCCAAAGCATTTGGCTGGGAAAAGCGCAAGCCGGAACCCGGTCAAAACCGGCAGGGCAATTACCTGGTAGGCTATGGTGTGGCCTGCGGCACCTACCCGTCCCGCCAGCAGGCCAGCTCTGCCATCGTTAAGCTTGCCCGCACCGGCAAGGAGGTCAGCGCCACCATTGAACTGGCCGCCTCCGACCTGGGTACCGGCACGCATACCATTCTGGCACAAACAGCTGCCGATGCGCTGGGAATCCCCGTCAGCAAAATAGATGTAAAGATCGGCGACTCTTCCCTGCCTCCTGCCGCAGGTTCAGTAGGCTCCGTAGGCGCTGCCAGCTTTTCCAACGCAGTGGCCGATGTTTGCAACAAGGCTATTGATGAGCTGACGGCGCAGTCGGGCAAGCAGTTTATCACCCGTCCAACCGCCGCCGACCTGATGATTGCCGGAAATGTTCCCTCCTACCAAACCCGGGCAGATGCGCACGCCCCTGATGAGGCCCGCAACTATTCTTCCCATGCTTTTAATGCCAACTTCGCGGAAGTGTGGGTGAACGCTTCTACGGGCATGGTCAGGGTAAACCGTTTTCTCGCGGTTACGGGTGCCGGAAAGATCCTGAATCCTAAAACGGCCCGCTCCCAGATTATCGGGGGCAATATCTGGGGCATCGGGATGGCGCTCACGGAAGAGTCGATCGTTGATACCCGTTATGGAAACTTTGTTACCCGCTCTTTTGCCGATTACCATATCCCGGCCAACCTGGACATCGGCACGCTGGACACCATTTTTATACAGGAGGAAGATACCATCGTCAACAAGCTGGGCGTAAAAGGCATCGGTGAAGTAGCCATTGTAGGCGTAGCTGCTGCGGTGGCCAATGCCATTTTTAACGCCACCGGCAAAAGGGTCCGCGATCTGCCGATCACACCGGACAAACTGCTGTAAGAGGGCAATCAGCTACTCGCTGACAAGCACGAATTTTTATTTTTGTTTTTTCCGGTGGCCTGCCTTCCGGAAAAAACCGGATATTTGAGTCCATGCAGAAAGCGATTGTAGGTTCACTCAGCATTTTGATTTGTTTCTTGTTTCCCGCAAAAATTTCCGCCCAAGGCGTTCCCGCCCGCGATTCGATCAGCCGGAACGGTTATGAGCTGATTGTTATCAACAAAGATTCCCTCTTCAGCCCTGTCACAAAACAGCGGATGGTAGAGGCTTTCTTCACCGTTTATCCGGCAGAAGCAAAAAGATTCAATCCGGAAGCAGCCCGGAAAGTTACTTTTATCATTGATACCGCCTACAAGGGGGTTGCTGCAACGGGCAACGGCGTGGTGCGTTACAATCCCGCCTGGTTAAAAAGCCATCCGGAAGACATTGATGTAGTTACACATGAAGTGATGCACATTGTACAATCTTACGGCCGCGGAGGCGGGCCCGGCTGGTTAACAGAAGGCATTGCAGATTATGTGCGCTATACGTTTGGCGTAAACAACTTACAAGGCAAATGGGCCCTCCCCGATTACAAGGAAGGACAAAGCTATACCAACAGCTACCGGATCACCGCGCGCTTTTTGGTCTGGCTTGAACAGCAAGGCAACAAGACGGTGGTAGACAGCCTGGACAAAG
This sequence comes from Williamsia sp., assembly GCA_015069695.1. Taxonomy (GTDB): domain Bacteria; phylum Bacteroidota; class Bacteroidia; order Chitinophagales; family Chitinophagaceae; genus JADCRZ01. The sequence continues at coordinate 37,617 of JADCRZ010000040.1, forward strand.
CCGCCAGGGCGCATACGTATACACCTGAAATCTGGAAAGAACTGACCGGAAAAACCCTTGATGAGTTATGGAATGCCTATACCGCAAACCCAACGGTTCAGCTTACATACAAATAAGAATCCGCAAAATACGGGTGCCGCAGCAGGCACAGTACATACGATCATTACACTAAACCTGGAAGGATGAAAAGACTGTATTGCAATGTCGCCGCCGTGGCGGTTTGTTTACTGACAGCAACGATGGATGGCCGGTCGCAAACGGGTGATGCCCTGGTTGTAAAGGCCAATGAGATCAAATCGCCTATTCAACCTACCATGTGGGGGATCTTTTTTGAAGACATCAACATGGGTGCCGACGGCGGTCTCTACGCCGAACTGGTAAAGAACCGTTCATTTGAATTTCAACGGCCTATGATGGGCTGGAAAGTGCTGGGCAAACCAAAGACCGAAGGCGATTTCCTGGTGGAGAACCGCCGGCCCAACCCGCTCAACGCCGGCAATCCACGCTTTTTGCATGTTACCCTGCACGAGGCGACCAAAGGAAGCATCGGTCTCAACAACGAAGGCTTCAAGGGCATGGGCATCAAAAACGGACTGCGCTATGATTTTTCCATCTCCTACCGCCAGCCGGCTCCCAATATAAAAATGTGGGTTGAGCTGGTAAAAGCGAACGGCGAAAGCCTGGGAAGCGGCCAGCTTGCTACCACCGCAACAGGCGACAACTGGAAAAAAGCAACCGTCAGTTTCCGCGCAACCGCCACCGAACCCAAGGCCAGCCTGAACATCTGGTTTGAAGGGGATGGTGCGATCGATCTGGACATGATTTCGCTGTTTCCGGAAGATACCTGGAAAAACCGTCCTGGCGGCATGCGCGCAGACATGATCCAGCTGCTCGCCGATATGAAACCCGGTTTTATCCGCTTCCCGGGTGGCTGTATCGTGGAAGGGTTTGATCTTTCCCAGCGTTACCAGTGGAAGAAAACAATCGGTCCGCTGGAAGAGCGGGAACTGGTCATCAACCGCTGGAACTTTGAATTTGCCCACCGCCCTTCACCGGATTATTTCCAGACCTTCGGCCTGGGCTTTTTTGAATACTTCCAGCTCGCCGAAGACATCGGCGCCGAGCCTCTGCCCATCCTGAACTGCGGCATGGCCTGCCAGTTCAACACCGCCGAGGTCGTTCCCCTTGACCAGCTGGATCCTTATGTACAGGATGCGCTCGACCTGATCGAGTTTGCCAACGGCGACACCGGCACCAAATGGGGCAAGCGCCGGGCTGATATGGGTCACCCGGCTCCTTTCAACTTAAAGATGATGGGGGTAGGCAATGAAAACTGGGGCCCCCAGTACCTGGAACGCCTGCGGATCTTCACCAAAGCCATCAAATCAAAATACCCCGACTTCAAGCTTGTCAACAGCTCCGGCACCGACCCCAACGGCGACCGTTTTGATTACCTAAACAAGGAACTGCGTGGCATGAAAGCCGACATCATCGATGAACACTATTACCGCCGCCCTGAATGGTTCCTGCAGAACGCCGCCCGCTACGACAACTACGACCCGAACGGCTCCAAGATCTTTGCCGGTGAATATGCCGCCCAGAGCGACCGCACCGTAAGCGTTAACAACAAAAACAACTGGCAGACCGCCATCGCAGAAGCTGCTTTTATGACCGGCATGGAACGCAATGCCGGCGTAGTGGTAATGGCGTCCTATGCGCCCCTGTTCGCCAATGCAGAGGGCTGGCAATGGACACCCGACCTGATCTGGGTGGACAACCTGCGCTCTTACGGAACGCCCAACTATTACGTGCAGAAATTATTTTCTACCAACAAAGGCACCCATGTTGTTCCTGTACTCCGCAACAACGAAACCATTGCAGGCAAAGACAGCCTGTATGCTTCTGCTGCCATCGACAAAGCGACCAATGAAGTGATCCTGAAAATAGTCAATGCATCCGGCAAGGCGCAAAGCCATGCCGTGCAGATCAGCGGCGCCAAAAAGCTGCCATCCAATGCCCGCTTATCTGTATTAACCGCCAACCCGGCCGATGTAAACTCGTTTGCCAGTCCTACCCAGGTGGCGCCCACCGACACACAAATCTCCCTCAAGGGAAATCAATTGTCGCTTTCCCTGGAACCTTATTCCCTTAACGTAGTAAGGATAAAGATGATGTAGTGTAAAAATCCCCTGTAAGACCAACTAACATAAACCAAGCTGCGCCAACAGCAGAAGCCCATAAAACAGCCATATGAAAAAACTCCTTAGCACCCTTTTGCTCCTTCAGGCCGTTTGTACCTATGCACAAACAACAACGCCGCCGGCAGGCCCCGATACAGCCCGCCGGCGTTTTGCCCCGCCTCCTATCGGCACCATCACGCCCACCCGGGAAACACCGGCGCATGACCCGGTCATGATCAAACAAAAGGACAAGTTCTATCTGTTTACAACCGGTAACGGCATCGCTGTATTTTCTTCCAAAGACATGAAGAACTGGCGGAAGGAAAAGACGGTGTTTGACAAAGCACCGGACTGGGTAGCCAAAGCCATCCCCACTTACCGGGGCGGCAGCATGTGGGCACCCGACATCAGCTTTCACAACGGACTTTACTATCTCTACTATGCTGTTTCGGCTTTCGGGAAGAACACCTCCTGCATCGGGTTGGCTGTTAACAAAACACTTGACAGCGCTTCCGCTGATTTTAAATGGGAAGACAGGGGAAAAGTGATCCAGTCGGTGCCGGGCCGGGACATGTGGAATGCCATTGACCCGAATCTTGTTGTGGATGAGAAAGGCACGCCCTGGCTTACATTTGGCTCTTTCTGGGAAGGCATGAAGATGGTGAAGCTGGCCCCGGATTTCTCCTCAGTTGCCCAACCCGAAGAATGGCGCACCGTTGCCCGGAGGCCCCGCGATTTTAACGCTCCTGACAGCTCTGCCGGCAATGCCGCTATTGAAGGCCCCTTTGTGTTTAAAAAAGGAAACTACTATTATCTTTTTGTTTCCTGGGATTACTGCTGCCGCGCCGAACGCAGCGATTACAAAGTGGTGGTAGGCCGGAGCGAAAAGGTGACCGGTCCTTACCTCGACAAAAACGGAACAGACCTGGCCAAGAACGGCGGCACCCTGATCGTACAGGGTGACAACAAGGAATGGTACGGCGCCGGTCACAACTCGGCTTATACGTTTGATGGAAAAGATTATATCATCTACCACGGCTACGATGCAAAAGACAGGGGAAGATCAAAGCTGATCATCAAAGAATTGAAATGGGAAGACGGGTGGCCTGCCTTGGTTGAATAGGTATGGCACCAAAATAGATTGATAAAGCCAACAAGAACTAAACCAACAGGGTCTTCTTACTTTAACAATCAACCATGAAAAAGCTCTTCTTTGTCATTGCCCTCCTATCCGCATCCTTTGCCTACACCCAGCCGGCACAGCATGTGGTCGTTATCACAGTTGATGGCTTCCGTCCCGATTTTTACCTTGATCCAGGCTGGAACACGCCCACCATCCGGAGCCTTCTCAAGGAAGGTGCCCATGCAAACGGCGTAACCAGCGTATTTCCTTCCATGACCTACCCTTCGCATACTACCATCGTAACCGGTGTGCAGCCGGCGCAGCATGGGGTGTATTCCAATGGCATGTTTGAGCCGATGGGTTCAACCGGAAAGATGTATTGGAACAACAGCTCCATCAAAGTGCCCACCTTGTGGAAAGCTGTACAGGACAAGGGGCTGAAAGCTACAGCCCTGTTCTGGCCGGTATCTGCGGATGCGCCGGTTTCGTACAATATTCCGGATATTGGCAGCATGGGTGAAGGGGTGCGGGAAAAATACAGCCGCCCGGCCGGCTTTCTGGACACTGTAAAAGCGCAGGTATTCGACGGGGCGGCAAAGATCCAGTACGGCAAAGACCAGAACGTGGCCAGGATCGCAGCCTACGTGATCAAAAAGGACCAGCCCAACCTCATGACCATCCACCTGTTCTCTGTCGATCATTTTGAACACATGCAGGGCCGGCAGGGCGATTCGGTGAAGGCCGCTGTAGCAGATGCCGACAGTGCCGTAGCCATTATCATAGACGCGCTGAAAGAAGCAGGCATCTGGAACAGCACCACTCTTATTGTAACAGGAGATCATGGCTTTGTAAACGTAACTGCCACCGTAAGTCCGAATGTGTGGCTGGCCAGGGCAGGACTGATCAAAGATGTTAAAACGGATGACTGGAAAGCGCAGTTTTATTCCTTTGGCGGCGGGGCGTACCTGTACCTGAAAGACAAGAATGATCAAGCGACCCTTAAGCAGGTTAACAGGATCCTGGACGAGGTTCCGGCAGAACAAAAAAAATTTTTCCGCGTTATCAGCCGCAAGCAGCTGGATGCTGTAGGCGGCAATCCTGAGGTGCCGCTGGCCCTGAGCGGTGAGAACGGCGCTTCGTTCAACGGCGCCCTTGAAGGCGAGCCGGTAAAACCGGGTAAAGGCGGGTCGCATGGCTACTTCCCTGATTTTCATGATATTCAAACCGGTTTTGTTGCTTATGGCGCCGGCATCCGTCCGGGTACGGTGATCCCTACAATGAGCGTGCGCGACATTGCGCCAACAGTTGCCAGGCTGCTGGGTCTTGATTTCCCCTCTGCTGCAGGAAAAATACCGGACAACCTGCTCAAAAAATAAAATTAAGCCCTGAAAACGGGTTGGACGCCACACAACAATGTGTCTAAAATACACTATGGTAGCGCGTTTCGGCAGGCTGTCACCCCTTTGGGTATCATAAAAAGTGTTTAAACATGGATTGCACCACCCAAAGAATGCCCTTACTTTTGTCTTGTCAATCGGAAATGATACAAATACTGGGATGGTTCAACACCATCGCAGTTCCAAATAAGTTCGAAGAGTTTTTCATATGGCAAGCAATCGTTAAAAGCCTCCTGTTTCTACAGGAGACTTTCTTTTTTATACCTACCCCATCTGCATAGCCATAGAAACCCCCTGTTTTTCCTCTCTATCCCTTGCAGGTTCAACCGCACGTTTTGGCAAAATCTGTGTATTTATTTCCTGTCATTCCGCCGGGGCGCGAGATCACCCTTCGGGTGCAAACCGGACAGCGCCCTTATAGGATGACGAACGGCAAAAGATGATTCTACGGCTTTTCCCTCCTACCTGCGTCCAAAAACCTTTACCAGAAACCCGTCTATATACTGCAGCATCGGTTCAAACCAGGGATCAAAAAGGGGGAAGGAATGAGGGGCGCCGTCGAAGCTGTGCACTTCGGAATAAATTTTATAGCGGTCAAGTACCTGGCGGAAATCATCGCGGCCGGCGTGCATCCGGGCGACGGAGCTGTTGATAAAAAGAAAGGGTGGCGTTTGCGGTCCGGCATGTGTGAGCGAGGAAGCATCCTGCCAGAGAGCCCCATTGGCCTTTTTGGGATAGCCAAACCAGTACGTTGCAGCGGAGGTAGAGAGGCTGTCGTTGCCTTCGCCTGATTCGGGGTGTACAAAAGAAAGAATGCCATCCAGGTCAACAACGGCCTGTACCCTGCTTGAATAAGCCGCTTGGCAGCCTTCTCCCTCAAACCGGGCCATGCCATTGGTGGTCCCCAGAAAAGCGGCCAGTTCTCCACCCGCTGAAAAACCCAGTACGGCAATCCGGGCGGTATCGATGTGATAAGTTGCAGCATGGGCCCGCACCCATCGCAGGACTGCTTTCAAGTCGTACACGGCTGCAGGATACAACGCTTCGGTGGACAAGCGGTATTCCGGCGTAAAGCATACATACCCCAGGGCCGCCAGGTGTTGCGCCAGCGGATGGTGCTGTGTCCTGTTGCCCGAACGCCATCCGCCTCCATGAATGATCAGGATGGCCGGGTGAGGTGCTCCTGTTTGGCTGGCCGGATAAAATGCATCTGTATATAAACTCCGTTCACCCCTTTTGCAATATTCGATGTCCTTTTTCTCCGCAACCAGGGAGGATTTAAGCTCAGGAACGAGCCGGATGTCGGGATGTGTCTTTCTGGTGCTGTTGTAAGCACTGTAGTTTGAATAAGAAGTATCCCGCTTGCCGGTGATTCCGGTTGTTGACTGGGCCCACAAAACAACAGGCAGGCTGATCAGGCAAAAAAGGGCCATCCGTTTTTTCATTCTACAATATAACCCCTCTATCTTTATCACCATGCAAAAACTCGTATTGATCCGGCACGGAGAAAGCGTATGGAACCAGGAAAACCGGTTTACAGGATGGACAGATGTAGATCTTTCGGAAGAAGGGTACCGGCAGGCAAAAAGGGCCGGTGCGCTGCTGAAAAAATGGGGCTTTGGTTTTGATGCCGGTTTTGCATCCGTCTTAAAAAGAGCCATCAAAACCCTGCATATCGTACTGGAAGAGCTGGATGAACTCTGGATACCGGTCCAAAAATCATGGCGCCTGAATGAACGGTTTTATGGAGGCCTGCAAGGGTTGGACAAAGCCCAGACCATTGCCAAATACGGAGAGGAACAGGTGCACAAGTGGCGCCGCGACCCGGCCGAATATCCACCCCCTATCACCAAGGAAGACGAGCGATACCCCGGCCACGACCCGCGCTACCAGCACCTCACCGAGCGCGAACTGCCGCTCACCGAAAACTTAAGCGAAACCATGAACCGCACCCTCCCCTTCTGGCAGGAACACATTGTACCGGCGATGCGCAAAAACCAGCGGGTCATCATTGCCGGCCACGGCAACAGCCTCCGCGCCCTGATCCGTTATATCGACAACTTGAACGACGACCAGATAACAGACCTGGACATTCCCACCGCCGTTCCCTGGGTATATGAACTGGACGACCAGCTGAACAGGATCAGGCATTATTATCTGGAATGATTGTGTTATTGACACTATTTTCTTTCCGTCCGCTCCAGCAACTCTTTTAAATAATTTCCCCATACGCCCGGGTTTGTATGGGTGCCGTGCCCCGTTGTCTGGTCGGTGATGGGCAGCAGGATATAACGGCCTTTGGCGACTTGCTTGATGCCCTGTTCCATGATGCCCAGCTCGGGCGGGTTTACTTCATCATCCGCAGAATTGATGGCTATCAGGGGCGCTTTGATGGCTCCCAGGTGCGGAGCGGGATTGTAGAAGCGCGAAGCATCAAAAGCATAGATCACGTTATTGGCATCCATTGAAGCAAGGTAATTTTTTTCATTGCTGGCCAGCAGGGCTTCCGCCGTCTCGCGTGTAGGAGCGGCTTTTTGCATCTGCAGCGGAGAACTGCCCATGATGATGATAATAGAAATAGCGCTGCCCAGTCCTGCTTTGGGTTGCGCAGCATACTCCCCCTCCTTCCAGGCGGGATCTGTTTCGATGCCGTCGATGATCATCTTGCGCAGCATCCTGTTGCGGCCACCGATCTCTGCTGGCAGGCTGGCCAGCGGCATGAGGGCATCCATAAAGTCAGGATAGGTATACGCCCATACCCATGTATGCATACCGCCCATAGACGTGCCCATCACCAGCCGCAGGTGATTCACACCCAGGTGGTCCTTGATAAGAAGGTAGTCTGCTTTCACCATGTCGTCGTACGTGTAATGAGGGAACTTCATATGCAGTCCGTCGCTCGGGCTGCTCGACTGTCCATGCCCGATAGCATCGGGGAGGATGAGGTAATAGCGGGTTGAATCAAGCAGCTGGCCCGGTCCGAACAGGGCACCGCCAAACCGGGGGATCAGAAAATTAAGATGCGAGCCCGTGGTGCCGTGCATGATCACCACTGCATTCTTCACCAATCCGTCTGCCCCCTTCTGAGGCTTGCCAAGGGTCGCATAATGCAGGCGCAGTTCAGGAAGGGATTCCCCGCTTTCAAACTGGAAATTCTTCAGGATGCAATTGCTTTCGGTCACGCCCGGGAAAGCGGACTGGGCGCTGGCTTCAGCCATATACAAAGCTGAGAAGAACAAGAACAAAAGGCTTGTTTTCATATCGATATGTATTTGTCTTAAACCGGAAGACCTAAAGGTTCCGGGTGATGAATTCGTGCATGGTGCAGAATTCGCCCTCAGCAGACAAATGCCTCAACAACCGTTGCAGTTTTACCAGCAACGTTCCCTTACTGCCCCGCCTGGTATAAGGGGGTAACCTGTATCCTGAAAGGTCGACAAACTCCCACGGATGAAAATACAGGCTGATATGCCCATCGTACCGCATGGTTTGCAATGCCAGCTTTAGAAAAGTAATATAAGGCATATTTTTAAAAGCCAGCCAAAAAAGAGGAATGCGCAAGTGGGGTGTTACCGAAACAGGAAACTGCACCAATGCATCTTTCCGGAACGGCATGCGGGGCAAGTGCAGGTTGTTGTATCTACCGGGTATCCAGGTAGGATTGAACGAAGAATTGTATCCGTATCCTGCCGCTGCAACAAGGCTGGGATGCACCGGCTTCATTCTTGGCATACGCAAGCCGGTCACCTTTTTGCCGGCAATCTCCTCCAGCTTGTTTTTTGACTGCTGCAGGTCCTCCACTGCAAAGCTGGAATGATAGTACGTATGGGACGCAATCTCATGCCGGCTGCCCAATGCTTTGATAGCCTCAGGATAATGCGCTGCAAAAAAAGCCGTGGTAAACAAAGTGGTGCACACACCGGGCAGTTGAAGCAATCCACCTATTTGCTCCAACCCCCGGTATCCGGTAGCCAATTGTTCTTCCTGGCTGATTGCCTGCCCGTATTCCAATGGCAGGTCAAATTCTTCCACATCGAAGCTCAGTAATATTTTTGGGTTGGGCTGCATGCAGGAGCAGGTACAGGGGTAAAGGTATCTTTAAAAGGATCGCAGGCGCGCAGAAACTGCTTTTTGTAGATCTGCACCAGGATGGTTATCCAGATAACCAGGGGAGGAAGCGCTTTGAGGGAATAACGATGGACAACATGCTCCCGGAACCAGTGGGTGATCAGATCGGAATGGGAGAAGGTGGTCAGTACAAAAACAAGGATAAAGAAAATGTTGGTGAGGCGGGTTTTGGGTTGCAGCAAATACCAGATGCAGATGCCGGGCAGCGCAATGATATAGGTAGAAGCTTCGGCCCCGCTGCTGAAGATAATGGTACCCATCAGCACAGAACACAGCAGGTACAGCCTGAAGCGCAGATCGGAAAAGGATTTGTACCGCAGAAACTGGCTGACGAACAGCAGAAAGGCAGGTACAAGTATCCAGCTATCCTGCAGCCGGTAATAATTGAAGATGCGCCGGATCATTCCCATAACAGATACATCCTGGTAAAAGTTTTTCGGATCGAAGTGTACATTCTTTGCTGCTTTGATGCGCAGCCCCTCGTACCAGTCCCCGTAGGACTGGATCAGGAATGAAGGACTGGTAATAAGCAGGGGTGCAAAGAAAAACACCACGCTCCATATGGCTCCCCAGCCAATAAAGCGCAAGGGCCTTTTGCTGAAAAGAAAAAACACAAGGGCTGTTAGTCCATAGATCTTGATAAAACCGGCTGCCATGATAAAAAACAGGGCGCGTCCTTCTTTCTGCTCATTCACAAATGCAAAGCCCAGGATCATGCAGGCGCAGATAAGCGCATTGGTTTGCACCCAGGCACTGGTGTACATCAGCTCATGCGCGCACAGCAGCAATAAAATGGTTTTGTTGTTGTGCGAGAAAGGGAGTTTGCTGATGGCATACCACAACAAAGCTGCGCTGGCAAGCACCCAGCATGTAACACCCAACCAGTCAGGCAGCAGCGCAAAGGGAGCGATCACCAGGCTGAACAAGGGTCCGTATAAATTTACATCCCCGTATTCCTGTGGATAAGGCAGGTACAGATTGACCTGCTGAACAGTATGAAAATAAACCCACTTGTAAATAATATACGTATTGATCCGGTGCAATACAACAGCCTGCAGCACAGCAAACAGCGGAAGGCCAAACCAAAGCAACGCAACAAATTTTCGATCGCGTAAAAACCGGCCGGAAAAAATATAATCTTTTACGGGAGAAGCGTAACCAGTCTTGCTTAAATACATGGAACAGATAAAAGGGAATGATAATTTTAGATCAATGTACGGGCAGTTTCTGGGGCGGTGTAGGAAGGTGTGTACCGTGCGGCTGTTTTCAACCCCCAGCACAGCAAAACCAGCCTGAAAAAATTCTTGAGCTCAGTCAGGATAACAGAAGAGCCAAAGTTGGAAAAAGTAACACCGCTTCTTAGTTCAATATTCATCGTTTTGATCTTTAATCCCTGCTTTGTACCGCGCAACAAAAATTCTGTATCAACCAGGAACCGGTCGATGGTAGTTTGCAGGAATACAGATTTTCCTCTTTCGTTAAATCCTTTGATGCCTGATTGTGTATCTGACAGGGGAAGCTTTAACAACAACCTGTTCATCAGGGAGAGGGCCTTCGAGATTATTTTTCTTTTGAGCGGCAGCTGCCGGAAGTAGGTATCCGATCTTTTCCCTACCACCATATCGTACTGGTTACCCAGCAGCAGCAGGATCAATACGGCTATGTTTTCCTTTTTGTAAGGGAAGTCGATATCCAGCAGGATCGTATAGGGTGTTTGAACCAGCTTGACGCCTTCGCGCAGCGCATAGCCCTTTCCCCTGTTTTCCCCATAAGTGACAAAAGAAACATGCTTCAGGTCTTCACGGATCAGTTCAAACGCATCTATCAGCCTGTGATCCACCACATCGTCGTATACAACGATATATTGAATATTTGCCAGGTCTGCCAGAAAAAGATCCAGCTCCCGGATCCTGTTGATCAGCTGCTTACCCCAATCCCCTTTTGGTCTGTACAGGGGCAATACAATGGTGACCAAGCTGTTATTACATGCCATTTCGCGCCGTTAATTGGTTGTGTGTTTTATGCATCCTGGCCCGCCAGGACACATGGTGCTGTGGGAATACAGAAGCAGTTGCTTTAGAGTAAAACCTCTTACCAACCAATACCCCTATGCGGAATTGAAATTTCTTTTTAGAAAAGCAGTCGCCTGCAGAACCCCTTTTTAGAGTGCGTCGAAGTAAAAGACCCGCTCCCATTTTGCCGAGCCGCCGAAAATTCCCAATCCGTTCTGGACGTTTCCGACCGGAGAGCTAAGCTGGTTGGCGCTGAAGGCGCCAAAATCTGTTTTGTATATTTCATACGTCAGCAGGTAGTCGAACAATTCTTTGCTGACTGATTTTACCTGCAGCAGCACCCTTCCCTTTTGCTTGGGATCGGAAGCGGCAAAAAATTGCCGGTCGATGAGGGCCTGGGTCGTATGGGAGCGGCCATTGAAACCGGCATCTTCAAAAAACAGGCGGCGGAACGGATGGGAGAGATCATCGATCCGGTCATTTTCTGTGGTCTTGTCTTGCGTATATAAGTTTAGCCGGAGAAATTTGTTTTGCGACAGCGTATCCTTGTACAGTTGTACACCCGGCGTGTTCTTCACCCGTTCATACAAGGTCTTTCCCTGCTGGGTTTCCAGGCTATAACGCACACCCCGGTAAAAAAAATGGTTGCCGGTGGTAAGCAATTCTTTCAGCGCTTCGATCACGTAATAGTTGTCGTGCGTAAGATCGTCCTGCCAGGTTAGGGTTGTTTCCAGTACTTGTTTACCCTGGTACAATTCGGGCAGGGTATCAAACTGGGTGATTTTTGGAAAGAAAGGAATCCGTGTTGTAGCGGTTGCTGTTCCCAGCACCGGGTGCTTCACCTCGATCAGGTAGGAGCTGTCCTGCCTGAACCTTCGCCGGTTTGTAAACACCGTATTGGGGTTGGACGCAAACTGGGCCGACCAGTTGGGCCGCAACATCCAGCCCGCCCCGCTTCCTTCTGCAATGGTTACGGTGGCATCGTTCACTTTCTGAAAACCGATCAGGTTGCCGCTTCCGGCCTTGATTGTTTTTCCCACCGGCACTTCCATGGAATCACCTGCGCTGACCTCGGCCAGGATCACCAGCCGGTCGTCTACAAACTGCCCGCCCAGCATAGGCTTTTTGCAGGAAGCAAATGCCGTAAGAAAGCACACACAGCCGCCGCCCAGAACAAGCAGAAGAGAATAAGAGCGGAGGCTGGCGAATAGCTGCATGCAGGTTAAAAAATTAGGGAATAAGACAGATATGGTGTGATGCCAAAGAACTTATACGAAGAAGTCACGATCAGGGATTTTTTTCCCATCCTGCCTTCCAGGTCGTACACATACTGGCTGGGAGAGCCGTATACGTTATAGATACCTGCGGTGAACAGCGAATGGGTCTTTTTAATAACCTGGTGGCGGTAAGCAGCAGAAACATCCATCCTGTGATAGGGCCGGGTACGATACTGGTTAACAGCAGAAGAGTAGTAGATCAACCGGTATTCCTGGGGAGCCAGCGGATCGATGATCTGTTGGGCAACATCAAAATCGGCATAGATTTTATCCGGCAGCGTATACACATCGCCGGTAGCGAAAGACCACAGCATGGAGCACTGCCAGCGACTGCCGGCATTGTATGTTGCCGCCAGGTTCAATACATGGCGGCGGTCGTACTTAAACGGGAACTTACGGCCCCCGTTGATATCCCTGAACTGCCGTTGGTTCCACGACAGGGTATAGCTGAGCTGGGCCTGCCATCTGGGGGTCTTTTTTTGCATCATCCCCTCCAGTCCATAGCTCCAACCCTTGCCTGATTGAAGCGATTGTTCCCAGTCGGCGTTGTTGAGAAAAAGGTCTTTGCCATCAACATAATTGGTTACACGCTGCATCTGTTTGTAATACACTTCGGCTGTTACCACCAGCTTCTTCGGGCCGCTGTACCGGTAGCCGATATTGATCAAGTTACTTCCTTCCGGCTTGAGCAGGGCCGTGCTGGGAACCCAGGCATCGCTGTTGATGCCTAAGTAGGGATTGGTGACCAGGTGCAGGTTCTGCGCCATCCGGTTATAGGAAACATTGAGCTGGTGAAAATTGCTCAACTGATAGCTGGCATAAAAACGGGGCTGCAGCAGCAGGGTGCGAAAGCTGCCATATTTGTATACCGAGGTATACACACCGGGCCGGAAAAAGAACCGTCCCATCCTGATCTCATTTTCGTAAAACAAGGCCAGCTCGGCAAAATTCAAGGGAGGGAAGGCACGCAGCTCATCAGCGCCATCGGCAAAGTCGGCTGCCACATTTGTATTGAAGGGGCGGATACGCGTGAACGACAGATGGCCACCGAAATTATACTTCACTGTGTTGGAGGTATACCATTCTGCTTCTGTGCGCAGGGTGTATTGCTGCAGGGATGAAAATGTATTGTAAGCCCGGTTGCGTGGGCCTGTTCCGCTGCTGTCTGCCATAAAATACCGGAAGCCGGCCCTGTTCTGGTAATCGCTGATGTTCATGGAAGAGTTGACAAATGCGCGTGGCCCCAGCACCCGGTTCCAGGTTAGGGAAAGGGCGCGGTTGCCCCATTGCTGCTGGTTGTTGATATTGTCTTTCAGCAAATTCAGTTTATCATGACCAGCGTATGCATTGATCATCAGCTTGTCCTTTGCCCCCAGCAGCTGGGTCAGTTTAAAATGGGCATCGTAGAACCTGACATCAAAACCGGTTTTCAGCAAGCGCAGGAACGGATTGATCCAGCTGTTGCGAAAAGCAAGCATGATAGCCGTCCTGTCTTTTTTCAGCGGACCTTCCAGCGTAAAGGAACCGGCCAGCAAACCTGCATTCACCTCTCCTTTCCATTGCCGCATGTTGCCATCCTTTGCAGACACGTCCATCACCGAAGACAGGGCACCGCCAAAACGGGCCGGGAAACTGCTTTTGTACAGGTAAAATGATTTCAGGGAAGTTGGGTTGATAATAGAAACAGTCCCGAGTAGATGAGTGGGATTAAAGATAGGATTGCCATCCAGCAGCAATATATTTTGATCCGGACTGCCGCCCCGCACCATCAAGCCATTCCAGCTTTCTGGAACAAGGTTCACACCCGGCAGCAACCCGGTTGAATACATGGCATCCGGCTCACCCAGGATCCGGTTGAACGCGCTTTCTTTGGCCTGGAGGTTGCTGGCCCCGCCCGGGTGCTGTTCACCGCTGCGGGACGCCACCGTTACTTCTTCCATATTGCTGTTGGGCGTAAGCTCTATGTCGATTCTTTTGTTTGCAGTGAGCGTAAAATCCAACTGGGCCCCTTTGTAGCCTGCATAGGAGATCCACACCGTTTCTTTGCCGGCCGGTAACAACAAGGTAAAATATCCATGGTTGTTTGAGCGTACGCCGTTGTAATTTGTTCCCCCCATTACCGTCGCTTCTGAAAGCGGCTCCTTACTGGCAGCATCCTTTACAAAGCCAAAAACTGAAAAAAGCGGCGGGTGACTGTTATCTGCCAGGGGCTCAGCGGCAGGAACGAGGATGATTTTACCATTCTTCTCTGCAAGAGAAACAAACTGCCCTTTTAAGATTTGCCGAAGCACTTGTTCCAGGGTGAGGGTGGCATTTGCCAGGGCAACCATTTTACCTGTATCGATGCTGGCAGCGGCCCATTCAATGGTGATGTTGGTGCTGCGGCTGAGCGTGTCCAGTAATTGGCGGATGGTTCCCTTTTGTGTACGGAGTTCACAGGAACGGGCAAGAAGAGGGGTATTCTGTGCGTGCGCTCCGGTTATAAAAAGAACAGATAAGATGAGCAGGGTGCTAAAAAGCTTTTTCATGCCATAATCTGAACGGCTGTTGGCGTTGAGGAGTAAATATACTTATCTGTACATACATTCCCTACTTTTCATAAAAGATGACAGCTTCCCCTTCCTTCCTTGTTTGCAAACCGGTTATCAGCACCAGCTCATCCAGTACCTGCTCCAGCGGCTGGTTTTTAAAGCGGACGGTGACGATTGCTTTTTGGATCACCACACTGTCTTTACTGTCTGCGCTGATAGAGACCTTGTAGTACCGTTCCAGGTCTTCCAGTACTTTCAGAAAGGGCGTATTGTGAAATTCCAGCACACCGGTTTGCCAGGCCAGGTAGTTGAGGTCTGTTAACTGTACCTGCTGCAAGCGGTTGTTGTACAGCAAGGCTTCTTGTCCGGCGGTTAGTACCAGCTGGCTTCCTTTCTCCCGGTCTGTTACGACCACCCTTCCGGATGAAACCATCACTTCTTCCCTGACATCACCTGAACGCACCAGGAAAGAAGTACCGGTCACCTTTACTTCTACCCTGCCGGTCAGGACAGAAAAAGACTGCCCGCCATCATGTTTAACCTGAAAAAATGCTTCTCCCTCCAGCTCCACCACCCGTTGGGCGCTGTTAAACCGGGGCGCATAGCTGATGGCGCTTCCTTTTCGCAAAGTAACGATCGAGCCGTCGGGCAGGGTCACCGACTGGTGTGTGTTGGTTGCTACAGCATGTTCAGTGGACAGACGGGTCCAGAGATAATACCCCGTACCTGCAAGCAGTATCATAGAAGCGGCAATGGCGATCCATCTTATTGAGCGCAGCAGCGGCTTCTGCGAACCAATGGGTTCCCCGCGGCGCTCCTCCTTGTTTAACAAGGGGCCCATTTTTGACCAGGCGGCAGCTGCATCAAAGGTATGCGCGCGCAGGGGAGCGCCGCTTGCTTCCCAGATCTTTACATACGTATCATACTCGTCCCTGTTGCCGGGTGCAGCTTCTATCCAGCGCTCCAGTTGCTCCAGCTGCTGCGGACTGGCCGTCTGGGTCAACCTTGCGGTGATGAGAGATAGAATTTGGTCGTTGATCTGCATGAATACTGTTTCTTATAAAAAAAACCACGACAGGGCCGGAACCCCTACGCAATGGGCCAACCAAATAATTGCACCAACCGGACTCAGGCTAAACAGGCGCTTTTCCCGGACAAAGAGACGCATGATCTTCAGCGCTTTTCCGATCTGGTTCTCAACTGTTTTTACAGAAATCCCCGTTGTTTCAGCAATTTGCTGGTAAGTCAGTTTGCCCATGCGGCTAAGCACAAACACTTCCCTGCAGCGCAGGGGCAACCTGTCAAGCGCTTCAGCTACTGCGCCTGCCAGGTCAACCGGTTCTTCCCAATCCCTTTCTATGATTGTTTCTACCGGTTCTTCCCATTCGGTCAGTTGCGTGAACCGGTCCTTTTTATTTTTCTGCAGATAGTTGAGGCAGCGATTGCGGATAGCCGTAAACAGGTAATAACGCAGCTCTTCCTTTCCGATCAGTTCCTTTTTCTTTTCCCATACATGCAAAAAGATTTCCTGCACCATGTCTTCACAGTCGGCCGCACTTGCTACAAGCGTAAGTGCATACTGGCAAAGCGGCTGATAATACGCATGGAATGCCTGTTTGTAAAGTATGTACAGGGAAGAATCTTTCTGCATGAAGGGATATACTTCTACAACTCTTTCGGACTATCGTGCCATCCATCCTCCATCTACTACCAGCACATGTCCATTGACGTAAGCACCGGCATCAGATGACAAGAACACCACCGGGCCTTTGTAGTCAGCGGGTTGTCCCCAGCGGCCGGCCGGAATCCTGTCCAGGATGGCTTTGGAGCGGTCCGGGTCTTCCCGCAGGGCCTGTGTGTTGTTGGTGGCTACATACCCCGGGGCGATGCCATTTACATTTACTCCTTTGGAGGACCATTCATTGGCAAACGCTTTCACCAGGCCGGCCACAGCTGATTTGCTGGCTGTGTATCCCGGCACATTGATGCCGCCTTGGAAGCTTAGCAAGGAACAGGTAAAAACAATTTTTCCTGCACCCCTGGCAATCATGTCTTTTCCGAATTCGCGCGTAAGAATAAATTGCGCATCGAGGTTTACTGAAATGACCTTGTCCCACCACTCATCCGGGTGCTCGGCCACCGGTTTGCGGAGGATCATGCCGGCGTTGTTGACCAGGATGTCGATGCTATGGTTCGCCTTTACATCATTGATAAAATTATACAGGGCGGGTCTGTCTGATATATCGATAACATAAGGCGTGAACTTTCTCCCCAATGCGGTAACCGCATTTTCCGTCTCTCCTCCCTTGATGGCTTCTGAATTGGAGGCCCCTACGATGTCAGCGCCGGCTTCTGCCAGGGCTACCGCCATAGCCTGTCCCAACCCGGTGTCGCTGCCGGTTACCAGAGCGGTTTTACCACTCAGGTTAAATTGATCGATGATACTCATACGGTTGTTTTTGGCTAAAGGTATATGTAAATAGAATTTCCGGAGAAGAGAGCGGGAAAAATTTATGCACCGCCTTCCTTGTAATGCAGTTCCGGCAAGCTCTTCAGTTTCTCTGCCGCCCATTCCGGCGTTACGTCGCGCTGCGGGTTGGCCAGCATTTCATAACCGACCATAAACTTTTTAACGGTGGCCGAGCGCAGCAGGGGCGGATAAAAATGCATGTGCCAGTGCCATTCCGGATGGTCGCCATCATTGACGGGCGACTGGTGCATGCCGGCAGAATAAGGGAAAGAGATGTGGAACAGGTTGTCGTATTTAGCCGTCAGGCGTTTTAAGATGTCGGCCAGGGCAGTTTGTTCCTCCGGGGTAAAATCGAGCAGGGTTTGCACATGGCGTTTGCTGATGACCAGGGTTTCATAAGGCCATACTGCCCAGAAGGGCACCAGCGCGGCGAAATGACTATTCTCTACTACCAGCCTTTCCTGCTGCTGCAGCTCCAGGTTCAGGTAATCACCCAGGAGGCTGCGTCCCTTTTCTTCAAAATACTTTTTCTGCCGGTTCGTCTCCTTGACGATCTCCAGCGGCAGCGAGCTTTGCGACCAGATCTGTCCGTGCGGATGCGGGTTGCTGCAGCCCATGATCTCGCCCTTGTTTTCAAAGATCTGGATGTATCTGATAAAGGGTTTCGCAGCAAGTTCCGTAAACTCTTTCTGCCACAACCGGATCACAGCTTCAATGGCCTGCACCGATAGTTGCGGCAAGGTCAGGCTATGATCGGGGGAAAAGCTGATGACCTTGCAGATGCCCCGCTCACCACTGGCCTTGAGCAAGCCCTCTATATCGATCCCGCCCTCCGGCGTATCTTCCAGCAGCGCGGAAAAGTCGTTCACAAAAACAAAAGAATCCTTGTAGTCGGGATTGATGCTTCCGTCCGCACGTTTGTTGCGCGGACAAAGATAACAGGTAGGGTCATACGAAGGACGCTTGTCTTCAGGCACGGTCTCCGTCTTACCCTGCCAGGGCCGTTTCATCCGTTGTGGCGACACCAGGATCCAGTCGCCGGTGAGCGGATTGTATCTTGTATGGGAATGTTCTTTGAGATCAAACATAGGTGGTGGTTTTAATAACCTATCTGAGCAATAAGGATGCTAAAGGTATTGAGATCGCATGACATCTTCCCCTGGGGCGGCTTGTGGAGGTTTATTTGCCTGAACCTTGATTTACAGGATAGGAGGGGGTCGGGACGTTAAACCTTTGATCATCTTGCTGGTACTTTTTGTCTTGAACCAGGATTACACAGATGAGGGGATTACAGGATTTTTAGGTACAAGTGGAGCAGCCTACTCTTTCCTTTGTCATCCTTTTCTCTTTGTCATTCCGCCGGGGCGCTACTTGATGTTGCATGTGCTGTATGCTTGCGCGCCCCGTGCGGAATCTCCGCGGGGCAAGGGGCTATGATGATAGGCCAGCCTCTTACTAAACAGAGACGCTCCGCTCCGCAGAGATCCTGTAAGGGCGCGGCATCAGCCTGCAAGTGCAGCCTTCACTGCGCCCTTACAGGATGACAAAA
>JADCRZ010000005.1 GCA_015069695.1 Williamsia sp.
CTTAGTAAACGATATCTATGTCAACGGCACACTCATACCTCGTGGCACGCCGGTATTCGGAGCGGCATCGCTCAGCGAGGAACGGCTAAAGATCAGCATCGGTTCCATCCGGTTCCGCAGTTCTCTCTATCTAGTCTCCTTATCTGTTTATGATTTAGATGGCATGGAAGGAATTTTCGTTCCGGGCACAATTTCCAGGGATGTCGCCAAAGAATCGGCAGGCCAGGCTTTACAGGGTATCGGCCTAACAACACTGGACCCTTCCCTTTCCGCCCAGGCAGCAAGTGCCGGCATACAGGCGGCCAAGTCGCTGCTGACGCGCAAAGCAAAGTTGGTAAGGGTATCGGTAAAGGCGGGTTACCGGGTCTTATTAAAGGACGCCAGCTTGAAAAATTAATCAATCTTTTCCAACCAAAAAATAGGTACGTATGAAAAAAGTAAGTATAACGCTCGCGGCAGCTTTGTTTTTGATCTGGATATCCGGTGTTGCCCAGGTGAAAGACACCATCAAAGGTTCAGTTATTTCATCTTATCGCTTGCTGGTCACTACCGGAAAAACAACGAACCTAGTCTTCCCGCATGCAATAAAAAGTGCGGACAGAGGCAGCAGTGATGTGATCGCTCAGCAGGTGAAAGGTGTTGAAAATATATTGCAGGTAAAGGCAGGTGTCAGGAATTTCCCTGAAACCAACCTAACTGTGATTACTGCGGATGGAAGCCTGTATTCGTTCCTGGTTAGTTACAGCGCAAATCCCTCAGATCTCAATATCCATTTGAGCAGGGATACCGTAAAGGAGGAAACTCATCATGATAAGGATCCAGGTTCACTTCCAGTCTCTTTTACAGATGCAAAAAACAATATTGCTGAGGTTGAACGCGCTGCCGCATTGCTATCCAATAAAAGGACCAGAACAATTCATGGAGTCAAAGACAGCAAATATGCGATTCGGGTGCGATTGATTAGTATATACGTAAAGGAAAACGTGCTTTACTTCCAGTTACAGCTCTGCAATGTTTCCAACCTCAATTACGATGTGGATATGATCCGCTTTTACATACAGGATGATAAGCGCACGAAACGCAGTGCGATACAAATTTTAGAAATAATGCCAATCTGTATCACGGGTAATCCTACTCTGATCAGCGCTCATTCCAAAGGCATGTATGTTTTCGCTTTTGACAAATTTACCATTGCTGATAAAAAACACCTTGTATGTGAAATCAGAGAGAAAAACGGAGGAAGGAATCTGTCCATCCAGGTACGAAACAAGCACATCATACACGCCCGTATGATCAGGTCAACAAAATAAGAAAGTTTCAAGTATTCGATACGCCTGATGGTGAGTAAAAAATAATCAGCCTAGCGTAAACAATCATAGAAACAATTAGAAAGCATTTATTCATTTTAAACTCAATAAGTATGAACGAAAAAAATTTAGAGTATCTCAAAGACCAGTTGAAGTATACAGGTTTTGGAGAATCATATAACAGCTATCTGAAGGAGAAGATCGAACAGCAAATTCCGGAATTCAAGATTTTCCACAAACAGGATTTCGGGCAGGATCATGCCGTAGCTACGCTTCACTTGAAGCGGTCGGATCAGAGTGATATGTATTTTTTCAACAAGTACGATCTGCACCTGAAAAATGAGAAAACGGATCATGTGGCCAAGCAGACTTTCTATATGGGAAAAGGTAACAACATCACTTTTAAAGAAGGATACAATCTCCTGAGTGGAAGGGCTGTAAACAAAGACCTTACCAGTAAAGAAGGGCAAATATATAACGCCTGGGTACAACTGAACTTCAAGGAAACGGATGCAGCGGGAAATTACCAGATAAACAAGTTTCACCAGAACTACGGTTTCGACCTCAAAAAGGAACTGGCAAGGCACCCAATCAAAGAGCTGAGCAATGATCAGGACAAAGCAAGGCTGATAGAATCTTTACAAAGGGGCAACCGGCAAGCTGTAACGGTTACAAAAGAGGGCAGTGATCAACGGATATTTATCGAAGCTAACCCCAAGTTCAAAACCATCAATCTGTATGACCATAATATGCAACGGATCCAAAGCCAATCGCAGAAAGAAAAGAACGTGCAGCAACAATCTGTGACTGCGGAAGCGGGCAAAAAGACTCAAAAACAGGATGATGACATGGAAGGAGCCCCCAAAACTAATCAGAAAAGAAAGAAACAGACAAAGCAGTCAATTTAATACGAAGGATATTCCAGAGTAACTAATAAATGTGTAATGTATGTTTGATCTGCAACCTGTAAATGATTTTTTTTCGGCGATTGACACTGATGCCCGGATTAGCCCCACGCACATAAGCTTGTATATGACTTTACTCATGCTATGGAATGAAAACGGTGGGCAAAGCCCTATCCGGATTTTTAGTAAAAGTGTCATGCAAATAAGCAAGATTTCCGGTGTGGCAACCTATCATAAAGGTATGAGAGAACTGCACGAGTATGGTTATATTCAGTATAGTCCATCCTATTACCGGTTCGTGGGAAGTATGGTAACCATAAAACCCTTGAACAGTTTACACTTAGAAGAAAGGATTCAACCAAGAAGAAATGAAAGAGCAAATAAACGGTAACACTCTGGTTACTCCGATATTGTTCCCCTTCGAGCCGGAAACATTCTGGAAAGTTATTCGTCAAATCGTTCGAGAGGAGCTGGAACTAGTGAAAATACAAAGTCCCATGTCCAGTTCATCCGAAACCCATGGTATGAGCAATAAGCCGCTATATAAAATTTCAGAGGTTTGCGAGCTATTCCGTGTAACGAAACCGACTATATATGATTGGATGCGGCATGGGAAACTTAAACCTTTGAAAATTCGTTCAAGGGTTTATTTTTTATCGCAAGATATTCAAAAACTTATGCAATCATATAAACCCAAGTAAGCCCATAGGATGGATGATGATCTTTCTACCGATACATTTAAATATAAAATTGAAACTGTCTTCTTTCTTCTTTCCAATTTTCTGTAGCGGTAAGAATACTGCCGATTGTATTAGAAAATCTTAAAATCAACGGTTTGCCATCACTATGAATGCAAATATTATAATTGAGCTTGGTTAAATGGAAAAAACACTCTTTTTGAACCCCACTGCGCCATTTCTCTAATTCTCGCTATATAAAATTGTTTATCATCATTTAAAAGGGGCGGCACAAATCGACGAAGAGGGGGCTATAGATAGTGTTTTCTCTACTTTGCCGAAGTTCAGCTTACAATTCACGTAGATTTGCATCAGCTTTCAATTTAACAAGTTTGCCAAGTAATTTTGTATTATTCACGGTGTATGCTGTATGTATATTTTCAGCAATATGTACTATCTCAAGATTCAATGTATCTATTTCCGTTCTTCTTTTATTGAAGATATCTTGTAAGGTAGATATAATTTGCCCATCTGAGGATTTGCTGATCTTCAACAGGCTCTCTTCAACTTCGTCTGTATCGATCATGATACCTTTAATCTTTGCAACAGCGACACATTCCGAAATTATCGTCCGGGCAATCTCCAAAGCATCTGCGTTCCTTTGAAATATACCGTTATCAACTTCAAG
Organism: Williamsia sp.; assembly: GCA_015069695.1. Lineage (GTDB taxonomy): Bacteria > Bacteroidota > Bacteroidia > Chitinophagales > Chitinophagaceae > JADCRZ01. Next base: position 3,578 of record JADCRZ010000005.1, read on the forward strand.
CAGCGGGCAGACGGAGTTGAACACACTATTGACAATTGCTTTCCTCCATATAATTTGCTGGATATCTTCTTCACTTCTGAATCTGAAATATGGTGTACTAAGTTCTTGAACAATACGGGCTAAAGTATCTGTATTCCCTTTTTCTATCCCTATTGGGCATGTATCAACAGGTTTAAATCGAATAAAAGTTTGATCTATTGACTGGCTTGTTACAAATAATACACAACGGTAAATCTCCTTAAACTCATCAGTCATAAACGGTTTCTCTACACCTAAGCCATTTTGAAACAGAACGACCGGGGAAGAACCTGCCTTGGATTGTAAAATAGTAGCCAACCGTTCGTTTCCGTATGACTTGTTTGCCAATACAATAATGCCTTGCAAGCAATCGAAAGAGCTTAACGTCGCTACTTCTATTTCGGCTTCATGTATGCCATCTGCCGCTTCTACCCGGATTCGTTCTGTTTGAGAACTTCCGTCATCAACACTTCCTCTTAAAATGAGGACCTGTTTTGCAGCTTCTTTTAGAAAAACCGCCAGGGACTTTCCAATAGCTCCGGCACCAATTATGTAAATCGTATTCTGAACTTTCATGAGATTATTTTTTAAATGCAGCGTCAAAAGTCCGATTGCAAATCATAGGCCCGGCATTCTGAAGGAGAATGTGCTGCAAAAATCTATCAGCAAGGATTTCAGGGTGCAGTTAAATTCTTTGATAAGCTCATCATTTCTTTTTGGAGAACGAACTTTCGCAAACTCTATTGGTCAGATAAATCATTACAGTTCTAAGTGAAATCCATCACCTCTGCAAGTTCAACGGATTCACTGGGAGTGAATTTCATTGCTTTACAGCCATTATTCTTAATCTTACATAGTCTGCATGCCAGGTATCATTTTTAAAATTTGAGTTTCTTATTTGCTCTTCAACTTGCTTTATTATCGCTTCCGTCTCATCACTACCGATATCCTTCAGATAGGACTGCCCAAACATCTTCAGCCAATTTCTGATCCCACCGTCATCTTCTAAAAGTGTTTCTCTGTCGAAATGGGACGCAAATATTACCCTGAATCCATTGTGTTCAAGTAATGAGGTGTATTCCGAGAGTGAAGGAAAATACCATACTGATTTATTTGCCACCTGTGTATATCCGTTTTGTTCCAGGCTTTTCTTTAAAGCTTCCCTGATGTTTGAAACATTTCCCTTACCGCCAAATTCGGCTATAAACCGTCCAGCCGGTTTGAGGGCTCTATGAATGCATCGGACGGCGCCCGTATAATCCAAAACCCAGTGAAGCGCTGCATTGGAAAAAACTGCATCAAATTGTTCTGCGTAGCTAAAGTTTTCAGCAGATTTAACATCAAACACAATAAAGGGATATTTATCCCTTGCAGCTGCGATCATTTCCCTTGAACTATCCATCCCTGTAACTTTTGCTCCATGGCGGGCAATTAAATAAGCCAGATCGCCCGTACCGCAGCCAACATCTAAAATATGCTCACCTGCTTTTGGAGCCAATAAATCAATAACCCCTGCTCCGTATTTCGAAACAAAGCCATGATGGTTGTCGTATAACTTGGTATCCCAGTTCATACTTTGGATTATGGTTGTCAGATAAAATTGTTCTTCGTTCCTTTACATTCTTCTATAAAAATACTGCAGCACCAGGCATTTCTTCCAAACCCATCATACCATAGCATATGCTTCCGGAGCACTTATTCAAACTTCTCACCTATTTTTCCGGTGGCCCTGGTATTGCCCATATAACAATTGTCGCTTATTGAAAATATGTCCATGCTTTTTCCAATTGGTGTTCTAAATATCAATCAACCGTCTGTGATAATTGATCTGGCCCAGATGGTATGTTAGATGTGTGGCAAGATGAATCAACAAATAGCCTGTGGAGGTTTTCTTATCAAATACACAGAGCGGGTATTCATTTTCCAGCATAGCATCGTTGAGATCATCCAAGGATGTAATTACAGTTTTTATCGTCTCCCTGAGCTGATCAAGCAGCTGTTCTCTCGGAATATTATTTTTAGAAAATTCAGCCTCCCTGTTTCTTATATATCCGGTATTGCCGATTTCCCTGCCAATATAAGTATTCAAATTTCCCATCAAATGCAGGCAAAGGTTTCCTGCTGAATTCGAAATCCGCTTGTCAGTTTTCCAAATGCTTTTTTCCTCATTGTACAATTGTATTTCATCATACAATTTATTCAAGTCTCGTATAAAAAGCGATTTTAATGTTTCTATTACCATGTTAGTCTATTTTTGAAACACCATCCATTGTTATTACACCTTCACCGTAAATAGGAACCTTGTCGTTCATAACCTCCTTCTCCAATAATGCCACATGAAGGTTTCTGTGCTGCACAGGCAAATCCTCCGTTCCTGGTGTCGTGTAATTTTCTATAAACAAAAAACCGTAGCTTTTATAATAAGCGATAATCCTATCATTTTCCGCCCAGGTGTCCATGCGGATGTAATTCAACCCTCTGCTTTTTGCGAGCTGTATTGCCCCTGCAAGAACCTTATTAAACATTTTTCGACCTGCGAACTTTCTATTTATTACAATGCGGTGCAGGTAGACAGCATTGCCGGTTTCCCTTTCACGCCATATCAAGGCATCGCTGAAGCAAATACTAAAAACACCTGCTGTTTCATTGTGGCATATTAGCTTGAACAAAAGCCCGTTTTTGATATCAGCCTTTATCCATTCCTTGTCATAGTTATTCCACCCGATATAATTGTTTGCCTTCTGGAACCGGATCGCTTCCTCAAACAGAAGATAGATTTCCGGCAGATCGCTAGGGGCGGCATTGGTTATTACATAACACATAGCGGCTTAATTATACAGCCTTGTACATGCTATTCAAAAGTGCTTTCCCTGTCGGACAAAGCATATTCCACGGCAGCTTGTACATGAATAAGTGTGGTATTAAAAACAGGTACCGGAACATCGTTCTGGCTTATGATAAGCGGTATTTCTGTGCAACCTAAAATAACGCCCTCTGCACCTTGTTCAATAAGCCTATTGATGATCGCGAGGTATTCCAGCTTTGTTTCCGGGAGAACGATACCCTTGCTCAATTCTTGTGCAAGTGATTTTTCGATGAACTTTATTTCATCCTTTGTCTGAGGTATGGAAACTTCTAATCCTTCCTGCGCAAGCTTGCTCTTATAAAAGTCAAGTTCCATTGTATATACCGTTCCGAGCAGGGCAACTCTTTTTAAGCCTTGTTTTTTAATGGCGTTCACAGTGGCAACCCTTATATCGATAAGCGGCAAGCCAACGCTGTTGCTTACCCTTTCTGCAACTATATGTGCAGTGTTTGCCCCCAGCATGATAACATCGGCACCGGCATCTTTCAATCTATGTGCAGCATCTGCCAATAGTTCAAAGGTTGCATTCCAATCATGTGCAGCATTATATTTCCTGAAACGCTCAAAGTTTACCGAGTAAATGATGCATTCAGCAAAATTCAAATTACCCAGTCTTTTATTGGTTTCTTGGTTTATAAACTTATAGTAGTCTATAGTTGAAGCCCAGCTTGTACCACCAACTAATCCGATTTTTTTCATCTGTTTGCTTTTTAGTATTCCAAGGAGTGCGCAAATGAACCGCTCCACTGTAGCATTGTTTTGGCCAATACCATCCCACTTGTGAAGCACGACCAGCGTCCCTATCTTAAGATTCATCAAGATCCGCATAGATAACAGACTTGTCAAGCTGAGAAATCGTATTTTCCCGCTGCTTCCGGCTTTCCCAACACCAATCGTTCTTCGCTACCATCATCCAGTGGCAAAATTCATGAAAATAGTCAAATGATAGCAGATGCAGTTTTAATATATTTGATGGTTGCAGATTAATCATTGAAAATAGTATAATGCATAATAAAGATTTCTTGTACTTGAGAATAGCGGGAATTATTAAGCAGCAGATCGTGAACAATACCTTGCTTCCGGGAGATAAATTGCCATCGTTAAGGACAATTTGCCGGGAGTACGGTGTTAGCCAGAACACAGCACTCAACGCCTATTTCTGGTTAGAAAGGCGAATGCTCATAGAAACCCGTCCTAAATCCGGGTACTATGTAAGATATGCGCACATACGTATTCCCGCTATTCCTGATGTTACCCGTCCATCTGGCATTGCAGATTATGGCTATAACGAATTGCTGGTAAGTAAGGTATATAAAAACCTTGGTGAGGACACTTACGCGCAGCTTTCCTTGGGTACACCTGCAAACGAATTATTGCCTGTAGCAAAACTCAATAAAGGGTTGATCCAGGCCACCCGGGAATTACAAGGCAGCGGCGTAACTTACGATAAAGTTGAAGGCAATGAACGACTTCGCCGCCAGATTGCTCGTTGGGCATTTACCATGCAAGGTAGCCTATCAAAAGATGATATTATTACTACGAGCGGGTGCCTGAATGCAATTTCGTATTGTATGATGGCAGTTACAGAGAGAGGCGATACCGTCGCTATGGAAAGTCCGGTGTCGTTCGGGATGCTTCAGCTTGCAAAGGTGCTTGACCTAAAAGTCATGGAATTGCCTACTCACCCCCAGACAGGCGTTGACCTGAATGCGCTTGAAGATGCACTGAAAAGCAACCGGGTAAAAGCCTTTTTACTGATCAGCAATTTCAGCAATCCCTTGGGGAGTTGTATGCCAGACGAGCATAAAAAAGCCGCCGTCCTGTTGGCTGAAAAGTACCATGTGCCATTGATAGAAAATGATCTTAATGGAGATGTATACTTCGGCCAGTACCGTCCTAAGTCATGCAAAACTTATGATACCAACGGCATGGTCTTGTGGTGCAGTTCGGTATCCAAAACACTTGCACCTGGTTACCGGGTCGGCTGGGTGGCTGCAGGCAAATTCAGCGAAAGGGTGATAAGAATGAAGCTGTATCATTCCATTTCGTCCACTTCCATTACCCAGGAAGTGATCGCTGGTTTTCTTGAAACAGGCAGATACGAAAATCACCTGCGAAAATTAAGACATACGCTTCATGGCAACCTGCTTAACTATTTGAGAGCCGTTGCTGATTATTTCCCTGAAGGAACGATGGCCAGCAGGCCTCAAGGCGGGTTTGTTCTTTGGATTGAGCTTCCCAAATCCATGAATACGATGGATCTGTATGAAAAAGCAGTTGCCAGGAAAATTAGTTTTGCCCCCGGCAGGATATTTACCTTGCAAAATCAATATCATAATTGTATGCGCCTGAATTATGGACTGTCGTGGAATGACAGGATAGAAGCCAATTTGAAGTTCTTGGGCAATCTGGCAAAAGTAAAGGTGTAGAGTGGATACACGTTTCTTAGCTCCCGGGGGGGGGGGCTTGATCTCATCGCCCGTTCCGTCTTAGCTCTCTCAAACGCAATAAAATCACTCTATAGATTCTTTGGTACTGAAACAGCCTAGATGTGGGGCCTTTACCGGTAAATTTTAGAAAGAATCGTTTTTCGAATGAAGCAAAGTTGAAAGGCTTAAGTGTTTTAATAACCTCTACGACCTTTGCCTGGAAGAAGCCTAAAATCGTTGTTGATAGCAGTACTTTCCCAGCTAAGTCGCTTGGCTAAGAATCGAATCCGGCTTTTGTCAGATCAATACCGGTAATGTATTACTTGGTAGTGATGATATGGTTTACGCAGAGCTTGACCGGGTATTTACTATTCTTTTTCCGTCTTCGTGTATCGAGGCTTATACTAGCGATAGCAGATTCTTTCATAAATTGGATTTAACGCAGAATTTCCTTACAATTAATGCCCTAATTGAAGAATCGGGATATGCTTTCTCTATTCATTAATGCTTAAATATTAATAGAATAAGTCGATGGATTTAATAAGAATTTTCTTTAAAAGTAAATTTGTTGGATTAGGATAACCGTTACCTTTCTATACAGGCCATCTGACTACTTATCTATGGCAGTTACTTGATTAGAGCAGACTTATCTGATCTTTAAGTTCGATTTCCCGCAATAAGTTTGGTGGTCATTTTTCTATCCGTTTGCTTAATCTGCTTACAGCCGATGTATCACAATTCACGTTCTTATTCCGTTCTCAAACTCTTCACGGGGTTTGCAATGGCCGCTTTTACTGATTGAAAACTGATGGTAATTATAGTTATTACAATTGCCGCCATGCCTGCTGCAATAAATACAAATGGACTTATAGAAATCCTGTAATCATATTTTTGCAACCAGTTAGATGAAAAATATAGGGCAATAGGAGACGCAATAAAGCAGCTTACTAATACGAGTAGTATAAAATCTTTTGAAAGTAACAGCCATACCTGCTGCATTGATGCACCTAATACTTTGCGTATGCCTATCTCTTTAGTTCTTTGTTCTGCCATGTACGCTGCAAGGCCAAACAAGCCCAGGCATGAAATAAAGATGGCTAGGGTCGCGAATAATCCTGCAAGCTTTCCTATAAGTACTTCCTGTTTGAACTTAGCAGCGTAGCTGTCATCGGCAAATGTATATGTGAAAGGATAAGCTGGATTATACTTGTTAAAAATGGCCTTAAGCGCTGTAATAGCATCCTGTGTTTTTATGCCGGCAGTTAATCTATACATCATTACATTTTGAGGACTGGTTTCATACATAAACGTCGTTGGGTCAGCAGGTGCATAAGGAGAGGCCATTATTGCGTCTTTTACTACACCAATTATTTTTAAGCGGGTATCAATAAAAGTAATCACCTGGTTTACCGGATTGGTTAGCCGCAACAACTTAACTGCAGCTTCATTAAGTATCACATTTAATGTATCTAAATTGCTGGAGAAATTTCTTCCTTCTTTCATGGTCATGCCAGCAGTGTTAAAGTAATCTTCGGATACATGTATGTAGCCCATATTTATAAACTCGCCCGGCCTTTTGCCTGGCCAGTCCTCCAGATCTCTGTGATTGCCACCGGTAGTAACATTACTTGATGCTGTCGTTATCATCCCGGCAATACCTTTTTGCTTTATTTCATTCCTGATAGCGATATAGTTCCGGGCCAAATCTTCATTCATATCCGTCATCATGAGCCTGTTTTTATCGTAGCCAGAAGGCCTGTTCTTAGCATATTGAACCTGTTGGTAAATAATGAACGTGCTTATTATAAGTGCTATGGAACAACTGAATTGAAGAACCGCCAGCATTTTTCGGGGCAGCGAGGCGGCTTTGCCGGCCTGCAAGCTGCCTTTTAGCACTTTTACCGGATTAAAGGAAGAAAGATAGAATGCCGGCCGACTTCCGGCAGCCAATGCGGTAAACAGCACACAACACAATGTAATTATCCAAAAAGGCACATTTGTGAAAGGAATTTTTATTGCATCGCCTGTCAGTTTATTAAATGCTGGCAAAGCAAATTGCACAAAAATGATGGAAAATATAAATGCAATAAAAGTCAGGCTAATGGATTCAATAAGAAATTGAGATATCAGTTCTTTTTTACTGGAGCCGATTGCCTTTCTTACAGCAACTTCTTTTGCTCTTTTTTCTGATCTGGCTGTGGTAAGATTGACAAAATTAATGCAGGCAATCACCAACACCAGTATGCCTACAACACTGAATATGCGGACATATTCAATAAAACCAGCAGCAGGTTTGCCATTATTAAAGTTATCATATAAATGCCAGCGTTCCACCGGATCAAGAACAATATTTGTCGCCATTGACATACTGTTGTCTCTTTCGGACTTTTGTATGTCTTTTATTTTGGCAGCCACCTGCGTATAAGCGATCCCGGGTTTTACTTTCACGTATGTTATAAAATTGGTCCAACCAAATCCTTTAGAACGCGCCACTTTTACAAAGCTGTCGGTGGATTCCAGGAAGCCGAACGGCACTAAATAGTTGAATTTCAAAGTCGAGTTGGCAGGGACATCCTTTAGAATACCGGTGACCTTTAAATCGCTCTTATTGTCGTAACGAACCGTTTTGCTCAGTGGCTCTTCATTACCAAATAAAGCTTTTGCAATACTCTCCGTAAGCACAATGCTATAAGGATCGCTCAACACATTTTCTGCATGACCCTGTAGTGACGGAAACTGAAACATGGTGAGAAAACCAGTAGCCACTGCATTTCCCTTTACATACAACTTCTTGTCACCAACCATTAGTCCGTGCATCCCACCGCCATCCGTTTCGACAACTGATTCCAGCTCCGGTATTTGATTTCGCAGGATGTCCGCTAGCTTCAAAGAACTTCCCCCATAACGAAGTGTATCACCATTACCATAAAAATCCCGGGTTACCTGGTATAGTTGCTTATAATCGGGAAGAAATCTATCATATGAGTATTGATTACATACCCAAAGCCCAATTATCAATGCAACAGCTATACCTATTGCTAGCCCGATAATGTTGAGAGCGCTATGGCTTCTGCCTCGTGCGATGTTGCGCCATGCGGTTTTAAAATAGTTTCGTAGCATAATTTTCACTTCAACAGACTAATAAAGCGATTCGGATTCGATAAAGGACGATATACACTGCATCGAAAGTCCCCAACGATATACCATATTAGCATATGTTTAATAATCAAACTGTTATGTTAACTGTAGAATGAGATAGTGTTCGATTTCAGTACACAGGTGTGTTTAATAAGACAACGATTTTCCGGTTTATGACCATAAAAGAACAATCGGACATTCGCAAAAACTTAAAGTCCTTAACCACGCTAAATAAGGAGGCAATGTTTCCAAAACCTATCATCACTTTGGCGTATTCAGGGAAATTTATTACTAATGGAAACGCGCCTATGCGGCCAAAGGTGAATCGGCTCTCATTAACAACGAACCCTGTACGCAGAATCCTACAATCAGGGTAGCTGCTGATATAGAAGAGAAAATCTTATCCTTACGAAAACATTACTACTTAGGTCAACAACGCATATCCTGGTATCTGCTGCACTACTACAACATGAAAGTCTCTCCTGGTGGTGTCTACAGTGTGCTGAAGCGACATAGCTTGAACAAACTGCCTTAGAATCAGCGTAAAAGATTTATGGAGCAGTTTAAACGATATGAAAAGACACTCCCCGTTCCTTCCATCACCTGAATAGATCCGCTACCATTGGTACCGGTGAGCCTGACGAACTGTTCTTCACTTTGACGCTGTCGATGATGGCGCGTGCTACGTCGACGATCTGTGCGGCCGTTTCTACACTGATTGTACTGGCCTCCAAGCCGTCCATGGTCCGGAGTTGTATAAGCACATCAGCAAGCCGGAAATCAGCATCAAAGATCAAAATTGATTACCTTCCCCTAAGCGGCTGTATACGAATAATACACGCTACAAAATTTTTATGAACCAATTATTCGCCCTTTTCATACTAATCGTTGTACTGCTTTCATGTAACAAAGAGTCTTCATCAAAGAAATACCCATATTACAATCTTAACGTGAATGGAAGTAAACAACCCGTTGGTGCTTGTGGCACAAGCGCTCCGGTGGCGGAATACCTGGCAGACACGGCTATTTTTGTCAGTTTGGAATGTGGCGGACGGAACGCTGGCTTTTCCCTGAAAGGGAAAACTACGGATGGTACCTACTACTTGGATCATAAAAACCATGCGTGGTACGGCGAATATCCAGAGAGTTATTTAACTGACAGCCTTCATCGGGGGATACTCTCCTTACACACAGGGTATCAGCCAGCATCAGCCGGTTCCGCCCCGTATATTGAAGGGGAAATAGCTTTTGAAGCCATTGACAAAAGAACAGGAAAATCGATACAGGTAACCAAAGGAAAATTCTTACTTAATAAATACCAGTATTGATATACAGCCCTTTCTTGCCTTTGTGTTCTGAGTAATATGTTTAGTGTAATATTTGACGTAAGAAAACATTACAAAGGAATCTTGAGTTTTATTCTTAGCACACTTGTGGTAGATCGTCCACGAAATAAATATGGCTCTGAAATTCTCTTTATAGCATACAGCTGATCGCTGACCTTGTAAGCTTGGCCGGAGTGTATGAGCAAGCCGTAGAAGCTGTAGTACACCAGGGACAGGCCCTCGCACTGCCTGCATACCTCCTGCAGGTGGCCATCAGCTTCCGTTCGTTACACCAGGTAGTCTGGGCATAGTGCGAATGTTAAGGTAGCAAGGTTTGGTTGCCTCCCTTGGCACCTCTGGCTGGATTCGTCTACCCTTCCTTCCGGAACTTGTTTATCCAGATCAGCTTGCGGTCCATGAACGCCTGAATACTTTTAATTGTTATTACTAACGGTAATATAGAAATTTCTGTCAACACGAAAGTCTTTTGGACTGTTCATGGAAACTTTAAAAGTTTGCCATCGTGTTGACGGGAAAATGAATTGATAGTTTTTTCCGTCAAATGTTATTCTCACAGGCATCGAAAAATCTTCTATACAATTTTCCCAACGGTACTGGAATATACTGTCTTTAAAAGAATAGCTAAGCCTGGGTATCTGGATTGTTTTTAAATATTGATCAAATATTTTTGTAAAATCTTTTCTTGTATAGTTATTGAAAAAATTTAGTATTTGATCTGTACTTACTGATTGGTGATAAAATTCTTTACTCAATCCTGTCAAAACTTTTTTAAACAAATCATCTCCAGTTATTTGTCTTATCATATGAAGCATTGCGCTTCCTTTATAATATTGGTCTGTAGTAGTAGTGCCAAAAATTGGCTCGTCATTTTTTATTCTTTTCCATGTTCCGAGTGCATAATCATTGCCTGCTTCGACCCCAAAAATATATGACGTATAAAGTGTTTCCAGATATTTTGCAAAGCCCTCATGTATCCAACTATGAGTGCCATCAATTGCAGTAACACTGTTGCCAAACCATTCGTGTCCACTTTCATGTACAATTATAAAGTCAAACTTAAGACCCCAACCACTTCCTGAAATTAGATCCTTTCCATGCAAGCCATTGGTAAATCCATTGCCATATGCTAATGCGCTTTGGTGTTCCATGCCATCCATAGGAGCATCCACCAATTTATAACTGTCCTCATAAAAAGGGTAAGCTCCAGCCCAATATTCGAAAGCTTTCAACAATGAGTCAACCTGTTTAAAATGTTTTTTTGCTTTAGCAAGGTTATAGTCTAATACCCAATAATAACAGTCAAGTTTTCCCTTCGATCCGGCAAAATTCTCTTGCCAGGTGACATATTTTCCAATGTAGGGGATGATGTTATAGTTGTTGATCGGGTTTATCACCTGCCATGTAAAAGTAGTTGTTTGCTGTTTATTAGTTGATCTCTTAGTAAGTCTGCCATTGGAAACAGCTACTAGCGAATCAGCGACTGTGATGCTGAATGAAACACCATTGTCAGGTTTATCATATAGCACTTCTTTGCAAGGAAGCCAGATGCTTGCGCCTGAACCTTCGCAAGCGACGCTAATGAACGGTCGTCCTTTTACATCTTTAGCCCATATCCAACCATTGTCATAAGGAGGCTTTAATGATTCTTTCGGCTCGCCTTCAAAATCAATTGAAATTGTTTGCCGGTCACCAGCTTTGATAACTGTTGGAAAAACTATTGCGTAACTGCCTGCTTTACTACGTTTGAAAATAAGACTTTTGCCTTTCCAATTGACATTATTAATTCGCATGGGATCTTGCAATTCAATTTGTATTATCGTATCAGATTGCAAGGCAGAAAATGTTATGCTGTTCGTTCCGGCTATGTACTTCTTTTTATAATCAGGAGTGATATCAATTTTGTAATGTAATAAGTTCCACCACTTTTGTGCTTGGTTGATATTTTCCGAAAGCGTTTCTTTATTGCCTTGCTTTTGTGTTGAAAGAGTTTGCCCATGCGCAAAAATTGATAGAATTACTCCAACCAATATAAGTTTAGGCTGCTTGTAAGTCATCATAAAAGAAGGAAGAATACGATTTTTTTGCTCAATAATCATCGGGCAGTCTCAAATGACGCACAATGTATGGATTGCCGATACTTCTCTAAAATTCGCAAAAACAAATTGCTATTGAAAATAATTTCACGTTGATTCACTTTCCAGAACACTTACCTGGTTAAGGACATCAGCTTAACGGACGCAGGGCACCATCGGCAAAGCAATTACCGGCACACTTGATGTACTTCCTTTCCTGGCCCACAAATGCCGGGTTCCGCTGATAGATGCTGGCGAACCAGTTATATGTGGTATTTACAGGAACTTAGGAAGATGGGCACATGCGATTTTAATATACGGCTATGAATTAAAAAATGTAGCTAATGGTATACAAGAAAATTTTGTCTGATAGGAGATGTCCCTTTTTAGCTCGTTGAACTCAACCCGAGTGATGTAAATACCTTCTCATGCTATTTCGCTCGAAAGTTACACCTGACTTTTTATCTTGCTTTTTAATATGTCCTCTTCCTTTTAACAGCAAATTCAGCAAGTATCCGCTCCATGTTCACCCACTTTTTGCTCGGTTTTCTGTGTATCCTGGCCAGCAGGTTGTCAGCCTGCTGGAATAGGACGGCTGCTGATGCGCACGGGGCCAGCACTTCATCGCGTGTTTCATCATATGATAGTATGACAGCTCTAAGATAAGCTGGAACAATATGACCACAATCAATCCCCGAACATGGGCGGCAGCTCTGTATCATACAGACCTTTCAGGTTGTACACCAGCTGGGCCCATAACAGAAATAAAATTCAACACTTGCCAGAGAAGTACAAGAGGCGTATATTCGCGATGTATGCCATCCTATTGCAAAGCCTGAATATAATCACCTGTATCTTATCGGAATATCGAATTAAGTAATGCCTGCGCGTGAGGATTACTACCCACGAAAAAGAGAGAACGATTCACCTATTTGTTATTCATTGACTAAACGTCATTATCCATTTATTTATCGACATATCAAACACGCAAAATGAAAGCAATTTCTTTTCTCACGTTTATATTTAGCATTCATTACTTTACAGGACAGGCTCAAACTATTTTGAGAGACGCCTTTGGACGTAACCTGTCAGGTCATACTATCACTATTGTTGATTGGGAAGGTTACATGGCAAATCCATCTATCAAGCTAACAGTGGAATCATCTTTTTTCCCTGGCGCGGTATCTATCAGTGTAAACGGTGCAAGACTGTACATGAATACCTTCTCATCTGCCGGAAGTAGCGGTCCCTCCAAAGCCATCACCTTAAACGATGCCGGCCAAAAGGAATTTTACCTCTCCATATTTCCTGACAGAGGAGGTGGTGATGAAGACTATACCCTCACGCTTAGAAGCAGTTTGGGCACTGAGACGTTTCCCGTTCATGTAATTGACCAGGACGCAAATAAGTCGGTAATTGATTACAATATAGCAATAGACTACTCGCAGGATAAACCGGCTTACAACTTTTTTGCAGACCAGACCCATAGAAGCATTGTCCGACAAGCAGCCGATGACTGGGCATTTTTCTTGCAGAATATGGACTTTGATACCATAAAGGCTAACACACAACAGTCGTACATATGGAATGATGACTTTGCAGGTGGCATGTACATACCTAACTCTACCGCATTTAACGGGTTCCTGCTGTATGCTTATGGTTTTCATTGCGCTCCGCACCGGTCCGGGGGAGAGGGACAAACCTACTCATTTCAAACTATAAAAGGAGTTCAAACAAAGCTCAGGCCTGTCGGCGGATATGTAGCCGAAGTGCATGGCAACTACAACACATTAGGATATGGTACTTATACCGATAGTACCTGGTTTGATGCTACCAACTTTGGTGATAAACAAAACGATTTATACTCAATTGCTATACATGAAATAGGGCATGCAATAGGTTTTAACCCGGCATATCCCAATTTTCTGGCCTATAAAAACAAGGGTTATATAGATGATCCTGATGTGGTTGCTTACCAAGGAACTACCGTTCCGGTAGATGCAAGTGATCATATGTCCAACGGTCAGTCAGACGATCTGCTGAAGGTGGTGGACAGGATCAGTAAAAAGGGCGTTTTTGGCAGCGAGTATGCTTCTGCCATGCCTTATGGAAGGTGGCTGATCACCAAACTAAACCTGTTGGTGTTAAAGGCAATTGGATACAACCTCAAACTGACGTCGGCTTTCAAAGAGACTACTATACTAAACTCATCATTGCCAAACGGAAACGCCGGACAAAGTTATTCAGCAGGTGTAATAGCAGATGGAGGGATTCCATTTTATAAGTTTGAGGTGTTCGCTGGTGCATTGCCGGCAGGACTCAGCCTTGATTCATTCAACGGCCAGATATTGGGAACGGCAACGCAAACAGGAACGTTTACATTTACAGTCAGGGTTACTGACTATGATAACAAATATGCTGACCGCTCATTTACGATCAATATACTTTCAGTGCTTCCTGCCGCTTTAGTTAGTTTCAGCTCTTCTGCCCAAGACTGTAATACTCTTAAGCTAAGTTGGAAGATCTATGAGGGACAAAACAACAAAGGTTACGATATAGAACAAAGCACTGATGGAAATAATTTTTATAAGATCGGCTTTGTAGCAGGCAAATCAAGCAGCAATACCTTCCAAGCATACGATTTTGTAAAAAGCGGTTTAAATCAAGGAATCAGCTATTTCAGGTTGAAACAAATGGATGATGGCAATCACTACAATTATTCGCCCGTTATAACATCTCAAAATATATGTAACACCAGTTCACTTGTTATATCTCCCAATCCTGTTTCAAATTGGCTGCATATAAAAGGGTTGAGCAATGGCCAGAACACGATCAAGTTAGTGGATGTTTCGGGCAAGGTAGTGGCGTACTGGTCAAAAACAATTCAAACAGATTTCAATATCAGCCATGTTTCGAAGGGTATTTATTTCATGCTGATTAATGGAAGCGGAAAGTTCAAGATAATTAAGGAGTAAGGCCTTCTGGCCTGAGCATCCCCCCCCCAGCTTGCCCCATAACATATGCCTGCTCCTGCAGCTGCTAGTCCGTCACCTCCTCGAACTTCTTCTAGCCAGGTGTTGCATCGTACACGATATAGCTCCAGGTAAAGCTCAGCTTGCCGAAGCGATCGATCTGCAGCACCGGTTCTATCTTCACCGGGAGCCATCAGGGCGTGCATGCAGTTGTTGGAAAGGCATAGGCTAATTTTCTTAGAAGGTAGCATCACCGGCCACCATACGGCAGGGTGTTTTCACCCTTTGTGATTTCATTTGCTAGTTAGCAGTTTATCAATCAGCTCTGCCAAAGAGGTATCGCTTGGAGCAGGCGCATCTGCATTTATTACCTGCCCATCTTTTCCAATAAGTAGATATCGTGGAATAGTGGTAAGTTTATACTGCTTGTAAAATGATGTTTTACTTGCGTTTAACAGTAAATAATTTTTCGCTTCTTTTAGATCCTTTAAAGCGATGGTTTCCCGCCAAGATGCCGTTTCTCTGTCAAGGGAAATAGCTATAAAAGAAATTTGGTCTTGCGAGTATTTTTGAATAAGCTTTTTCAAATATGGCACTTCTTGAAGGCAAGGTATGCACCAGCTCGCCCAGAAATCGACAAGGACCAACTTACCTCTGTGTTGAGCTAAAATATCTTCCAGATGAACTTGTTTGTTATCCGAAGCTGTTAATAATTGATTCGGCAATCCCTTGCGGTCCTTCATATTTTTGCGACGCTCTTTTAGTGCGTTTTTCACTATTTTTCTATATGTGAAATTGCCAGAATACTCTTTATACTGTCTATCATACTCGGAAGGCACGGCAACTCCAAGTGAGTTCGCGCGGTACATAATACGGCTTAACAGATAATCTCTTGATAATCCAGTGAAGTTTTCCGCCACACTATCAAAGCATCTTTTGAACTCTTCTGTATTGTGCAAGCTCCACATGTGATTGCCAGGAAACAACTCACGTATCACCTCGTTCAAACAGCTTCGTACATTACTGTTGAAACTCGATCTTTCAATAATTACATTAAAAGCCGGGATCAGTGCCCTTAACTTATTACTATATAGATTATTTGCAACCAATGTGTCTTTATACCGCCTATACAGCTGTATAAGGCTCATATCATACATGTTTTTTGCATACGTCTCGGCCACTTCCCTAAATTTACTGCTTATCTTAAAGGCTTGTGCAAGAGAATCAAACAAAATTTTGCCTGCAACATTTGCTTTGACAATCTGATCTTTCTGTATCTGTTCCAGTTTTAATATTGTGTCCAGCGATGAATCCAAAATATATTCCGACAAGTAAGGATACTTTTGCATCTTATCGAAGGTTTGGAAGAATATCAATTCATTATCTCTTTGTTTGCTGCCGCGGGAAGTTACAATTATTGGTGAATCGTTGGATCCTTTAATTGTGATTCGTTCGTTGGGGTAAGCAATAAATCTACTTGAGTGATAATAGAAGAGTGTTGGCTCATGGATAAGTGATTTGTTTTTTTCTTTCCCACGTAGTTCAGTTACTTCTACAAGATCGCCTTTTAAACCCTGCAGAGTAGCATACACAACTTTCGTAACATCTTCAAGAGAGTCCTGGGGTATACCTTCTGTTGTGGAAATGTAAATTGGTTTTGCCTTTCCTTCCAACGTATGATAGCTACGGCAACCAGCGAAACAGAGAAATATAGGAATGGGAATCATTAGCTTAAACATCTATCCAAGTTTTATTACTCTGATGGAGGCTGGTCTGGACATTAAAGCAATCTTGCAAAGACGATGCCTCATTATGTGTTTTCAAGTTAGGAAGAAAAATGCAGATATTCTTCCTAACAGGTCGCGTCCCTTGATTACAAGACCTGATTTCAATCAGTTTCCCTTTATTCCCTTTTACAGTGTCGGCCGCTGTGAGCTGGCAGGTTCAGCAAGCTTTCCATAATATTCCTTGTACCGGATGACCTCTGCAATGACATTGACGCAAAGCTGAGTCATCTACCCTGAGATCAGCTTGTGGTCCAGGCTTATTGTCACCGACCGGCTCCGACCAAAAACCACATAACGGCCTATGCCCATCTGCCTTACCCGGCACCGGCATATCTTCTCTCCAAAAGCAACGGTTATCTGAAAGTCTTTCCTATCCATCGTTAATAATTTTCAATGTCTGCAAATTTTATCCGCATCTGCTGGGTCTGGATTTTCACAACGATAAACAGCTCGCCGAAGATCAGCTGTATCCGCGGCCGCAGGCTGGCGTCCATGTTCACCCGCCGGCTCGTGTGCCGGTCGATGTACGGCCTGGGCTTATGCGCATACTGTCTGTTCAGAATTTCCTACAGCGGCGGCTCGCCCCGCACCATATTGGAGAATGCCGTGTAGAAGAATATAGTATCCTGCCGCCGATAATTGCATCCGATATTTACTCTAATTTAATAATGCGTTCCCCTTCTTAAACTTCAATTCTTATATATGACAGTAAGAGGTTGCTTGTTAATACTGCTGTTTTGCATGATTGCGAAACCCATTTATGCAGACTTCAATTACAAGGTTCGCATGCAGTTCCAGTCCTTCGAAGCCGGCAGCAAATTTTATCTGGTAAATACATTGAATGGCGAAATTACCGACAGTCTCATGTATAATGGGAAGGAATTAATGTTCACTGGACGCAGCTCCGAAATTTCTTGTAGACGGGTTGAAAGATCGAATCGTAAATTCATGGTCTCCTTTATTGTGGAGCCGGCTTGATCACGATTACAGAAAACAATGGTGTTTACGTGTTACGAGGAGGCGTACAGAATAAACTATTTGAGGAACGCCTAAAGAATACATCACCAGTGGTCAAGCAAGGGCGTTCGTGCGCTTATACAAATCTATTTAGCCTGTGGGGTGAGAAAAATACGCTTTCCTCACATAAAATTGACAGTGTTTACCGGACGTTGTCGCCAGCCTTGCAGTCTCACCGAATAAGAAGATTGCTTAAATCTTGCATTCGCTCTGATTCCATGAAACAGGCAATCACCTTAATGCAGAATGACAGCAGTGGCAATGTTGTTAGAATTACATTTCCTAGTAGTAATTATATACGGCTTTTTTGCATGAATAATTAAGCGGCTCTTACTTTGATGGCCACAGGCATTCCTATACTGGCCATCTTATTCAATACGTAACATCTGATGCTTACTTCCACTTTCTGCTGCTCGATGTCTCTGCAGGCAAGTTTTTCTCCAAACTGGGTCTTTAATCTGAACATGGTGTATTCCGCTACACTGCGCCTGTGATAGCCTACCTGCTTCTTCCAACGCTTTCTACCCACTTTCCTGATCTGGCGAATCGTTCTGTCTCTAGGCAACTCTACGCCCCGGCTGTTCCCATGTTTTTTGATCCGTGCATTTTTGCGTGGCGGGATTACCGCCTTTATCTTTCTTTTCTTCAACTGCTCATACACCTTCTTCCTGTCATAAGCGCCATCGGTTGCCAGTTTCTTCACCTTGCCTTCCACTGCATCCAGCAAAGTGCCCACCATGGCTGCATCATCCACACTGTTAGTGGTCATCGCACAGCTTTCTATCTCTCCAGTACTTTCATCCACTGCCAGGTGTATCTTTCTCCAGGTGCGGTGCTTCGACCAACCATGTTGCCGTACTTTCCATTCCCCTTCTCCATACACCTTTGCTCCCGTGCTGTCGATAACAATGTACTTGTCCGGGCCGGCAGTACCTTTAACTTCCGGATGCAGTCTTTTATGCCTGCGGTTTATCACACTATAATCTGGCACTTTCACCTTCCAGCCCCTGAAGGCTACCAATGATTCCAGGAATCCTTGTGTCTGCCGGTAACCAAGATGGTATACTTCCTTGACAATACAGGCCATTTCAATGCAGTTGTCTGAATACAGATACTGAGCACCTCTTTGAGTTTCTCCCTGGTAGTACCACTGGTTTTCCAGTTCTTCGGGCATCCATATGTGCAAAGAGCCTCTCTGCTTGAGTGCTTGGTTATATAGGGGCCAGTTTGTAATTTTATACCGGCTACGTTTCGTGGCCTTTGGGCGGTTTGTTTTTTGTTGCTTCACATCTCAAAATTCCGACCGTCCTTCTTATTTCCCTCCCTCCTCGACTGTTATTTCTTTCCTATATTCATGCAACAAAGCCATTATATATTGTTAGATTTTTGGGCAAGTTGGTGCGGTCCCTGCAGGCAAAATAACCCATCCTTAAGGTCGACTTCTGACCTACTTAAATCGAAGAATTTCAGAATAGTAAGTATTTCCGGTGATGATGACATAAAAGCATGGAAGGCAGCTATCAGGAAGGACAGCTTGAACTGGATCCATGTTTCTGACCTGAAAGGATGGAATAACCAATACATAATAGAATATGGTGTTCGGGCACTTCCGACTTATGTCTTAATTTCTCCTGAGGGGAAAATCTTATTTCGTTCAGTGAATGAAATTGAGAAGATTATTAGCATTGTGAAGGAGATCTATAGCATGCAGTGATTTCTGAATGCTGTTCCTTTTAACCATTTTTGTGTTAATAGAAAACACATAGCACCTAATCATCGAGAGCAGCTTCAATGAACGGTTCTATCCTGTTGCAAGTACTACCGGTCAGGCCGCAGTCGATCTTGGGAACGCGGATGTAGGGCCTCCACATAACTTATAAATGGTGTGGCGCTAATCGATTACTGAAAGGCGTGATTATTCAACTTCAATTTTCTCTTCTTTCCTATTTTTCAAACTGTATAAGCAGCCAATGGTAACAACCAAAAAAAGACTGATTATGCTCATGAAAATTCCAGAAGTAACCGCCCATTTCCATGGCCTTTGAAAAGTATCTGTTAATTCTGTTTGTCCAGCTATTGCCTCCTTTGTATAATCATTGATTGTCCATTTCCCCTGAGAGGCTTGCAATGAGCTTTGAGCCCAATTTGTGTCTATATAAGTGGCGTTTATATAATGAATAAGCCCTTCGATAGTTCCAATTGTTAATGAAAAGAAGATGCCAGCTAGCGCAAATTGTCCAATAGTAGGTCTGTCAAGTTGAGCAATCCTGTTAAGCATTTTATAAGAAAGTATAATACCACATATCAAGATACCGAATGTTAAAGCGGTAGTCAACGAATTGCTTGAGTATTTTGTGTTGCTATTTAACGTACACAGACTGCTTATCCAAATGGCTACAGTAGAAATCAAACCATAAAATATTCCAGTCTTTATCGATTGTGTGTTGCTTAAATTCTGGACATTCATAATATTCTTTATAACAGGAGGATGAATCATTTGTAATAAGCTTTCAATATATGTATTTGAGTTGCACACCGAATATACAAAAATCTATTGAACAGCGACAGGCTCAGGATTCTCCTTCTTTAATTGTATGGCATGGCTGTCAATTCTTCCTCTCTTATTACCGACACTAGATGGCAGAATAGAATCTCTGGTGTATATACAATTTCGCTGTTCGTAATACCGTCAAGCTTCGATAGTCATGCCAAATAAAAAAGCCTCAAAAGAGGCTTTTCAAGTTTATGCTTTTGCGATTCACAGGTGAACGGTAACTAACTGGCGTGAAACATTCAATTAATCATTATCCAAAGCATAACCATCCACAATTTAACCAAAAGCCCGTTTCAGCACTATAAGGGTTTTCTCCTATCGCCAGCAAATAGTTTATACCATCTGCTGGTGATAATGTAAATGCTTTGCAGCAAACAATCAACCCCATTAAAGGGGTATGATTCATTCAAATCAATTAATACCTTGATCATGTAATTCTGTTCCTGTTTCCCTTTTCAAAAGGCAAGTGCAGCGTGATATGTGATCCTATGAGCCTCGTTTTGGTTATACTGAGAAAGCTTCACCTCTGGTTTATCTGGCATTCGTCCATTCCTCCATAGAACAGTCCACCCTCCTAAAAGTTAGTTCATACATTGTCTTACCTCAACACTTATTTTATGCAATACGATCCTATATAAAACCATCTACGCTTTTTCTATTACCGACTGGTCATTTTCACAGGCACAGCAATGATGCTGTCAAACCCAACTACCGCACAGTCTTACTACTCAGGCTTTTCTTCCACCAGCGGCAATTACAGCTCTACTTCACCTTCTGGCTTGTTATGCCTGTCACCTTCCTTCAGCAACGATCAGAACATCGCTACCGCAGACCTGACCGATTACGCGCAAGTTGCCGGAACGCTCAGCGTGGCGCTGACCTGTAACACTTCAGATTACTCCATCAGGGCAGCCTTGAACCTGCCTGCTGGTACCACAGAGGTGCCGGCCGGATACAGTGCGGGATTTCATGTCCAGTTCGGTTCCGTTGCAAGTCTGGCATTGCTGCAGAGCAACCTCAGTCTTAAAACTTACTTTGCGGGCGTTCCCAGGGAAACGGTTCCTGCGGCTAACCTGGCCGGGATATCAATACTGACCGGGGGATCGCCGACAGATATATTTTTCACGGCTACTTTGTCCTTCGATGAAGTGGAGCTGGACTTCAATACATCCGTCTTACCGCTGGGAGCAGCCTTCGATTACCGCTTTTTTTATGCCTTTGCCGCTCCCGCCACATTGCCTGTCAAGCTTACTACTGTCACCGCTTCAGGGCAGGCAAGTAGCCTTACGCTTACCTGGACCACAACTTCAGAAACGGGCACAGATCGTTTCGAAGTGCAAAGGAACAGCGGAAATGATATATATGTTACTATCGGTGTGATCAGGGCTGCAGCGGCTGTCGGTTCCCTGGCAACTTATACGTATGTAGACAAATCAGCTTATGGCAGTAGTAAACAGACATACCGGTTGAAAATCGTGGATCGGAACGGCAGTGTGGCGTACTCAAAGGTCATCTCCATTGCAGGTAGCGATGCCCCCGGCATCAGAGTATATCCAAGTTATGTTTCCAAAGGACAAGCCATTACTGTTACGGCTAACGGCAATAACTTGATGTATGCCTGTTTGCTTGACGCTACAGGCAGAGCGGTAAGCAGTTACATGATCAAAGCCAAGACGTTGGTGCCAACCGATCATCTAAACCATGGAATGTATCTGCTTAAAGTAACCAATGGAAAAAACGCAATCCTGACACAAAAATTGATCGTGCAATAGCAGTTGTATCAGGGGCACGCCATACGAATCATGCTGATGGCAAAGGTCGTTTCCCTCATTTGATGCACCCAATAACCCGGACAAACAAAAAGGCCTGCACTTAGCCGGTGCAGGCCTTTTTGTTTATATTTTATTATTGATGGCCAGATCTTTAGTAGAGGGGGGGATTATTGTTGTGTGGCAGTGTAAACAACACTCAGGGTGTATGTACCTGCATCGTAACTGAAACCAGGGTTGGCATTGTAATCCACGCTGAACGAGCTTGATCCCCTTGATCCGCTGGTCAGCGATGCAGCCGTTGTAGACAGCGAGTTGAAAGAAGACCCACCGTTCAAGCGTACACCCAGTACGGAGGATGGCATCTGTGTGGCAGGAGCAGCCGGGCCGGTGAAGGTAGCAGCGGCAGCTTTTACGGTTACAGCCCAAGGGCGGTTGGATTTTACCTGGAAGGTAGAGGCATTGCTGTTGGTCAGGCCGTTCTGATATTCGCTTACATCATTGAAGAGAAAGGAAGTACCAGTAGCGGAAGAAACCGAGATGTTGATGGCATTCTGCAGGGTCAGGGTAACGGTCTGGCTGGCAGCGGAAGTCGATTGAGCGTTAGCGGCTGTGAAGGCGGCGAAGAGAACAACTGCGAGGGTAAGGATCTTTTTCATGGTATCAGATTTTTTAGATTTTTTCTTTTGTGTGTTATGCTCCTATAGTTTCCAACGCCGTGCCGGAATGGCAACCGGTTGATTGTGAGGCAAAAGCCCTTCGGCATGCCCTGACTTCCTTCCCAAAGCTGGAAAACGGTTCCAAAAATCGGCTAATGACTGTTAAACGAAGGCCGAACACCGGAGGGTAAGAAGGATAAAAGGATATCGCTACTGGTGGTTCGAATCTCCTGCAAAAAATGCGCACCCGCCACCTTATACCAACTTGCTAACAAGGTGTTACATTTAGCCAACTGAAGTTACACATGCTCTTTATAACGTCGTTTTCTCTATTGATCTCCCTGAGTGCTTTTGACAGCTGCCCCTCTACCTGATAAATGGAAGTGAAAACATGGTTGTTGAACCCCTTTTGCTCCCGGATGTAATCCCATAGGTGCTCCGTAGGGTTGAGCTGCGGTGAGTAAGGAGGCAACAATAGTAACCGGATATCTTGCGGCACTTCAAGCGTCCCGCTGGTATGCCAGCCTGCCGAATCCAAACATAATATAATCCTGTACTTGCCGTATACTCTGCCCAATGCCCTCAAAAATATGTTCATGATCTGTGTATTGGTCAAGGGTGCTATGATCGAATAGTTTTCCCCTGTATCGGGCATACGGCCGTGTATGCATACAGGTACTCTCTTATCATCTGCTGGCCTATCCCGGCTCTGCTGCCTGCAGGTACCCAGCATCTGCTTACGTTGTTTATACGCCCGAACCTGGCTTCATCCTCAAAGAACAGCTTGACGGGTCTGGAGTCCTTTACTTTTCCGTAGCAGGCTGCCAGTAGCCGCGGAAGTTTTTTTTAAACGCTTGCTGCGCCTCTACATCCTGGCTGGGATGCTTGGGCCGGGGCGCTTTCTTGCTCCATGCGTGCCGCCTGAACAGATCCCAGATATAATCGTTGGAAACTACACCACCCAGCTTCTTTTCTACTACATCCTTTATGTCATGGAAGGTCAGCATAGCTCCCTTGAGTGCCTTGGATTGCAATTGCTTCATCACGACTGCTTCCTGCTCCAGGCTCATGAACGACGTAGCCTGTCTGCAACCGCCTCACTGCAGCGCTTTATCAAAGTCAGCTCCCTTGGTATTATAAGTACGTACAATACGTTTCACTATGGTGGCTGTCGTGCCTAACATGTCAGCTATTTCCTGGGCCCTCTTACCCGGACCATTGGCAACGGCGTGGAGGATTTGCCAGTAAGTGTGCAGGCGTATCTGTTTCTGTTGTGTCATTCGGGCTTTTAGCTCTTCGAGGCTAAGATGAGCACGAAGGGTAAGATGACACATAGTGATTGTTGTCACCTAAATGTACTTATTATTTATTAAATATCAACTTGTTAGCAAGTTGGTATTACTTGTGGATGTATATGGCTCTAACAGTATTTAAAACCCCATTGACTCTATAGTGCTTTAACTCATTGTAACACGATTCCCCGTCCAAAGCCAGGCAGGTTTTTTGCTTTGAATTTGTCTCTTCAATGTCCGTTACTCTTGCGACCGTGTTTGCGCCCGGAACCTCGATTTCATACTCGAAACCTGATATAATAGGAAACGGATAGACACCGTTTGTAAAAAGAAATGTAGTATCGCTACTTGTAAATGTAGTTCGTAAGTTGAATGGCTCTATTAACAAGGTATCGATGGGATTTCGAAAGTTTGAATGAATTTTATACTTCCTGAATATTATCGTATCGAGCTCGGGAGTAGAGAAGGCGATGAATGAAGGATTAAGATAAACCCCTACACACTTCTTGATGTAACAACAAGAGTGTAAATTGAATGCGCAAACAAATAGAATGAGATATTTCATTGTCGCAATGGTTTTGGCGGTGATTCAATTTGAGGTTTCAATACCGAACATGCACGATCAAAAACAGCCACAACTTGAAAATTAAAATCTCTAAAAGTGACCCACAGATTTGCAGCAATTAGTGATCTAATAGCTTTGTTTGGACCGGTTAGTAATATAAATATTGGCTGCAAATCTAAATACCCCATAAATGGGGTGGCGTCGGCATGCAAAACATCATTATTTTCCGATCTGTTTTGTTTCCCCCCATTCCATTATTCCTCGACAAAACAATAACCCCTCTTCCCTATGGTATATTCTATGCCAGACTATACCAGGCATGACGTGCCAGCCTCCAGCACCGGCATCAGACACCAAACAAAACCAGCACTCCATGGGATTCAGATACTCCAGACGATACAGCGGCTCCAAAGGTTGGGACCTGAACGTCGGCAGCGGCGCTATGTCTAGCAGCTACCGGGGTAAGTACGGATCGATCGGATCCCGGGGTTTCTCCACCAGGACGAAGATGTTTTTTTGAGCTATTAATAAGCAGCATATTGTTGGATAATTTTCCGATTGCGGTAATTTTATCAATAACTGTCAATAATATTGAACCTGCCTTTTTTCATTTCCTGCAGTCTTTGTTCTGTCCAAGGATCGTTGTCGGTAGCCCAGAAATAAGGGGCACTTCTCATTCTACTGCCGGATGTCAATTCCCTTATTGCAACTGTAACGCCTTGGTATTTGTCGGTTATATTTTTCTCGGTCGAAATCTTTACGATTTGCTGGTCATGCGAAAAAACAATTCCTTTCAAGGCATCCAATAGACTTTTGAGAAGGTTGTCAATGTCTTTCACGTAAACATCGCTTTTGGTTCCGAATGTCCGATAGCAACATACAGATCGTTTCTATAAGGCCAATTGGGCTTCAATTTTGCACGCAGGCTATTTTGTACCGCATTCCTGAATTCTGTGACGTTTTGCTTTTCATGCCATTTAAACAAATTCTCCCTCCCCTTCTAAAAATATGGCTTGTACTTGTCCTAGGATGAAGGAACGGTTTTATCGAAGATAAGTAGTTCGTTGTAAAAAGGATTTGGATAAGCTGTCAATTTGGGAATCTCTTCATTTTTTTTTCTGTTCCATGATTATAACGCTTGGTTCGCTCATGATGCCACAATCTCTGGACCAGAATGCCAAAATGAAAATCAAGATGTATTTACTCAATCACATCTTGTTGCGAAATGGCGCCGTTGAGGTGTAATTAATTCCAGGGCCATAACCCTTCTTCTTTTATGAAATCTGAATAATCGGATTTTGTCCCTTTTTACCTGTACCATTGTCCCATTTTCCTACTGGCTGAGCAGCCTTTTTCCCGAGCAGGACCCATTTATGGAATATTTTTTCCTATACCGATGTTTTGCGGATCTTCCGGCCGTTTCCATAACAGACGCTTTTGCCGAATTCAGCCTGGTGATCGGTTGCACTGTAGTACGCTCTTGCACCGCTGAGCACTTATAGAATTATGATCTCCAACCCAGGGTCTTGTGCTGTACATATCAATGATCATCGTCAGATACATGAACCCTCTTTTCAACGGAACATATATAATATCGGTACACCATACCGGGGTTGCACTGGTGATGGCATTCAAGACAACATCCCTTAAAGCCGCCTCCGGCTATTCCTTATTCTGATCGGAGAGAATTAATCGGATTAATCAGCGCTGCTTTGAACGACTGGAAGCTGACCGTAGCAAGCGTTATCAGTAAGGAAAGTACGCCCGCCAGCACAAACACAAGCCAACTGATTTCAATCCGGTATTCATATTGTGCCAGCCAGTGTTGCATGACCCAGAAAGCCAGAGGAGCTGCAATGACACAGGCTAATATGACCAGCATAACAAACTCTTTGGATAACAACAGCCATAAATTGGCGATGGAAGCGCCGAGCACCTTTCGGATGCCAATCTCTTTGGCACGACACTCTGCCATAAAAGACGCCAGTCCCAACAAACCCAGACACGAGATGAAGATGGCAAGTACGGCAAAGACAGCGGCCAGCTTACCGGTTTGGTTTTCTATAGTGAACTTCCTGGCGAACTCTTCATCCACAAAGCTATATTCAAAGGGTACAGCCGGATTGTTCCTTTCAATAATCGGTTGAATAGCTGCCAGAGAACTTTGGAAGCGACGCTGCTCTTTAAGCCTGACAAGTAAATGTGATGAAGTACTGGAATTGAAAAGGAAGACCGTCGGCGTAAAAGATTGAAAAGGATCCTTCGTGACCATATTCCGTGTGACGCCGATAATAGTGAGAGGCTGGTTATTTAGTTTGATGACTTTTCCAACGGGATGCTGGTAGCCAATAACTTTCAGAGCAGCCTCATTCAGTATCACTGCGGATGAATCTGTCAGGTGATCCCGCGAAAAAGGCCTTCCTACTATAAATTGCAGGCCGGCCGTCTTTTCATAATCAAGGTCTGTCATGATCACATCAAATATGGCGTCTGCAGATGCAGTCGGGGTACTGCCTTCCCAAGAAAATCCGTTCCAACTGCTGTTGATGCCGGTCATCGGACTGGAAGAACGGGATACGGAATTGATATATCCTGTGCTTAAGAGTTCTTGCTTCAAAGCCTGGTAATTTTTTTGGATGTCGTTGGTAATTGTAAGGGTGATCAAATTATTGGGCTCATACCCCAGAGCACGATCTTTGGCATGACGGATCTGTTGGAAGACGATCACTGTACTGATGATAAGGGAAATGGAAATGACAAATTGGGAAACGACCAATACCTTGCGGAATGTGGTGCCGCCCTTACCTTGCTTCAATCTTCCCTTTAAGGCCTTTAAGGGCATGAAAGAAGAGAGATAAAATGCCGGGTAACTGCCGGCAATAATCCCGGTGATAAAACAGATAGCCAGTAGACTGCCGATAAGGCGAACATCGCTGAAATCAAAACGGATGTGTTCAAACCCAAGTTCTTTTAACAGAGGCAATATTAATTGGATCATTGCCAGGCTGAACAGGAATGCAAAAAAAGTGGTAAGGATGGATTCGGTTAAGAATTGGACGATCAATTCACCACGACGTGAACCAACCGCTTTACGGATGCCTACTTCTTTGGCCCTTTTTTCCGAATGGGCGGTTGAAAGGTTCATAAAGTTAATGCAGGCGATCAGCAGGACAAAAATGCCAAGGACGCCAAACAACCGTACATATTCAATCCGCCCACCTGCGTTCGCCCAGTTTTTATAGTCGCCATGGAGGTGTACCTTTTTCAGCGGTTGCAGGAACAGATGCTGATTTTTCAGAGTATTGTCCCTTTGCATAATCAGCGGCCCTATTTTTTTGGACAGAGCCTCCAGCGAAGCCCCTTCCTGTGCTTCCACCAGGCAGGTCAAAAAGTTATTTCCCCATCGTGTACGGGCCCATCGCACAAAATCGGAATGCTGCACCTGGAATTCAAAAGGAGCCAGGAATTCAAATTGAAACGAAGAATTATGGGGAACATCTTCAGCAACGGCCGTCACCATGACACTGTATTGGTTGTCTATCTTGATTGTCTTTCCAATCGCGTTCTCCGACCCAAATAATGCTTTGGCCAGCGACCGGCTCAGGACGATGGAATTGGGCTCTTTCAGTGCGCTCTCCACATTGCCTTCGACGAGCGGGAAACTGAACATCTTCAGAAAATCTGGATCTACATAGGATCCGGTCTTGCTAAACTTCTTTTCTCCTGCTACCAAGCTATGCGGAGTTGCAAAATCCATCCGGGTCACCCGCCTCACTTCTGGATAGTTAGTTTTTAGCTCATCGTACAAGGGCATAGGAATCGCCGTCGTCGTACCTTTTTCGTTATTGAAAAGCGTATGCTTCCTCACCAGCCCGATGCGGTTTGCATGCTGGTGAAAGCCATCGAAACTGCGCTCATACTGAACCCATAACCCGATAACGATCGCAAAGGCCAGGCCGATACCCAGACCAAGAATATTGATAGCAGAGAGTCCTTTGTTTTTTAAGAGCGTGCGCCACGCAATTTTAAGATGGTTCTTTAACATGTGACCAGCGGCAACTAAAATGGCGCCATTCTCGTTACCGTGTGTAAATCAGTCCAAAATAAATATACTGAAAGTCTTTATGTGTGCGGGTTCGGACAATTGCTGTCCGCTATTGCAACGCCATAACTCTCCTCCTTGTTCTCTCTTGTTTTCCTCATCTATCATCCGGATCAGTTTCTCTGTTGAGTACTCGACAAGATCGATCACTGTTAAATCGAGTGGTTTGTCGTCCAGGTTGCCCAGCTCAATCGCCTGATCAGCTTTGCCTTCATACCGATCCAACAGCTCCTTGAAGGCCGCCGTATCCCCTTTTTCTGAAACTCGTTTATCCAAATCAGCCTAAGATCCTTCATACCCTGGCCTCCTATCTGTGGTCTTCTCGCAAAAACCGTCCAGTTTTTAGGGGGTTGATACATTACTTCCCGTCCCTGTCAGTTCACTCTGCCTTTCTCTTCATCAGCAGCATTGTCGGTGTGCCGGCGTTTCTTTGCATTGTCATCCCTGCCAAAGCGATACGTGAATGCAATGCCCGCCCGCTGCGTATCTGATTCACTTACCTGGAAATACTGCGCCTGTTTTACACTGACGGATCTGTTGTGGTATACCCAGGAATGAAACAGGTCGTCCACGCTCAAACGGAGGCTGCCCCTGTCTTTCAAAATCTTTTTTTGCATGCCTGCATTTATGCGGTACATGCCGGATGTAAAAGCCTGCCCGTTCAGATCGATACTGGCATAGTAACCGCCCAGCTCCGCGCTCCATCCGTTGCTGAAACCCCATTGGTTGAGCACATTGATCCTGGCTACATAAGCATCGGGCGTAAGATCTTCCGAATAAGCTTTTCCTTTCAATCCCATGTGTGAGAGCAGTATGTCCGCATTCAGGTTCCACCAGCTGGCCAGAGATAAAGACAGACCCGTATTCAGCAACAGCATATATCCTTTAGCGATGTTCTGGGGCCTTGTGATGAATAGTTCGTTAACGGCCTCGGTTGTCTGGAATATCACGTCCGTAAACCTGTTGTAACTCAGTGCCATCCGGAGGAATTGTTTGTGCTGATACCGTAATTCATACCGGTACTGGTACTGCGGATTCAGCAATGGGTTGCCCGCCGTGTAAGAGTAGTTATCGCGAAAAAAAACAAAAGGGTTCAGGTACTGGTAATTGGGGCGGTTGATCCTGCGGGTGATGCTCAGGTTCAGAGAGTTTTTGCCTGTGCTGTCTAACTTGTAATTCAGATACAGACCCGGGAACAGCCATGTATAGTTTTTTGCCTGCCTGCTGGCCGGCACCGAATCATTGCCCAGCTGGTTACCGTTCGACTGCGTGTTCTCTATCCTCAGTCCCAGCTGTGTTCCAAAACGCTTCCAGCTTTTTGTGGCGTTTACATAAGCCGCGTTGATATTTTCATGATACACGAAATGATTCGACCTGCGGTAGTCGATCGTTCTTGTGTCGCCTGTAACGGAATAATAATCGGCGATACTGTTGTTATCCACCACGCTTGATTTGATACCTGCTTCCAGTTTCGCCTGATTTTTGATGGGGTGAACATAATCAGCCCTGAACGTATAGATGGTAATGCCTGACGGTAAAAGATACAGGAAACGGCCGTTACTGACCGGCGTGCCATCTGGCTGATAAAGATCATTTTGTAAAGCCATGTCAGCATTGGTATGGTATTTCAGGTAATTTATGTCGGCGGAAAGTTCCTTTCCTGTTTTTCCGAACCTGTGCAGGAAATTTATGGCGGCGCCGGGATTTATTTTGCTGTCGGTGCTTTTGTTTAACCCTTTACCGTATGATACATGCTGTCCATTTGCACCGTAATTGTCACTGGAATAACCAAGCAAGCCCCTCCTGTTGCTTTGGATGAGGTTGAACTGAAATCCGACTGATGTACTGGTTGAAGCTGAATAATCGATTCCTGCGCCTGCATTCAGGCCATAGCCTTTATTCTGCTGCCTGTTAAGAAGCGATAGCATGGACGTGAGTTGATTTCCGGCGTTATAGAACAGCCTCTTATACCTGTCATCCGTATAGTTCTTTTCCCTGTTGTAACTTAAGCTACTGGAAAAGTTCAGCTTTTTGCGGTTGTAACTGATATTGGCGGCATCGTTGTTCCGCCCATACCTGCCCTGTGTGTATCCTGTTGAAAGGCTGCCTGTAATACCGGCATTCCTGTTTTTCTTCAAGCGGATGTTGATGATGCCGTTCCCTGAAGCATCATACCGGGCGGGAGGATTGTCCATCAGCTCGATCTTATCGAGCAAACTGCCGGGTAGCGATTTCAGGTAAGCTGCCAGGTCCTGCCCCGACAGGTAGGTAGGGCGGCCATCGATCAGCAGCAGGATGCTTCCCCTTCCGTTGAGGCTGATGTCGCCACCAGCATTGACTGTTACCCCTGGCGTTTTCTCCAGTACTTCCAGCGTATTGCCGGCCGCACTGCTGATCATGGAAGCCACATTGACAACCGTTTTGTCTATCTCCTGTTCAATCAATGGCCGTTTGGCTTTCACAATCACTTCGGCCATTGCAACAGTGCTGGATGGCCCCATAATAATGGGCGGAAGTATGACATTGCCATGTTTCTCATTAAAGCTCACGGGCATGCCGGTATACTGGTTGAAGCCGATCGCCGTAACCCTCAGCAGGTAAGCGCCGGATGCGACCCTGGTAAACTGATACTGTCCGTCCTCATCCGTTCTGGTTGAATATACAAGGGCCGAATCGCTGGCTTTTAGCAACGTTACCGTAACTGCGGTTATCACTTCATTTTTTGAGTTTTTTACAATTCCTGTTATCATACCGGAAGCAGGTTGTGAGAAGCCGGTGGTTGAAAAAATCAGCATCAAAATAATTGTACTCAGTAATTTCATCTGTTTTGTTTTGCGGTGATCTGCTGGTAATGAAGGGTAAATATTGAAAGGTTCGGGCGCAGCATAAAAAGTTTGTGTTGTACCTTGGCAGCCGGCTGATGGAACGCCGGACACGGGGGGCAAAACAGCGGAATGCCCGTACAAGGCTTCCGTCAGCCGGTTGCATTTGTTCGTCAGGTGGGGGAAAGTATCCAGAATTAGTTGCTCAAATTTGTAGAGAATCGTAAAGAGCAAACACTTCATTATGAGCACCACCAGGAATATATTACCAGGAGTATTTTTCGGAAAGAGCCTGTATCTCTATCTGGCGCTGGTTATCTCTTTGCCATTGTACCTGATGATCCATTCATATGTGGAAGCGATCGACGTACATGAAGACGAAGCCGTGGCTGCCGCTGCTACCGCATGTTTTATGGCCGGTATATTTGCAGGAAGGTATATTGCGCAATTCTGGTCCTCAGGGTACCAATCCCTCCATGTGGGCAGGGTGGTCCTGCTTGTAACGGTCATCATCGTCTGCATTTCCTGGTTGTTCTTTCATGCGGATTTTCCATTACAAAAAAGAGCGGCCATCAATCTACTATTGTTCTGGCTGCCTTTTATGGTTGTAAGCCTTGCGCTTGGCATGCTGGTCAAAATGATCAGTTCCAATAACCAGTATCAACTAAAAGAAGCGCAGGCATCTGCAGCAACCAGCAAAAGCGAATTGCATCTGCTGCAGTCGCAGTTAAGTCCGCACTTTTTATTCAATACGCTCAATAACCTCTATGGCCTGTCAATTTCACAGCATGAAAAGATACCCGGGCTGCTGCTGAAGCTGTCTGAACTGCTGCGGTATACCGTGTATCAAGCCAATGAAATATATGTACCGTTGAAAGACGAGTTGTCATACATCAACAATTATATCGATTTTGAAAAAATACGGATAGGAGAGAGGCTGGTGCTTACTGCTGAACTGGAAAACATCCAGCATACGGATATAAGGATCGCGCCCATGCTGCTGATCGTATTTATTGAAAATGCGTTCAAACATTCGAAGAACACGCCGGAACAGCAGATCTTCATTGATATTGTTGTAAGAACATGGGGAACTTCCATCCTCTTTTCCGTGAAGAATTCATTCAGTAAAACGGAGGAAACAGCCCTGGTTCATAAAAGCAGCGGCTTCGGGCTTGCGAGCGTGCGAAAAAGGCTGGAACTATTATACCCTGGCGCATATGAACTCACCATACAGCATGAGGAGCCGATGTATACAGTGCTCTTACAGCTGAAAATGAAATAGCATGAACACCTTATCCTGTCTGATCGTTGATGACGAGCCTATTGCAAGAGAGATCATACAAACCTATTGCAGTCACCTGGAACAGCTCAAGGTGGTCGCTTCATGCGGTAATGCATTGGACGCAAAAGCGGTCATGCAACAGAAGAAGGTGGATATTCTATTCCTCGATATCAACATGCCGGTGATAGATGGCATATCGTTTCTCAAAACGATCAAAAGCCAGCCACAGGTCATATTCACAACAGCGTACAAGGAGTACGCCCTCGACGCGTTCGATCTGTCAGCCTGCGATTATCTGCTCAAGCCTTTTTCTTTTGACCGGTTCATAATAGCCGTTGACAAAGCAGTAGAAAGGCTGCAACTGCAAACGGGTGAGGGAGAAGCAACCAGTGAGCCCAAAACAGAAAATTATATTTTTATTAAAACGAATGGGAAAATATTCAAGATAGGCCACGATGATCTTCTCTATGCAGAAGCCAGGGGCAACAATATACGCATAGTGACCAACCAGCATGTACTGTTACCCAGCATGACCTTTTCAGGTTTTGAAGACACGCTGCCGAAGGCCCTTTTCCTGCGGGTGCACAGGTCGTTTATCATCAACAAATCGAAGATCAGCCATATAGAAGGAAACCGTGTATTCGTCGGCAATACTGAAATTCCGATCGGAAGCAATTACAAAGAGCAGTTCCTGAAGCAGCTGGGGTTTTCTTCATAGGTGTTGGCTTTCGTCTGAACCATAATCATGGCAGAGCCTGGTTTGGCTAGAAATACTTTAGTGCTGGTTGAAATCTTTCTGCCGCATGCCACTAGCTTTCCATTGTTCAATCATGGCCATCATGGCTGTACGATCCGTTGAGTTAATCGCATGCAGGTGATTTTTGTCTCACAAAGCTTGCAGTCGTTTAACTTCAAAGCAATAGGAGGTTGCTCGATGACTCATGGTAAAAAGGGGTTTGGAAGTGGATTGGCTGTGGTGGATGTCGAAGACTCGACGCAGGCTATAGTATGGAAGTAGTGCAGACAATCGTGAGCAAGGAAAAGAAAGGGTTCATGAAGCACTATCCAATATGAGAGAGGGGAAAGAGTTTTTAAATAGTATTTAAAGATCCGCGACTGTTTCTCTTTTTGCTGAATCAATGCACATACTGAAATCAAAAATTATAGACCACAATTACATGTTCAAGTGCAAAAGCAAATATCGATGCAAGCAATGAAATTTTACTTTAAATTTGGCTTAGGGGCAAAATGCTACACTGCCTGCACTGCATGCGTTTTGCAATGTGTTAGCCTGGTAGCTGGATGCTGGAAATTGATATCAAGTGCCTGAAGTATTCCGGGTACGTTTTGTAGTGGGCGTGCGCAAAGCGCTGCAACAGGAATTCAAAGCTTACTTTGATCATTTGTTCAGAACACGATGGGTGATATATGCCAAATGTCCGTTCGGTAGGCTATTGCAGGTAATAGAATATCTGGCGGATATCCCCACAAAATCGCCATCAGCAATCACCGGCTGGATAACATGGACCATAGGATGGTGATCTTTCGCTATAAGGATTACTGGCATGGTGCCAGTTTTTCTTTGTCCAATAAACATCACTTACTATAATTACTCCGCCTTTAAACTATTCACAGGGTTTGCTCGTGCAGCATGTATTGCTTGCGAGCTTACAGTAATAAAAGCGATAAACAAGATGAGTATGGCTACAATAACAAAAACATACCAGCTGATATTTATCCTATAGGCATAACCCTGCAGCCAATTATGCATAAGCCAATAACCGATAGGTAATGCAATGATAAATGCGATGCTTACTAATTTTAAAAACTCTTTCGACAACAAAGTAGTAATAGATGTTACAGAAGCGCCCAGCATTTTGCGTACGCCGATTTCTTTTGTTCTTTGCTCTGCCATGAAGGCAGATAAGCCAAATAAACCAAGGCAAGAAATAAAAATTGCCAAAGCGCCAAATATCGTTGCCAGCGAACCGGTAAATTGTATAACTTTAAATTTTTGTTCGAAATCTTTATCTATAAAATGATAATCGAAAGGAACGGTTTCATCTGCATTTTTGAATAGGGATTGAATTTTTGGAATAACATTTCCTATATTGGTGGTGGGCTTTAAACGAATAAAAATTGAATTGGCATTTTTGGGGTGATTTACAAATAATAATGGGGCAGGATGGTCTTCCATCATATTATTATACACAAAATCTTTTGTAATGCCGATAATAGTAGAAGCCTGATTTCTATTGTCACTGCTCCATATCCGCTTGCCAATATTACCCT
The DNA here is from genome assembly GCA_015069695.1 of Williamsia sp. Lineage (GTDB taxonomy): Bacteria > Bacteroidota > Bacteroidia > Chitinophagales > Chitinophagaceae > JADCRZ01. The sequence goes on from JADCRZ010000005.1 coordinate 38,560, forward strand.
GCTTGCCCATTATTTTGGCAAGCGATTCATTAATGATAATGTTTGAACTGTCTGCTTGCGGATTTTCAGAAAAATCTCTTCCTTCTTTTAATGTGATATCAAATGTTTTAAGATAATCATTATCGGTGTTAACGAAAGTAATCAAAACATCTTCATTTGCATTCTTGCCTTCCCAGTTCAAACCACCGCCATTTGCCCACATGCTTAAAGGTGAATGAGAACCCAGTGAAACAGCACTTACATCGCCGATGTTTAATAGATTTTGTTTTAAAGAAGGAAAGCCTTTTAGCAGCGACGGAGTAATATTTACATACATCACATCGTCTTTATTAAAACCCAGGTCTCTGCTCCTGGTATGTTGTATTTGCTGATAAATCAATATAACGGCGATTATGATGATAGTGGAAATAACAAACTGCACCACCACCAAACCTTTTCTCACAAAACTTACATTGCCTGCATTTTTTGTTATCTGGTTTTTTAAAGCACAGATAGGATTGAAAGAAGATAAATACAAAGCAGGATAGCTGCCGGCAATGAGTCCGCAAACAGCACCAATGAGGATTAAAAATGAAATATGCTGCGGATTAAAAAGATTAAGCTGTAAATGAATGCCAATTAAAGTATTAAATGCCGGTAACATAATTGATACGAGCACCACAGCAATAACAACAGCTGTGTACGAGACAACTAAAGATTCAGATAAAAGCCTTGCAATTAAATCTGTTCTTACCGAACCCAATGCTTTTCGTAATCCAATTTCTTTGGCACGTTTCTCACTTTTTGCAGTAGATAAGTTCATAAAATTAATGCAGGCAATAAGCAGAATAATGAATGCAACAATAGAAAACATTCTTACATATTTTATTTGCCCTATGGATGTATCTTCTTTTCCATTCACAAACCGGTTGTGCAAAATCATCCTTTTTAAAGGATATAAAAAAAGCTCGTTGTTCGACTGGGGATTGTTTTGTTTTACTATTTTTTTAAGTTTTGCATTAATCGCATTTACGTTTGCTTTTGAATTGAGCTGTACCCAGGTGTCAGTATAATTCGTTCCCCATGAATCTCCGTTTTTATTTTGCTCATAAAAAATTTGGAAAGGCAACAAAAAATCAATTCCATTGAATTGCATATTTTCAGGAATGTCTTTGTATACCGCAGCAATTTTGAAAGGATGATTATCAACTGTCAAAGTTTTGTTTATCGCATCTTTATTGCCGAAATAGGTTTTTGCGAGTTTTTCTGAAATAGCTATTTGTGAAATATCATTCAAAGCAGTGCTAGCATTACCTTTCACCATAATTAAACCAAACATTTTTAAAAAGCTTGCATCAACATAGGAGCCTTGTTGTGATAAATATTTATCACCCAGCGAAATGGTCGATGTAATGTCGTCAACCCGTGCAGCATTCTCTACTCCAGGGAATTGTTGTAGCAAAGCATCTTTTGCTTTGAAAGGCGTTACAGAAAGTGTAACTATATTTTCGTCATAGGATTGAATGTTTTTTATATTGTAAATTTTATTGAGATTGGGTATAGAATGATTGAATGAAGCATAATATTCTATCCACAAAAAGATCAGCGCTGAGCAGGCAACTCCCACTGCAAGACCTGCAATATTCAATATGCTGAAAGTTCTGTTCTTGCTGAGGCTCCTCCATGCTGTTTTAAAATAATTCTTATACATTTTAGGTTACTTAATTTAAGCCATCGGCTACTTGAATGCCATATTCTTTATTTAATGGTAATCAATAAGTTAGGGAATTGTTTGAACTGGTGAGTGTACGTTTTTGACACCGTGTTGTCTGCTTTCGCTACAAAACTGAAATGAAATTTAACGAGATAGATGATTATTTAGAAGTGTCCAAATAAAATTGCCACCAACGTTAAATCATTGCTGTCAGGTGTGGCATTGGCAGCAGTGCAGATGAGTAAAGATAATCGGATGCCGTTTTGTTCGTCAAGCTAAATAGAATTACGTCCTGCCACGCTCGCAACAATGCCGTGTTGCATGCCGTTTATTTTGCAGGATAGGGTTTTAAATATGTGTTGAAGAAAGGTAATAACATGAATAGTGGTGTGATAAAAGATCAAATGGCATACAACATATAAAAAAGTATCCAAAGAGCCCCCTGAAGAAGCTCCGCAGCTTATGACTGATGCGGGGCTGTGTGGTATGCTTTTCAGTGTGTGCCCTGAATGGTAAATATAGTTTTTTCAAATGAAGCCAGAGCTTTTCAAGTCTCTTATGTGTAGGGATTAGTCACCCCGAAGCATTAGCAAGCTGGCCGAGGTGGTATGGCGTAATCCATGCACTTGAAGTAAGCCCGACTGCAAAAGATTGCACTGACGGACAGAAACTGCATATTAGGTATGCCTGAATGGATGAGTAACGCATCATCGTAAATTCCTAAATGATTGGTTCAGCCATGTAGATGCGGCAGCGGTCATATTAGTTGTGGTAACGAGTTGTCACCTAAATGTACTTATTATTAATTACATGTTAACTTGTTAGCAAGTTGGTATAAAGAGAAGATTTCTGATAAACATCTGCAGGTGCCGGTGAAGGGGAAGCGGATAAATCTCAAAGAACTGGTTGGTTTGCTCAAGGTAATTGTTGGTAGCTTGAATGGAGGGAGGCAAATACCAAGGGAACTGTTATACTAAAAGATCCTTTTATATCCCGGTCATGCTGTATATAATTGAATTGATTATTATTCTTCTGAACGGAACAACTGCATGCTGAGCATCTACCACAATATAGCTGTGCGTTGAGTAGAAAGCCTGAACACATTCGGGCACGGACAACCACATTGATTACAATGGAATACTCCGATCTATTTGAATGGAATTTCCGGATAAGCTGATCAGGGATGTCATACGCCATGGGAGAGGTACACGCCTTACAAGGCCCAAGCCAATTATCGTATACTGATCTATGCATTTTGAATACGGGCTGCGCAGTTCATTGTTGTTGATCTTCTTTATTTACCTGCTGGTCTATACTTCTCATTAGAAAAACCTATCGAACGTCTTAAAACTTCCTGCCTGACTCATAACATACGATACTGTCATAACGACTGACTGCTTACGAAATAGTTGTTCTTATCCCAACGTCTCTTTGTCTTTTTAAGACGATCAAGATTTATACCGAAGTAAAGCCCGAGGGCTTTTCCCTTATCATTGTCCCGCCCGTTTAAATCTATATCGGGGTAATTGTAATAACACCCATCTACGTTTTTTGTACTATCATTATTAGGATCGGGAACACCTCCTGTATGTTTGTAAACATCCGTATAAAAACCTCTTATCCAATCAAGATGGTATTGATCATAACGCTCCTGACTCCAGTAGGTTTGATATTGTAGCTTCAGGATAGAAGAGCGTTGGGGAATAGCTGTGTCTCCTGCGTTCATAAGGTTAATTCTACCACCATAACTGTCAACCTGCAATAAGCTTTGTTGCATACCATCTGAAGGTAGGCCTTCCGGGACCATAGTCAGCCATTTGTAAATCGCTGCAACCTGATCTTCGGGGAAGGGTTTTCTCATATAAGCGGATTTGTACTTGCCCCTTTGATTTGTACCGGAACCGTTGAGTAATTGAACTGCTTCATAAAATGTATAAAGTACCGTATCTGCAGAGTTACGGAGTAAATAGCTATGTTGTGCGATTCCGGGTTTTGTTATCAACTGATAAGGATGTATAGCGCGCAAAGCGGTTAATAAAGGGTTCACGTATTGTTTGTTAATCGTTTCTGCGTCCTCATCAGGCAGAACAACAGTCTGGAAGGTTAAATGCATTTCCCCGGCAGCCTTGTGGTTCAATGCAAATATGCCAAACTGCCGCCAATTGTCTGTTCGTCGGGAGAAATCTGCAAAAAAGTCCAGCAATTTTTGAAGCAATGATGGGGTAAGCTCATCCCAAGAATAAGCAATTCCCGTTATGAAAGCTGCTTTTGGTGCGGTGGGCAAATCTCTGAAATAGTATTTAGTGATGACGCCGAAGTTCCCTCCTCCGCCTCCACGGTGGGCCCAGTATAGGTCTAGTTCCTCGGAGTTTGTCGAATCGGAAGAAACATAGATCGGATAGGCATTGCCTTTTGCTTCGTCTTTGACTACTACTTCAACTCCGGTAAGCCAATCGACTGTCAATCCGTTTAAACGGGATAATAATCCATAGCCGCCTCCGCAGATGTGTCCTCCAAGGCCAACCGAATAACATGATCCCGCAGGAAGAACTTTACCATAATCGCGGAAGAGCCCCTGAAAAGCAGTCCAGTTAGTACCTCCCGATTCTAGATAAAACCCCTTTTTTTCATCATAATTATGTGCTGCCATAGGTGTTACATCAATTATAGCGCGCGTGTCTTCATTGAATACAAAGTTTTCATAACAATGCCCGCCACTTTTTATTTTTATCTGGTGGTGATAAAGAGCAAATGCATCATCAAGGGCATGGGCAGTGCCTTCAGGCGTATGGCACAAGTAAATGGCTTGGCAGTTTTCGGCAGCCCATCTTCTGTTGAACCCTTGAAGAAAGCTGGGAAAACGGGCATCTCCGGTTGAAGGAGTAATTTTTATATATCCTGGTTGCTGGTTTGCACTTCTGTTCATAGTTATTGCGGTTGATACTATTTCAGCAACATTAATTCTTCAAGGCGGTTTTATTTGAAAAAGCCTAGAAAATTTTTCAGATAATCGTATTAATTACTCTATTCTTAAACTTTTTACCGGATTGGCAACGGCGGCTTTTATGGCCTGAAAACTAATGGTGAGCAAAGCAATGAAAACGGCGGCAATACCCGCCAATAAAAATAGTATCCAGCTCACCTCTGTTTTATAAGCAAAATCCTGCAGCCATTTGTTCATGGCCCACCAGGCAACGGGTGACGCAATGATAAAAGCGACCATCACCAGCAGTAATAAGTCTTTAGAAAGCAGCACCACAATTTTCGTTACTGAGGCCCCGACCACTTTTCGAATACCAATTTCTTTGGTACGCTGCCCGGCCATGAACATCGACAGCCCAAACAGACCCATGCATGAAATGAAAACAGCAATAAATGCAAAAGCATACGAAAGTTGACCTACAATCATTTCGCTGTGGTATTGCCGGTTTAAATCATCATCCACAAACAGGTAGTCGAACGGATATTTGGGGTTGTATTTCTTACACGCCGCTTCTATTACAGCGAGCGTTTGCTTTGTTTTAGACGGCAATGCCCGTATAATGGCCACGCCCTCTTCCGGTTCCGGGGCGAGGTTGATAAAGGCCGGTGCAATAGCACGATGCAGCGATTGAAAGTTATAATCCTTTATGAGGCCGATTATTTTGCCTTTCATAGCTCCATGCGAAAAGGATGCGCCTACCGGATTGTTCAGGTGCATATAGTTTGCGGCGGCTTCATTGATAATGAAATTGGAAGAATCGGTCGGAAGCAGCGTCGAAAAATCCCGGCCGGCAATCAGTGGTATCTTCACTGTTTTTAAAAAGTCATAGCTTACCTCGATCTGGGCAAAAAGCGTTTTGTCGTTGGGATCTTTACCTTCCCATTGCATGCCGGGCGACCACCAGCCTACATTAGTTGGGGCCGTACCGCAAAAAGTAATATTTTCAATGGCGCCGGAGGCCAAGGCGTCATTTTTAAAGTTTGTATAGTTCCTTACAAGGTCGCCCTCCACACGAGTGTAGATAAGATTGGAATGGTCAAGCCCCAGGTTTTTGGTTTGCACAAAATTCATCTGCTTGTATACGACTACCGTGCAAATAGTCAGCACAATAGATAATGTGAATTGGAAAACAACCAGTCCTTTGCGGAAAACTGCATTGCCGCTTTTAAACTTCAGGGTACCTTTCAGAACCGAGGTGGGCTTTAGGGAAGAGAGAAACAAAGACGGATAACCTCCGGCTGCAAAGCCCGTAAGCAAAGTGAGCGAAAGCAATGTGACGAATAGGGACGGATCGGTCAGGTGCAATTCCAGGCTTTTCTCCGTAAGCTGGTTGAACAGCGGCAACACCAGCAGCACCAACGCGATCGCCAGCACCATGGCAAAAAATGCCGTTAGCATGGCCTCCAGCAAAAACTGTCCGAACAACCTGGTTTTCATAGCTCCCACCACCTTGCGTACACCTACTTCTTTGGCGCGTTTTATAGAACGCGCCGTAGACAGGTTCGTGAAATTGATGCAAGCAATCAGTAAAATAAAAATGGCAATAAGCGAAAAAAGATGCACGTATTCAATGCGGCCGCCATCGGGAATGCCATTGCTGAAATTGGAATGCAAGTACCGGTCTTTAAACAACTGAAGTGATACTACTTTGTTATTTAAAACCGTGTCCTGCATATACAGAAAGTTGTGCAATTTTTTATTGACCGCCGTAAGGGAAGCATCCTTCCGCAGTCTGATATAGGTGGCCGGGCCAAAGTGGTTCCAGCCGTCAATCATCCAGTGACTATCTTCAAAGCCGTGTTGGATGGGCATTATGTAGTCAAATTTGATCGTGGAATTTTGGAGCACATCCGCCGCAACGCCGCTTACAATATAATCGCGTTTATCACCTACCCTGACAGTTTTACCAACCGGATTGTGATTGCCGAAGTACTTAGTAGCAAGTTTTTGGGAAAGCACGATATTATCTGGCGATGCCAGCGCAGTACTTGCATTTCCGTTTACCAAGGGAAAAGTGAACAGCGCCAGAAAATCTGTACCAACGTACCTGCCTTTTTCCTTGCCGATTTTATCACCTGCGGTAAACAAAAAATCCCCCTCCCAGAGCACGGTTGCTGCATGGGTGATTTCAGGTATCTGTTTTTTTAACGCGTCCGCTAGTAATCCGGGTGTATTGTCATTGCTGTTAGACAGCGCACCGGTTTTATCCTTATCACTTACTATTACCGTATAGAGCTGGTCGCTGTTTGTGTGAAAGTTGTCGATGCTGCGTTCATCCTGAGCCCACAAGTAAATAAGCAGGCTACAGGCAATGCCAAGCCCTAATCCAACGATATTGATAGATGAGAACGTTTTGTTCCGTGCCAAATTACGAAAGGCAATTTTGAAGTAATTTTTGAACATGGCATATTCCTTTATTGGTTTTATACGAGTTTCAAAAAAGTTCGAACATTATGCGCTTACACCGTCAGCGGAAGCAGACAATTAAATTGCAAATGAAACTCCTGGTCTTTTTCAAAATCGCCTATCACCTGAACGTTTTCTTTGTTTATTAAAAGTGGGCCGTCTACCGGATTTTGACTCCTGCAAAAGCGAATAGCCATTTCGTCGATCAGTACAATCTCATGCCTGATTAACCTGATGATAAACATCGCGCTAAACGTGTCCTGAATAAGAATACCAAGCAAAAAAAGGGATCACTAATAGTGCCACACAATTAACGTTTTGAAAGGCAAACAGTTGTAGTTTTTCTTGCGCACGATAGGTGTTCGTTAACGAACACCTATCGTGCGCAACTGAGGCTAAAAAATCAAAGAACCTTTAAAGCTGACCCGCAAAACACGGTAACAATCCTGCCGTCAATGACAACTTCGTACTGCAAGGAGAAATGATCGTACGGCGGAAACGGCAGACTGGTTATCAGCTCAGCGCACCAAATAGATCGGCGTGCGGAAAGTATTAGGCGCTTCTGCGTTTACCTTGTGGAAGCTCTGTTGTCTGAAGCGTTTGTCATGATTGTGCTGCTGGCCTGCCTCGCTGCTATTCCTGTGACAAATTATTTTTTACATCAATGGTTACAGAAATATGCATGCCGGGTTCCGGTCACCTGGTGGATTTTTGCAGCTGCTGTAGCGGGTGCCTTGTCTATCACATTATTAACCGTGAGTTATCAAACCATCAGGGCTGACAGGATCAATCTCGTAAAGAGTTTGAAAACAGAATAAACACGACCAACGTTGGCGCCAACTTCTGGAGAACACCAAATGAATTCAATTATTGCTAAGCTGTTTAAGCTGGATGTATTTATCCAGCGATGTAAAGTCGAAGCCCTTTTGCTTCATGGAAGAAATATAGTCCGGTGTTACACCGGTGGTTTTTGCGGCACCCAGTTCATGTATAGAAATATTGTCGAACCCGGCTGCATTGTACCGCTTTATCAGATCACTTGTGATGCCCAGCGACCGGAGCATAAACAGTTCCGAAAAAGAAATATTTTTGTAACCAACCGCCTGAAAGCTCTTTATAAGCTCCGGGGTGACACCCTGCGTCTTTAAGGCGACCAGTTCCATAGGCGGAATATCCGTATAGCCAATGGCCTGAAAGCTTTTAATGTAGCCGGGCTGTATCTTCAGGGATTTAAACATGAACAATTGTTGGGAAGTGAGGTCGTTATAGCCTAATGCTTGAAAGGATTGGATATACTGCGAATCTACCTGCAACGCTTTGGTCATCACGAGTTCATCGGGGGAAACCGTTTTAGCTGTGTCTTCAGTTCCCTTTTTTGTGCGAGCCTGGCTCATCTGCCGGATGTAAGCTGCGTCAACATTTTGCGATTTCAATTGGATCAGTTGGGTGATAGATATGTTGTTCAAACCAGCATTGCGTATCTCGGTTAAATACGATGGCTCAATGCGCAAGGCTTTTAACGTAACCAATTCCTGGAGCGAGGCATTCTTGTAACCGGCTTCTTTCCAGGAGCGGATGAATGGTTCATCAATTTTAAGGGCGCTAAAGGTCGTCAGGTTGCCCTTGTCCAGGTGGCTGTAGCCGTTCTTTTTCAGCACTTCTACCAGATTTTTACGCACATTAATAAAAAAGAACGGTAACAGGTCGCGCGTTCCCACACCGGTGACGCCTTGTTGTTCCAAATATGTTTGATAGGTTTTATCCGGCGCAAATTTGTAATGCCCCATACCCTGGTCGCCTTCAAATTTACCTGTAAAGTGCATGGTGCCGGCTTCACGCTTCAAGGTAAATTCGCCTTGTCCGTTTTTAGGCAAGGGTGAAAACTCATCGAGTAAAAATGTGGAGTTGTTGAACGCACTCCGGTCGTCTTCGCTTTTAAACTGCATGCTCACTGTATCTCTTTTGATAGTAGCAAACCAGGAGCCTTCGTTTAAGTCATCAACATTACTGCTGTTCTTGCTGCTGTTTTGAGCTGTTTTCCGGACCGGATCTGCTGTAGTTTGACTGAGTGCTGCCGGTTTGTTCAGCAGGCAGATAAACAAAAGAAGCATGGGAAACAGAAAGCCATACTTCCAGGCGGTATGGACGTTTGATTTTTTAGTGTTCATCATAACGATTCGTTTTTTAAGAAGCGATTGATTGTAATTGGTAGTAAGCCGGAGCGGTACTTGATATGTGGAGACCTTCAGCAGACTCAACTGGTACCCCGTTTTTTCCACCGCTTTCTGCTGCAACAGGGCATCATCGGCAAGGTATTCCAGGTTCGTTTCCATGGCTTGGCGGTACAACCAGGCAAAGGGATTGAACCATTGAAAGACCAACGCCAGTTCCGCAAAGATCAGATCAAAAGTGTGCCCCTGGCGGATGTGCACCTTTTCATGCAACAGGATCTGGTTGTAGGTCTCCCAATCGTATTTCTCCGGATTGATGAAAATGGTATTGCCAAATGAACAGGGTGCCTTGTCGCTGCTTACCTCTACGATCCGGTACCGGCCGTCTTTGATAAAAGGCTTGGAATAAGCCTGGTACATCAATATGATCACCTGCAGTAAAAAATTTAATCCGAATGCAATCACGCCAAACCAGTAGAGAAACATACACCATTGTAACAACACCTGGAAGCCGCTGACCGCAGGCGTCACTTTAGCCGAAACAGGGTGTGCTTCTCCTGGCGCCCGTGTGAGGGACAATGGTGCTTCCATCGTGGCGGGCTGTGCTTGCGGAAGGTCAGTGTGAGTAACAATGGGAACGTGCACAGCTTTTCCAAAGTCCCATTGTGCCGGTTTGGGAACCAGCGGCAGGCAAAATGAAAGCAGCAGGCACAGCAGCAATACAAAGCGGTTCAGCCGGTAAAAGGTTTCCCGTTGCAGCAGCGCCTTGTAAAAAAGCAAACAACCCGAAAGAACCAGGGCTACATGGATGCTATAGGGGATCATTTTTTGCCGGATTTAATGAGTTCCAGAATTTCATTCAGCTCTGCTTCCGAAAGTTGCTGTTCTTTGGCAAAATAGGCCAGCATGCGCGGATATGAGTTATTAAAGTATTGGCTGACGATATCTTTCAGGGCGTGTTTTTGATAAGCTTCTTTGGAGATCAGGGGAAAATACTGGTACATATTACCTAGCACATCGTGATCTAAAAAACCTTTCTCCTCCAGAATTTTCACGATGGTGGCCACGCTGTTGTAATGGGGCTTGGGGTCGGGCAGGTGCGGAATCACGTCACGTATAAAGGATTTGCCCAGTTCCCAAAAAGCCTGCATGATCTGTTCTTCGCGTTTTGCCAGCTTTAGCATTGCGGTTATTTTACCGCAACTTACTACTAATTTATTAGTAGATAAACTAATTTTTTAGGAGTGACTCCTTGAAGGGATAAATGGGAAATTATGGATGAGCCCGTCATGTTGTTCAGTTCTTTCGCTTCTGACCATACCTGCTTATTTCTAAAAAGTGGGGCGGATCATCCATTTTTATGAAGGATATAATGGCGCGCTTTTTATCAGTTAAACTATTTCAGTGGCCGTCTTCCTGTTTATTTGTTTAACCTTATTCTAAAGTGCATCAGATCGTGAAGTTTTCGAGCTAATGTATGGCGATGAGGAAAAGGATTATAAGCTGTTCAACAGTTGGGTTGCCTCTGGATAATGAGGCCGCTCGTCCAGTGCTTTTTGTAGATACGTTTTAGCATTGGCTTTGTCTTTTAGCAGAAAGTAACTTTTGCCAATCATGTAATAGACATCATACCCGTTGATACTCCAAGTTTTGGCATCCGCCTTGCTGGATAGAAAGAAGAGCAAATGCTTTAGTCCTTCCTTTACCTGATAATCGTTCGTGGCAGCAAACCTTCCAACATAGAAATGAATGACCGGGTCCTTGACTGCCGTATCTTTTAATGCTTCCTGCAAAACGGACCAACCTTTGGCCTTATCATCTTTGTACGCATTGAAGGCAAGCCTCCGGTAAGACATAACAAGATTGAAGGCGCCTTGCACCGTATTCATTTCGTCCTTTTTGCTTTTTTCGATGGCTTTTCTATAATACTCAACGGCTTTTGCGGGAAACGGAAACTGGTCGCAGAAATATGCGAAGTTGACAAAATCCAATCCTTTGGTAGAAGGTGCTGTAAAATAACTGAGCGCTTTTAACAGGCCGGCCGTATCCTTGCTTTTTACAGCAAGTGATAAAAAGTGACCGTAGTTAGTAGAATTTTTCTCGAGCGGCAGTCCATACAGCTGCTTCAGCATTTTCTCTACCCGCTCCAATTCCTCTGTTACATTTCCTACACTGTCAATATCCAGATAAGAAGTAAAGGGCCGGTATATGTATTCCAGTGCTGCAGGAAGGGCTTTTATAGCAATATCCATGTGATCAACCGCTATATAGCGGTCGTATTTAGAACGTATTTTGGTACTGTCGATCTGCTTGAGCTTTTTGAAAATCTCTTCTCCATAATCTTGCCGCCGCCCCAGGTCGTAAGAGCCTGTTGCAATATAGTAAGATGTTGTTGTGGTATTGTAATGGTCAATGATTTTCTGATCAGGTTCAAACAGCGGATCGGCAGGTTCCAGTTTTTCTGGCGCCATAACGATGTAGCCGTTGAACAGGCCGGGTTCATGAAGAAAAAGATAATTGGCATAGCTGGCCGAATAAGAATGACCAGCATACGTTCTTGAAGCGGAGGCTTTAAATTTTTGTTCCACCAATGGTATGATTTCTTGTTTTAAACAACGCAGAAAGAGGAGCCCACTTTTGCCCAGCTGTCCAGTTTTATAGTCATAGTCGATCCGGTTTTTATTCAGCAGTAAGCTAACGACGATGGTTTTGGGTATTTTTTGCAAAACATCGCTGTAATACTCTACATCTGTTACCATCAGATTTTCTCCCAGTTCGTCAAACCCGAGTGCTCCGTAGTTGTACAGATAAAGGCAAGGGTATTGCTGGTTGCTGTTCCAGCCTTCGGGTAACCAAACGTTGTACGCTACAGTATCCTGCAAAACGGATGATACGTATTTTTCACTGATTTTCTTTTGGGCAGCGGCAGTAACAACCATCATTACCGCTGCCGTTAAAACAGGCAGTCTCATAGCCGGATTATTTAGAGAATTGTTTTTTGTTGCAGAGAGACGGTATAATTGTACTCCCCTTTGAATTTCCTCGCTTGTTCTTCGAACAGCGCTGATCTTTTTTTGAACTGCTTTCTTTGTTCTTCAAACAGGGCCTGCTGTTTCTTCCATTCAGCTTTTTGCTGTTGCCATTCCAGCGAAGCAGCCTGCCGGTTTTGCAGCTCATGCTGCTGTCTTACCCGGATACTATCCGGTTCTTGCGACAGGGCCTTCTGCTCTTCTGACGCAGGCAGCCATATGTTGTCCGTTCCGGAAACCGGCTTAAGCCAGAGTTCAAGTACCGGTTGGCTCAATCCATACTTTCTTTGAGCATCCTGGCCTGCTGTTGCACCAATGCGCCTGATCGAAGCTTTCCTGATGGTGCCGTTTACTTCATCGGGCGTCATGCGCTTTCCGTCGACAAAAATGATACTTGTCGAATCGCCATGGGTGGCCCAGCCGAACTGGCTTACTACAAAAGATTTGCCATTGATAAGCTGGTATATTTTATCTGAATCCGCAGATGCTGAGGGAAACTTTCTTATGGTGTCAGTGTAATTCTTTTTTTTCTTAATTCCTGAATGAGCTTCTTTACGGCGTGGTAGAGTGTCTGACACATAACCGGCAAACGGGGAATTGCTGTTGGCCCCAGTTGATGAGGGAGTGGAAAAGGAGATGATTTGCGGCACAGGAACAGGTGGAGGTTCCATTTTTGAAATAAAGCTTACAGATGCGGTGGCTAAGATGCCCAACACAAGAAGAAATTTTTCTGCCCCGTTTAATCTATGATTCTCATGCGTGAGCATCCGGTTGATGCGCCGGAACAGGTCGTTTTTCCGGGAGATAAATGCCATGGCAGCACCTGCCTGCGTCAGGGAGCGTTCCTGAAAAGAAACAAGGGCTTCGAGATAAGTGTGTTTGTGAGGTAAATGCGCCAATACCATATCGTCACAGCAAGCTTCTCTTTCCCGCCGGATAAGAGCTGAAATCCACAGAAAAGCGGGGTTAAAGAAAAATACGGTTTCGGCAAGGCTTTGCAGAAGATTGACCAAGTAATCGTTGCGACGGATATGCGCCAGCTCATGCATCAGCACTGCTTTTACCTGCTCAGGGGGCAGGTTGGTAAACAAGCCTGCAGGCACCAAAATGGCCGATCTTAAAAATCCGACAACAATTGGTGCATGTACAAGGCGGGATTCTAGCAATACCGGCATCTTTCTGATACCCAATTTCCTACTGAGCTGTTCCGTCATTATAATCCAGTCTTTCCCCGGAGGAAAGACCCATAGCTTTCTGAGCTGCCTGATACGGTGTAAGCCGTAAGCAAGCTGCAGACATTTGAATGTAAAAAATATAAACCACAACAAAACTGCCAGGCCAGCATACCGGTTGCAGAAAGCAATGAGCTGTGCTGTCAAAGTGTTTTTTTTAAATGCTTGAAAAGAAGAACTTTCCGGGAGAGGAATGGTCGCTGCACTACGCTGGTTTACCGTTGTATAGAAAGTCAGGTTTTTTGTGCGGCCGCTGAAGTGAGACAAGGCCAAAAAGAAGCTAACGCCTGCAATGAGTAAAAAGGAGGCAAAAAGGATAACCAGCAAATTGTACCGCAGCGAAGCCTTTGCCTTCCGTGTACTGCTTATGATAACAGCAGCTGCAATCGCTGCCAACAGTCCTTGCCAGAATGAATGGATAAAGGTCCAGCACAGGGCTTTCGGAACAGGTTCGGGAATCCATTGATAGAGCAAGATAAAGGGCATATAATTTATTTTTTGTCAAACTTGTCAAGTAGTTCGCGGATTTGTTCCAGCTCTTTTTTAGAAGGTTTTTTCGAACCCAGTAACTGCATCATCAGTTTGGTGGCCGAACCATTGTACAGTGTATCCACGAACCGGTTCAGCAGAACAGTTTTGGTTTTACTTTCTTCATGGGCTGCACTGTAGACGTGCTTCATCTGGGACTCATCCCGTGTGAGTAGTCCCTTCTCAGCCATGATTTGCATAAGCTTCAAGGTAGAAGTGTATTGCACTTCCCTTTTTGCCTCGTTCAACCGGTCATTTACAAATCGAACGGTTGAAGGCCCATGCTGCCAGAGTACCTGTAAAATTTCCAGCTCAGATTTGGTAGGCGTTATATCATTGAAACCTTCCTGCTTTTTTGACTTCATGCATTAAAGGTAGGAAAATATTCGTACGAAAAAATATTTATGTTATAGCGCTCAAATAACGCTTCTTATATATCGATTGTAACTTTGGCCTTAAAGCGGCTGAACTCCAAGGTTTCGGGATATCTGCTAGGAATTTGAAATTCGGTTTCTTTGATCGGAAGTACTTACCAACCTGCTCTTGTGGAGTACAATAAATCTACTGCGGCTTACAAAATGTCTTTGTCAAGGTAAAATGAAATAGTGGTACTTTTAGTTTTCTACAACCGTGTTACATGCTTAGACAAAACTGGTGGAAGGGGCTTTGCATCGTTTTGCTCACATCAACAGTGATAACCGGTTTGTTGATACCCGTACCTGCCCGGCCAAATTTAAACGAATCCATAAGAAATTACTTTTTTCATCCGCCGCTGTGGATCGTGATGATGGTGCAATTCACGGTCTCTGTAGTTTATTCTATAAAATATCTGAGGAGTTCAAGTCTTCGCCATGATCTGGTTGCAAGAGAGTTTGCAATTACAGGGCTATTTTTTGGCTTGTTAGGCATTTGTACCGGAATGTTCTGGGCAAATTTTACATGGGGTGCGTTTTGGACGGGCGACCCCAAGTTAACCGGTACGGCTATCGGATTGTTGATTTACTCCGCCTATCTTGTTTTAAGGGGTTCGTTAACGGACATCGATAAGCGGGCAAGAATGGCTGCCGTTTATAATATTTTTGCTTATGCCATGCTCTTTCCTACCATATTCATCATACCAAGGATGGTGGAAAGTCTTCATCCCGGTGGAACCGGTAACCCGGTCATAAGTCCTAAAGATGTAGATCCCAGAATGTTCCTGATATTCTGGACGCTTGCTGCGCCGGGATGGATATTGTTGGGATTGTGGATAACTTCATTAAGGATCCGTATTGCAAAAATTTATCTCAATGACATACAGTAGTTTATCTAAATACGTTTTGTTCTTTTTGACCGCGTTTTTATTTTGTATCTCGTTATATAGTCAGCCACTTCCCTCTTCTGCAAAGAGAACTTCCGACTTCTTTCATTCGAACGGAAAGTTTTTTGTGGTAGTTGGCGTGCTGTCAATTCTTTTCCTCGGAATCTATATTTTCCTGTTCAGCATTAACCGGTGGGTATTAAAACTTGAAAAGGGTAAACTTGGGCGGTGATGCAAAAGTACGCTGCCATCAGCCAGCGTAACGATAAATCAGGTGTTGTATCTTCTTGTCAAATCGCATTGCCTTTCATCAGTGACAGGCTTATTAAAACAATTGTTGGAAGCAACAAGATTCCCAATGCAAACGGTAAGAACCAACTTCCCAATCCATTTGCCACACCAATTGTTGTCAAATAGGTAAAAAGGATAATCAAAGAAAGAATGATTAAAACTGCCACCTTTATGAACCTCAACATCCTTGTAGCAAGGGTATATTGTCTCAGGGCATTGTTTACAGTGATTTTTACCGGGTAATTGAGAATATGGGGACGCTTGTTCAGTTGAGTCATCCCAAAATAAATGACTGTCGCTAATACTGGCAAAAATAGAATGGTTGTTTTATTCCCATAACCGTCTGCCTGCCCGGTGCTGCCGAAATGAATTGGAATTACAGCCGGTAATTTAAAAAAAATGTAAAGCATCAGTACCCACATGATAGCCAAGACTATCTTGCTTGTAATTTCCAAGATGTGGTCAAGTCTTGAAAGCGTGAGTTTTACTTTGGGTCTTACTTCCATCTTTTTAAGGACCATTGTATAGTGTATAACAGTTTCCGGCTCTTAGAAAGCTGAGATTTCTGAGTTTGAGCTAATCCTTTTAATAAAGATATAAAAACGATAGTAAGAGTTTCGGTATTCATTGTGAATTTAAAAGGATAGACTATAAAAGTGCCTTGGAGTGTTCAGACATGTAAACATATTCCTCTAACCGTACCCAGATCCACCTGGAGGTGAAATATTGGGCTTAATACTAAAAAACTAACGGGACGATTGGATTGAATTGATCGTAACTTTCTTTGAAGGCAGACCCGGCGAATCTATGGTGACCGTTATCTTTCCGGGCTTTCCGTCCGACTGGATATAGGCAAGCAATTGCCCGTTGTACATGGCTCGTTTGGTTGAGCTATAGTCTTCATGACTGGCGGGATCGCCGCTTTCCATACCCAGTAATCTGGCAGGTCCCTGTACGGTGAGGGTTATGGAGCTGGCCGCATCATATACCGGATTGCCTTTCTGGTCATGAAGTGTGATCTCAATGTGTGCCAGCTCTTTTTTGCCTTCCCTGAACTGGGTTTTGTCTGCCACAACCCAAATTGTCGCGGGCCCGCCTGAGGTCATCAGGGTATCGCTGCTTACCTCTCCGTTGATATAACCCCTCGCAACCAACTTGCCGGGCTCGTAGGCAATGTTCCAGGAAAACCGGTTTGCGCCTGTATCCTGTTTTGATCTTTTCCCCAGCGACTTCCCATTTAAAAAGAGCTCGGCTTCCTGCGTGTTGGTGATGCAATCGACCCGGACGGTATCGCCGGCATTCCAATTCCATGTATGCTTCAACATGCGGCGGCCTCGTGGCGCCTGATCCCCTCTTTGCCGGGATGCTACCAGGTACATCACCGGTTTTTTTACCCACAGGGCCTGCCGGGCGTAAAATTCCGTCTTGGGAAAACCGGCCAGGTTTAATAAGCCGGCGCCGCTGCTTCTGACAGGCCAGCGCCCCGCTTCGCCCATAAAGTCAAAGCCCGTCCAGAGAAACTGGCCGAAAATGTTTTTACTGGTGTCTACCGCCGTCCAAGCCTCCCCACTTTTTCCGTTTTCACTTCCATAGATGATCCTGTCTGCATACGTTTTGTGGTCATCCGCATAGCGATACTCCTGGTAGTTATAACCCACCACATCCAAATTCCCGGGATAGTCACTGGTATTGGACATGACCACTCCTGCGAGTGCAGCGGTAACCGGCCTGGTTGTATCACACCGCTTTGCTGCAGCGACCAGTTGTTTTGAGATCTCTCCCAGCCGCCTGGCCGGCGGATGATCAGGCAGATAGCCTTTGCCGTATATCTGCGGGTTGCGGCCGGTATTCAGGATCTCGTGTGTGTAGGGATCGTTGGGATAGTCAATCTCATTGCCAATGCTCCACATGATGATGGAAGGATGATTTTTATTGCGCCGGATCATATCGCTCAAATCTCTTTCCGCCCATTCCTGAAAATATTCATGATACCCGTCTTTTCCGGGTGTGCCCACATTCCAGCCTTCTATCCATTTGTTCTTACCCGCTTCCCATTCATCAAACGCTTCGTCCTGTACAAGGAAGCCCATTTCATCACAGAGTTCATAGAGGTAGTCCTGGTGCGGATAGTGGCTCATCCGGATCGCATTGCA
The DNA here is from genome assembly GCA_015069695.1 of Williamsia sp. Lineage (GTDB taxonomy): Bacteria > Bacteroidota > Bacteroidia > Chitinophagales > Chitinophagaceae > JADCRZ01. The sequence continues at coordinate 56,346 of JADCRZ010000005.1, forward strand.
CCCGACTTCTTTCAACTTGACCAGCCTTCGTTGCCATACTTCGCGGGGTACCGCTGCACCCAGGGCGCCGGCATCATGGTGAATACACACACCTTTCAACTTCATATTCTCACCGTTGAGATAAAAACCGGTGTTTGCATCAAATCTTATAGACCGGATGCCTGCCTTCTCGCTGTATTCGTCGACCTTTCTGCCGTTCTGATAAACTGTGGTGGTCAAGGTATACAGGTTTGGTTGTTCAACCGACCAAAGCAGCGGCTGACTCACCATGAAAGAAAGCCTGGTGTCCTGGGTTGCTTTGCCGGCCAGGGAAGTTTTTTTCCTGGCCGAAGCGACTACCGTGGTACCCTGAAGCAGCCTGGCTTCCACAACTATATTGGCAGGGGTAGCCAGGGTATTGTTTATGGAGACCGTCACCTCTGCGGCAGCGTTTTGTTCAGATACCTGTGGGGTGACAAAGCGGGTACCCCACAAGCCGATATGTACAGGATCTTTTGTTATCAGGTATACATTGCGATAGATGCCTGAACCCGGATACCAGCGAGAGTCGGCAAATTTGGAATGATCCACCTTTACGGCAAATGTGTTTTTCCCTTTTTGCAGGTAAGGCGTCAGTTCATATTGAAAGGGGATGTAGCCATTGGGCCTCCTGCCAAGCAAATGACCGTTCAACCAGACTTCACTGTTCTTATAAACACCATCGAAATAAATAAAAATTTTTTTGCCGGGGTCCGGATTGTTTATTTGGAATATTTTCCTGTACCAGCCGATACCGCCGGGCAGAAAGCCGGTTCCGCTGGCCCATTGCTGGCTGAAAGGCCCTTCTATGCTCCAATCATGCGGCAACTCTACAGGCCTCCAGTCATGATCGTCAAAGTTTTCGGTTTGTCCGTCCGGAACATCCCCTTTGTGAAATTTCCAGTCATCGGTGAACAGGACCGTTTGTCTGGGGGATTGAGATAAGCCTTGTAATGCTACACCCAGCAAGCATATGCAAACCAGACAGAATCTGTACGTGACGTTCGTTTTCGTTCGCATGTATCTAATTTAGGACAGAAACAAAAACCAAGTGCATAATTTGTATGGCTTTGTCAGATTTTTGATCACCTGCATCCGATCATTGTTTTTATAATTAAACAGAGTGGGCTCACTGAAACCGGTGTCCGATCCTGAGGGCCAGCTGATCGGGAATATGGTTGCTGTTGTAATGCTCATATTTCAACCCGATGTCGGTAGCATCACTGACGTGTAATCCTGCCGACGGCGAAAAAACAAACGAGGCTCCCCAATGAGCAGCTAATGCCGCACCTGCTTCACATCCTACATAAAACCGGTTGACGGTATGTATCCTGAGGCCGGCTTTTAAAGGTATTGCCGCCCGTGTAGTATGGTCGATTGTAACGCTTGGTGCGTTTATTTCATTAACCTGGAGGTAATAAAGCGGGTACGAATGGAAATAGTAGTTGATTCCCCCCGTGAGAGAAGCTTCCAGGTGGTTTGTTACGTGCTTGTAAATACTCATTTCGCCTCCTAGCACCATGTGTGCAAAGGGGGTAACTGTTATCCCTGGATTGATATTAACGCCCAGTTGCCAGCTTTTGATTTGAGCTTTTTGCTGTTGGACAATGGATTTCGCTGGTACGAGTCTGTAAGCGATCCGCAGGGCAAGCGTTTTTGTAGCTGCGCTTCTGATGTAGTCTTCCCACTTCAAACTTATGTCAAGATGGTTATTTAAAGCCAGCCCGACGGATGGAGACCAGACAAAGGAAGTACCCCATTGCTCAAAAGCAAAACCCACTCCTGCTTCCCCTCCCACATAGAATTTGTCTGATAAAAAGATCAATATACCTGCCTTTACCGGAATTACATTGTAAGGACTGCCATACTGCGGATATGTTGCAAAGTGGTCTTTTTCAAAGAAGTGGGTGAATCCTGCCGTCAGTGTGCCCGATACGGATCGTCCGAAGCGCTTTTGTAAGCTGAGGTCTCCTCCCAGTGAGTGCGTAAAAGGCCCGGTGGGGGAAACGCCGGGGTTTACGCCGGCACTGATTTGCCAGTTACTTGTACGCTGCCCATATGTAAACGCTGTAATAAGTAACATCCCTGCTGTAAACAAGGCTCTGAACATGGCTGTTGTTCGCATCATGGTAATCATTTCCGGTAAAGACAACCAATGTGCCATTTACCCCTATCATCAAACGTACATTACTGTTTGCTTAGCCTGATCCTGTACGCTAGCCGCAATGCAAATTGCTTATAAGTCCTTTGAATGGCGTAATCTTCAAACTTGATACCGGCATCCAGGCCGTTGGCAAAATCAAAACCTGCTGAAAGGGAATACAGGAAAGAGTAAGGGGAGAATCGCTGAACCGCAGAGGTTACTGCATTGCTGCTGCTGTTCACGCTCCGGTAGTATCTGGGTGAGCTGTACCCCGCTCCCAGCTCACCGCCGATATACAAGCGCCGGCCTGTTTGCAGCCTTACACCGGCTTTTACAGGAATGGCTCTGTAAGAATGGTATACGAAATGATCGTATAGTCCGTTCACGTAACCAAGAGAGGAGATGGCATGATGGTTCAGTGTGAAATAAGTATACCCAGCAGACAGAGATGCGCGGAGGCCCGCTCCCATATCACGTTGTACGAACACCTCTATGCCGTAAACCCGCTGGTGCACTTGATCCCACCCAATGCCGCCGGTTACAGCAACCCCCATGTACCATGCCCGGGAGTAATCAGTTGTTTTTTTGACAGGTTTAAAGACCGAATTGTAAGCTAGCCCAGCTTCCCATCCCATCCATCTTTGAACGGGATTGGACTTGGATCCAAACGGGGTCGGTTTGCTAAATCTTGATTGATACCCAGGCTGACTGCCTGTGTAAGAATACCGGTTGTACGTGGGGCCTGCAACCAGGCTGAGGTTCTTAAGAAGCTGTATATTGATGAGCAGCTTCAGCTGGGCCCAGCGGTCGTCCCACAAACCGGTATAAGCAAACTGGTAGTCTATTTCGGCAGACAGGTATGCCTTGCTGGTTAGTATGATGTCGTGGCCTATACCCAGTCCGAAGCTGTACATTTTATCACGTTCTGACAGATTGATGCCGGTGAGCAGGCTGCTGTAAAAGCGGTGCGTACCTGTTTTTAAAGAGAGGTTTATATTTGTCAGGCTGCCGGTGGACAGGGTTGCTTTGTAAAAACCATTGCCTATAATATTTATCAATCCGATGCTGGCGCCCCTAGAAGTGTCGGCCACGTTCACCAGGCCTACCTGGATGCCTTTGAGCATACGCGCTTGGTTGTGTAAAGCCGACAACTGTACACCCGACACCTGCGATGCTGCTGCATTGATGAATCCGGCCAGTTGCATGCCTTTCACCGTATCCAGGGCCCTGTTGTGCACACCTGCTGCCTGCAAACCGGTAACCTTGCCACCCACCAGGTTGAATACACCGGCAAGCTGTACATACCGGGCGTCTCTTCTATTGATGTTGAACAATCCGCCTGTCTCCAGGCCGTTTACCCCTGCCGTATATCCTCCGGCCAGGTTGAGAGAAAGCCTATTCACTATCTGAGGGCTGAACATTCCATGGGAGCTCAGGCCGGGAGCCAAAGAGACCTGGAAAGGACGTCTTGCAAAAAAGCCGGGTATGTTCACGCTTTGCATCATTTGCCTGGCGGATATAAACATCCGGCCGAGGTAGGTGCTTTCCACCCGGCCACCATCATTCTTTGCTTCTGTATAGGCTTCCCTGTTATCGCGTGAACCGACGAGCACCGGTTGAAGAAAATGAATCGCCGTATCGCTGTATAATCTTTTGCTGGCTGTAATGTCGATGGAACCCGGATGACCGGTTGTAAATTTCAGCCTGAAGTAGCCATGTTCATCTGTTAAGGCTGATGTCAACCGGCGTTTTTCATACACACTGACGTTCATCAGGCGTTCACCCGTCCGTCCGTCTGTTACAAAACCGCTTATCGAACAGGCATGGTCATCACATGTCAGATCAACATTGATCAAGGAGAGAGGCGCCGGTGGCGCCAGCGTGGCGGGGGTGATAATCACATAATTTTTCTGTTCTCCGTATTCGTATCTATCCCCCAGTAACTGAGCCAGCACCATACGTGCCGGCTGGTTGTTTGAAGCAATGCTGACCAGGCTGTCTTTTGATAATATATTGCCATTGTAGGAAAAGTAAAATCCACCTTTCTGACTGATCTTGCCCAGCGCATCTTCCAACCGCTCATGAGAGAGATGAACAGAGATCCGCTTGTCGAGCAGCGCCTGCGCAGAAGCCCGGGCTGCAAAGCATGATACCAGAATAACGGTTTGCAGGAACAGTTTAACCGGGGTGATTGAACGGGAATCGATCATAACAGGCATGCAAATGATTACTGTAGAATGATTTGGTCTTGCGTCTTTTTCACTGTGATCCTGAATGTCCGGCTGATCACCTGCAAGATATCGTTCAAAGAGTCATTTTTAAATATGATGTTCAGAGGCAGGTTCCTGAGCGACGGCCTTCCAATGATGATATGGCTGTCATAGGCTTCATTGAGCACTTCCACCATCCGCCACAGGGGTGTGTCATCTGCAATAAATTCTCTGGTGCGGTAATAAGCGTATAGCTGATCCCGGGTCCTTTCTTTGATTAATTCGTTTGTGTTGTGTTTTACAGTTACTTTTTGGCCGGGAACCACTGCAGTCTGATTGCCGTTTGTGCTCACCTGTACGGTTCCTGTTTCCACGATCACCTCTACATCACCGTCCTTGTTCTTCACATTGAAAGAAGTGCCTGTCACTTTGATGGTTATGGTTCCTGCCTCTATGAGAAAAGGATTGGCTTTATCAGGCGCGATGTTAAAAAAAACCTCCCCGTTATGCAGTGATACATGGCGCTGATGAGACGCAAATCTTCCGGGAACTGTAACGGTTGTCTTTCTGTTCAGAATTAGGACTGAACCGTCCGGCAAAGTGTCTGTCTTTACAGCTTGCCGGGTTGATAAGAGGACGTCCGGTACGGATCGCTGCGCCATATAAAACCAGGTTGCTCCAACGAGAAGAAGTACAGCCGCAGCAATCTTTGTCCACGCGTTCCTGTGAGGAGAGATGGTGATTTCGATCTGTTGGGCTTTTCGTTCCCCGGCTTTTTGCTTTAGCCTGGCCAGGGAAGCGAGGGCATCGGGCTCGCCATTAAATTTCAGCTGCCTGCTTGTTTCCCAGATCTGCTGGAACTGCTGATAACGGGCCTCGTGAGCCCTGTCTTCAGCCCGCCATTTTTCTACCCTTGCTGCTTCTTCGGCCGAAGCTTCTCCAAGCAGGTAACTGATCAGCGTGTCATCCTTCATTTCCATATACAAGTATTTACTTTCAAGACATCATGCGTATGAACAGCAAAAGAGTCGGTATAAGCAGACCGCCGAGATGTTCGCGGATTCTTTTGAGCGCCTTGCTGATCTGGTTTTCCACTGTTTTTACAGACAAACCCAGTTGACTTGCAATCTCCGCATATTTAAGTTCTTCATACCGGCTCAGTTGAAAGATCGTACGGCATTGTTCCGGCAGCCTGTTCATTGCTTCTCTCAGCCGGTGTTCCAATTCTCTGTAATCCAGGTTAGAAGAAGGAGTTGCCGGTTGCCGGTTTGAGGTATATGCCGCGTGCGCCTGGTAATCCTGTTTCACCTTCTGGTGCTTCAGGTGGTTGAGGCTTTCATTGTTCACCGAACGGTACAGGTAGGCTTTCAGGGATGTATGAATGGCAACGGGCTCTTTCTTTTCAAGTATCCTTAAAAAGACCTGGTGGATCATTTCTTCTGCCAGCGACTCGTCGTTAAGGATGGTAAAAGCATATTGATACAATCCGGTGTAATTTTCAAGATATATCCTGTCCCAATCATATGTATCTCCGCCGGGATGTGGCCCGGGATACCTGGAGTCATTATCCGTCTGCAATGTGTTGTTCGGTTTTTAAAAATATTTTACTCTTCGCATCTGTTTGATACAGACAACTGAGACCAAGCTTAACCCCTATTTTGCCAATAAACAAATCAAAAATACAGAGATCAAAAAAGGGTTCACGCTAAACTCATCTGCAAAAGACGCTGTTTGTGTCATGAAGGAAGCCCTGGAGGAACAAAAAAGAAAAAGTTTTCCCCTTAGCCGAACGACGGCGGAACCCGGTTCAGACAAAAGCACCCGGAGTGTTATGTCCCAAGTGTTTTGTTATTGATATAAATTACTATTGATGGCCAGATCCTTGGTAGCAGGGTGGGTCCGATTCCTATTGGGTTGAAACATGCTATCGATTCCTATATTTTGCCAAACGTGGGTAAATTAGTGAAGTTTTGGTGACATTAGTACACTTGCCATTTTGCGAAACATTCCTTGGAAAAACGGCTTTATCGAAACATAATTGCTATTGAAGCATATTTGTAATACTTACCATCATCGGGACCAAAGAGTCTATTTTGATTAAGATCAAAACGTGGTTGAAATTATCATTGGTTTACATCTTTCTTAAACATAGATAGATATGACGCAAACTGTTTCTTCATGTCGTTTTCAAAACTATCAAGATAGTTTTCTGTAGTCTTGACATCCGTATGCCCTAACGCCTCTGATATGAACTCAGTGCTGGCACCAGACCGTTTTAGAACCGTGGAAAAGGAATGCCTGGCTGTATAAGTGGTAATCTTGAACGGAATGTTCAGCTTCTCAGCTATCCGCTTCGTCCACTTGTTTATGTTCTTAATGAACTGATGAATAAGCTCTTCCTTTCTTATAGCAGATATACTCGGTTCCAGGATGGGAAAGATATACTCATCTCCGGTTTTAGCACGATTGCCTCTCTTTTCAATTATCTCACGCATCTCTGAGGTAACGTAAATAGTGATAGGCTTGGGGCTTGACCTTCTCGTCCGTTCTGTCTTGGCCCTCTCAAATACAATGAAATCACCCTGCAGGTTCTTGTACTTTAGCAGCGCCACATCTTTCATGTTGATGCCATTGCCAAAGTAACTGAACAGCCAGAAATCTTTAGCTTTCGCCTCTCCTTCATTAGACTCGTCCGGTTCGTAATAATAAAATTTACTAATGTCATCCATGGAAAGCGCTTTTTTAATATTGCGTCCTGTAGGTATCTGGTACTTTTTCTTTCCAAATGGATAATTTTCTTTGGAAATAATGCCCCGTTCTATGGCTTCATTCATCACTGCTCTAAGAGCTCTGGCATAGATTCCAACAGTTGTTTTTGAAGCATTCTTTATACCGGTCATCCACTGTTCATAGGCATGTAGAAAATCAGGTGTAATGCTTTCCAAAAGGAGGTTGTCTTTGAATGAAAGCAGGCTGTTGATACTGCATTGGTAGCTGGATGCAGTTCCTATCCGCTCCTGCCTGGTGAGTTCATCGATTTGTTGCTGAAACAGCGTGGAAAGGGAACCTTTACCTGTGGATTTCTGAAAGAAGCGCTTTTCAAATGAAGTAAAGCTGAACGGTTTAAGTGTTTTGATGATCTCTACTGCTTTTGCCTGGAAGAAGCCCAGATCGTTGTTGATGGCAGTACTTTCCCGACTGAGCCGTTTGGATGAGAGGGAGTCGAACCCAGCTTTTGTCAGGTCGATACCGGTAGCATAATACTTGGCGGTAGTGATATGATTTACGCAGAGCTTGGTTGGGTATTTGCCGTTCTTTTTCTGTCTGCGAGTGTCAAGGGTCACACTGACTGTAGCGGATGGTTTCATAAAACCAGCTTTTAGGGATTAATGATAATTGGGGTACTTAAATCATTTGCAAGTAATTTGCAAGTATAATAACAATAAAGGTACATAATTTTAATTATATTTAAGACGCAAAAAACGAAGGAAAAGCACTACAGTGAAGGGTTTCATGGTAAAGATAAGTAAAGATAGGTAAGGGTAAATAATGTATTATATTTGACTCATAATCAGGGAGTCCCAGGTTCAAATCCTGGTGGGCCCACTAATAATCAAGCAGTTATGAAGTAGTTTTCATATCTGCTTTTTTTATTTGCAAGTATAATTGGAATAAGGCTTTTTTCAATCTACTTATTTTTACTTCGTTTTATCTAAGCTTACCGTTGCATTTTGTGGAGGATGTTTAGAATTTAAACAAAAATCATTTGGCCATAATGCCTGATCAGGAAATTAAGATAATTTTCTCTTGCTCGTTATTGGGTAATAATCAATGGGATAAGTTAGTCAGACTGATAAGAATTTTCTTTAAAAGTAAATATGGTTGGTTTAGGATAACTGTTCTCTTTCTAATCTGGCCACCTGACTATTTTTTATGGGTAACTACTTAGGGCAGAATTGTTTACTCTTTAGGTTGGATTTATTGCTTGGCGGGTTGGCAGGCCATTTTACTGCCATTAGCTTACCCTTGTTTTTGACATGTGTCGTATCTTAGTTTGAAGACCTTATTTGTTAGTATTCCTACACCTATCCCAATTTTTTGGATGGATGAATTCAGCTTTGTCATGGCCGATGCCGTCAACATTTGGAATGAATAGCCCTGCGCCCTAATCCCTAAGAACATAAATCCATTTCCTTTACCCACAACGCTCAAACCATTTCGCAAAATTTGTCCAGTATTCAACGACGAATATCCCTGTATTTCAATCCAGTTTATTAAATGAAGCAGGTTCTATGATATAAAAAGTGGATTCCAATTTATATATCGTAATATTGCGATATAATTGTACATGGGCCTCACAAAAGTAGAAATATTTACTGCCAAGCAAAATAAGCTCGCACAGATGATGAAAGCGCTGGCACATCCTGCCAGGATTGCCATCATCCAGCACCTGATCAAGGCTAATGCCTGCATTTGTGGAGATCTGGTAGAAGAGTTGGGTTTGGCACAGGCAACCATTTCGCAGCATCTGAAGGAGTTGAAGAACGCTGGCCTGATCCAGGGAACGATTGAAGGCACAAGTGTCTGCTATTGTATTGACCCGAAAACCTGGAATATGTACAAAGAGCAATTTCAGGGCTTCTTTGGAGGCTACAAAGGGAAACCTAATTGCTGCTGATTTCTTTTAGCCTTTTTTATCGCAATATTACAATAAATAAAAATTAAGATTATTATGACAACCAGTGATCAAATCAAAGAGGCTGTCAGACTTAAATACAGCGAGATTGCCCAGCAGGATAAGATTACCAATCAAGCTTCCTGCTGCGGTTCAACTTGCTGCACGACGGAAGTCTATAACATCATGTCCGATGATTATACGGCTTTGGAAGGCTATCATCCTGATGCCGACCTGGGCCTGGGCTGCGGCCTGCCGACACAGTTCGCGCTCATAAAGCCTGGTGACACTGTAGTCGACCTTGGATCGGGTGCCGGTAACGACTGCTTTATCGCCCGTGCAGAGGCAGGAGAAACTGGGAAGGTCATCGGTGTAGACTTTACACCTGCCATGATCGAGAAAGCCAGGATGAATGCGGAAAACCGGGGATTTGACAACGTTGAATTTCGCCTGGGTGATATAGAAAAGATACCTGTCTCTACTGGTACAGCCGATGTGATCGTGAGTAACTGTGTATTAAACCTGGTTCCCAACAAAGATGCTGTATTCAAAGAAATTTACAGTGTGCTGATACCGGGTGGGCATTTCAGCATCTCCGATGTGGTGCTGATCGGCAACCTGCCCGATGCCTTGAAACATGATGCAGAGATGTATGCAGGATGCGTGGCCGGAGCCATCCAGAAAACGGTTTATCTTGAGTTGATCCGGACCAGTGGCTTCAGCAACATCCAACTGCAGAAGGAAAAAGCCATCACCATTCCTGACGACATCCTGACCCGTTACCTGGATGCAGACCAGTTGCAGCAATTCAAAACTGGTAACACAGGCATATTCAGTATCACAGTTTACGCAGAAAAGCCTGTAGATACAGGCTGTTGTAAGCCTGGACGCTGAAATTAAAACCGTATTTGTACACAATAAGATTATCTTATCGGTCATGAGAACTCTTATATCGCTAATTCTAGGCACTTGCCTGTTGCTATCTTATTCGGTCAAGCGAACTGCTGCCAGGACCGACCTCATCATCGCAAACGGACAGATGCCTGGTATGGCAAAGGATAAAGACGGTCATTTGCACCTTGTTTATGGCACCGGCGATAGCATCATGTATGCCCTGTCTTCGGACCTGGGCAGAACCTTCTCCCATCCTTCCTTGATTGCAGTGGTGCCCAAACTGTACGCATTTGCAAACAGAGGGCCGCAAGTGGCCGTTGTAAGCACCGGAATGCTTGTTACAGCTACAACCTCGCTGGGTAACATCTATGCATTTAGAAAGGTAACAGGAGGCAAGTGGATGTCGGTTGGCAAAGTCAATGACCGGGAGGCCACCGCCAAAGAAGGCTTGATGGCGCTAAGTGCAGACGGCAACCAGGCTTTCGCCGTATGGCTTGACCTCAGAGACAACGAGCGAAACAAGATCTATGGCTCCAGGTCGGATGATGGAGGCAGAACCTGGTCGAAGAACCGCCTGGTATATACCTCGCCTGATACAACCGTGTGTGAATGCTGTAAGCCATCTGCTGTGGTAAAAGGGAAAAGGGTGTATGTCATGTTCCGCAACTGGTTGCATGGTAACCGGGATCTATACCTGATTCAATCGTACGATGGAGGGAACACGTTTGGTCCGGCTCAAAAACTGGGCAGGGGAAGCTGGAAACTCAATGGTTGTCCGATGGATGGGGGAGGGTTGGCCGTCAATGAAAATGGAGCGGTATATACGGTATGGAAGAGAGAAAGAAATATTTACGCCGCCATGCCCGGAATGGCGGAGAGCCTGCTCGGGCAGGGTTCCGGCTGTACTGTAGAAGCCATGAACGGCAAGAATGTATATGCCTGGGTAGAAAATGGAGAAGTAGTATATGTCAATCTTCAGGGAGAGAAGAAAATACTCGGCCCGGGAAAGCAGCCGGTTTTAAAGGCGCTTGATAATGGCCAGGCAGTCTGCGCCTGGGAAAACAGAAAGCAGATTCATGCTTCGGTCATAGAGTAACAATGTTCACCTCAAAATCTTACTGATCATTGCCGGCACATGGGTGCTGATCCTGTAAAAAAGGGTTATACCTTGAACAGCCGTAGGATGTTTAATCAAAGGTTTTCATGAAAAGACCCTGGTAGTAAAAATTTTGGACCGGTTCACTGATTTCAAGCACAACAAAATAACCAGGTGCAGACTCTACGCTACCGGATTACTTCAAGTTATCTGCCATAAATAAGGGTAATCATGTTGCTGTACTGCCTATGAATACCTTTGAGCTGTTTACAACATACAACTATCTTTTTATGATAAAACTGGTAAAAGGCAACTGGATCCCGCTGCTGATAGGTGTGATCATTGTGTGGGTCGTGATCAGTGAGATAGTAAAATCCCATCATACCCGGCAACAGGATGCGCTCTCCGACCAGCAGAATACTGCTACCGACAGTACCTGGGTAGCGCCAAGCTTGTTCCTGGACCCTGAACCCAAGGGAAAAGAGCGAGAAATGGTGATCTATGGCCAGAATCTCATTGCCCATACCGCAGCTTACTTCGGCCCACATGGCTCTGTTGCCCACAGCTCCAATGGCATGAACTGCCAGAACTGCCACCTCGATGCCGGCACCCGGGCCTGGGGCAACAACTACGGGGCCGTGTTTGCCACCTATCCACAATATAGGAGTAGGTCAAATGCCGTGCAGGACATTTACGGGCGGGTGAACGACTGCTTCGAGCGTAGCCTCAATGGCAAGGCCCTGGATACCGGCAGCCATGAAATGCAAGCCATTTATGCATACATGAAATGGTTGGGACAGTCGGTGGACAAAGGCCGCCACCCATACGGTTCGGGTTTGCCCAAGCTTACCTTGCCCGACCGGGCCGCCGATCCGCAAAAGGGAAAAGAGGTTTATGTAAGTGCCTGCCAGTCGTGCCACGGCAGCGAGGGCCAGGGGGCCGAGAACGGAACCCATACCGAGTATAACTATCCGCCGCTATGGGGCGAACACAGCTACAACGACGGTGCCGGGCTGTACCGGCTCGGCAGCTTTGCGAGTTTTGTGTACAACAACATGCCCTTCGGCCAGGCTTCGCACCTGCACCCCCGGTTGTCGCAAGGGGAGGCCTGGGATGTGGCGGCTTTCGTGAACTCGCAGCCGCGTCCGCACCTGAACCAGCACGGGGACTGGCCCGATGTTTCCAAGAAGCCTTTCGACGCGCCCTTTGCCCCTTATGCAGACAGCTTCCCGCAGCGGCAGCACAAGTACGGGCCATTCGGTCCAATAGTGGATGCCACGAAGAAAAACAAATGATCACTTTAAATACAGATATGAAAAAGAACATCACCACCCTCGTGCTGGCTGTACTGCTCCTGCTGACAAAGTCATACGGCCAGTCGCTGCCCGATCAGGCTTCTTTCCATGGGGCCGAAGCCAACCTGAAAGAGTACAAAGCCCTGTACATCATCAACCAGTCGGACGATAAAAAGATACGGGCCACCTTGCGCAACATCAACAATGCACTGGGTGATGATCGGCTCAAAGGAAAGCTGCAGGTGGAGCTGGTGGCTTTCGGTGATGGGGTGGAGCTGTTCAAGAAAAGCAATCACTACGACACGCTGCTGACCAACCTGCAGAAAAAGGGGGTACTGCTGGCCGAATGCGAGAATACGGTGCGGGAGCGCAAGATCGACAAAGCCGATCTCTGGCCTTTTATCTCCTATGTACCAAGCGGTAACGGGGAGATCATCATCCGCCAGTTCCAGGGCTGGGCTACCGTGCATCCTTAGCCGCTTTTTTGTTGTGCAGGCAGATGGGCTTGAAGCTCCGTCTTGCTTCCTCAGTATAATCAAAAGCACCGGCATGACCGGTGAATTCTTGCAAACATTTAAATTGAATTGTCATGAAAAGGATATTATTCATGCTGGCATTGGTATGCATGCTGCCGGTCCTTTCTTCCGCACAGGATCACCGCTTCGACCCGCCCTGGAACCCGCCTGCCCCGGACGGACAGCATTTCACCGTTCCCGGCGTGGACAACGTGCCGGATCTGTACGGCGACATCAACGATCCGGACCTGGTCGTTTTCTTTGGCGGCAACGAGTTCATGGTGATGGATGAGCTGCTCGCGGCCTTTAGAAAAGCCAATCCCTCCTGCCGCAAGATCTTCGTGGAAACCCTGCCGCCCGGCATCCTGGCAAAACAGATCGAGCAGGGCTCGCTGACGGTAGGCAACATGCGCATCGACCTGAAGCCGGATGTGTACATCGCCGGCAAGAGCGCTATCGAGCAGCGGGCCCAGTGGTTCAGCCGGACGGCAGCTTACGCCGGCAACCGCCTGGCCATCATGGTAGCCAAGGGTAATCCAAAAGGGGTCAGAGGCCTGGCCGACCTGGGCAGGAAGGACATCCGTGTGAGCATGCCTAACCCCGAGTGGGAAGGGATCGGAAAGCGGATTGAAGAAGCTTATACAAAGGCAGGCGGCGAAAACCTCAGGAACCGCATCATGCAGGAAAAGGTGAATGACAACACGACCTTCCTGACCCAAATACACCACCGGCAAACACCCATGCGTATCTTGTACGGCCAGTCGGACGCAGGGCCGGTATGGTACACGGAAGTCTACTACCAGCAGATGATCGGCCACCCGGTAGAGCTGATCACGATCCCGGATAAGGATAATTTAGAATCGGTTTCCATGGCCGGGCTCATGAAGCAGGCACCGCATCTAGGGGCCGGACGGGATTTCGTGGATTTTCTTACCAGCGATGCCGTAAAAGCGATCTATAAAAAATATGGGTTCACCATACCATGATACCACAAAATTAGCAGCTGGCAGCAGAATGGGAAACAAGCTATATTTATCAATAAACATCCATGCCTGATTTTCGCCTTGAGGTGTTCAGCGCGGTGGCCCGGCGCTTAAGCTTTACCAAAGCGGCTGCCGAGCTGTTCATCACCCAGCCCGCCGTTACCAAGCACATCCATGAGCTGGAAGAGCAGTACAAGGCCAAGCTCTTCGAGCGCAACGGCAACAAGATACAGCTCACCGAGGCCGGAAGGGTGCTGCTGGGATTCGCCGAAGAGCTTTTCAGCGTGTACCGCAACATAGATTTTGAGATGAACGCCCTGCAGCACCGGCTGGGCGGAGCGCTGCACCTGGGTGCCAGCACCACCGTGGCGCAGTATGTGATCCCGGCCGTGCTGGCAGGCTTCCATGCCAGGTACAGCGATGTAAAGCTGAGCCTGGTCAGCGGCAATACCGGGCAGGTGGAGCAGGCGCTGCTGAACAAGGAAATCGAACTCGGCCTCGTGGAAGGCCGCAGCAAAAACCCGTCCATCCGCTATACTGAATTCATCAAGGATGAGATCGTGCTGGTAAGTAACAGCCTGCATGCAAAGCCGGGCGGGGAGCAGATCGGCCTGCTGGAACTCAAAGAGATCCCCCTGCTGCTGCGCGAGCCCGGATCGGGTACCCTGGAAGTCATCGAGCATGCCCTGAAACAACACCGGCTCGGCCTCTCCGACCTCCGGGTGGACATGCACCTGGGCAGCACCGAAAGCATCAAATCCTACCTGATGCACTCCCCCTGCATGGCCTTTTTATCCATCCATTCGGTATTGCCCGAGCTACGGTCGGGCGCTTTCACGGTCACGGACATCAAGGGCATGCAGATAGAGCGGTCCTTTTATTTTATCCATCTGCAGGGCAAGCCCGAAGGCCTGGCCGAGCGGTTCATGCGCTATGCCAGGCTGTATAACTTCAAGTGATCCGCCATAAGATTTAGCTATTTGACTGCGGTGGTTTTGTGGTGGACATTTGCAGCATGTCAAACACGATCCATATGCAAGAGGCTACCACCATCCGGCAAAAAACGAACTTTTTAGACCGGCAGATCAGCACCCGCGAGCTTATCTTTATCATCCTGGTATTTCTTTGTCTCACTCCCTGGATCACGCCGCCTGTAGCACTGTTCATGGGATTGGTGGTAGCACAGTTCATCGGCCATCCCTTCCTGCACCTCAACCAGAAAGCGACCAGCCTGCTGCTGCAGGTTTCCGTGGTTGGACTGGGCTTCGGCATGAATGTGCACAGCGCCGTCAAGGCAGGCAAAGAGGGGATCATCTTTACTATCGTATCTATCTTCGGCACCCTGATCCTGGGAACTATCATAGGCAGGTTGTTCAAAATAGACAGGAAGACCTCCTACCTTGTTTCCGGCGGTACGGCCATCTGCGGAGGCAGTGCGATTGCGGCCATCTCACCGGTGATCGCTGCCGAAGAAAAGCAGATCTCCGTCGCCCTGGGAACGGTCTTTATCCTCAATTCGGTGGCCCTGTTTGCTTTTCCTGCGATCGGGCATGCACTCAGCTTGAATGAGACGCAGTTCGGGTTGTGGTGCGCCATCGCCATCCATGATACCAGCTCGGTGGTGGGGGCGGCCAGCAAATACGGGCACCATGCACTGGAGGTGGCCACGACCGTAAAGCTTGCCCGGGCGCTGTGGATCATACCGGTGGCGCTCGGCTCATCGCTGCTGTTCAAGAATAAAGCCGGCAGGATCAAGGTGCCTTATTTCATCGGCTTTTTCATTGTTGCCATGGTGCTCAATACTTATATGCTGGGTGTGCCGGCCATAGCGCCTCTGGTCGTTATCGCGGCAAAAACCGGTCTTACCCTCACCTTGTTCCTGATCGGCGCCGGACTATCCGGCAAAGTGCTCCGTTCGGTTGGCGTGGCTCCGCTCCTGCAGGGTATCATACTCTGGACGGTCATTTCCCTGGCAGCGCTTTGGGCCGTCACCACATTTGCATAAATCAAAAAGCTTGGCAACATGAACATTCTGTTTCTGGCAGAGGCGGCAGTGGACAAGGACAAGCATTTCTATGCCGGCAACACCGTGCTCTTCAGAGCGGTCATGACAGCTTTCGAGCAGCAGTTCGGGTTGTTCGGTAGCAACAATGCGTTCCTGGAATTTTTCCGCACAGCCGGCTGCAGGCTCGATCACCTGTGCCCTGAGAACCTGTCGGGGCTGGTGGCAAAGCAACGCTTGCAGAAACGCCGCAGTTGCATCGCTGCACTGGCTGAAAAACTCGCTGCCGATCCGCCGCTCATGGTCATCGTCGTGATGAAGGCCATCCTGCCTGAAGTGATGGAGGCCATCCGGACGGCATCTCTGCAGCGGGCTCCCCTGGTACGGGCTACCCCTTTTCCTGTGAGGAGTGAACAGAACAGGCTGAACTGCATCGCAGGTATCAGTGCGGCGCTTAAAGAAGCGGTCACCAACAAAATGCTAGCCTGTGGATAGCTGTTTATTTTCTTTAGAAGGTGCTTTTCCATGACGGTCACCTGTGGATAAATAAGGCTGCATCCAAACCGGTTTTTACCTTTTTTAGAGAATACATTTAATAGAGCTTATCACTTGAAAATCAATTTTAATTTATGAGCAGTAACATGGACAATCCAACTGAAAACATGGACCGGCGTGCATTTTTAAACGGCATCATTCCTGCCGTGGCAGGGGCGGCAGTGATTCCTTCATGGGCAAACGGCGCTCCTGCCGGGCATCCTGACACGGGTATGCCCACCCCGCCGGATGAAGGGCCCATGCCCGGCCTGATCATCCGGGAAAAAGAGCCGGTGAACCTGGAATTCCCGTTCCCCACGCTCAAGGAACGGATCACACCTAACAACCGGTTCTTCATCAGGACGCATTTTCCTGTTCCGAAAATAGAAGCGGCAGGCTGGCAGCTGAAGATAGAAGGGGAGGTAAGAACGCCCACCGTGATCGGGTATGACGAGCTGCGCAAACTGCCTGCAAAAAAAGTGATGGCCACCATCGAATGTGCAGGCAACGGGCGGGCCTTCCTTGTTCCCAAAGCCAAGGGCTTGCTGTGGGAGCAGGGAGGCGTCGGCACGGCCGAATGGACAGGCGTACCCCTGTCTGTCCTGCTCGACAGGGCAGGCATAAAGGAAGGTACTGTAGAAGTGATCCTGGAAGGGGCAGACCAGGGCGAGATCAGCGAAGAGCCGAAAACACCCGGGGCCATCCACTTTGCCCGGAGCCTGCCGCTTCAGAAAGCCCGCCAGCCGGAAGTGATTCTTGCCTACCAGATGAACGGAAAAGACCTGACGCCGGAGCACGGCTTTCCCGTACGCGCCGTGATACCCGGCTGGTATGGCATGGCCTCGGTCAAATGGCTGAGCCGGATCATCGCGACCAATAGGCCGTTCGATGGGTATTTTCAATCATTGGAATATGCTTACTGGAAGCGCAACAGCGGGCTGCCCACACTCACTCCCGTTACCACCGTACAGGTAAAGGCCGAGATCGCCCGCCCCATGCTGCACGAGGTGGTGGCTTCTGGAAAGCCGTACCGCATCTACGGAGCTGCCTGGTCTGGCGAAAGCGAAGTGACGAAGGTGGAGGTCAGCACCGACGAAGGGGTAAGCTGGCAGCCGGCTGCCTTGCTCGACAAACCGGTTCCTTTCGCCTGGCGTTTGTGGGAGTTCACCTGGCAGGTATCCGGCGCACCCGGAAAGCGCAAGCTGATGGCCAGGGCAACCGATAATCAGGGAAACGTACAAGCTCCGCAACATGACCCGGACCGCAGGTCATACATGATCAATATGATCGAACCGATCGAGATAGAAATCCAGTAGCGGGTAAGGTATTCATACCATACGCAGTTCTGCAGATGAAATAAAATAAATGAAAGGAACACTGGCCGCCAGTGTTCCTTTCTGCTGCAAGCTATAATGACATCACCAGGATCCGCACACCTACCGCGGCAAGAGAAAGCGCAAGCGCCCTGATGATCAGGTTGCCTTTTAGCCTGTGTGAAAGCAGGGCGCCCAACTGGGCGCCGGCTATCACGCCTAGGCCCAGGTAAATGACCAGCTTCAGGATATAAGGATCGTGATAGCTTCCCTTGCTGATGTGTACCAGCACGCTCACGATGGACATGACCGCAAGAATGAAATGGGAAGTGGCTGTGGCGATGTACACCGGGAACTGCAGCCATTGCACCAGCGCAGGCACGTGTATGATGCCCCCGCCGATGCCCAGCAGCGGAGAGAGGAAGCCGACGATCACGCTGATAAGGATGCCCCTGTACTGGTTGAAATAATAGGAGTAGGACTGCCCGGACCGGTCGGTCTGCAGGTGATGTTTCCAGCCGCCGGATTCTTTTCCGGGATCGGTAACCGGGGCAGCCTTCCCTGAATCAAAAAACAGGAACACAGCGAGCGCGACCAGTATCAGGCCAAAAATGATATTGAACAGGTGCCGCGGTATATAGCGGGTGGCCAGCACACCCAGTATGGAACCGGGGATGGTAAAAACGGCGAACAGGATGCCGGCCCTGTAATCAATGCGCCTGGAGCGCGCATAAGCCAAAGTTCCCGATACAGCATTGCAGGCAACGATCGCCATGGAAATAGCCGTTACTTTTTCTGCGGACAGGCCGGGATGGGTCAGCAGTAAAATGGGCACCAGGATAAACCCTCCGCCGGCACCAATTAATGTACCCAATGTACCGACCACAAACCCTACTATTATAAGGATGAAAATATTGTCCATATTACCCTATTGCCGCTGTAAATAATGAAATAATCGTTGAACCTGCTTTGTGAACAGTCCTGTTATCATCAGGGCACCGTAATAAAATCTTACTTTCCGGTAGAAGTGATCGCAAGTCCGGGCTTGATTTCATTATTGGCGTGCACAACGATCCTGTCGCCTGCGTGTATGTCCCCGAACACTTCCGTTGAATCATGCTGTGCATTGCCTTCCTGCACATCCACATGCTGCGCCTTTCCATCCGCTACCCGGATCACGTATTTGCCTTCCGTCGAGTTCACAATGGCCGAGGTCGGAACAACCATCGGCGCCTCAGAACGGGTGACCGGCAACTCAACTTCTGCCGACATGCCGGGTTTCAGCCGGAGGTCGCGGTTATCGACATCAACTTCCACAGCTTCTGAGCGGTATTTTTCATCTACCGAGCCGGCTGCCCTGCTCACAAAACCGGTGAATACTTTTCCGGGAAGCGTGCTCACGTGAAAAGTGATGGCTGACCGTGCAGCCAGCTGGTTGTTGTAGGCTTCCGGTATGTTCACCACCAGCCGCAGCTTTGCTTCCTGCTGCAGCACCAGCATCGGACCGCCTTCCGTTTTGATACCCGGCCCAACCAGGGCGCCGGGATGCACATTTCTTTCCGTGATCACGCCTTCAAAAGGAGCCGTGACCATCAGATAGTTTTTAGTAGCCTGCAGGCCTTTGTAATTGGCCATCTCTCCTTCGGCTGTGGCGCTGTCGGCCAGCATCTTCGAGCGGGCCAGCATAAGATCGTGCGCGGAGACCGTACCGGCCGTTTTGCTGGTGGCAACCAGCCGCTCATAGCTGTCTTTGCTGGCGACGAACAGCGAATACACCTGCAGGTATTTCGACCTGGCAGCAAAATACTGTTGCTCCACTTCAGGCGCTTCCAATCGGATCAGCACCTGTCCTTTCCGCACTTTTGATCCCCGGTCAACCAGCACGTCTTTGATGAACGCGTTCACCCGCGGATAGATCTGGACGATCTCAAACGGCTTGATTTCTCCGGGCAGGTTAATGGAAGCCGACAAGCTTGCCCGAACCACTTCTCCAAGTTCGTAATTTTTAGGTGCTTGTTTTACCGGTGCGGGATGGTCGGCGGCGTGGTTACAAGCTGCGAAGCAAAGGACGGCTGCAATAGAAATATATTTTTTCATCATTGTAAGTTTAGCATGAATTACTCGGGCATCAGGGAAACGGATTGAACGGATGATTTGCGCTGGATAACAGCAAAAGCCTGCGGCAGGATGAGCAGGGCCGCCAGCGTGGAAAACAGCAGGCCGCCGATAACGGCGCGGCCCAGCGGGGCGGTCTGGTCGCCGGCTTCGCCCATGCCGCTGGCCATGGGGATCATGCCCGCGATCATGGCCAGGCTTGTCATCAGGATGGGGCGCAGGCGGATGGAAGCGCTCAGCACCGCCGCCTTTTTCGCATCTCCGTACTCCAGCCGCAGCTTCTCTGCATTGGTCACGATCAGGATCGCGTTGGCGACCGATACGCCGGTTGACATGATCATGCCCATATAAGATTGCAGGTTCAGCGTGGAGCCTGTAACGAGCAGGGCTGTAAGGGAACCTACCACCACGGCAGGTACGGTCACCAGCACCGCCAGGGAAAGCTTGACCGACT
This sequence comes from Williamsia sp., assembly GCA_015069695.1. Classification (GTDB taxonomy): domain Bacteria; phylum Bacteroidota; class Bacteroidia; order Chitinophagales; family Chitinophagaceae; genus JADCRZ01. Next base: position 76,593 of record JADCRZ010000005.1, read on the forward strand.
GGTAGTTGGCGGCCAGCAGCAGGAAGATCACCGTGATTGCCAGCAGCAAGCCGTTTTGCAGGCTGCCCAGGGTTTCCACCAGCAGGCTGGAAGTTCCTTTCAGCTCCGACACAAGTCCCTTCGGCGGCGCACCCAGACTGTTCACCGCCTGTTGTACGGCTGCCGTGGCCGACCCCAGGTCTTTGCCCGCAATGTTGGCGCTTACGGTAACAAAGCGCCGCGGGCCGGAGCGGTCATATTCCCCGGGCATGGTATCCGTAGAAAGAACGGCGATATCGCCGAGCACCGGCCGGGCCTGTCCTTCCACCAGCGGTATTTCCTGCAGTTCCTTGCGGGCATTCATGATGTATTCTGGCACCTGCACCTGTACCTGGTAAGTATAGGCCACCTTTTCATCGAGCCATTGATTTTTTTCGGTGAACCTGCTCGATGATGTGGCGTCGGTAACCGAGCGGGCGATGCGGTTTACATCCAGTCCCATCTGCGCGGCCTTGAAGCGGTCAACGGTGATCCTGATGACAGGATATTTCAGCGGCTGGGCTATCTGCACGTCGCGCAGGAAAGAGATATGCCGCATGGTATCTACCAGCCGGTTTGCATATCCCTCGATGTCGTGCATGTCCTTTGCCGCAACCCTTACCTCGATCGGTGTGGAAGCGCCCTGGCTCATGATCTTCTCCGTCAGGTCGATCGGCTCGAACGATACCTTCATCTCCGGGATCTCATCGCAGATATTTTTTCTCAGCCGGTCTTTCAGCTCATCGATGCTGGTTTTGTATGCTTCATCCAGATTTACCTGTAGCACGGCTTCATGGGTGCCGCTGTTGAAGATATAGAGGTTGCTGGTTCCGTAGCTGCTGGGTATCAGTCCCACATAAGCCGAACTGATGGCAACATGGCCTCCTACGGTGCTGTCGATGATCGCCAGCACTTCATGCAGCTTGTCTTCCGTTCTTTCCAGCCGGGTGCCGTCGGGCATTTTGAGGCGGAGCTGGAACTGGCCGGTATTTACTTTGGGCATCAGGTCCTTGCCGATCAGCGAAAAGCAAAGCGCTGCTGCTGCAAACACTAGTGCCAGATAGACACCTAACGTAAATCCGGCACGCTTCATCCCTTTTTCCAGCCGCTTCATATAACCCATCTTGAACTGTTCAAACCGGTCGTTTTTTTGCGGTTCGCTGATCTCTTGTTGGGTGTGCTGGTTTACTTCACCAATCTCTGCGGCGTTTAGCGCAAGGCCGGCGTGTGCATGGGGTGCGCCGTGATGGTACACATAATTTTCGGCTTTTAGCAACCAGTTCGACAAAACAGGCACCAGGGTCTGCGCAGCGAAGAAAGAGATGATCATGGCAAAACCGATGGACAACGACAGGGGCAGGAACATGGCCTTGGGCACGCCGGTCATCACAAAAGAGGGCGCAAACACCGCCAGGATGCACAGCAGGATCAGCAGGAGCGGAAAAGAGATTTCCTCGCAGGCATCATAGATCGCCTGCCGCTTTGATTTTCCCATTTCCAGGTGCTGGTGGATGTTCTCTATGGTCACCGTTGCCTGGTCGACCAGGATGCCAATGGCCAGCGCCAGGCCGCTCAGGGTCATGATGTTGATGGTCTGGCCGAACAGGTGCAGGAAAAGAACCGCGCTGATGATGGCTACCGGTATGGTAACGATCACGATCAGGCTGCTTCTCAGGTCTCGGAGAAAAAGAAATACCATCAGCCCGGTCAGGATGGCCCCCAGCACGCCCTCGGTGATCAGGCTTTTGACAGCGTTGATCACAAAAACCGACTGGTCGAATTCATAGGAAACATGCACGTCATCGGGAAGCAGGCTTTGCATTTCGGGCAGCTTGCTTTTGAGCTGCTGCACCACATCCCAGGTGGAAGCATCGGCTGTTTTTACCACCGGGATGTATACGGAGCGCTTGCCGTTCACCAGCGCATAATCTACCGTAACATCGGGGGCGTCGGATACCTTGCCGATGTCGCGGATAAAAACGGCCTGATTCCCGTTGGTAACAATGGGTATGTCACTGAAGTCTTCCACCTTTTTCTCCAGCGAATTGATGGTGGTGACGTACATGGTATTGTTCACCCGCAGGTTGCCGGACGGCGTCATCACATTGTTCTTTCCGATGGCTTCCACCACCTGGTCGGGCGTCAGGTTGTAGCTTCTCAGCTTGTCGGGATCCACGCTCACCACCACCGATCTCGAGTTGGCGCCAAACGGCGGCGGGGCAGACAGGCCGGCAACGGAAGCAAACATGGGGCGGATGCGGGTGGCGGCGAGGTCGTAGATTTCCTTGAGGCTTTTATCCGGGCTGCTGAATACCAGTTCACCGACAGGCAGGGAAGAGGCGTCAAACCGGACCACCTGGGGAGGCAGCGCACCGGGCGGAAAGAACTTCATGGCCCTGTTTACCTGCAGGGCAACCTGGGCCGAAGCCTCCGCCATGTCGGTCGATTCATAAAAGGTGAGCTTGAGCATGGTGAGTCCCTGAATGTTTTTGCTGGTAATGCTTTTGATCCCGGAAACGTACAGGAACTGGTCCTGCAGGCGGGTTGCAAAAAAACCTTCCATCTGCTGCGGCGACATGCCCCCGTAGGGCTCAATCACATAGATGGTAGGCGCGTTCAGCTTGGGAAAGATGTCGATCGGAATTTTGAGGATGGCCATTACCGAGAACAGCAGCATGCTGATGGCCAGCACGATCACGGAGACCGGTTTTTTGAGCGCAGTAGTTACCAAAGACATGGATAGTTATTTTAAGGTGGAAAGAAGTTGGTTGATCGAACCCGAAGCGTAGGCCTGCTGCACGAGGGCTTTCCATGCGGCATCGGTAGCCAGGATGGCATCCGTTTCAGCCCGGTTGAGCAGGTAAAGCGCATTGGTGAGGTCGACGATATTGGTCAGTCCTGCATTGTACATGGCGAGCTTTTGTTCGTAAGCTGCCCGGGCCGCACCTTGCTGAACGGGGATCTCCTGCAGTTTTCCTGCTGCCGTTTGCAGGTTGATGCCGGCCTGCGTAACCGAGCTGTTCAACAGTACCCGCTGCTCGCTCAAATTCTGGTAGGCTGCCTGTGACTGGTACCGCTGTTCGTTGAGCCTGTACCTTGTCCGCTTCAGGTCGAAGAGGTCGTAGGTGATGGAGATGCCCGACAGGTAGTTGAACCGGGAGTAAGACAGGCCGCTGAGCAGGTTCTTGTCATACACATCCAGCGGGGAGATGCTGGAGCCCCTCATCCAGCCTGCTGCCAGCAGGTGAACCTTGGGCAGGTTGCTTTTGCGGATGACCTCCTGTTTGGCAAGCTGGTCCTGGTAAATAGCATTGAAATAGTCCAGCACCGGGTGCGGTGCCGCCGGTGTGCCGGCAGCCAGTTGCCGCGTAAGCAACGGCATCAATACGGCATTGATGGATGAGTCGGCTATGATGGCTGCCGTATCGAGCCCGGTCAACGCCGACAACTGGTTTTTTACCTGGTGCAGCCCATTGAGCAGGTCCAGGTAGGTCAGCCTTGCTTTTGACAGTTCCGCTTCCGCTACCGAACTGTCGACCCCAGCCCGGAGCCCGTTGTTGATATAAGCCTGGATGGCCCGTTTGATGGTATCGGTTCGACGGATGTTGAGCATCTGAACGGTTGCCAGCGACTGGTATTTCAGCAGGTCCAGGTAGTATTGCAGGGCGGCCGATTGAATCCGGTATTGCTCTACCTGCAAGCCGGCTTTGCCGGTCTGCAAGGCGGCGAGGGCTTCCTGCGTGCGCGCAGCATAGCTGCCGAAATTATATACCTCCCATTGCCCGAAAACGGTTCCGATATTGCCTACTGCGATCTGGCCGACATTGTCCGGCCTTCTTCCTCCCGATGCCGAAGGAACGATTCCCATGGGAAAATAAGCGCTGGTCAAACTGTTGTCGCTGCCTGCATCGATCTGCTCATTGAGCTTGACAGACGGCAGCCAGGCATGCTTTGTTTCGGTGACAAAAGCGGCTGCGGCCTCCACATCCGCCTGGCGGGATCGAATGGAAGGATAGTTTTTTAGAGCAAGGGCTACAATGGTCTGCAGGCGTACCGGTTCTTTTGGCTGTGCATGGAGCGAAAGAAAAAATTGGAGTATGCAGCAGCCCGAAAGCACGGGCCGCAGCATGACATACATTCTGCGTTTCATGAATTGTTGATTAAAATAAGACAGGCTGCTTCCGGTGGAAAGCAGGAAAGAAGATCAAAAAGGGGAGGAGGTTGATCAGGCCATGGCTGGGGGACCGCGCAGGGGAACAGCGTATTTTCCTTTATCAGTAATGACGGAGGAATAAGAAGCGTACAGACGTTTGGCGGGATAATATCGTTGGAGGAGGATGAGCGGAAAGGCTGCGGTAAAATCTTTGAGCAGGACACATTTTTTGTGCCTTTGAAAAGAAAGCCGGTGTTGAATGGTGCTTTCTAACGAACATGATGCAGGAAGTTGGTTCTGCCCGGAAGAAAGAGCCGGCTGAAAAATGCCAGCCTTTGAAGACGGTGATAACCGGATGGCTGAAGTGAAGGAAGAACCAAGGGTAAGAGCCAGTCCAAGAAATATACTGAACAAAGGATATGTAAATCTCTTACCACTCATGCCCTGCAAAACTAGCGCAAAGAATTAAAAGCGAATGCTAAAACTTATGTATGGTGAGTATGCGGACAGGTAACTTCACCCATGCACGCTTTACATACATTTTTTAGACAGCCACGGGCTACCCATTTTGGGTAACCCGTGAAGATGTCCGGGGTACAACGAATGAGAGCCGGCTTATAGGCTTATGCATAAGCATCTTCAAAGGAAGAAGCATCTACGACAGCATCATTATGCTGTCATTTGCCGGCTGCAAAATGGTGATAGGTTCAGGCCACCATTTTACGGCATTCCTCTGCGCATTTGCGGCAGGCTTCGGCGCACTCCCTGCAATGCTCCATACCATGCCGGGCATGTTTTTCGCACTCGGCAGCACAGGCATCACATACCTCCGCACATTCTTTGCAAAGATGCGTGGCATGTTCGCCTCCGAAGCTCATCAGCTGTCCGGCAGCGTTGCAGATGATGGCGCACTGGATGTCCAGCTCGATGCAATGCTTCATCATTTTTACATCCTCTTCTTCCAGGCAGGAAGCGGCGCAGTGGTGACAGAGGGCTGCACATTTCATGCAAGCTTCGATACAGGATTGATACGTGTGATAGCCTTTCATATGTTCTGATTTGATGATTTGGTTGTGTGCAGGCAAAGGTACCCAAACCACAGGGGCAGCGTGTTACACAATGATGGAAAATATGTACAGATTAATCATCACTGCCAACCCGGTCGATCGGTTTACGGCCTGATGACAGAGAAAGCCTGAAATCCCTGGTGGAAACGCCCGATATCCGTTTGAACTGGGAAGACAGGTGCTGTACGCTGCTGTATCCCAAAGTCCAGGCGATCTCATTGAGCGTTTTCTCCCCGTAGGATAGCAGTTCCTTGGCTTTTTCTATTTTCAATAGAATGAAGTACTGTTCGATCGTGCGTCCTTCCTTTTGGGAGAACATCTTGCTTATGTGGGAATAGTCTTTGCTGATATGGGCCGACAGGTACTGCCTGATGCTGAAATGCTCTTCCATCCTGGCTTGCTGGAGCTTTCTGATGAGCAGGGCCTTTACCTCTTCGACTTGCCTTTTCCTTGGTTCTTTGATGATCTCAAAGCCCAGGGGCACCAGCCGGTTCTCGAAAGCCGACAACTGCTCATCGGTCAGATCGTTTTCAAATGCTGCAAAACCCAGCTCTACCCCCGTGGATTGAATGCCCATCTCATCAAGCTCCCTTTCAACTACCAGGATGCAGCGGGCACAAACCATATTTTTGATGAAAACCTTCATAGGTACGGTGCGGAAGATCAGGGTTGGTTCGCAGGAGATGTTTTCTGTAACCTTTTGAGGATGGCCTTCATTTGCGCTATCTCCTTTTACTGGCTGGTGATGATGTCATGCTGCAGCTGCCCGATCTCCGGGTCTTGCGATGGCGCTTTCTTGCTCATCAGGATGGCCGCCGCGTGGTGCGGTATCATGCCCCTCAAAAACTGCCGGTCAGACACGGCCGCCTGTTCGCGGATGGCCAGGAAAAATCCCAGCAGCAGGACCAGCGAAGCCGCCATGATACCCGCATTCAGCTTTTTGTTCATATACATGCTTCGCATCAGCAGTAGTTCGATGATAACCATGGGCATCGTCATCAGCCCTGCCATATAAAACTGGTTGATGTTCGGTACGAAGTTGGCCAGTTGATCGATCATCGAGTACATCAGTACATACATGCTGATGAAAGAAAGAATAACCATCATTGCCAGCTTTGTATAATGGCTTTTATTCTTGTTTTGAGGGTCGTGCACGATAGAATCATGATGTGCGTGTTTCTGGTTCATACAGATTGATTTTTTTGATTGAATGATTAGTTTTTAGTAGGTGATGGTGATGCCCGCACCCAGGCCCATATCGCTGTCGTAATGGGTGGACAGCGAAACGTATTTGCCCAAAATATAGCGGACACCTGCCATATACTCTTTATCGGTGTTTGCCATCCAGTTGAGCCGCAGCTTGCGCGTTACCGGAATATCCTCGCGGCTCAGCTGGAGCCTGAACCGGCCCGTTGCATCCACGCGGGCGTCTGCAATCACCAGCAGGGGCAGCGTATAAGCAATGCCCGCCACCACCGTTTTCCGGTTGTTTTTGTTGCTGGATTGGCCGAACAGGTTCTTTTCCAACACCGGCACCTTTACGCCATTGACCTCCTTCATCGCCGGTCTTTTATAGTGATAGTCGAACCCGGCATACGGATACCACCATTGCATCCGGCCGAGGTAACGGCCGATCATGGTCTCGCTTTCGTAGCCGTGCATGTCGTGCAGTCCCAGGTGCCATAGCGTACTGGCCTTCCAGCGTGTTTGCGCGAACATGGCCTCTCCATCGCTGCCGTTGCTTTGCAAGCCTGCCCTTGCCATGAAGTGGAACATGCGGTCGTCCGAGTTCAGTCCCCGCGCGGCGACCTTTTTGCTTTTGATATCGGTATCGGCGGGTGCATCGCTGTAGCTGAACACCCTTCCCATGCCGCTCATCATGTGGTAAAGGATGTGGCAGTGGAAAAACCAGTCGCCGCTCTCGGTTGCGGCAAACTCGATCGTGTCGCGCTCCATGGGCATGATGTCGATGACATTTTTCATGACGGCATGATCGCCCTGGCCGTTCAGCAGCCGGAAATCGTGGCCGTGCAGGTGCATGGGATGGCGCATCATGCTGTTGTTGTAAAGGATGACGCGGACGTTCTCGCCTTTTTTGATCAGGATCTTGTCGGCTTCGGAAACTACCTTGTTATCGAGGCTCCATACATAGCGGTTCATGTTGCCTGTCAGTTCGAACCGCAGCAACTTGAGGGGGCCGGGAGGAAGGGTCGTTTTCCGCGGGTCACGCAACATGGTGTAGTTCAGCGTTGCGATGTCGCTGCTGTTATCCATGTATTTACCCGGTTGGTTATGGCGGCTGCCATTCATTGTTTTCATGCCGTCGCCGGTCGGCAGCTGTTGTCTCAACCCGGCAAGCGTGTCATGGGAGTTTGCGGCACCAGTGATCTCGGGATACATGACCGTATTCATATCCATGATCTGTCCCGTCATCTGCATGCCATCCATCTCGATCATGTTGCCGTTCATGTCCATCATGCCGTTCATCATCTTCATCCCTTCGAAGTATTTGAGCTTGGGCAGCCTGAGCGCTGGTACCCTTTCGCCGCTGCCCAGCCAGAGCGAGGCTTTCCGGGTGCGGTCTTCCGGGGTTACCTGGAACTCGTAGCTTTTGTTGGCGGGTATGGTAACTACCACATCATAGGTTTCCGATACGGCCACGATCAGCCGGTCGACTTCCACGGGCTCTACGTCGTTGCCGTCCGTAGCCACGACGGTTATTTTGCCGCCGGCATAGTTCAGCCAGAAGTAAGAGGAGGCGCTGCCATTGGCAATGCGCAGCCGGACCTTCTGGCCGGCTTTGAACTCCGGGTGCTCGTCCTGGTTTTTACCGTTCACCAGAAACCGGTCGTAGGCCACATCGCTTACGTCCATGGCCGTCATGCGCTTCCATTCGTTGGTGAGCTTTGTCTTGAAATGCCCGCTGCCGATGGCTTCCGCGTAGCTTTGGATGGTGTTTTTGCGGATGCCGAACCAATCGGTCTGGTTATGGAGGCTGCGGTTGACCTGTTTGGGATTCATGTCCGTCCAGTCGCTCAGGATAACGGGCAGTGCAGGTGTATCTTCCGCCGTTCTTTTATGCATGATGAACATGCCGTACATACCGATCTGCTCCTGCAGACCGGAGTGGCTGTGGTACCAGTGGGTGCCATGCTGGATGATGGGAAACCTGTAGAGGTAGGAGCTGCCCGGTTTGATGGGCATCTGGGTGATAAACGGGACGCCGTCCATGCGGTTGGGAAGGAACAGCCCGTGCCAGTGGAGGGAGGTTTCTTCCTTCAGTGCATTGTGTACCCATATTTCTGCCGTATCACCTTGGGTGAAGGTAAGGGTAGGCATCGGTATTTGTCCGTTCACGGCGATTGCACGTTTTGTCTTGCCGGTGTAGTTTACGATCGTGTCACGGATGTACAGGTGATAGATAACAGTTCGCGGAAGGTTCGCAGGCTGAACAGCTGCGGCGGGGCTTATAGTGCTTTTTATCGCAGCCCCACTTGTTGTATCTTTCTGAACCGGTATGGTTGTTTCTGGCATGGGTTGCGCAAATACCGCTAGGCTCACAACCATTATTGTCCCTATCAATTTGATTTGTTTCATCCTGTTTCCGTTTGTGGTTTTTTACTTCTTTGAAAGATTGTCCTGCATTTTCAAAGCCCATGCAATAATTATTTTCTTCTCCGCTTCATCAAGCCGCGCATCTGTATGGATGAGTGTATAAGATGAAAGAGGCATCGAGCATTCAAGCAATACTTCGCTTACAGCGCGGAGCTTATGTGCCTGCTTCCTTTTGGAGTAAGCGCCGAATTCACTGAAGTTCAGGTCTGCTTTGCCTTGCTTGATATGGCCAGCCATCATCCACGCTACGGGCTGGATGTTTACATACCAGGGATAGCGCGTGGAATTGCTGTGGCAATCGTAGCAGGCAGATTTTAAAATGCCTAACACCGTATCAGGAACCGGTACTGTTTTGATTATATCCGTAGTCAGCAAATGCTTATCATTGTTGCGGGCAGGCCGGATGAACTGAATGGTTATCAAAAGAACTACCGGAACCCACAATATTTTTTTAAGAATGCGCATAGGCTTTATCTGATCTCTCCTCTCACTTCACCACACGCGTGCATTTTTTTGCCGAGGTAAGGATTGCTGATTTCCTTCGTTTCGCTTAGCCAGATCGCGCCCTCTCCCTCATTATACATAGGGCAGTAGTCTTTGTAAAGTGTTTGGACCGGTTTGAAAATCTTTACCATGTCGTACACATCCTTGCTAAGCAAGTAGAAATGCTCCCGTTGATGGGCTATCATGCCGGAACTTTTACCTATATGTTCAGCCATCTCGGCTGCATCGTCCGCCAGTTCGTTCCACTGCTTCTGTTGAGCAGCCGTCATACTGGATTCATTAATTTTTCCTATGGCTTTTACGAATGCATCCCCACCTGCGGCAGCTTCGGCAGGGTCATCATTGGCCAAACTGTTTTTTATTTGCAAGTAGGCTGCAAGTATTTCATGAACCGGTGTATAATCCTTTTTTCCTTTAATGGAAGAAGACATGGATGTGTCCATTGCCAGATTAGATTTATCGGAACTATTTTCTTTCGAATTGCTCTTATCACCGGTATAAGCCACAAAGGCTAGGGTGATAAGACATATAAGAATGATTGTTTTCATACATGTTCAATTGAAATCTTCAGGAGATGAAAAAGATTCCCAGGTCAGGAGTATTTTATATCCTGAACCCGGGAATGAAGGGGGAGTTTCGATGAATTACTGGTTGAACGTTTCCACTACCTTGCCACAGGTAAGCATGGAGCTGCCGTAATAGGGATTTTTGATGGCTTTGTCGCTGCTCAGCCAGTTTGCCTTTTTCATGGGGCAATATTGCTGGTAAACAGGTTCGGAAGATAACCTGGCGGACTTGGCCAGCACAATCATATCGGTAGACAGGGCCGCAAAAGCCTCCCGCTGTTTTCCGACCTCACTGCTTGCAGCTACAGGGGCCGCATCTTTCAGCAGAGCTGCTTTGCTTTCGGCAGGTACAATGCCTTGCTGAAGGCCGTGGAGTGTTTTGACGAACTGGGCAGCGCTGGCGGAAGCAATTGTGGCCTTGCCTGCTACCAGGGCATCTTTGATAGCGTAATATTGGGTGAGTAAACCGGAGAGGCCGGAAGCGGCGGTAGAATCTTGTGCAAAAAGATTTTGCACGCAAGCGGTTGCAATGACGGCAACCAGGAAAACAGTTTTTTTCATTTGTTTGATTTGATGTGTGAGAAAAGGAAAGGGAATGGCATGGCAATATGCCACGCAGGTATGCATCAAATCAAATCTGAAAGCGCCGGATGGCTGTATGGATGTCTATATCGTTGAGAAAACAACTTCGTCGGACAAACTGGAAGCGGGTATTTACCGTGTTGCCGGCTTCATCATTTAAATAGGGTAGGAAAAGGTCTCGTATTTCGATAAAAAAGGCAGGTGCTTGTAACTGAACAGGATTAGATAATGACTTATCCACTAAAGCAAACCTGGTAGCGCCACCAGTGCAACAATCATCGTTGGATGCTTTCAGCGTGATACCCGAAATAAAGGGCTTTGCATGTACGTGTTTATGACTGGATGTATGACTATGTGAATTAGCAGGGCTATGATTTTCATGGGCGTGATGCTTTGAATTGTAGCCCATATCCACTCCAAGCGAGCAGGCAAACCCCATTATGGTATTGAGGGAAAAGACCACCAGAAGGAAAAATGCCCTGATCTTATTTCGTTGCCTGCTTGTCATGTGAAGTGGCAAAGGTAAGCAGCCTGAATTTTTTGAAGATGTATAATTATGGTTATTTTTTATATTTAATTGTGCTTGCAATGTTTTTATCTTCTCATAGCTGAGATATACCATCATTAAAAGCTACATGCTGCTTTATCTGTAACAGCCTTAAAAAGAAATGATTTGCTGAAGGACTTACTCTTTTACGAACCACAGAGAAACTTTACCTTTTATAGGTTTTCAGCCATACAGCCAACTCCTCGATTTCTTTATTCTGCGACATAACAATGTTATTTGCCATCATTTTAAGCTGCGTATGGTTACCGTGATGTAAATACGCTGAAGCATTATCTATGGCAGCCTGGTGATGGACAATCATCAGGGTCGCGAAATCGTTGTCGATGTCATCAGTAATCAACTGTGCATCGGAAACTTTACCCATTTTCATCATATTTTCTGATTGCTCGGCGCTGAATGAGGCATCGGTATTGTCGACGGTTAATCCTGATATGATGGTATTGAATTGTTGAATCTCCGCTTGTTGTTCTGTGATGATCTTTTGGGCGGTTCTTTTCAGGGAGTCATTCTTTCCTGCCTGCAGTTCAAGATTTGCCATGTTGATGGCCCCTTGGTGATGCATGGTCATCATCTTGGCAAAATCAACCTCCGGGTCGTTCGACTTGGTCATGGCCTCCATTTGACTCATCATTGCGTGCATAATAGTCATCATTTTGTTGCTGTCGTGGTTGGCAATCTTGATACCATCGTTTTTATTACAGGCTGCAGAGAGAAAAGATGCCGTAACGAAAATGAAGAGGAGTGTTCTCGTTTGCATGTTGCTTACATTTTTAATTCAGTTGTCTTCATGAACATAAAACTTGTGCCAATCATTCATGTTGATCAAATAGAGGTATATTGAAAAGATGAATCATATTTTATTGATGAGTAATTATATTTAAATGGCAGAATGAGAACCAGGAGCAGTGAGATCTATTTGCACAGGTGTGGTATTTTCTTCCATTTTTTTATGAAAATTCTCAAACTTGCCCAATGTGGCATGGTGAGACCGGAACACCAAACACAAGATATGTTTTGTTGCAACTATACTTACTCATGCTGACAAACTATCGAATTCAGAATTTCTCCAGATTTATTCTTCACTTTGCGCCCTTCATTTAAATTTAATTATATGGGCTGCTCCAATTTCCTCAAAACTTGAATGAACTTTTCAAAATAAAATAGAGTAGTTTGGCTGATATTTTGAGCGAATAAGATCCACACATGAGATTTATAAATCGTTTTGATGATGTCCGAATTATTGTAATCAACGTAGGGAATGATTTACCGGTCATTCTAATTTTTGCAAGCTGACCAGTACCTCTGAAATCGGTGAATAAGCAAACGAGTAAAAAAAGGCAAATGCATAATCTACAACATGTTTTACGAGTTGCTTATGTCGATCAAGTTTCATTTTGCAGAGATGTAAACGCCTGCCTTTTTATAATTATCTTTTAATAAACATTAAACATCATGGGAAATCTATTGTACATCATTGCTGTTATCCTGGTAATTGCATGGATTCTTGGTTATTTCGCATTTCATGTCACTGGTGGATTGATTCATGCACTGCTGGTTATAGCAGTAATAGCAGTTATTTTGCAGGTGATTAGAGGAAATAGATCAGTATAGGTTTATGATTTAATCATATTCGATGCGGTTATCTGTTCGTAAGAAGGGAGCGTGATGGTTGCTTGGGGCTATAAAGATGCCTGGCTGGAGGAAAAGGAATTGAAGCAGTCGCTTACAAAACTTGTCTGCTATCTGGATCCGTATTATGGGATACAGGTGCTGGAAGATGCATTAAGTCAAATAATATAAATTATACAGGTATGGGTTCAAGTTTCTGCATATTTTGCATCTTTTGGAAATCCGTATACGCAATGCCTGCAACCATGTCTGCAGCAATATCCCCGCAACAGGTGATTTAATTCGGTAAATACCCATTTGCCATTCTCTTTATAGTAATGTAGTCCTTCTATCATCATTTCCTTCTGAGCGGGGAACAGTTGGCCGCCGGCGGTTTTGACAACTTGCTGAATTTGCAACAGTCATGAGCTGCACAAACAATCAGAAAAAGTTTTTTCCATGAACCTCCGGGTTTCCTCATCCAAATGTGCAGACATACACTGGCACTTGTCAATGTCGCCACTTTTACAGACAAAGCGAGCATTGCACCGGGGACAATATTTTTTTGCCAAAAACAAATTGTGGAACAAAACTTAATATACGGATCTTTATGAGCGTCAAAAGACAAAAGGGAGATCCGGTAAGAAGTAGGTCCCTTCTGTCTTTTGAGTAGTGGGAACGCTTAAGCGCTGCAGGTGACACAGCCTTCCTGCATAGTGCAGCCAGGTCCTGCCGGCTCTTCATCCGTATCCGGTTGCTGTGCTGTAGTTTGCTGGTGCTGCTTCTCTACCGTGAACTGCACTGCCTGCGCCGCCGCCTTGGTGCGCAGATAATACATACCCGTTTTTAATCCCTTCTTCCAGGCATAAAAGTGCATCGAGGTCAGTTTGGCGGTAGTAGGACTGTCAACGAACAGGTTCAGCGATTGCGACTGGCAGATAAAGGCACCCCGGTCGGCCGCCATGTCGATCATGGTGCGCTGTTTGATCTCCCATACTGTTTTGTACAATTCTTTGATGTCGACCGGTATCTCCGTTATATTCTGCACCGAGCCATTGGCTGCGATGATCTTGTTCTTCATGGTATTGTTCCATAGTCCCAGCTGTACCAGGTCTTTGAGCAGGTGCTTATTTACGATCACGAACTCCCCGCTCAACACCCTTCTTGTATAAATATTGCTGGTATACGGCTCAAAACACTCGTTGTTGCCCATGATCTGTGAGGTGGAAGCAGTTGGCATCGGCGCCAGCAGCAACGAATTGCGCACCCCGTACTGCATTACTTCGTTTTTGAGCGTCTGCCAGTCCCAGCGGTCGCTTGGGTCTACACCCCACATATCGAACTGGAATATACCTTCTGACACAGGCGATCCGGCGAACGTTTCATAGGGCCCCTGCTCTTTTGCCAGGTCTTTGCTTGCGGTCATGGCAGCGAAATAGATGGTTTCAAAGATATTCTTATTGAGCATCCTGGCCAATTCGCTTTCGTATGGCAGCCTGAGCAGGATAAACACATCCGCCAGTCCCTGCACACCCAGTCCGATAGGCCGGTGCCTGAGGTTCGATCTCCTGGCTTCTTCTACCGGGTAATAATTTTCGTCGATGATGCGGTTCAGGTTTTTGGCCACCTGGTAAGCCACTTCATAGAGCTTTTGGTGATCAAAGGTGTTGTTGATCACGAACCGGGGCAAAGCGATGGAGGCCAGGTTGCATACGGCTACTTCTTCGGGCGAGGTATACTCCAATATTTCTGTACACAGGTTACTGCTCTTGATGGTACCCAGGTTCTGCTGGTTGCTTTTGCCGTTGGCGGCGTCCTTGTACAACAGGTAAGGCGTGCCGGTCTCGATCTGCGCTTCCAAAACAGCGAACCACAGTTCCTGTGCTTTGATGGTCTTTCTTGCCCTGCCTTCCTGCTCGTAGCGCTCATACAGTGCCTCAAAGGCCTGGCCATAGCAGTCTTGCAGGCCGGGCGCTTCGTTGGGACAGAACAAGCTCCAGTCACCATTCTCCTGCACCCGTTTCATGAACAGGTCAGGTATCCAGAGTGCATAGAACAGGTCGCGGGCCCGCAGCTCTTCCTTGCCGTGGTTCTTGCGCAGGTCGAGGAACGCTTCCACATCTGCATGCCAGGGCTCCAGGTAGATGGCAAAAGCGCCTTTGCGCTTGCCCCCGCCCTGGTCAACATAGCGGGCCGTATCGTTGAACACCCGCAGCATGGGGATGATACCGTTGCTGGTACCATTTGTGCCCCCAATGTAACTACCTGTGGCCCGTACCGAATGGATGGCCAGCCCGATGCCGCCGGCGCTCTGAGATATCTTCGCCGTTTGCTTCAGCGTATCATAGATGCCATCGATGCTGTCATCTTTCATGGTTAGCAGGAAGCAGGACGACATCTGCGGCTTGGGCGTGCCGGCATTGAACAGGGTGGGGGTGGCATGGGTGAACCAGCGCTCGCTCATCAGGTTGTAGGTCTTGATGACATTCTCAATGTCGTGCTTATGGATGCCGACGGCCACGCGCATGTACATATGCTGCGGGCGTTCGGCCACCCGTCCGTCGATGCGCAGCAGGTACGACTTTTCCAGGGTCTTGAAACCAAAGTATTCAAAGCCGTAATCGCGGTCGTAGATGATAGAGCTGTCCAGCAGTTCAGCATGCTCGTTGATGATGTCCATCACATCATCGGCGATCATGGGCATTTTTTTCCCGGTAGCCGGATTGACATATCCATGCAGCTTGCGCATGGTGGCAGAAAAGCGCTTGGTGGTATTTTTGTGCAGGTTGCTCACCGCAATGCGTGAGGCCAGGAGGGCATAGTCGGGGTGGCGGGTAGTGAGTGAGGCGGCCGTCTCGGCGGCGAGGTTGTCCAATTCGGTGGTAGGCACACCTTCGTAGATACCTTCAATGGTCTTTTTGGCCACCTCGTATATGTCTACCAGGGGACTTAAGCTGTACGAGAGTTTCTCAATACGGGCAGTGACTTTATCGAAGCGGACGGCTTCTTTGTTGCCGTTTCTTTTAATGACGTACATGATGTTGGTTTTGATGGGTTATGGTTAGAAATCTTCTTCCAGTGAAAAGCTCTGCGCTTCCTTGGTGGCCAGCACGCCGGCTTTCTGGTAATCGCCGACGCGCTTCTCGAAGAAGTTGGTCTTACCCTGCAGGGAGATCATTTCCATGAAGTCGAAGGGATTGGCAGCCCCGAACATCTTCGGGTAGCCGAGGGCCACCAGCCAGCGGTCAGCCACAAACTCGATGTATTGCTGCATCAATGCAGCGTTCATGCCGATCAGCTTGACAGGAAGGGCTTCTGTGATGAATTCCTTTTCGATGGTTACCGCGTTGCCAATGATGTCGTATACCTGCGCTTGCGTAAGCTTTTGCTGCAGCATGCCGTAGAGCAGGCAAGCAAACTCGCAGTGCAGGCCCTCGTCTCGGCTGATGAGTTCATTGCTGAACGTGAGGCCGGGCATCAGGCCCCTTTTCTTGAGCCAGAAGATGGAGCAGAAACTGCCGCTGAAAAAGATGCCTTCCACCGCTGCAAAGGCCACCAGCCGCTCGGCGAAGGAGCCGTTGGAGATCCAGCGAAGGGCCCATTCAGCTTTTTTCTTCACAGCCGGTACTGTATCAATGGCATGAAAGAGGCGATGCTTTTCTTCCGGGTTTTTGATATACGTGTCAATGAGCAGCGCGTAGGTTTCCGAGTGGATATTTTCCATCATGATCTGAAAGCCATAGAAGCATCTTGCTTCGGGCAATTGCACTTCGCTCATAAAGTTGACGGCAAGGTTCTCGTTCACGATGCCGTCGCTGGCGGCAAAGAAGGCCAGCACATGGGAGATGAAATGCCGTTCGCCGTCGCTGAGCGAGGCCCAGTCTTTGAGATCGCTGCTCAGGTCGATCTCCTCTGCCGTCCAGAAGGAGGCTTCGTGCTTTTTGTACTGCTCCCATATCTCAGGATAATTGATGGGAAGGATGACAAAACGGTCGTTGTTTTCTTTAAGAAGTGGTTCGTTTTCGTACTGCATGGTGATTTGTTTGAATGTGAACACTGCGGTACGACAAAAGACAGGAACACCGGGGCCTGGCCGGGGCGCGGGGTGGGATATCTCTGCCGGTACCTTGATCGGGAAGGTTCCAAACAAGTGGTTGCATGCGGCAGGTCTCCTGGCTCGTAACCATTGCGCCGGTCCTTCTCATCCCGCCTTGGAGGCAGGGACAATGGACATGAAAAAGAGTGGCCCAATGTTGCTGTTACTTACAGTTGCCCGTCAGCCCGTGAATTGCACACGGTTCCCTTTTAAGCAGACTGAAAAAAAATCAGTCTGCACCGCAACAAACTATTTGCAAGAACTGAAACGAATGTAGAAGTAGATTTTTTAGGACGGCGGATAAGTTTTGCACAGGATGTGGATTAGTTATTTTGTGCAGGCGGATCTTCAAAGGTAATACACTGTTGTCTACTGATTATTTTATTCAAAGCCGGCTAATTTCAATTTAAAAGTGTATGCAAATGCTGGCAGCAGTTATGGATAGATTTTTCTTTTCAGTTGGATAGTCCTTCGGAGTTCACCCCTAAATTCCTTTGATTGGCCTCAATTTTTACTACTCAATCTACCAACTCATTATATTCGTACATGATGATTTTAGGCTTTCTCAACTATACTAAAATTACTATCTTGCTCACCATACCATCTTGAAAAGCGCAACTGCATATTACCTTCTGCTGATTTACCTGGCTGCCAGCTGCAAGCCGCTCACCATTTGGGTGTCTGATCTAATGGCACACGCCTTTTTTGAACAGGAGCACCTCACAACAATGCACCACCAGCAAGGCAAGGACCACGTGCATTACCAGATCGCCAAGACTGCCGGTGAAGACGGTCAGGAAAAAAGTACTCCGCTTGTGAAGATGACCGATGATATTTACCTCCCTGTTCAATACCGTTTTCCGCTTTATAATCACGTTGGCGGTATAAACTACAACGGGTTCCATTCAATCAATCTTCCCTTTATCACGCTATCTATCCAGCTTCCTCCCCCAAAAGCTTAGCACACTTCTTTTTGTTGCATGGAGGCGATTAATTTATTGTAAAAGAGGATGGTTGATACTTTGATTCATCCGGTTTCCCTGTTGTTATTCTGTATAGTCGCTTTCGGAACTTCCATGATCCTTGGGCGATACTGTCCTGGTTTACAATTGCAAAATTATAACAGAATCATCCGCAGACAATCAGAGCAATAAGCTTGATCAACGATGGTCTTTTCTGCTTTGGAGAGATCGTGCCCAGCGTGGAACATGCCAGAGATATGGCATAAGATAGCGCCCAAACAGTATAGCAAAAACTAAGCGCCCTATCACCTGTTCAGCAACAATAGAACTGCCCGGTTCGCATCCAAATCATATTTCTTTTCTACTCAACTCAACAGGATGAGGAATTATCTATTGCTTTCTATAGTCCTGGCCCTGCATTTTACCACCGGCAAGGCCCAGACCAACCAGCCCGATACCATCAGGCAAGAAGACCTGAAAGAGGTCGTGGTGGCCGGCAGGTATTACCGGAAATACACAACCAACAACGTTTCCAGTGCGCTGCGCGTACAAACGCCGCTGGCGCAGCTTTCTCAGAATATCCAGATCATCGGTCCGTCGGTGATCCGCGACCAGGCTGCCTTCAATACTACCGATGGCATCACGCGCAACGTGAGCGGTATTGTACGGCAGGAAGTGTCCAATAACCTGGGACCAAACATCTTTATGCGGGGCGGACAAATCTCCTCTCTTCGCAACGGCATAGACCTCACGCCCTTGTACCGCGGCCCGGTACCCGAAGATGCGTCCATTATCGAGCGGGTGGAGTTTATCAAGGGCCCATCCATGTTTATGAACAACATCGGCGATCCGGCCGGTACATTCAATGTAATGACCAAACAACCCACCGGCAGCCGCAGCTATACCTTCAATGCCATGCTGGGCAGCTTTGATTTTTACCGTGCCGCGATTGACCTGGACGGCAGCTTCGACAAGGAAAACAAGCTGCAATACCGGCTCAACGCCATGGGCATGAAAAGCCGGTCGTTCGTAAAATTCGATTTCAACGACCGCTGGCTGGTGGCGCCCGCGCTGAAATACCAGCTCAGCAAACATACCTATATTTCTGCCGAATATATCTACCAGCAGTTCCGCTATGCCATGCAAAGCCCGATCATCATGACACCGGGTGGCTTTGGCTCGCTGCCGAAAGATTTTTCAATTCACGAAAACAGCCTCACGCCCTATCATCCTATCGACCAGAACTTATTTCTGACCTATAACTCGCAGTTGAGTAAGGACTGGTCGCTCACTGTGCGCGGCTCCTATATCCAGAACGACAGCAAAGGCGCCTACATGTGGGTAACAGGGGTTAACAGCAGCAACCCGAACGTCCTGCTGCGCAATCCTAAGTACGACCTTACACGCTACATCGTGTACTCGCAGCAGGCGTTTGTAAATGGCCGTTTCCGCACCGGTGCGGTACAGCACAATTTCCTGGGCGGCTTCGACGCCAACCAAAAGCGGTTTTACGGCGATTCATACGTAGAATACAACAAAACCAGCGGCGGTGCGCTGGTCTATTACCCGCTCGATGTAAACAACCCGGTGTACGGCGCCCAGGTACCCAACTATTCTACGCCTGGCGGCGTGAAGGCCGGCAACACGTACCAGAAAGCGGAGTATGTTTCCTTCTATGCCCTGGATGAGCTGCTCCTGCTGCGCGACAAGCTGCGGCTGACCTTGGGCGCGCGGGCTACCTCCCTCCAAACAAAAAATGTGGTATCGGGGGCCACCACCTCATCTTCCGATGTTCCGGTTACGCCGCGCATCGGGCTTAATTATTCCATCAACCCGAACCTGTCGGTCTACGCGCTTTTCGACAATACCTTTCAGCCGCAAACCGGTGTCAAGGGCATTGCGGTAGTATCGAATGGTGCCACCACCTACAAGGCCGGCGACGCTATTGAGCCGTTGCAGGGACGCATCTTTGATGTGGGTGTAAAGAAGGACTGGGCCGGCGACAAATGGAATTCGACCATCTCGTTTTACTCGATTGACCGAAAGCACATCGTCCAGAATATTCCTGGCACCATCTACCGCGAGGAAATAGGAGCCAGCCGCTCCCGTGGACTGGACATTGACATCAAGGGTGAGTTAATAAAGGGCCTGAGCATGATCATCAACTGGGCCTACAACGATTCCAAGGTTACCCACGACATCAATCCCACCCTGGTAGGGGCCCGGACGCCGATGTATGTAAAAAACATCCAGAACACCTGGCTGAACTACAACCTGCCCGCCAGGCTCAAGGGTTTTGGCTTGTCGCTCGGCTACCAGTACATGGGCGGCCGTGGCGAGCGCTATACCACGGCTACCCCGCACAGGACGCCGGATTATTTCCGGCTTGATGGGGGTGTGAACTGGCACCATAAGAACATTGGCATCAACCTGCTGGTCAACAACCTCACCGACCGCAAGCTGGTAGCCACTCCCTGGTACCGCAACGGCCTGTATTACTGGGTTCCAAATGCGCCCAGGTATGGAAGGCTGGCCATGTCGTATAGTTTGTAAACTGGTCAAACACACGCTTATGTTCATACGCCTCTTTTGTATTTGTGCCGGCTGGCTGCTATGGTCGGCATGCGGCGGGTCCGTTGTGCAGCCCCTACAGAAGCACTATACCATTTCGGTCAGGGATCTGCGGGGTAAGACGGTGCAATTGGAAACCCCGGCCCGGCGGGTGGTTTGCCTGTTCAACGGGTCGTTTGATGCGCTGTATATGCTGGGTGCGGAAACGGGCATCGTGGGCATACCGGCCAATATCTACACCGACCCGGAATACTATGAAGCTTACGCAAAGATCGATGAGCGGATCAGGCGCAAACAGATCGCCGCCCCCGGCAGCTGGCAGGCCAGCAACATCGAAACCATCGCCGCGCTCCATCCCGATCTGGTAATCATCAGTGCCGGGCAGGCGGATGCGATCGATATGCTGGAAAGCATCGGTATCACGGTCTATGCCGTGGCATCGGAGACCTACGAACAGATCTACAAGGAAACGCTCGACATCGGAAACCTGACGGGCACCGGGGCCAGGGCCGCCCAGATCGTGAATTACTCCAAAGCGGAGTTTGCAAAAATCCAGCAGTATACCAACAACATCCGGCCTAAAAAAAAGGTGTACTATGCCTGGTCGGGCGGACGCATTCTCTCTACTTCCGGCACTGGCAGCATGATCAATTCCTTTATCGAGCTGGCCGGTGCGGTCAATGTATGCCGCTCCCCGGTCGACCAACCCAATGTCAATGCGGAAACACTGCTCCACTGGAATCCCGACCTGATCGTGCTTTGGGGCAGCAAGCCGGTGGATGTATACGCGATGACGGAACTCACCTCGCTCAAGGCGGTGCGTAACCGGATGGTGAAATCGATGGAGCCCGCATTTTTTTACAATACGCATACGCTTAAAATCCTGTACGCCTCTGTTGCCCTCAGCCATTGGTGCTACGGTGCGTACAACGACCGCGAGCTGGAAGCGGACAAGCGCGACATCATCCTGCACCTCTACGGAGAACGGGGATTAAAACTTCTGCTATGAAAAAAAACCTTGCCTGGATACTGATCTACGGCCTGCCGCTGCCCCTGCTGCTGGTATCGCTGATGATCGGTCCTTCACCCGACCTGCAGCTGGGCGACTATACCACCACGGCGGCCAGGCTGCTCAAAGGGATGGGTGTGGAAGCGGACTCCAGGCCGGCCCTGGTGGTCGGCATCATCCGCAACATCCGGCTGCCGCGGGTGCTGCTCACCTTTATGATCGGGGCCGGACTGGCCACGTCGGGCGCCAGCCTGCAGGGCATCTTCCGCAACCCGCTGGTAGACCCGTATGTGCTGGGCATCTCTTCGGGAGCGGCTT
Organism: Williamsia sp.; assembly: GCA_015069695.1. Taxonomy (GTDB): domain Bacteria; phylum Bacteroidota; class Bacteroidia; order Chitinophagales; family Chitinophagaceae; genus JADCRZ01. The sequence goes on from JADCRZ010000005.1 coordinate 98,230, forward strand.
TCGGGGCGGCGTTGGCCATCGCTTTTCCGCTGCTGTCGATCAACCTGTCGGCCTTTGTATTTGGTGTTGTATCGGTGCTGCTCGCCTACTTGTTTGCTGCTTCGCGGGCCAACGCTTCTATCGTATCGATCATTTTATCGGGCATGATCGTGTCGGGTATCTTTACCGCCCTGCTTACCATCGTGCAGTTTATCAGCGACCCGTTCAAGCTCCAGGCCATTGTGCAATGGACCATGGGCAACCTGCACCATGCTTCCTGGTCTAAGTTCAACCAGGCGGTGATACCGGTGGGGGTAGGAGTGATCGGCATTTACATCCTCCGCTGGCGGCTGAACCTTTTATCGCTGGGTGATGATGAAGCCAAGGCGGTGGGGGTGAACCCGAACCGTGACAAGTTTTTGCTGATCGCCCTGGCTACGCTGGTAACCACCGCATCAGTAGCCGCGGCCGGTATCATCAGCATGTACGGCCTGTTTGTGCCGCATATGGTGCGCATGCTGGTAGGACCGGACAACCGGCGGGCCATACCGGCCAATATTTTTTTCGGGGGTTCTTTCCTGCTGCTGATCGACAATTTCTCGCGCAGCATGCTGCAGTTTGAAATCCCGATCGGCATTTTTACCATGCTGCTGGGCGCACCGTTCTTCATTTTTCTCATGAAAAAAAATAAGATCAACTGGGTATAGCATGCACACGGAAAACTCTATACAGATCGCTGACCTTTCCTTTGCTTACGGCGAGCAACCGGTACTGCAGAACATCAACCTGCAATTCCCTGCCCATCGGTTCTCGGTATTGCTGGGCAGGAACGGGAGCGGCAAATCGACATTGTTCAACATTATTGCCGGCCTGCTCAGACACAGCAGCGGTTCGGTAAAGTTGCTGGGCAAGGAAACCAATTTCCTGTCATACGGCGAACGGGCCAGGCTGATCGGTTTTCTGCCGCAGTTTCACAAAGCGGTATTTCCATTTCAGGTACGCGATGTGATCCTCACGGGACGGGCTGCTTTTTCGGGCATCCGTCCATCGAAGGAGGATTCAGGGAGGGTGAACAGGGCTATGGCGGAACTGGGTATAGATCATCTGGCAGGTAGGGCCTATACCGAACTTTCCGGCGGAGAGCAGCAGCTGGTGATGATTGCCCGCATCCTGGTGCAGAATCCTTCCGTGATCATTCTGGATGAGCCTACCAATCACCTGGATGTATACCACCAGACGCAGCTGCTGGGGCATCTCAAAAGGCTTTCGCGGAGCAGCTATACCATCATTGCCATCATGCACGATCCCAACCTGGCCTTCCTGCATGCCGATCATTTTTATTTTATGCGGCACAAAACGGTGGTATATCCACCCGGTGGACAGGGGCATTATGATGTTCAGTTTTTAAAAGAAGTATATGATGTAAATTTTAAAATCGTACCAGTTGATGACAGAAAGATTGTAGTTCCGGTACAGCAATAATTATTTTAAAGGGGGCTGCAACAGCATCCCATCAAACGAATGACAAGTGAATACAGCTTCTTATATTCCAACAGTTTCACAGGCAGAAATGCTGGAGTTTACAAACAAAGGATTTGTAGTAATTAAAAAAGGGTTCTCTCACCGCGAGATGGCAGCGCTCGAAGTAGAAGTGCAGCGGCTGCTCCACCCTTGCAACCGGGCGCTGGTGCAATACCGCAAGTTTCCCTGGAACGAAAACCTGCCGGAGCGTATTGATCCGGTGGGGCCCCATTCGTCCCTTTTTGATCAGGTCAATTGGGATGAACGCATCACAAGCCGCGTCAAAAGGTTTCTTGGTGATGAACAAATCTATCACCTGAAGGACAAGCTGATCTTCAAAGCCCCCGGGCAAACCGGCTATGGCGCCCACCAGGACCAGTCGTGGTGGACGAAATGGGGCCATACCTCCATCACCTGCCTGCTCGCCATTGATTCGTCGGATAGGGCAAACGGAGGTCTCCAGTTTCTTCCCGGTACCCACCGCTCGCTGCTTACGGATCCGCAGGAGCCGCGTTACCTCAATGACACTGATCTGCAGCCCTATGCCCACTTTAATTGGTGTTTGCCCAGGCTGGATGCGGGCGACCTGGTCTTTTTCCATGGGCAAACCGTGCACCGGAGTGGTGTAAATGTCTCGGGTGTTTGGCGAAGGGGGTATTATGTTTCCTATTATATATAATTTTTAAAAGCAGGGATGTGCCAAATCTATCTCTTTTACAATATGAAAAATTTCATGCAAGTCATTCTGATGCCGATCTGTTTGATCATATATGGGAAAGGCGTAGCACAGCAGCATGCAGAGGATGAGCCATTCATCATAGAAAGCTATTACAAGATCAAGTGGGGCCATGCTGACGAGTTTATATCTTTGTGGAAGAAGAACCATCTTCCCCTTGACAAGGAAGCACAGAAAAAAGGTGACATCATCAGCATCACAGCCGATAAGCCACGGCTGCACAGCGGGGAAGACACCCGTTGGGATTTCAAAGTAACAGTAGTTTACAAAAACAGTCAGGCGGCTTTTGACCACGATCTCACTGCTCCGTACAAAAAGAAACTCTATCCCGATCTGGAAAGACTGTCAAAGGAAGAAAAAGAACGCTTTGAGCTGGTGATTGCACACTGGGATGTCATGACGGAAAGAATGAAACTGGAGTAATACCACTAACGCTAATTGTCTAAACTAAGCATAGCCGGAAGCAGTTATTCAAAAATATAATAGACAGATTATTGTCAGATCAGATGATCATGCTGCACACGGTTTTTTTACAGGCTCTTGTTCAACGTTTCAGTCATTTGCTGGCAGCGTAAAATAAAACGTAGTGCCTTCTCCCTCTTTACTTTCTAACCATATCTTACCGCCATGCTTTTGCACAATATAAGCAGTAATGTACAAGCCCAAACCCATTCCTGGATAATTTTTCATCTGTTCTGTTTTCACGCGGAAGAAACGTTCAAACACTTTCTCATGCAACTCTTTAGGAATTCCCATTCCGTTATCTTTCACGCTCACCTGTACAGCACCCGTTATCATTTTCAAGCCAATGATCACATCACCGCCTTTGGGTGAATATTTGATGGCGTTGGAAATAAGATTGGTAAGCACCTGCCCGATGCGCTCACGATCCGCCGTTACAAATGTTTCTTTTGCGTTTGGTAAAACGAGATTATGGGACAAGGATAATCGCTGCAAATCCTGTCCGCGCTCTTCGATTAAATTATGCAAATCAAACTTCTCAAAGTTTAATGACAGTTCACCTTCAGAAAGTTTTGATGTATCCAGCAGGGCCCTTATGAGGTCGATTAAACGGTCAACCTGCGTATCCATTTTTTCCATAAGCGCTGCGCTGGATGCATCATTTGATTCTTCAAACATTTCATGCAATACTTCCGCATAAGCCTTTATGCTGGTAACCGGCGTTTTTAACTCATGGCTTGCAATACTTATGAAATCTTCTTTCTGCTGCTCCAGCTTTTTGCGTTCGGTAATATCATACATTACACCAATCATGCGGGTTGCATTACCGTTTTCTTTTGTAACGGCTTTTCCGTAGCCGCTCATCCAACGCAACTTTCTGTCACCGGTACGTATTATGCGGAATTCTTCCCGGTAAATACCCGTTTCTTTAATGGCATGTACCAGCGAGTCTGCTATCCTGCTTAAATCATCCTTACGAACAAATTCAAGAAAATAACTACTTCTCAATTCTTCATCAGTGGGCATTACACCAAACAGGTAAAAATGCTGGTCGTTCCAGATTATTCGGTCGTCCTTAATGTTCCAGTCCCAGGCAGCCATGTCTGCAGATTGCAGGGCGATGCGGTATCTTTCCTCTGATTGATATAAAGCTTCTTCTGCCTGCCTGCGTTTGGTTACATCTATTATGTATTCCACATTATCATTTTCACCTATACGTGCTTTTGCGCATAAAGCCCAAAAGCGGGAGCCGTCATAACGTATCAACTCTTTTTCGTAGGGGCTGGTTATTCCTTTGGTCGTTATTTCATGCACTGCCTTTTCCATGACGGGCACCCACTCCTGAGGTGTTATATCCTTTAGTCTTACATGTAGATCATGAACCTGTTCTATCGTATAGCCACTCATGTCAAGGAAAGCCTGGTTAGCTTGTAATATGCTGCCTTCATCATCAAAAAATACAACACCTACCGTTTCGATTTGGGTAGCTTTTTGCAACCGTTCTTCGCTTCCGCGTAAAGCTTCTTCACCTTTTTTCCGTTCACTTATATCCTGGGCAATACCCAACAAACGGCTGGCTTTGCCGGTTGCATCTGTGATCACGGTAGTTTGAACGCTTAGCCATATGATATCCCCGTTTTCTTTAACCGAGCGGAAATCAACATGAAAGCCTTTGCCTTCTTTAATTGATGTTTCCAGCTGATCTTTTATGAGTTTTTTATCTTCAGGATATACCAATTTAAAACTGTCTTCAGCGTTATGCGGCAATCGGCTTACACCAAGAATGGCGGCAGCGTTTTCTGAAAAAGAATAAGTGCCGGTGTTAGCATTATATTCCCATGAATAAATGTTAGCGGCGGTAGTAGCAAGGCGCAGCCTTTCTTCACTTTCACGCAATGCTTTTTCTGCTTCCTTGCGTTCGGTGGTATCGCTTGCAGCACCTGTCCAATCAACAATTCTGCCTTGTCGGTCCAGGCGCGGTACTGCACGGGAGTAAACCCACGATAAACTGCCATCCGTATTAATCACCTCGTGTTCCAGTGCAAACATAGTTTTTGCAGATATGGCCTTATCAATAGCTGATTGCACCCTTTCCTTTTCATGGTTGGGTATATAATCATCCATCCAGTTAGTAGTGTTGGAAGCATGCGATAAAACATTTTTTCCATCCATGCTGTACATCGTCTTCCAGTCTGCACTCATCCTGTAAATAATGTCAGAACTGGCCGTTACATACGAGCGGAATGTTTCTTCACTTTCACGCAACGCGGTTTCTGCCTGTTGTTGCGCGGTAATGTCAACTTCAGCCACTATACCGCCTATAATATTTCCGGCCGCATCGCGGATTGGTGCCGCTGCATTGATGATAATGGCGCTGCCGCCTTCGAAGCGCTCTATTTTCACTACATCTCCAGGCACAATCTCACCGGTGTTCAGTGCTCTTGCCATTGCCCAATCATCTGCCTTCAAAGGCTCGCCGGTGTCAGCCCAACGGGCTTTCCATTCAGCATATTGCTCGGTGCTTTCCGGCATAGGAGGCGAGCCCCAAATGCGGTGGAGGGCTTTATTGAAGCGTAAGATTTTACCAGATGCATCCGCAAGGGCAAGACCCGCAGGCGCAACGTCAAATACTGCCGACAGCCGCGCTTCGCTTTCGCGCAGGGATTCTTCTGCTTTGGCTCTTACTACAGCAGCCCAGGTTCGTTCGGCTACTTCTTCTATTATGCTTATTTCGTGCGTTGCCCAGTTACGGGGTGTTTTGTTGTGAACGCCCATAGCTGCCACCACCTGCCCGTTTTTAAGTAACGGTACACCAACGGCGGCGGCGATATCAAGTGATGTGTATGTGCTGCGGCTATCGGCAAATCTTTCATCGGTTTGAATGTTAGCGATAGCAACCGTTTTACCTTCGGTAAAGTCTTTCCCGAGAGCAGCGCCGAAATCGCTCAGGCTGATCATACCCACCCATTGTTCTACATCCCGGGTGTAATCAGAAATTACTTTCATCGTATCCGGCTTATTTACCGCATCCACATAAGCGGCACGGTTTACACCCAGGTGTTCACCCAGAAGCTGCATAGCGGTGGAACGGATTTCTTTCGGGTCCGTAAGCGGTCTTATTGCATCACTGAACTTCAGCAAAAATGCCTGGCGCTGTTCATTGTTTTTGCGCTCTGTCACATCTTCGTAAATGATATTGAAGCGATCGTTTCCTACAGGGGTTGCAGTATCTGCGAGCCAGCGGTCAATCGGAGCCCAATAATTTTCGAAAGTCCTGATGGTTTTGTTGTCAACTACATCAGCATACAGCTCTACCCAGTAACGTCTGTCCACCCCGGGAAACAATTCACTGAAAGGACGGTTAACAGACGTCTCAACTCTCATGCCCGTGTGTTTTTCAAGAGCTGGGTTGAGCTCAAGAAACTGCCAGTCAACTGCCTTGCCTGTTTCGTCCCGGATCAGTTCACACATGCCAAAACCTTCCGCCATTGTCTCGAACATCGTGCGGTATTTTTCCTCAGAAATACGCAACGTGCCTTCCAGTTTTTTACGGGCACTAATATCAACGGCGTATTCCACTATTGTTCCGTCACCCAAATCAGCGGCGACAAACATCAACCAAATCTTCGAGCCATCTTTTGCAAAATATTCTTTCTCATAAGGTCCGCCGCGCCCGGTTTTTTCCAGCTGTTTTAAAATGTTCATACTGGCCTCCACATACTCGACGGGTGTGAAATCGCGCCAGTTGAACTGCCTTGCATTAAACTCTTCACGCGTGAAGCCAAGCATTTCCAAAAACGCATCGTTGGCATGAAGCATTACGCCCTGGTGATTGAATGTAAGCACACCTACCTGGGGCACATTTACCATGCGCTGCAGGCGCTGTTCGCTTTTCTTCACTTCTTCTTCTACCTGCTTGCGGGCGGTGATGTTGAGAAAGGTTATCACCACGCCTTTGATGCGGTCTTCATCCGTACGGTAAGGCGTAATTCGCATGAGGTAAACAGCACCGCTTTTCAAGCGCAGTTCTTTTTCAATTGTTGTAAGCTTATCCAAAACAGTTTCAGCGTCATGCAATAATCCGGTGTGTTCCAGGTTGCTGGTAATGTCTGATAATGACCTGCCGTAATCTGCCGGAATCAGGTTAAATATTTCTCTTGCCGAAGGCGTAAAAAATACCACTTTTAAGCTCCGGTCAAGAAAGATTGTACCAATGTCAGTTGACTTTACCAGGTTTCGCAAGTTGTTACTGACAATGCTGGTTTCTCCAATCTTTACCTTCAGCTCCTGGTTTACGGTGCGCATCTCTTCGTTGATGCTTTGCAGCTCTTCCTTGCTCGTTTCCAGTTCTTCATTGGCGGAACGCAACTCTTCATTCATTGCCTGCCATTCTTCGTTGCTGGCTTTCATTTCTTCTGCATGCAAATCATTCTGTTCGTTGGATGCACGCAACTGAGCTTTCAGCCATATCAACTCTTCTTCTAACTGCTTGGCTACCGGCTCACTGTTGGATAATGTAACTTGTTGCTGGCCATTTTCATCCGCCGGTTCAAACAACACGAGGAAAAATCTTTTCGCCTTGTCACCAGTACCCAATACGGGTCGAACATGTATATTGATAGTTTCCGTCTCTTTGTCAATACCTATTCTCAATCTGGTTGCCTGCACAGGTATTTGATGTTGTCCGGCCTGGTATAAAGCAGAGCGAAGTTCAAGCCTCAACTCGGGCTTAATTACTTGCAGTAAATTTTGGGATGGTTCTCCACCTGCAAAACGCAAATATTTTCCAACGTTTTCAGTAAGGTGCAGTATATCGTATTCTTCGTTTACTATCAGGGAGGGCGGTGCATACTCTTCCAGCGATTGCCGGTGCAGGTCACCGTAGGAGATGCGTTCATGCAACTTGCTTTGCACAGGCTGCGACGGCGTTTCATTTTTGCGCCTGTCAGTGTGCAAATACGGCCTCAATTCAGGAACGGGGTATGATTTTGCCTTTACCTGCCTGCTTTGAAAAATATGGTTTTCGCGGCTGTACACGGCGTACAAATCGTGGGCGCCATCTACCGTTTCGGAAGTGCCGAGAAAAAGATAACCGGCGGGTACTAAGGCAAAGTGAAAAGTTTCTATCACCCTTTCCTGCGCTATGCTGTTTAAATAGATCATTACGTTGCGGCAGGCAATCAAATCAAGGTGTGAAAAAGGCGGGTCTTTCAAAAAATTATGCGTGGCGAAAAGCACCATCTCCCTTATCTCCCTGCGCACCCGATAATAATCATTTTCCTTGATAAAGAAATGGCGCAGTCTTTCAGGGCTTACATCGGCTACATCGTTCAATGTGTATAAACCTTCTCTTGCCACGGCAATGGCATGCTCATCAATATCCGTTGCAAAAATTTGCACCTTGGGTGCATCAATTATGCTCATGGTTTTTTCCATACACAGCATGGCAAGAGAATAAGCTTCTTCGCCGGTCGCGCAGCCTGCCACCCAAATTCTCACCTGGTCATTACCGGTTTTATCTTTAAAGATTTTAGGCAGAATTTCCTGCTCGATTATTTCAAAAGGTTTCTTATCCCGAAAGAAATTGGTAACTGAGATCAGCAGGTCTTTCAGCAAAGCCATCGACTCATCTGCATTGTCTAAAAAATATTTGGCATAAGCCGGAAGGTCTGGCAAATTGCGGATGTTGACGCGCCGTTCTATGCGGCGAAGGAGTGTGGGGCGTTTATAATTGCTGAAATCATGGCCGGTACGCAGGCGCAGCTGCGTAAATATTTCGCGCAAAGCCTGCTGCTGTTCTTCCGGTCTTTTCTCTGCATCTTCCGTTATTTCAACGGTGCCAAGGTTGGTTTTGAATAAAAGGATTTTCTCCGGGATTTTTGAAACGGACATCACTTCATCCACCATCTCCGTGGCAATGGCATTGCGGGGCATTTCGCTGAATTCGGCTTCGTGCGGAGTTTGCACGAAACAGGCGCCGCCTCTTTCTTTAACTCTTTTTAAACCCATTGAACCATTGGCTCCCGTACCGGATAAGATAACTGCAACAGCTCTTGGCCCATGCTCATCGGCCAGCGTACGAAAAAAGATGTCGACGGGTGCACGGCGTTCTTCAATCACCGTATTTCCCGTAACGGCGATATACCCGTCTTCCATGGTGAGGTGCATGTTGGGCGGGATAACATAAATGTGGTTTGGCTTGATGTGTACCCTCTCCGTAACCTGCGCCACGGGTATCTTAACTTCCCGCTGCAGTATTTCCGCCAACTGGCTGTCATGATCCGGTGAAAGATGCAGTATTACCACGTACGCCATACCCGAATCTTTCTGCACATTCCCGAAGAATTCCTGCAACGCCTGTATACCGCCTGCAGACGCACCGATGCCTACGATTAAAAATTCACTCTTACCAGGCTTTTCCTGCAATTGCTTCACCGGATTTTTGTTTGCCATAAAACCAAATTGATATAAGGGTATTTTGGAGTCAGCGCAAAATCAATCCAAAACCCGGGTGACTGAAGAGCCAAATCAAATAAATCACTCGTAAAGGAGTAAGTAAATATATGTAGTTAAATGCAATTAGGATGCTAATAAGGTAAAGCACAATCCAGCATTCGACTTTAATATCCTATCTATGTTTTTTAAAAGCAACTTTTTGGCCAATGGGTCCAATAATGCTTTTGAAAACAAATTTATTATAAAGTTAGACCGCAGGCGGAACGCAGGAGGCGTTTTTCTTTTCGCCTGTTATGTTTTTTTTGGTTTGTATGGATGATCAAGCAAATGGCGTACCCTGCCTGTGGGATGGGGTCTCAATAAGTTTAGACTGATCTGTTATGGCAGTCGGTACTCAATCAGTATAAACCCTATCCCACTGCTTTCCAAAGTAGATTATATTTGCCTCTTACCAAACCTTTACACACATATCAAGGCATGAACCAGAAAACCAATGAACAAGAGCGGCTTCAGGCATTGAAAGAATATGACATCATGGATTCTTTACCCGAAGAAGACTATGATAATCTTACCTCCCTGGCGTCCCAGATCTGCGGCACTCCTATTTCTCTCATTAGCTTGCTGGACGACAAAAGACAGTGGTTCAAATCTGCCAAGGGCCTGGAAGTAAAAGAGACGCCGAAAGAGTATGCTTTTTGTGTCCACACCATTCAAAATCCCGGTGAAGTCTTTATAATCCCTGACAGCCGGAAAGATGAACGCTTCGCAGCCAATCCCCTGGTAACCGGCGATCCCCACGTCATTTTTTATGCCGGCATGCCGCTGGTAGATGAAAGCGGCCATGCACTGGGTTCCCTCTGTGTGATCGACGACCAGGAGCATACCCTTACGCTTTTTCAGATCACGGCCCTGAAGCACCTGGCCAAGCAGGTAGTCAGCCTCATGCAGTTGAAAAAGAAGAACAGGGATCTGATCGCTATGATCAACGGGATGGAGCAGCGCAATGTGGAACTTGAAGAGGAATTGCACCTGATCAGGAGATCTCTTTGATCATGGACTATCCGCCGGCAGCAGGATATGAAAACGGGCACCCTGACCCGGACTGCTTTCAGCCCAAATCCTCCCCCGGTGATTTTCAACGATCCGTTTGCAAAGGGCCAACCCGATACCTGTGCCCGCATACTGCTCCCGGCTGTGCAGGCGCTTGAACACTTCAAAAATACGGTTGGCATACTCCTGTTCAAAACCAATGCCGTTATCACTTACGGTGATATGGTAAATACGCCGGTGTTTAAATAAATCTCCTGTTTCCTCTGACATTTCTTCCTCTCTGCGGCAGCAGATGTGAATGACTGGGCCGTTATCTGCTCCAGCGAACTTTAATGCATTACCGATCAGATTATAGAAAAGCTGCTGCATCTGAAAGGGCACGGCCTGCACTGTTGGCATATTCTCAACATGAAACAAAGCGCCTTTTTCTGCGACCATCAGCTCATAGTCCCTTTGGACTTCATAAACCACCTCGTTCAGATCGACCTGCCCGAACAATTTATCCCCTTTTAAGAGCTGCGAAAAGTCCAGTAGATCGCGGATCAGCGCTGACATCCTGCCGGTGCTGTTCTGAATTTTTGAAATGGTCTGAACCAGTGATTTAGGGACTTCGTAGCTCTTGCCAAGCACGCTGGTGAACATTTGTATTTTGCGCAAAGGCTCCTGCAGGTCGTGGCTGGCGATATAGGCAAATTGTGTCAGCTCTTCATTGGAGCGAAGCAGCTCCTGGTTGGACTGAGCCAGCTCCCGGGTCCGTAGCTGCACTTCGTTTTCAAGCGCCATCTGCAACTCCTGCTGGATGGTGACGTCCTGTGCGGTGCCGGTTAACACCAGCGGCTTACCCTCATTACTTACAATTGTTCTTCCATTGGTGCGGATGATCCGCTTTTGTCCTGTGTGACGGTTGATCACGGTAAAGACTTCGTCCATTTCGCCTGGCCCGCCTGGTTCGAGCGCTTTTTGGATGGCCAGGCGTATCCGCTCCCTGTCCGCTTCCACTACGTTGGGAGATCCTTCGGGATTGAGCACGCCTTCTTTGACCCCGAGCCATTCCTGCAGCCGGGGTGAATAGGTTATGCAATTGGTTGTAACATCAATGCTCCAGGTAGCCAGTTGTGCCATGTCAATGGCAGCCCGCAACGTGAGCTCAGCCTCCTCAAGTTGTTTGCGGGACAGTATCTGCTCGGTTACATCGAGGGCTATATCCATTATCGCATATACCTTGCCCTGGTTGTCAAAGAGGGGCTGATAGGCAAAATTATAATAGTAGGTGCCAAGCACCCCGTTCACCTCCAGCTGGGCTGCCATACCAGTGCCGAAGAAAGGCTGGCCAGTATCGTAGATCTGGTCCAGTATGTCGTTAAAAGGTTGTCCTTCAAGTTCTGGAAGGGCCTCCAGCAGCGGTTTGCCAATGACGGAAGCATCCTTACCCCATACTTTGAGCATGGCATCATTGGCCAGTTCGATCGTATGATAACCCTTGCCTACGAACAGGCAAATAGCCATTGGAGCATTTTCTACCAGGGAACGAAAACGGGCTTCGGAATTGTTCTGGGCTTCCAGCAGCTGCGCCCCCTTGATTTTTTCGGCTTCCTGCCGTAAAATTTTTTCGGTAAAGTCTTGAGCTATCCCACCGAAACGGGCTATGTTTCCCGCTTTATCGAAGAATGCCATTCCACTGAAGTTGACCCACCTCAGCATGCCGTCGTCTGCACCGATTGTCCGGTAGATGGCATCGTAAGCTCCGCCATTTTCGCCCTGCAAAGCTGCCTGCACCCGTTGATCAACGCCGGCCTTGTCATCAGGATGGATGAATTTTATCGCCTGCTCGTAGGGAATGATGTTGTTCTTGGCCAGTCCGAACAGTTCCCGGCAGCGGTCATCCCAGATGACCGTGTTGGTTGCCAGGTCTACTTCCCAAACGCCAATGCCTGCTGCATTAAGGGCAAAACGGAGGCGTTCCGCATCTTTGATAAAAGAAGCGTTTTCGGAATAAGTGTTGGCTGTATCTGGCTTCATCATTTTCGACGTGGTAACAGGTTAGACCCCGGTTTCTGTTAACGGGGTTAAATTTAAGAAGCACGTTTGTTCCATTAGCATTTTTTAATAAAAAGTGCATCCTGGTAAAAGTATTCTATTACTCCCTTAACCAATTCCGGCAAAAATTGGCGCCGCTAAATAGAGAATTGCGCAAGGTGGCAAAGCTGCCAAAGGGCAGAATAATCGGCCGCCACCTGCTTACATCATGTTGTTGCATGCCTCGCTCACCAGGTGTTTCAGGCAGTAGGAGAGACGTCCGTATTTCTCCTTTTGTTTCTTCTGAAGTTTTAAGCAGTCAGTCATCCATCACAAAATGTTCTCCTGTAGTATCTTATCGGATCGGTCCGCAACGCTTCCACTGCCGGCAGGGTGAAGTGAAAAAATTGATAGAATAGATTGGTGAACAAATCGAACAAAAGGGAAGATAGTTTCGTGAAGCCATTGTTCAAACTGGCAGCGTGAAATAGAATGTTGAGCCTTTACCTGGCACGCTCTCCACCCATATCCTGCCACCATGACGATGGATGATGCCGGCAGTGATGTACAGCCCCAATCCTATACCCGGATAATTCCGTCGCTTTACATCCGGCACGCGGAAAAACCGATCGAACACTTTTTGCTGCATTTCTTTGGGTATTCCGATGCCTTGATCCTGCACACTGACAACTACATTACCTTCCAGCCTCTGACACTTGATCTGCACTTTTCCTTCCTTTGATGAATACTTGATGGCATTAGAAATCAGATTGGTCAAGACCTGTCCAATACGTTCGCTGTCTGCCAGAATTATAATGTCTTGGCACTCGGTCGTTAAGATTGAACTGTTTGGAAAAATATGCCGCTGGTCGTCCACATGTTCCTTTATTAGATTCCCTATATTGAGTAATTCCTTGTTCAGCGGCAGTTCCCCTTCGGATAATTTTGTCGTATCAAGCAACGAATTGATAAGACCCACCAGACGATCAACCTGAGCATTGGACTTCCTGATGAGATCGGTGCTTGTTGTATCCCTGCCTTCTTCCAGTAAATCTTTTAGCACTTCCCCATATGCCCTTATGGAAGTAATCGGCGTCTTGAGCTCATGACTGGCGATGCTGATGAATTCTTCTTTCTGCCGTTCAAGCAGCTTTCGTTCGGTGATGTCGATCACCAGACCGAAACTTTCCAACGGTTCACCTTTATTGTCCCTTTTAAAATGACCAGACCCTTCTATATACCTTACCTCTCCACCTGGGAGGATGATGCGGTATTCCATATTGAAATTTCTTCCTTCCTCAGCGCAGAGAGCGGAGTAAGCTTTCACTTTTATCCGGTCTTCTTCATGAATACGGTGGAACCAGTCGTCGGCTGTTATATCCTCACCCGGCGCAAAGCCCATAATTGCTTTTCCTCTTTCGTCCCAGGATGTTTCGCCCGTTTTGTGGTTCCAATAGCCGTAACCCGCTTTGGCCCCTTCCAAGGCCAATTTCATTTTCTCGTTGGCGTTTAAAACTTCCTGTTCTGTTTTCTTACGTTCGGTGACATCATTGAAAAACACGACTACCTGATTTTCGGCAGGTTTACCGATCCGACATGCATAGGCCGCATAGCAACGCTGTACATGCGCATTGGAATACTCAAAGCGTTCCGGCACGCCGGTTTTCACGATCCGGCCATAAGTATCGAACCAGCATTGCTCATGGGTCGGATCGAACTGCTTTACGGTGCTTCCGATCGGGTTTAGCAAGCCTGTTTGCTTTTCGAAAGCATGATTGACTTCCAGAAAACGGTAGTCGAAAGGTTTGTCGTTTTCATCAAAGAGAACCTCTAGTATGCAGAGGCCTTCAGTTGTCAAATCAAATAAGGTACGGTATCTTTCTTCCTTTACTCGCAAGGCCGCTTCCGATTTTTGGAGGTAAGCTTTGTCATCCATGGTGATGAGCTTGAATTTGCAAAGCAAAACAAATTATATCATAGTCTTTCAATCGATTTATTTACTTCATATTATCGATACCAAACTCTAATTTCAATTAGAATCAAAAGGTGGTTGCAATTATTACTAATTCGCCTCTTTCTTAAACATAGAAAGGTGAGAGGCAAACTGTTTCTTCATGTCGTTTTCAAAGCTGGCTAAATAGCTCTCAGTAGTCTTTACGTCCCTATGACCCAACGCTTCCGATATGAATTCCGTACTGGCACCAGAACGTTTTAGAACGGTAGAAAAAGAATGCCTGGCTGTATAGGTGGTGATTTTAAACGGAATGTCGAGCTTCTCGGCTATCCGCTTCGTCCACTTGTTTGTGTTCTTGATGAACTGATGAATGATCTCTTCCTTTCTTACGGCAGCTATACCCGGTTCCAAGATAGGGAAGATGTACTGTTCTTCATTCTTTCTCTGATTGCCTCTCTTATTAATTATTTCACGCATCTCTGCGGTAATATAAATGGTGATCGGTTTAGGGCTTGATCTTCTCGCCCGTTCCGTCTTGGCTCTCTCAAACACAATGAAATCACCCTGCAGGTTTTTATATTTTAGTAGTGCAACATCCTTCATATTGATGCCATTGCCAAAATAACTGAAGAGCCAAAAATCTTTTGCTTTAGCCTCCCCTTCGTTGGACTGGTCCGGCTCATAATAATAGAATTTGCTGATGTCATCCATAGAAAGTGCTTTTTTGATGTTGCGTCCGGTAGGTATCTGGTACTTCTTCTTACCAAAGGGGTAGTTTTCTTTGGAAATGATCCCCCGTTCAATGGCTTCATTCATGACTGCCCTCAAAGCTCTTGCATAGATGCCGACAGTCGTCTTGGAGGCATTCTTTGTACCAATCATCCACTGTTCATAGGCATGCAGAAAGTCAGGTGTTATATTTTCCAAAAGCAGGTTATTCTTAAACGAAAGCAAGCTGTTGATACTACACTGGTAACTGGAGGCAGTCCCCAGGCGCTCCTGCCTGGTGAGTTCATCGATTTGTTGCTGAAACAAAGTAGACAAGGAACCTTTGCCTATGGATTTTTGAAAGAAGCGTTTTTCGAAGGAAGTAAAGCTGAACGGTTTAAGAGTTTTGATGATCTCTACAGCCTTTGTCTGGAAGAAGCCCAAATCGTTGTTGACAGCAGTACTTTCTCGGCTAAGTCGCTTAGCTGAGAGCGAGGCAAACCCTGCCTCAGTCAGGTCTGTTCCAGTGGCATAATATTTGGCGGTGGTAATGTGATTTACACAGAGCTTGACCGGGAATTTGCCATTTTTTTTCTGTCTGCGTGTGTCAAGGGTTATGCTGACGGTAGCGGATGGTTTCATAAAGCCGGTTTTAGGGTTAGATAAGAATTCGATCACTTAAATCATTTGCAAGTAATTTGCAAGTATAATAACAATAAAGGTATATAATTTTAAATATATTTAAGACACAAAAAACGGAGGAAAAGCAGTACAGTAGAGGGTTTCATGATAAGGATAAGTAAAGATAGATAAGGGTAAATAATGTATTATATTTGACTCATAATCAGGGAGTCCCAGGTTCAAATCCTGGTGGGCCCACTGAAAATCAAGCAGTTGTGAAGTAAAATTTGTAGCTGCTTTTTTTATTTGCAAGTATAATTTAAATAAGGAGCTTTTTTTACTCATTTTTATTCTACTTTATGTAAGCTTTCTGTTCTGTCATGCAGGTATTGTTCAGAATTGACGTAGCAATATTCATGCTTAGTGCTTAACTAAAGAATCAAGACGATTCATTTCCATTTGCCACTATTTGAAAGTCAATTAGATAAATTAACCGACTAGTGAAAATATTCTCTGAGAGCGAGCACAGCAGAGTTAGGTTATCTACCACCTTTCAGGACTGGCCCCCTGACTACTGTATGTATGAACAATTGAATGATTGGAGTAAACATATCTGCTCTTTCGACCTGGTTACTTTGCCTGACGGGCTTGGTTGTAGCCTTTATGTCCTTTGTTTACTCTTATTTTTGAATTCGTTCGCATGCTAATTTGCGGACTACTAACGTCAAAATTTCTAACCCTTGTATCCAAATCTTCTGGAAGGGTGCATTTCGCTTTGTCCTAGATGATGCCCATTGAAACTTGGAATGAAAAGCCTTGGTGCAGTGAAAATAGCGGTCAAAAAGGCTCTTCATCATTTTTGATGTTTGTCACTTACAATGGTGGTGACACACCCACACAAGTAGGTGTGCGAGCCGCTTTCAGCAGTATTATCATCGAAATATGTAAGGCTTTTTATGGGACGAGACGATTGCCTAGAGTGTGATAGTGCAAATTAGGGGTTGAGGGACAGAACACATCGGGTTTTCACTTGTATTCCGCAAATTGTTTATTTAGGGTAATTTTATTTTGGATGAGCCCCAAATAAATCTGCTCGTTTTTTACACAGTATGAGTGGGTCCGGGATAAATTGAGTGATTTTTGACAGCATAGTTGGTGATAATAGCATGACTCACTTTTCTATCTTAATTCACCCAATTTGGGTAAAATAGAATCCTTTTCATCATTAATCGAACGTAATTCAGGGAAGTGGTTTTGTAAATTAATAATCTCGTTTATTCTCCATTTCAAACTCGGTGCTTTCGGAAGAATTTTTCCATTAGGGCTTAAATCGGAAAAATGATCATTTAAGCATTTTTCCAGTTTTCTAGTGCCGTAAAGGAGAGAAGTACCAATATCTGCGTTTCTCTCACAATCAAAAGCTTTTTTACTAAAGTTTAAGGCTCCGTATACTGCGCGAACCAAGTAAAATAATTGTATAGTAAGTACCCAACAAAGATCAGTAATGTAGAAACGTAACTGTTCATTCTGCATCCTTAAATTGTAATATACATTTGATCTCACATGACCTGAAATGATAAGAAGCATGCAAATACTGAATATTAAAAAAGCAATTTCAGGTATACGCCAAAACAAAAGATGAATACGAGAATTGAACTTTTCAAAGATTATATTAATCGGATCTTTTTGCCTGATATGACAAAGTTCATGAGCATAAATTACCTTCGCTGATTCTATGTCATCACCGGTTAATCCTATAAATCCCAGTGATATAATCAAATGATATTTCTTTTTAAAGTAATAGCTAGTGATATTAGCTGTGAGGTTGTTCATATCAATCCACCGAGTGATTTTATTATCCGAAATATTAAACTTATCTAATAGTTCAGAATGCATAATTTTATAATTTTCAGGAATCAACACCCACACATTCTCTATGTTTTTTTTCAGCCGATCATTAAGTTCATTACCAACCCTGCTTTCTTCTATTGATACATATATTGCTATCATGATAGGATATAGAAGCATAGAATATATAAAATATACGTCGAGTATTTTGTAATACCAGTGATCCACTTGTGCATCTCTAAATATTGTATATAGAAACCAGTTGTATAATATAAATAGTATACGTAAAAAGATGCGGCGTTTGCGTGATTGTGCCTTTTTCTCTCCCCTGTTTACTTCATCCAACCAATATTCTGTGATTGGTTCTGCATAATGAGTAGGCATTATATTTTCATTTGAGATGAAAGCAAATATATGCTGCAAGGCCTATAGCAGTGAATAATTCCTTAACATCATTTTTGAATTTAATCAAACCTTATTCAAGGAATCTGAAAACAGAATAGAAAACGTTTTAAATACCGAAATGATGAATATTGAGTTACTAAACTTAAATGAGCTTGTATATGTATTTTTTTGCTATTTTACTTGCAAGTTCCTTATCAATTCCTTTTTGTACCATCATGTCAATCCATTGCTGGGAAGCACTAGCAGATTCAATAGTTAGGAATTGACCTTTTTGTCGGTTGATCAATTCATATCCGGAAACAAGTATAGCTACAAAGTAGATAATATTTTTAGGGGTTTCACCAAAATTCAATTCACCCACTTGTTTCTTATTCCCTATTGAACGACCTTCGAATAGTTCATGAACTAAGTCTTTACCAGCTATGTTGAATACAATAGATTCTTTCGGTAAAAAATCGTAAACTATTGACTCCATTAACTTTATAAAAGTATCTTGATCTACAATTTTTCTCTCAGCCGATTGTGTAATAGCTGAATTAGTTTCTAACCCGTAAGATGCTGTATCTAAGCTATTGTCCCATTCCTTAAACTTTTCTTTTAGTATTTCGTATTCATTAAGTCGGAATGCATCTTCAACATTCTTTTGAAACTCTATCTCTTCTAGAAACATTTCATTACCCGACTTAATCAATGTATCAATGTCAGTATTTGACTCACCGGCATTATATAGACCTGCTAGAAATCCGTAATAATCTTCCTGTATTTGCTTCAGTATTTCTAGGTCGTCTTCGACATCGAATCTTTTTGCGATAGCGGCCAGGCCAGAATCGCTTGAGTTCCTTGTGTTGAAGAAACTCTTTAAATTAAATAAAAGATTTAGTAAAAGTTCATGTGTTATCCCTTTTTGAATATTCGCTTTTTGTTCCTCCTTCTCAGCAAGAAAATAACTCCGAACGGCTACAATATATTCGTTGTCTAATTTCATTTTCTTTTCATACTTTCAAGAACGCGTTTTCTTAATTTCGCTCTGCAACGGCTGATCTGATTTTTTGCATTGTCTGCATTTGTGTAGCTCATCATGCTTGCTATTTCCGACAATTTTTTCTTTTTAAGATGAAAAAGTTGCAGCATTTTATAGCATTCTGTGATTTGCTTCCCTGTATCTTTCCTCTTCTTTTCTTCCATACGCAACAATTCCAGTTCTTTCCTAAGTATTGTCAACTGCCTAGATTTAATCTCATCCTGCTGTTTTTCAGAATCGTCAAAATCTTCTTGCATACTTTTTAAAGCCTCTATGTTGTCATCTGCTTTTTTTTTATCCCTTACACGTTTCCACACCCACCGCTTTAAAATGCTGTTTAGATAAGTCTGGATAGAGGCTTCATTTAAAAAAAACTTATTTCTACTGACATTTTCTATAAACAGTAAAACCACATCATTGTACAGGCCCCTGTTACTTTCCTCGTCCCGATCTATATCGTTCATAAATCTAATAGAATAATCCCTGTGCTTGAAGTAAAGGTCTTTAATAACCTCTTGATCATCGATTTTTAACCCGTCTATTATTTCCTGATCATTCATTAATGAGGATTATTTAAATAGGTAACCACGATTGAAAAAACACATTAGGTCGCGGCTTTCCGGAGAACAAATATTCTCACAATGAAAATACACGAATTATTTAGAATTCCAATCCAATCAATCCCAAAATCCTCACGTGCGCAAATTGTCTATACTGACTATTTGGAACGACCTTGATAAAAAAGTGTGGTTACCTAATTTAAAAAGAAACATAGATCGATGCTGGCCGGGCACAGTTTAATTCATGAAAAATTGGAAAATGAAGTACAAATTATGTATTCTAATCAGATCATGCGTGGTATCGGGAGCAAGTGTTAGCTAAGTCGAAAATATTTTGGATTAATCCCGTAGCTGTGAGCATGAAAACTATCTAATCAGTCAACATCAGCCAACTTAACACCCAAAAGTTAGCCCTGCAATTTCATCAATCTTAAAACTTTTAAATTATGCAACATTCAATTCTAAAATTAATTACAGGTATAGTAATGATCGCAGTTTTAATCTCTGTAGTGCTGAATGCATGTCAGAAAATTCCCAATTACACCAATTGCAGCATGCAAATACCATCTCTCTCACAACCCGTTCCGTTTACTACTTTGTCTGACTCAATTGAGAAAAGCGACGGACCGTTGAATTGTACAACCTCAAGAGTGAAGTTTGGTCCACAGTTCATGTTTGTAAATTCCCTAGATCCTCAGTCAACCGTCATTTATCCAGGTGCGGTAATCTACTACAAAAGCTTTCAAGATGGAACATACATTCCAATGGTTGGTCCACGTAAACCACTCACTATTTCTATTTCATTGAGTAATATAAGTGGTACAGTTTCACAGCAAGTACCATCACCCAGCCTCTCAAGCGTACGGGAGGCAATCCAAAGAATCCTGCGGTCGAAAGCAAACGGAGCGACAGCAGCAAATATCTCATGGCAGCAATCTGAGGTCTATTCAGCTGAACACTTTCGTCTTTCTGTAGGTGGAAATTATGGTAACCTTTTTGCAGATCTCAATGCTCATTACAAATACAGCAATAAAAAGGTAATAGGCAGATTTCTGTTTCAGTTTACACAGGTTTACTATACTATCGATGTAGACGCACCTAAGCCAGGGTTGCAAAATTTCTTTGAGGGCGGCACTGATTGTTCTGCAGCGAATGGCCAGAGTCCAGTTTATGTATCGTCAGTTAGCTATGGACGCAAAGTGTTTCTGCTTGTTGAATCTGAATCATACAACTATTCTCAAATGGCTGACATTGAAGCTTCCTTTAATTCATTTTTCGGCAGCGGCGGCCTTTCAGTCGAAGCAACCTTGCAAAGAATTCTGAATGAAAAGAGTGTACAAGGCGTTATCATCGGCGGACCTTCATATGAAGGCATAGAAGCAGTTACTAACATTGCGGATTTAAAAGGTTATCTGCTGGCAGGCGCTAACTTCAATGAAAACAGTCCTGGTGTGCCGCTGGCTTATACTATGAGATTTACAAACGATAACTCAATAGCTAAGCTGGCAATGTATGATGAGTTCACCATTAGAGACTGCCAGATTGTACCTCCTACAACTACTTTTTTCCAGCCTGCCACGGTAAAGGAAGTAAGGCTCAATCATATCTCAGGTGATAAAGAGTTCGCCGGCCATGGTCCTAACGTAACCGTAAAAGTGGAATTAAAACCTTCAGCAGACCAGAAGGAAGTATGGGCAACCGTCTATGTAAAAATGGAGGAAGTCGGTGGTGATCATACTACCGGCTTAAAAACATACGAGGTGAAACTATGGACAGCCCCTACAGGTAAAAAGGTCAGTGCTATAACAACACAGGCTAGCCAGACTTTTACCTATACAGATACAGATATATTCTTGGATACTTATGATTTCTCTGTTTCAAATGTCATAAAGAAGCTTGTATGCCGCGGGGACACAGATGGTGACGATCTAGACTTAACAGACATTGAGTCAACCGGGCACTTACATAGCCTTTCATTTAATCCCATCGGTGTTCAACTGGTTAATCAGTAATTATCTCAACTTTCTTCACTTCTTCAGGCCTACTGGAGGGTCCGGCTATCTTGAACCTAAGGCGGCCATGCGAAATCATGTTTAAATCGTAATAGCGGAAAAGGATGATTTCATATGGTTCTTCCATCCTCCATTGCTGATTTCAGTTTTGCGGATCACTTTCTGTAGGCCTGATTTCTTTTCATCTACGTATTATTTCTCTGGCTTCCGGTTCATTCCGGTTTCACAGTTGTGCATCACATTTTGATAATTTCTTTTCTAACCAATACAGTTATTATGAAAAATACTGTTGCATGCTATTGTACCGATAGAAGCAAAAATCTGAAACCTACTGCTGATGCTAACACCATACGACCATCAATTCAATATTAAAAACAAAAAAATGAAAAAGTATTTTCTTAAGCTGACAGTATTAGTCACCAATCTGCTATATTCAGTCATTTTGTCTAGTCAAATAAATTGTATTAGCCAACCACTGATGGCTGCATACCTCAATACCGGCCGTTACCCAGCCGGGCCGGTAAGTTTTGGGGAAGGTAGAATTGAGGTACAGGGCCTTGCCCATTGTGGCAGCATACGTCCTAATTTTGTAATAACAGCCACCAAAGCCAATGACCCATTGAGTATTCTCTTTAAAAGCTTTAAAGTGGTAGACGCCTATCTGTTTAAAATTCCAATTACTGCAGATCTTCAGCAGGTAGATGTATTCAGCAGTAAGGATGTATTGGTGAAAAGCCTGAAGAATTATCCCGCGCTCTGGTACCCTGACATTAAAATGACAAAAACACTGCGGATGCTGAACGGTTATACTCATTGGGGCGATGTTGATCATTATACTTTCAAAAACGTAGAATATCTGGTTGTTCCAATGACCAGCCCCGGCCCTAAAAAAGCCTTTCCTAGTTGGGGCCATCCTGCAATCGGCATTTTTCGTGCATCTGATCTGAGCTTTGTGGGTTACGGACTGATACCAGGTATTAAAGGTAAAGGACAGCCGAATGTAGGGTGGTGTGCCATTAATAAAACAACAGGTGAACTGTTTACTTCCACAGATGACACGCACACCATTGAGCGCTACCAAATTCCATGGTTTGTACTAACGCTACCGCATTTCCCTGGTGAGTTCGGTATTAAGTATCTCGACAACCATGACCTAAAGAATGGCCAGAACAAAGACCTTACACTGTATAACCTGCAAGGCGGCGCTTTCGATGGAAGCCTTTTGTACATCAGCAATGGTGGTGCAAAATGTAAAGGTGCCGGCCAGAATCATGCAGGGCAGCCAACAGATGGTCTGCATGTGTTTGAAACAAATTTATGGACAGAAATAAAGCATTCCTATAACCGTTTCTATCTAAAACCCGGAGAATCCAATTGCTGTCTTCCTTTTAAAGACCCGTTCGATTTCTCTTACGATTTTGGTTGTGGAATAGTTGAATTCCACGGCGAACAACCAGAAGGAATCGATATACTTGATCTAGATAAATATAGCCATCACAAAAATATTGATGGGCGCTTGCACGTATTGGGTGCAAGCGTGGGTGTTGCAGGCAACCAAGCCTGGATGGATCATTATACCAATATCATGCACGTTGATAAGCGAAAGGGCGAAACGGCCGCATGGCCATCAACGAAGAAAGGACTGGCCGCGTTCTTTAGTGACCATCGGTTTTCTGGAACAAAGCAAAAGCCCTTCAAAAATGTTGGTGATGCTATACATTTTTATCCGGCGTGGGAAAACGCAAAGATATCGTTTGAAACACCGCAAAAGCCACAGCCATCTTATATGACAATAGGAGGAGGCGTTGTTGGCTATATGATAAACAACGTACCCAGCACAATCTCGCAAGGCAAAGAATTCCCGACCGCGAACCTTGTTCTGCATAATTATACATCAAAATTGGTGTTAAGGAATATGATAATAAATTTTTATTTATCTAGCAAACCTATAGACCCTGCAACGCCAAAGGAAGACTATGTTAAAATAGGAAGTGTGAAGCAAATGGTCATAATTTTTCCTTGGAGTACAGCATCTCTGCAAGTACGAGGGTTAATAGCTGCAAGAGCAGGTACCTATTATATGGGAACAAATATTGACTGCGGTGTAATTTCTTCTCCGGCAGAACCAGTGTATGTAAAAATTTGGCGATCGCTACAGGGTACCCCCCTTAAAATGGCATTAGATACTGAGCAATTGAACAAACTAAAAGCTATCAATCTTCCAGGGCTGATAGATACATTATCAAGAAAAGTATCTATTGCAAAAAGTATAGAGAGTTTACAGGATAATACTATTGCAAAATCTCCAATAGACGGACTGCAAGGCGGAAAAGCGGAGAGCCTAGCACCAATGCAAGGACCAACACACTACAGTTATAAACATGTACTGGAAATTTATCCAAATCCAGCTTATGAAGCAATTACTGTTGTTTTTGACGGTAAGCCTCAAACCAGCTATAGTATTACGTTGAATGATCTTTCAGGCAGAGCTGTATTGCGCAAACAAGGAAGAGTAAGTATGGGTATCAATTCAATAACGTTGAATGTAACCCATCTGCAAAAAGGTATCTATGTGCTATCCATGAAAATGACAGACGCAAATCAAAGTATAAAAGTCCTATTAAAATAAACAATTGTGTCGTTGCAGAGAATGGCTTTCGTATCTGCAAGCAAGGCATGCGATTATGACTTATCATTGATGGTTGTAATTGGACATTGGTAGCAGGATGCGGTTCCTAGACGTTCTTGCCTTGTCAGTTCATCAATTTGTTGCTGGAATAGGGTGGATAGAGAATTTTTGCCTGTATGTTTTAGAAAGAAGTGTTTTTCAAAGGAAGTAAAACTAAAGGACTGAAGTGATTTGATGATCTCAGTGGCTTTTGTCTAGAAGAAGCGCAGTATGATGTACCCCGGAATCGGGTCAGGTAGTTAAGATAGCATTTTTATCTTTGACCCGTACCCCCAATGCATCAAGAATAGAAATATTGAACTTACTACTAAAAAACTAACGAGACGATTGGATTGAATTGATCATAACTTTCTTTGAAGGCAGACCCGGCGAATCTATGGTAACCGTTATCTTTCCGGGCTTTCCGTCTGACTGGATATAGGCGAGCAGTTGTCCGTTGTACATGGCTCGCTTGGTTGCGCGGTAATCTTCATGACTGGCAAGATCACCATTCTCCATGCTTAGTAATTTGGCGGGTCCTTCGACGGTGAGTGCTATGGAGTTGGCCGCATCGTATACCGGATTGCCTTTCTGATCATGAAGTGTGATCTCAATGTGTGCCAGCTCTTTTTTACCTCTCTTGAACTGGATTTTATCTGCCACAGCCCAAATTGTCGCAGGCTCGCCTGAAGTCATCAGCGTATCGCTGCTTACCTCTCCGTTGATATAACCCCTCGCAACCAACTTGCCGGGCTCGTAAACAATGTTCCAGGAAAATCGGTTTGCGCCTGTATCCTGTTTTGATCTTTTCCCCAGCGACCTCCCATTTAAAAAGAGCTCGGCTTCCTGCGTGTTGGTGATACAATCAACCCGGACACTATCGCCGGCATTCCAGTTCCATGTATGCTTCAACATGCGGCGGCCCCGTGGCGCCTGCTCCCCTCTTTGCCGGGATGCCACCAGGTACACCACCGGTTTTTTTACCCACAGAGCCTGCCGGGTATAAAATTCCGTCTTGGGAAAACCGGCTAGGTTTAGCAAGCCGGCGCCGCTGCTTCTGACGGGCCAGCGGCTTGCTTCTCCCATAAAGTCAAAGCCCGTCCAGAGAAACTGGCCGAAAATGTTTTTACTGGTGTCTACCGCTGTCCAAGCTTCCCCGCTTTTTCCGTTTTCACTTCCATAGATGATCCTGTCTGGATACGTTTTGTGATCATCCGCATAGCGGTACTCTTGGTAATTATAGCCCACCACGTCTAAATTTCCGGGATAGTCAGTTGTATTGGACATAACCACGCCTGCGAGCGCAGCAGTAACCGGTCTTGTGGTATCAACCCGCTTTACTGCGGCGACCAGTTGTTTGGAGATTTCTCCTAGTTGCCTGGCCGGCGGATGATCGGGCAGATAGCCTTTGCCGTATATCTGCGGGTTGCGGCCGGTGTTCAAGATCTCGTGTGTGTAGGGGTCGTTGGGATAGTCGATTTCATTGCCAATGCTCCACATAATGATGCAAGGATGATTTTTGTTGCGCCGGATCATATCGCTTACATCTGTTTCCGCCCATTCCTGAAAATACTCATGATACCCGTCCTTTCCCGGTGTGCCCACATTCCAGCCTTCTATCCATTTGTTCTTACCCGCTTCCCATTCATCGAAAGCTTCGTCCTGTACTAGGAAGCCCATTTCGTCGCAAAGTTCATAGAGGTAATCCTGGTGCGGATAGTGGCTCATCCTGATGGCATTACAACCAACTTCTTTCAACTTGACAAGCCTCCGTTCCCATACTTCGCGGGGCACTGCTGCACCCAGCGCGCCGGCATCATGGTGAATACAAACACCTTTCAATTTCATATTCTCACCGTTGAGATAAAAACCGGCATTTGCATCAAATCTTATCGACCGGATGCCTGCCTTCTCGCTGTATTCGTCCACCTTCCTGCCGTTCTGATAAACTGTAGTGGTCAAGGTATACAGGTTTGGTTGTTCAACCGACCAAAGCAGGGGCTGCCTCACAACGAAAGAAAGCCTGGTGTCTTGAGTTGCTTTGCCGGCCAGGGAAGTTTTTTTCTTGGCCAAAGCGACTACTGTGGTACTCCGAAGCAGCCTGGCTTCCACCACCACGCTGGCCGGAGTAGCTAGGGTGTTGTTTATGGAGACCGTTACATCTACGGTGGCATTTTGTTTGGATACCTGTGGTGTAGCAAAGCGGGTACCCCATAAGCCGATGTGTACAGGATTTTTTGTTATCAGGTATACATTGCGGTAGATGCCTGAACCCGGATACCAGCGGGAATCGGCAAATTTGGAATGATCCACCTTTACGGCGAGTGTATTCTTTCCCTTTTGCAGGTAAGGTGTCAGCTCATATTGAAAGGGGATGTAGCCATTGGGCCTTCTGCCAAGCAAATGCCCATTCAGCCAGACTTCACTGTTCTTATAAACACCGTCGAAATAAATAAAAACTTTTTTGCCGGGGTCCAGATTGTTTGTTTGAAATGTTTTCCTGTACCAGCCGATACCGCCAGGTAAAAAGCCGGTTCCGCTGGCCCATTGCTGGCTGAAAGGCCCTTCAATGCTCCAGTCATGAGGTAAGTCTACGGCCCTCCAGTCATGATCGTCAAAGTTTTCGATTTGTCCGTCCGGAACATCCCCTTTGTGAAATTTCCAGTCATCGGTGAACAGGACCGTTTGTCTGGGGGATTGAGATAAGCCTTGTAATGCTATACCCAGCAAGCATATGCAAACCAGGCAAAATCTGTATATGAGCATTGTCTTCATTTGTATTTTAGCTTTAATCCACAAACAGTTTATCCATGGTGATTTCACTTTGGATGAGCCCCGGGTAACTCTTCCGATTCTTGACACCAAAGGTGGTGATAAGAGTAAGGAACAGTGTTTTTCTTGTCCCGGTCTCGCTCCGGAGTACATCTATCTTCATCTCAAGTTCCTTTGCATAAGTTTTGTTGATTTCATAAGGACTGATGGAAAACTTTATTTCACACACATTGATACAGCGGTCCCCCCGGTCAATCAACAGATCGATTTGAATCCCTTGCTCACCGCTCCGGGGCCGGTAGCGCCACACGGAAGTTTCTGTATGCATACCTGCAATGCCAAGTGCTTTCTTTAATTGAACAATATGTTTCATGCAAACACGCTCGAAGGCAAAGCCGCTCCAGCTTTTCCAGGACGCACCGGCAGAAAACCGTATCCAACTGCCTGCTCCCTGAAACTTGCTGTTTTCGATGAATTTTAAATAAAAGTAGGAGTATTCATCACTCAACTTGAAAATGCTATCCTTGGCAGTCCGGTCGAAGGGAATATGGGGTACAATAAACCCGGATTCCGTTAGTTCTTCCAGTAGTTGTGTGGTGCCCCCGCCTGATTTCAGACTACAGTTGGCAATAATTTCATTGCGGGTCATACCGGCACCGTTCTTAGCCAGTGCCCTGATTACCTGAATATGTTCGTCTGCTTTGTCAAAAAGGGAATAGAACAGGTTTTTAAATTCGCTTTGCAGCAGCCCGTCTTTGGTAAAGCACATCCGGTCAATGGCCTGCACAGCACTTTCGCCAGCCTGAATTTCTTTCAAATACTGGGGAATACCGCCCATCACCATGTAAAGCTGCAAAATCTGGTAGAAGTCGAGACTTACTACTCTTTGCTTCAAAAAAGCGGCCGTTTCTGCGATGGTAAATGGAAGCAGGCGAATTCTACGGGTCACACGGTTGTGCAGTCCGCCCCGGTTGTTAATCACTCTTTGGATCATCCAGGCGGCAGCTGAGCCGCAGATCACTACCACCAGGTTCTTCTGACGTGAGGCCCATGTGTTCCAAAAGTGCTCGAAGGCTTGCAAGAATCCAGAACGGGGAGTATGAATCCAGGGGAATTCATCAAAGAAGATAACTTTTTGCTGTCGTTTCACAAGTGGGGTAAGATAGTCGGTTAACATGCGAAAGGCCTGCATCCAACTATCGAGTTTGGCAATAGTGAGTCCTGTTGCAAGCGACAAGGCCTCGCTAAAGTTTTCCAGTTGCTGATTGAGGGAGGCATTATGAATGCCTGAAATCTCGAAAAGCAATTGTTTTTCAAAACTGTTCCGAATCAGGAAGGTTTTACCGACCCTTCGGCGTCCATACACTGCGACAAGCTCCGGATCTGGAGACTTAAGAATTTCCAATAAGTAAGCCTTTTCAGTTTCTCTTCCAATGATTTTTTCCATCTAATTATCTCTGTTATGCTGATAGAAGTATTGGGCCAAATCTATCGGGTTGAAACATTCTACTTACTTCTATATTTTGCCAAATGTAGGTAAATAAAGATAGTTTTGGCAGTGTTAAAATATTTGCCATTTTGCAAAATATTCCTTGAAAAAACAACTTTATCAAAACACGATTGCTATTGTGGCGGATTGATAATAATCCGCATCATCGATGCCAAAGAGTCTGTTTTAATTAAAAAGTAGTTGAAATTATTGCTGGCTCGTATCTTTCTTAAACATAGACAATAAGCGGCACAAAGCAGCTTGAAAAAATGATTATTTCATTCACTTACTTACCACCTCTAAAAATTAGATGCATCTGCCCTGTTATGCAAGGCCAGTGAGCAAAATATTATTTACATTCATGCTAATTTTTACTGCCTCACATCAACCTTTTCATATGAAATCATTTTTACTGATCCTCTTTTTAACGCAGACCGTTTTGCGTTCATTTGCTCAAAATAATGTGCCTTCAGCCGAATTACAAATTAAGATGGCGCTAATGGCCGCTCCTGCAGATAAGAGAGACAGCGCAATGGTATATGGTTATGACAAGAACAAGGATCTTGTTGTACTGCGGAAAGGCTTAAACGAATTTATCTGCTTGTCAGACGATCCCAGTCTGGCGGGTTTTTCCGTTGCATGCTATCACCGCGTCTTGGAACCTTTTATGCAACGGGGCCGAGAACTTAAAAAACAGGGTAAGGCTGCCAAGGAAATATTCGACACCAGGGAAAAAGAAGTAAAAGCAGGTACACTGATAATGCCAAAGCAACCTGCCACTTTATATGTGTATACCACCAAACAGGACGATTACAATAGCACCACCGGCGAGATAAAAAACGGCTACCTGCGTTCGGTAATTTACATCCCTTACGCTACCGCACAGAGTACCGGCCTCTCGTTAAAACCTGAAGCGCCGGGGATGCCCTGGATCATGAACCCCGGAACGCATGGTGCGCACATCATGATAAATCCGGCGCCACCGGCAACTGCAACAAAGTAAACTAGTTCAAATAACCGCCCTGAATATGTCAGATCAAATAGGCAGTACCGGTAAAACGGTGCTTATTCTTGGCGCTAACTCAGACGTTGCAAAAGAAACAATCAGTTTGTATCATGCCCAAGGTTATTTTGTAATTGCAGCGTCAAGAAATGTTGAAGCACTACAGCATTTTTTACAGCAGCACAACCTGACGCAAGAAGAAGTATTGGTTCAATATTTTGATGCAGCAGCATTTGATCAGCATAAAATATTTTATACAAGCTTACCGGTAAAGCCAAATGTAGTAGTATACGCCGCAGGGTATTTAAAAGATAACCAACACGCACTTATCAACTGGGAAGGAAGTTACCAGATGATGACGGTAAATTATTGCGGCGCAGTTTCTATTTTAAACATCATCGCTTCCGATACTGAAAATAAAGGTTTGCAGAGAATCATCGGGCTTTCTTCGCTTTCGGGAGTAAGGGGTAGAAGAAGCAATTTTATCTACGGCAGTACCAAAGCTGCTTTCACACAATATCTTGCCGGGTTAAGGCAGCATCTATTTTCGAGAAACATTATAGTGAATGTGATTGTAGCGGGCTATATCAGAACTAAGATGAATGCAGGGCTCAACCTGGAAGAATCGCTCATGCTCGAAGCTGCTTTTGTAGCGCGGGCGGTGGTAAAACCCGTGAATCGTTTTATAATTGTGCCTGGCCTGAAATGGAAAATGATTTACAGAATACTTACTTTGTTACCGGAGAAGCTGGTGGCGAAGTTGCCTTAATAAAACTGTTAGCGGTTAAGAAACTGTTTGAACCATAACAGCCTAATAATATGTTTTTAAAAAATTTACTTCCGTTATAACTAATTATAGTTACTAAAACCAGCCTTATAGCTCAAAAAAACAATCGCTACTAACACGCTTTTAAGAAGCCCCAACTATGCCCGGCATGTCGCTTGTTTGGCATGATAAATCCAATAGCAACGGCAAGTCCGGTACAATTCGAGTATGTCAAGGTTAATGCTGACGGTAGCGGATGGTTTCATAGAGTCGGTTCATGGGTTAGATAAGGGTTCGGTCACTTAACGCATTTGCAAGTAATTTGCAAGTATAATAACAATAATGGTATGTAATTTTAAATATAGTTAAGAAGTAAATTGTAGATGAAATGCAGTGTAGTAAGGGAGTTTGAAGTAAAAATAAGTAAAGGTAAATAAGGTTGAATAATATGCCATATTTGACTCATAATCAGGTGGTCCTAGGTTCAAATCCTGGTGGGCTCACCAAAGGTTAAGCAGGTGTGAAGTGAATTCTGTAACTGCTTTTTTTTGCAAGTATGATCGAAATAAGGAAGTTTACTTATGCATCTTTATCTTACTTTACTGCAATTTCCTTTTGTATTGCTGGAATATCTTGGAAATCTTACTACTTTGACGTTAATGGTAGAAGAGCCTGTATTCAATCTATGCACTAGTCACAATAAAATAATCGAACTTTAGATATCAAGGGTTCTGTTACCTCACCTCCACACACAATAAATTCAAATCTTACCAAAAGCCAGCGGAATAAGTTGAATTGTGGGCTTTTTCGTTCTTTATACCTACCAAACCATATTAAAAAATCTCAAAGAAAATGTTACTAAATTGGGTACTGTCCCATTCTTCTTTTGCAGTACCCAAATTCTGATGAAATTTTCTTCCCGCAGGGGGGAGAGATACCAATAATCATGATTCCCGATTTTTGACGGTTCATATCCCGAAGCGCAGAGATAAGATAAAATATCCAGCTTTCTGGCCTGATCATACGAAGTGAATTTCTTTCCGACATACATAACGCCTCCATTCTTCTATTCACACACAATCAGCTGATGCAGAGACTAAATTTAATGGAGTTGGCTCATAAAGGTGACCCCCCTTCAAAATATGAAGGGGTCACCTTTATGGCGATAAGAATAAATTTGCGGGTGAAAAATTTAAATCTGAAAGCATAGAGCTATGCTTACAACAACTGACATCGCCAAGTATATGATACTATTTTAAGTATTCCTGGGATGAACGACACAGTAAAAATTGACCTGAGGATTTCCCGCAGGAATGTACTGCTTCTTAACCGGATCATTGAACGAGGTTTAACATTAAAGGGGGCGATAAATTTCCCAATATCTTAAGTGCTGTACCTGAAGATGTGCTGAAAGAGCGCACCCTCTTTGCAGAAGATTGTTTGAAAAAGGCCGGATCGACAGACTTAAGTGAGAAGTTAGTATCTTTTAAACAGTAAAGAATTGGATATATTTGAGAATGCCTCTTAACAATCTTTCGGACCAAGACTGGCTGTTAACCATTCAAGTGCACACTTTATTTAACCTCAAACCATTTAAAGAAAATGATCACCCATGTAAAAACTTCCAGGCATCAAATTTTTGGTAAGACGCTATTAACAGCTGGTTGGTTGCTGCTTCTCGCTGTTACGGGTAGCGCGCATACGATCCCTACTTTATCCGGCGTTCATGTAAGGAATGACACCCTTCCCCAAACAGAAATTTATCATCTTAAAAGAGCTGACATCTATGTAGTCATTGTAGAGAACGATTCAGTTCGAGTCAGGCTTAAGAACCGTGATAGCATCATGATGAGCCGGGCAAGTTTTGATACATTGTCTGCAGCTGTCAAAAAGGAAATATCAGCCCGCAATGATGGAATTTTTACCAATATCCAGATCGAATCTGCTTACCCTGGCGGGCCTTCAGGTTGGTTGGCTTACCTGAACAGAACATTTAGTTATCCCCAGGAGGCTGTGAGAAATGGCATCCAGGGAACTGTGATAGTTCAGTTTATCGTGGATGACCAGGGAAAAGTGAGTGATATAGAGGTAGTAAGTGGCCCAGTTTCAGGGGGCTTGCGCGAGGAAGCCATCCGGGTGATCAGGAAAAGCGGAAAGTGGGAACCGGCAATCTGGAACGGTTACAAAGTAACCTCTTATAAAAAGCAGCCTTTAATATTCAGGCTTAATCCATAACTGCTAATCCTCTTCCAGGGCGGGTAAGTTTTGCCATTCAAACTACTCGTTCTTTGCTTTGTTATCCGGCCGCTGCCTGGTGGAGCGCTCAAACCACGCTCAAAAATCCGTCCAGTTAATCAGGGCTAGTACAGTTCCTTCTGCCTGCTGCTAGCGGTCTGAAGCTATTCTCTACCGGATTGCTGGCTATTCTCAGCTTCCTACCTGTGGTGCAGATCATCAGTTCTAACCATCGCTGTATGCTTTATTCCACCAGGTAGCCCAGTTCTTTCATCCGGTTTGTAAAAGCTTCATTCTTATCATCAGATACAATTATTATATACTGCTCTGCTTTAATTACGATGCTCCGGAGTACTTCATCCTGCGCTATCACGCGGTGCAGGTCTTTGTGGGTAGATGGCAGGGTATATACCACTACCTTCTTTTGCTCTTTGATTGCTTTGCTGTTGTCTACCAGGTTTTGCAGGTAGCTGTCCCAGAACAGCGGTAGTTTTTTGCCAACCGTCTGCCTGAACAAAGTGATTTTTGTTTCCAGGTCTTTGCCGGTTTTGCAGTCTTTCAAAAATTTGCCGGGGCTAAACTGGTAGCGGTTTTCGCTTACTTTGGTTGCATAGTTGGCCAGCATGGCATCACCCAGTTCTATATTGCCTTCAATGCGGATGATAGGGCTGCTTTCATCAAAAGAAAGCTGGGTTAGCTGCTCCTGTTCGGGCGGTTCATATTGGTTGGTTTTTCCCAGCAGGTATTCGCCCAATGGCGTTATGCGAAATGCCTGCAGCCTGTCAAAATAACTGTACCGGACAGGCAAGCTACTGTCTTCCGAAATCTCTGCCATGCCTAAAGCCGCCAGCAGGTAAATATGGCCGGCGACAAAGGGCCACAGCATATAATGATTATAATTGTTTCTGGTGATAGATGTTTTACTCCTTTCTTTATCGCCGTTGGCAAGTTCAACGTCTACCCGGCTATAAACCTGGTACGATTGTATGGGGGCTACATGAAAACCCCGGCTTGAAATATAGACTTTTAAGTTCTCGAAACTGATCCAGGAGGCAGCCGGAACTTCTTTTAAAATGTCAAATATTTTCTCCGTTACACCTTTTGTGAAATCACGGTTGTTAAAGTAATTGAGGCCTTTGATGTGTGTCAGCAGGTAGTAAGCAGCAGGCTGGTTGTTAAAATCACGTGTAGCCAGTGATTTCAGCGCCTGCAGCGGTGTTCCCGTAATGGATTTTGCGGTAAAGTCGTCCGACAGGATACCGGCAATCAGCAGGCTGCGGATAGTCATTTCATTTTGGTTGTCAAATTCTTTCAGCTTCAGTGTACGCTGCATTTTACCTGCCGATGCCAGGTTGGGATATCCTTTCTGCGAATACTTCAGGTTGCCCTGCATGTAGTATGCAATAATGAGCGGCAGCTCTCTTAAAATGTCCCTTTCCGCATTAAAAAAGCCACTTTTTCCTGTTGCAACCAGTAGCGGCTCCAGGTCGTAGCCTTTTGGTTTGGGCAAAAAGGCTTTAAAAACTTCCCGCATCAACAGGGGCAGCGTAAGTGTAACCGTGGCGTTTTTTAAATCGTTCTGTGAGATGGAATAGTAGCTCCATACGTTTAGTTCCACTTTTGTAAATTCATTCCATTCTTTTAATGCCGGCACTAGTTCAAGTTCGTAGTTGCCATGATATAATTTTTTATCTGATTTTAAGTTCACCAGGCCTTTTCCAAAAATAGCCTCCAGCGATTCCGTATCCAGAGCCGGAACCCAGGATGCCAGCTCCAGTACTACCCGCCGTTGCGGCGAACCGGAATCCACATATTCTTTCAGCAATGCCTGGTTGCTGTAAATGCGGGCACATAAACTGATCAGATCTGTTTTAGCCAGGTTCTTTCTGAGATCTATCTTACCCAGGATCGTTGCTACTGTTTCACCTTTCCATACACTGTCGCGGTGGGTAAACAGAAAGTTTTTAACAGGCGTAAACCATAACTGCAAAAGCTGATCTTTTGTGCTTTCAGCTTCCAGCCGCTTTGCCAGTTCCTTCTCAGTAAAAGCCATGATGTTATTTTTAGGTTTACCTGGCAGGGGATTACCGGTTAAAGTTTACAATGCAAGGTTCTTTTAAAAAGTAAACTTCCCTCCTTATTTCCCCAGCATAAATTCAATATCTTCTTCACTTAATGATTTCAGGGAAGCGCTGTCGCTGGAGATGATTGTATCGAACAAGGCCGTTTTGGTTTCCTGCAGCTTTATTATTTTTTCTTCGATGGTACCCAGGGCAATCAATTTATAGCTCAGTACTTTCTTTTGCTGTCCTATGCGGTGTGCCCGGTCAATGGCCTGGCTTTCGGCGGCTTTATTCCACCAGGGGTCGAATATAAATACCATATCCGCTGCCGTCAGGTTCAGGCCGGTGCCGCCGGTTTTTAGCGTCAGCACAAACACTTTGCAGTCCGGATCGGTCTGGAATTTCTCAACCAGCTGCTGCCGGTTGCGCGTGCTGCCGGTCATGGTTACAAAATCGATCCCCCGTTTGTCCAGTTCCTCGCCAATATGCTCCACCGCCGCTAAGTAGTTGGCAAATACCAGCACCTTGTGCCGGTTGGCAATGGCATCATCAAGTTGTTCCATCAGCAGCTCTACTTTGGGCGAGTCAATGCGGCCTTCGGTTTGTGCCTCCGGGATGGAAGCAATCTGCCGCAGTTCATTCATGGCCTGAAAAATGAAAAACTGTGCTTGCTGTACGCCTTTGGATGCCACCTGCTGCTCAATAGCCTGCTTGTAATACAGGCGGCGGCTTTCGTAGTACCGGGCCTGCTCCGGGTTCATTTCCACATACAGGGTTTGTTCTATTTTATCAGGCAGTTCGCTCAGCACATCTTTCTTTAGCCGCCTTAAAATAAAGGGGTAGATTTTGCGCCGCAGTTCCAGTGTGGCATCTTTATCATCATGCTTTTGTATAGGGATTAAATAGTTCTGGTTAAAGCTGTCTGCACTGCCAAACATAGCCGGGTTTAAAAAGCGGAAAAGGGCATACAGTTCCGATAAATTATTTTCAACCGGTGTGCCGCTCAGTGCCAGCCGGTGCTGTGCCTGTAGCAGCATGACCGCCTTGTGCAACTGGCTTTGCAGGTTCTTGGCCATTTGCGATTCATCCAGGATAGCATACAGGAATTTTTGTTCTTTCCATTCTTCAATATCATTGCGCAGCATGGCATAGGTGGTAAGAATCAGGTTGGCCTGAAGGGCTTCTTCCATGCTGCGGTTGTTGCCGTACCAGGTGTAGTGGGTAAGCTGCGGGGCAAACCGTTTTAATTCAGCCTCCCAGTTAAACATAAGCGTTTTGGGCATGGCAATAATGCTGGTTGCTGCATCCTTTTCTTTAGTGTAAATATCCGTCAGCAGGGCAATGGTTTGCAGGGTTTTGCCAAGCCCCATATCATCGGCCAGGCAACCCCCCAGCCTGTTTTTGTACAGGTAGTGCAGCCATTTAAAACCCTGCTGCTGATAGGGCCGCAATACAGCATTGATCTGTGGCAGCTCTAGCTTGCTTTTTGCCAGGTCGTTAAAGCCTTCAAAAATATCCCTTGCCCTGTCAAACTGCTCCTGTGCAGTGCGTTCTTCCATCAGTTCTTCCACAAGCGGCAGGTCGAAAAAGGAGATTTCCACCCGCTCTTTTTTCTTTTTAAACAGCCGCTGCAATTTTTGCATGTACTGCTCATTTACCAACGCATGACTGCCATCGCTCAATACTACGTACCGGTTCTTGTTAAATTGGCTGATGGCATCAAAAACGGAAATCTGCTGTTCACCAAATTCCAACGTGGCACTGCCTTCCAAAAAATCAATGCCATGGCCCAGCTGCACATCCAGCCTGGGCGGGTTCACGTTTACTTTATAGGCTTTCAGCTTTTCCGAACCTGCCAGCGCATACTCACCGATCAGAGAAGGAATGTCGGTGTAAATGAATTCTGCGGCAATGCTTTCCGGCACTATGAGCAGCGATCCATCCTGTACAACGCCGCTGGTATTTTTCTTTTTACCGCTGTGCCTCAGCAATATTTTTTCGATGGAGGAAACGTAATACTCTACCGGCAATTGCTCTACGGGCCGTACTGTGATGGTTTCTTCCATTTCATTGATGGCAGCATACCGGAACAGGTCATAATCGTTCAGAAAACTAATGTCGGTATTGGGCAAGAGCTGGCTGATCCGGATGTAGAGCGAATTGTCAGCATCCACCTTTTCAAAAATGAGGACCGGCCGGGCTTTTACCGGTTCGGTTTCCCAGTTTACTTCATAGTTTCCGTATTGAAGGTGTGTGTTTTCCAGGTATGAAAAAAACAAGGCGAGATACTTGGGCAGATCGGCCGGGGGGAGCGAAGCAACATTAAACTGCTGCAGTGAGTAAAAGAGCGGTCCTACAGGCTGGGCTTCAAAAATAAGATTCACTTCCGGCACCCACACCTGCTCCTCATTCACAAATGTAAAACGGGTATACACCTGATCGTGTACGGATAAAATTAATTGTGTGCTGAGGGTTTTTTCAGTTTGGGCGGTTACAGTCAGCTTTAACTGTGCCAGGCCTTTACCTGTTCTGATGGGCTGCTTGTCTGCATCCATGAGTATGTTTGATTCCAGCAATTGAGGCACCAGGTAGGGATGCTCATGCAGGTATAAGCGGCGGTCGGGGTTTTCCCAGTCAATCGTAAAGTTGTCCCGGTCTTTTATCATCTGCACACTGCGGGCAATGCTGCGCAAGATGCCACTATACTGCCGGTAGTCAAAGCCGGTCTCTTTACCGTTTTTATCAACCGCTTCTATATACATGCCTTGCACATCGCCCTTAAGGCAAAAAAATAATTCGTTGACTTTGCCGCCGGAAAATTCTTTATGATCTGCAACCGGTTTATTACGTCTTAACTGTTCAAAAAGTGACATTTAAAGTTGTTTGAAAAATCAGGAATCCTGAAATAAATAGTATGTATAATCTGTGAAAGAGGCAAGGATTATACAAATGTAACTTTCAAAGTGTATAAATTTTCCGCGCTGATAACTGAATTTATGCAGCCTTTAGCGGGCTCCGCAAGGGTATGCAACTGTTTGCTGACTACGGCTAAACTATATGAATCAGGTAAGGAGTTTTGCCGGTATGCACGGCAGTTATCGCTAAAAAGCTTACTTTTAGCATCGATCGTTATCATACTCACATGAATCCGGCTGAAAAGATCGCTGCGCTTAAAGAAGGTGATGAAGCTGCCTTTGGTGAACTCTTTCATGCGTTTCACCAGAAAATTTACTTTTATATCCTTGCTAAAACAAAATCTCCGTATCTGGCTGAAGAAGTTACCCAGCTTACTTTTATCAAACTCTGGAACAACCGCACCAGGCTAGTTGAGAGCCTGTCTGTTTCAGCACAATTGTTTCAGATCGCTAAAACAACCTGCATCGATTTACTGCGAAAAGAAGGCAACCAGGTGAAGCTGGCGGTTGTAAAGCAGGAAGCGCCTGCTTGTAGCAGCCATCACAGCGACGAAAGATTGTATAGCAGGGAGCTGCAATCCAGGCTGGATCAGGAAGTCCAAAAAATGCCTCCTATGCGGAAAACTGTTTTTGAAATGAGCCGCTATGAGGCAAAAACCTACAAGGAGATTGCCCGCCTGCTCTCCCTGTCAGAAAAGACGGTTGAGAACCACATTTCCATCGCACTCAAACAGCTTCGGCGTGTTTTCACCCTCTCCCTCCTTTTCTTTATACGCTAAAAAATATTTTAACAGGGATTGGGGGATGGTCCTGTTTCGAACGTATTCTTTGTTGTTCACGCTTAAATCAGTTCAGGAGAATGTTTGTTTCTCTTGAAAAGAGCCTAATTTATAATGGTCACAAAAGAGTCAATTGAGCGTTTCTTCCGAGGTGAGTGCAGTCCTGAAGAGCAAGAGCAGGTATGGGCGTTTTTCAAAGCAAACCCGGAAGAATTTGCGCAATACCTGGATGAAAGTGAATGGGAAAGCTTTGTGTCCGCCGGGAAGGTGGACCCTGCACTTTCCAACCAATTGTTTGAGAACATCCGGCGGCAAACAATTGGCAAGACCGGCCGTATAAAGACGGTTCGCAGAATGGCCGTTGCAGCCGCTGTGCTTTTGACAGTGGTTTTAGGATGGATGTATTTTAGCAGCAGTAAGCAAGCCGTGCCGGTGGCGAGGACAGGCAACAACACAAAAGAAAATCCCATCGCCCTTGTAACCCGGCATGAGCGCAACCAAACCGGTAAAGACAAGACCATCAGCCTGGAAGATGGTTCTTGGATCATACTATCCGGCAACAGTGAAATATCTTACCAGCTGCCTTTTACAAACAGCCGGAACATAACCCTTACAGGTAGGGCGTTTTTTAAAGTGGCAAAAGATAAAACAAGGCCTTTTACCGTAACATCCGGGGAGATCACGACAACTGCACTGGGGACGGAGTTTACCGTATCTGCTTACGAGGGTTCAAAAAGCATCGTTGTCCGGTTATATGAAGGGAGAATTGTGATCAAAGCTGCAAACAAGGCTGATAAGCGGATGAAGAATGATGTTTACTTATCGCCGGGCCAGGAGTTTGTATACGGTGCTCAAAGAACAGCCGGCGTGCATGCATTCAAAGTCAACAGCAGCGCTGCTCCCGCGCAAATCATGGCGGAAGAAATTTCCCGTGACAACCCTTCGCTTCCGCAGAACACAAAGGGAACATGGTTCCAGTTCAACAACCGGCCTGTTGATGAAGTGCTTGACCAGTTAGCTGAAATTTACAAAGTTGATATTGTATATGATAAAAAAGATGTGCAGAAGCTTTACTTCATCGGCAAGTACAAAAGTGCTGATTCCGTTGAAACGATCCTGGGAAGAATCGGCATCCTTTATCATCTAACGATCACAAAGAATGATACGGCGTTCATTGTAAGTAAGTAAAATTCACCCAACATAAAATATTGCATCCGCAGACTTGCGGATGACTATTCCGCTCCGGACGGATAGCAAGGGTTTTATTGTTCATTAAAAACGGCAAGCCATATGAGGCATCACCAATTCTACGCTCAAACGGTTCTTTTAGCGCTTTTCTCCCTTTTCCAGTTATTGCAGCCCTTATCTGCAATCGCGCAAGACCCAGGCAGTATTGTAAAAGGGATTGTACACGGCGATAACAACCAACCCCTTAGTGGCGTATCGGTTATTCTCCGCAACGGCAAAACCAATTTTACAGCAGGTACGAGTACAGACAGCACAGGCGTCTTTACGTTTTCCCGTGTGCCGACCGGAAGCTCGTACAGCTTTGCATTTTCCATGGTGGGTTATGAGCCGCAAACAATGGCTGGCTATACCATCAATGGAGATGCAACCCTGGCCCTGGATGTAGAGCTGAAGAACATAACCAGATCAATGAATGAAGTGGTGGTGGTTGGTTATGGCGTTCAAACAAAAAGAAATGTGACCGGTGCTATTTCAACGATCAATCTCTCAGCAACGCGGGATCTGCCAAATACAAACCTTGCCCAAACGCTACGGGGCCGGGTGGCGGGGGTGCAGTTTACTGACAACGGAAGACCCGGACAAACAGGAAATTTGCTGATCAGGGGGCCCCGGTCGCTCGTAGCCAGCAATACACCCCTGATCATACTGGATGGAATATTCTTCAACGGCGGGTTGGCAGACATTAACCCCAACGATATAGCCACCATGGATATCTTAAAGGACGCAAGCGCTGCTGCCATATACGGGGCGCGGGCCGCAAATGGCGTTATCCTGATCACCTCACGCAGAGGCACAACCGCAAAGCCGGTCATCAGGGTGAATGCATACAAAGGATTCTCCGAGATCGCGAACCGGTTGAAACTCTTGTCACCGG
Organism: Williamsia sp.; assembly: GCA_015069695.1. Lineage (GTDB taxonomy): Bacteria > Bacteroidota > Bacteroidia > Chitinophagales > Chitinophagaceae > JADCRZ01. The sequence goes on from JADCRZ010000005.1 coordinate 138,391, forward strand.
AAAGATACCTGCAGAAAACCCTGGATTACAGGAAACAAACCGGCCTCGCTGCGGATCCGGCGAAAGTGGCGGATTATCTTACCACTACGGAAGCCGCCAACTACAAGGTCGGCAAGTCGCTTGATCCCTGGAAGGAAGCCTCCCAGGCTGCTTCCATCGTTTCTGCGGATGCAAGCGTTTCGGGCCGGACGGAGAATTCCAATTATTTTCTTTCCGGATCTTACCTGAAAGAAAAAGGCGTTATGTTCAAAGATGATGCAAGCAGGCTTAGCCTGCGGGCAAATATAGAGAACAAGATCACCGGTTGGCTTACCATCGGAACCAACGCCATGTACTCCCACCAGGATCTCTCCGGCATTGCAGCAGATTTAAACAGTTTGTATTACAGCAGCCCTTATGGAACCTGGTATTATCCTGATGGAGAGCCGACACGTTTTACTGTTCCGGAAGAGCAGATATCCGGCAGTCCGGTCAGAAACTCGATCCTGACAAAAAACCAGGAAATCAATGACAATCTATTTGCAAATTTTTATGGCATTGTAAAACTCCCCTTTGTCCCCGGGCTCTCTTACCGCATCAACTATTCTCCCAACATGCGCTGGTATCACAATTACAATTTTACGCGGCAAGACAAATACGTGGCGGCCAATACAAAAAGTGCCAACAAAACAAATACCAACACCTCCGAGTGGGTTCTGGAGAACATCCTTACTTACGCAAAGAAGCTCAACAAGGATCATGAATTCGATCTCACCCTTTTATACGGGCGAAATCATACCTACGCCGAATCAACTACAGCCAATGCCAGCCAGCTGAGCTCGGATGCAGTAGGCTGGAATAACCTAAACCTTGGGGGAACCCAGACAACCACTTCCACCGCCTCCAAGGTAGAAGGAATATCCTCCATGGCCAGATTGAACTACCGGTTCAAAGAAAGATACCTGCTTACGCTGACTGCACGCAGGGACGGAAGTTCGGTGTTTGCCAAAAACAACAAGTTCGCCACCTTCCCCTCCGGCGCCCTTTCCTGGGTGATGTCTGATGAAAGCTTTTTAAACAAGGTGAAATGGCTCGATTTTCTTAAACTTCGCATTTCCTATGGAGCAGTAGGCAACCAGGCCATTTCTCCGTACCAATCCCTCAGTATATCCAGCACCACCCAGTATGTATTCGGCGATGGAGGAACAACTTCGCTGGGTGTTTATCCGTCACGCATGGCGAACGACAACTTGAAATGGGAGACCACGTATACAGGCAATATGGGGGTTGATTTTGGTATATTCAATGGCAGGATAGGGGGAAGTTTGGAGGTTTATAACAGTGATACAAAAAACCTGCTGATTGCCCGCTCACTTCCGACCATGACGGGTTTCACCAGCATCATTACCAACCTCGGCGCTACCAACAACAGGGGCGTTGAGATCACGCTCAACACGGTCAACCTGAAAGCAAAGAGATTTGAGTGGGGCTCAAACCTGGTTTTTAGCAGCAACAAAAACAAGATCGTGCACCTGTACCGTTCAGACATCAACAACGACGGCCGGGAGGACGATGACCTGGGCAACCGGTGGTTCATCGGCCAGCCTATCAATGTTTACTATGATTATGTGTTCGATGGAATTTACCAGGAGAAGGATCAGCTACCTGCCGGCTACAAAGCGGGGTTCGTAAGATTAAAAGACCTGAATGGCGACGGTAAGATCGATGCGACCAACGACCGCCAGATCGTAGGACAGGGAGGGCAACCCAAGATCAGGTGGGGTTTCACGAATAATTTTCGTTATGACAACCTGACGCTCTCTGTATTTGTAAACGCCATGCAGGGATGGATCTCGGATTTTATTTTGCTTGATCCAAACTCGACCACCAGCGAAAATTCACCCGGCCGGGCACTCAACCAAATAGATGCCGGTTGGTGGACGGCAGAGAATCAATCGAACACCAGACCTTCCCTTGTCTACACGAACCCGAACGGGCATAGCTATTACGTGAGCAGGAATTTTGTCCGGATCCAGGATGTATCCCTCTCCTATGATTTCCCCAGGCAGCTGTTGGACAGAGCAAGGATCGCCAATCTTCGCGCTTATGTGAGCGGAAAAAATCTTGTAACGTTCACAAAAGACTGGCCCGGAGTTGATCCCGAATCAGGAGCTACTACAAAAGCCAATATGTTCCCGATGGCCAGAACAGTTTCAGTAGGTCTGAATGTTGGATTATAATAAACCGAATTACGTCAAATAGAAAGATCATGACAAAAAGTATAAATATCATTCAAAGGGCAAGATTGCTATTTTCAATCTTGCTGGCTGCACCATTTTTCTTTGGCTGTAAAAAAGAAGTGCTGGATGAAGTACCTGAAGCTTCCCTGGCGTCGGCAGTCGTATTGGTGAACAAAGCAGGGTTTGATAATTACATCACCGCTATACATCAGGCTGCAAGAGAAGAATTGTCCGGTGAAGATCTGGGCCGTTTCCCGGATATGAACCTGGGAACGGATGTAGGAACAACCGGCCAGGAGCAGAGTGTCAATTTCAGGAACTACAATACCTTTCTCACGCCTTCCGCCGGTGCTGTAAGCAGCCCCTGGAACTGGGCTTACACGCAGATGATCATGCGGGCAAATACGGTCATTGACTACGCAAACAAGCCGGAGCTTGCCGGCATATGGGCCAATGATGCTGAGAAGAATGCCATCATTGCGGAGGCGAAGTTCTTCCGTGCCTACACGTATAATTTTCTTGCGAATCTTTACGGGGGAGTTCCTATTGTAGACAGAACCTATCAAAGCCCGAAAACAGATTTTGTCAGGAGCAAGCGGGAAGAGGTGTATGCTTTTGCAAAAGCAGACCTGGAGTTTGCCGTGCAGTATCTTCCGGTAACTGTTGCCAAGACAAGCGAGGGCAGGATTGTGAAAGGAGCGGCCCAACACTTGCTGACCGAAGTGTATATCAGCACAGGCGAGCTTGATAAATCGATCGCTACCGCATCTGACCTGATCAACAGTGGGACCTACAAGCTGATGACAACCAGGTTTGGCGTGAATGCCAGCAAGCCGGGGGATGTATACTCGGATTTGTTTATAGAAGGCAACCAGAACCGCAGCTCCGGCAATCTTGAAACGATTTATGTTTGGCAGTATGAAAACCTCACACCGGGCGGAGCCGGCGGCAATGGTGGAAATAACACCATCCGCCAGTGGGTTCCTGCTTTATGGAACCTCAAAGATCCGGCAGGTGTAAACGGTTTTGTGCTGGTCGACAGCCTCAACCGGGGCGTTGCCTACAGCCGTCCCACTTCCTGGTTCCTGTATGATTTGTGGGGAAGCGACTGGAACAATGATATCCGTAATTCTGTATATAATATTCGCCGGAAGTTTTATTACAACAATCCGGCTTCTACTTATTTCGGCAAAGAAGTTGAGCCACGGACCACACAGGAAGATACGATGCGCAATATTTATCCTTATTTAAGAAAGCTGGAAGGAAAACCATTCAACGGGGACAATGCGTCCGGGCGGACAGGCAAAGACTGGATCGTTTATCGCCTGGCAGAAACATACCTTTTGAGGGCGGAGGCTTACATGCGCAAAGGTGATCTGGTGAATGCAGCGTCAGATATAAATGCTGTGCGGGCCCGGGCAAATGCAAAGCTGATCACTCCTTCCGCTGTTACATTGGATTACATCCTTGACGAACGTGCACGTGAGTTGATTACGGAAGAACCCAGAAGAAGAACCCTTACAAGAGTCGGTAAATTGGTTGAGCGTACCAGAAAATACCAGACGCGTGCAGATGTTCGCACCACGATCCAGGATAAGCATGCGTTTTATCCGGTTCCGCAATCTGCCATCGATGCCAATTTCAGTGCTAAGCTGGAACAGAATGCGGGTTATTAATCTGACATGACAAACAAAAAAGGCGGTTTTCTCCAACCGCCTTTTCTTACTTTACAATAAAAAATAGTTTGTGAAAACGACTGGTATCATGCTCTGTTTGTTGTTCAGGCTTCTTGTTCCCTGCTATGCCCAGCCGGGTTGGCAAAAGGCAGCGGAAGAACTGATTGTAACGGATCCTCCCTTCAAACAATGCCATGCATCCACGCTGGTTGAACTGGCGCCTAACCGGTTGATGGCAGCCTGGTTTGGCGGTTCTCGTGAGGGAGGTAAAGATGTGGTGATCTGGACAAGCCTGATGGAAGAAGGCACTTGGAGTAAACCTGTAGCTATTGCCAATGGGGTTATCAATGATACCCTCCGGTATCCTACATGGAATCCGGTCTTGTTCAAAGATAAAAAAGGAACTCTATCTTTATTTTACAAAGTAGGACCCAATCCACGGGAATGGTGGGGTATGATGATCTCCTCATCCAACGGAGGCCAAACCTGGTCCGTGCCTGTCCGTTTGCCGGATGGTATTTTAGGCCCCGTCAAAAATAAACCCTTCCAATTGGCTGACGGCTCTATCCTGTCTCCATCCAGCGCAGAAACTGCCACAGCCTGGAAAGCGCATATTGAACGTTCAACGGATGGCGGCCGTACCTGGAACTTTATTCCGATTGACACGGCCAGCACCTTTGACGTAATTCAACCCAGCATTCTGCAATATGCCGATGGCCGGTTACAGGTGGTCTGCCGTAGTAAGCAAGGGCATGTTATGCAGGCCTGGTCCAACGACAAAGGAAAAACCTGGGGTAAGCTGTCATCTACTACCTTGCTTAATCCAAATTCAGGAACGGATGCTGTAACCCTGAAGAACGGCTTGCAGCTCATTGTGTATAATCCGGACATGCCTGGAAAAGATTGGTGGAACGGGCGGTCAAAGCTGCATGTTGCTGTATCTGAGGATGGAACGAATTGGTCGGACGTAGCTGTATTGGAAAATGGCACCAGGGAAGAGTTTAGTTATCCGGCGGTAATACAAACCCCTGATGGCAAGGTACACATCACTTATACGTATGACCGGAAGAATATAAAACATGTAATACTGGAGCAAACAAAATAAGTTTCGCTTGCATTGGCATCAGGGGCTGCAAATAAAATTATCAGCCTATTCATTCCTGGCAATAGTACCAAATACATTGTCCGTGGTTTGGAAGGATTTTACACCTCACTTGCTGATGATCCTGTTCATGTAATCATCACCAGGGACAGTTGCCGTAACAGGATTGGCTTTGTTGGTCCTTTTTGTTTTTTCACGGATAAAGGTAATGGCCTTGGTGTTATTTAGGAGAATTCGTCCAATCACAGATTTAGAACCCGCTATCATTCAAGAGGCTGAACAAAACGGCATAGCCGAGACCAAGCGCAAACGCAACTCCTCTCATTCTCTTTATCGCAAATGGCATAACGCTTACAACGAAGAAGGCATGCATGGTCTCAAAGCAAAGTACAAGACTGTAGATCCTGCTTTCAGGCAGCCGGAAATGGAAAACGCACGGCTTAAAAGTATTGTTGCCAAGTAGGCGCTTGAAATAGAGTTCAAGGACGAACTGCTAAAAAAGTCATTGACCTTGCAGGATGCAAAAAACACTATCGCGCTCTTTGAAAACACAGTAAAAACGACCTACTTACTGCAGTGGAGCGGCATGGCCAGGAGTTCTTATTACTATCACCTTCGCACAACTAAGCGAGATAGAAGTCTTTGGCAGATGGCAGCAGTTTTACAATTATCGAAGGCTGCATGGTAGTCTGGCGAACAGGACACCGCAGTACATATGGGAGAGGTACGAAGAACAGCAGTGGAAGCAAGAAATACTGCCTCAGGATGGTACAGAAGCTTTATCCACAAACGGCGAACGTAAATTCCTTCAAATTGGAGAGAGCCGTTTTGTGGATAAAATAGTCAGAGAACAACAGTGCGCTATCTTTGAAGAACAGATAGCTCGAAGCGCTCAAACCGTTTCAGAAAATCTGTCCCGTTAATACAGGTTTAGTACAAGGGCAGCTACATAAATTTGATGGATCGAAATGTTTGCGTAAGATTGCACTTCTTTCTGATGAGATCTAGCCCCTATGAATGTCTCCTGCGTACCTGAAGACAGTGCTAAAATCCTTTTACCTGTTGTATAATCTCCGGCTGACGCCTGCTGCAAAACTATTTTTTACGTGATCTGAACCTGTATTTTTTACAGCAAAGGAAACCATTCCTGTGCTGTGACCAACCCCCATACCAATCTGTCATGAAGGGATTTTTAGCCATTGTGATGATCTTGTCTGCGCTGGCGGCACAGGCACAAACAACCGGAGATTACAGAAGCAAAGCTACCGGGAACTGGAGCGATACTACCGTGTGGGAACGGTTTGACGGAACCGGGTGGCAAGCCACCAGCCGGTATCCTTCCAGCTCAGACGGGGTCATCGAAATCCAGGCCGCTCATACGATCACCGTAACCACCCCCACCACCGCCGACCAGATCCTGGTAGATGCAGGCGGTACCTTATCTGTTACTGCTCCCTTTTCCTTGTTGAACGGGAGCGGAGATGATATCATCTGCAACGGCCTGTTTGAGCTATCCGGCGCAATAGGCGGTTCGGGCGCTACCTGTTCCGTGAACGGCGTGATGAACTGGTCGGGCGGTACCTGCGGCATAACGCTGGCGGTGCGGCCCGGGGGTACGTTGAACCTGGTATCTGCGCTGCTGAAGACACTCAGCGCCCCCCTTGCAAATGCCGGTACCATCAACTGGAACGCAGGAAGCTTTACACCCGGTACATCAACAGTCAGCAACACGGGCACCTTTAACATGGCCACAACGGCCACCCTTGCTTCATTTGGCACGGCCGGCACGCTGAACAATACCGGAACGTTCAACCTGCTGCCCGGAATTACTTTTACCAACAACATCAATTTCAACAATTCCGGTACGATCAGCATGCCCGCCGGTACGGCATTTACCAACACCCGGACGCTGGTGCTGAACGCCGGCACAGTTATCAGCGGGTCCGGATCATTCGGCTGGGCCGGACTGGAATCAGTTAAAAGTTATCTCGACATACCGGCCTCCATCGTCCTGAACATAACAGCCGGGAATGTTACGAGCGATGCCCCGTTCAATATACCGGGGGTGATGAACTGGTCGGGAGGCACCATCAGCTCCCAGCTTTTCCTGGCAGCGTCGGCTATACTCAACCTGTCGGGGTCGCGCATGGTATTGAGCGGCAATATCACCAGCAGCGCCCTGGTAAAATGGACCGCTGGCGCAATTGACCTTGATGGAGGAACCTTTACGAACTACGGTACTTTTCAGACCGATTTTGATGGAACCATGTCTATCATCAACTTCCACACAGGGGCTTTTAATAATTTCGGTTCTTTCCGCAAAACCGGCGGTTCAGGCAGCTCCACGCTGGGCGTGTATTGCACGAACACCGGACGGGTAAACATCGATTCAGGCATGCTCATGAACACAGGGACCATTGTTCACACCGGTGTGGTCACAATTTCTTCCGGTACAAAATTCATCAATGCAGGAACGTTAACGGTCAATGATGCGGGCACCATAGGCGGTAGCGGCAGCTTTGAGTCGCGGAACAGTCTTGTTGTGAACAACTATTTAGATATCCCCGCCAGCCTTACGTTCACGAATGCAGGTCATATGGTGACGCAAGGCAGCACCCTTGCCATAAACGGAACAATGTACATGACGGGAGGCACCATCGAAAATGCCACTTTCAGCGCCGGGGCTGTTATAAATATTTCAGCCGGCCAGGGGGCATGGCTAAATGGAAAGATCTATAATTACGGTACCATCAACTGGAGTGATGGATATCTTGGCATTGGCCGGTTATTTTACAACCGCGGTGTTATAAATACAACGGCAGATGCCACCATGTCGGCCGGTTCGGAATTTGACACCATTACCAACAGCGGCACCATTAACAAACTGCAGGGTTCGAATACTACCATTGTAGGAAATTTTTACAATACCGGTACCATCAACATCAATGATGGTAAGTTAACGCTGAGTACGAAGATGTTCAACAGCGGCACCATTACTATCCCGGCAAACGGAACAATGGAAACTGTCGGAGACATATTCTTCAACAACGGAACAGTGATCACCGGCAGCGGCTCTATCAATTTCAGGGGTGATGAAACGATGAATACACCGCTGAATATCCCCGCATCCCTGACACTTAGTAAAATGGGCGGCATCACATTGGGCAAGTCTCCTACGACCATCAACGGGCTGATGTATTGGACAGATGGAAACTTACAATCTCCGTTCAACATCGCCAAAGAGGCAACGCTGGTTATCAACGGCAGTCCGAACCTGCTGGTCCTCGGTGATACCCTCCGCAATCTCGGATCGATCTCCTGGCTCCAGGGGTCCATAGAAATCTATCGCGCACCCATCTACAACGAAGGGCTTTTCAGCTGTCTTACCAATTCACTTACACAGATGTTTACGTATGATACGGTGTCGCGGTTTACAAACAGCGGCATGTTTTTGAAAGACAGCGCTGTCTCTTTGATCGGAATCGATATGCCTTTTCTGAATACCGGCCTTGTAAGGGGAAAGGGGGCCATCAACTTTTTCAAGCGGTTCATAAACAGGGGACTGGTGGAAACCGGACCATCTATAAGTAATCTCGATCTCAACATATACTACCCAACACCGATCCAGTTCGACAGCGCCGGTTCCCTGAAGATAAAGGTCTTTAACAATTCCGGTGCAGGAAAAGGCAATGATCTGGTGAATGCAAGAATCATGGCCCTTTACGGCAACCTGGCTGTTACTGAAACAGGTACACCCCCGGCGGGAACTTACACCATCCTCAGCGCTTCAGACTCAATCACCGGCACCTTCAGCTCCCTTTCCCTGCCGCCCGGTTACACGGTTTCTTATACCCCCAAAACGGTGCTTCTCACAAAGCAGGCCGTTCTTCCCCTTGCGCTCCTGTCTTTCAAGGCAATGTCGGAAGAGAGCGCCGTAAGCCTGCAATGGAACACGTCCATAGAATACAATACCGATAAATTTGTAGTGGAAAGAAGCCATGATGGAACCGGTTTTGCATCCATCGGGTCCGTTGCTGCAAAAGGCGACAGCCTTCACAGTACGGGCTATGCGTTTGTTGACAGGCAGCCGGCAAATGGCCTGAATTACTACCGGTTAAAAATGCTCGATAAGGATGGTCAGTTCACGTATTCCTCCATTGTAAGTGTCAACTTAGGCAGTGTTAATTTCCGGCCGGCCATATACCCCAATCCCGTACGTACACAGCTTACGGTAGGAGGCCTGACCAGCGGACAAGCGCAAACCATTCGCCTGGTCGATCAGGCAGGCCACACCGTTTACAGCAAGACTACTTCTGCAAACAAGCTGTACATCGACATGAGCCGGCAGTCATCCGGCATTTACTGGCTGGTTATCATTGGTGAAGGCAGGCTGAAGTCGACCACAAAGATTATCAAGGAATAGGGTGAGAAGCTGGTGGTAAGAATTCGTGTGATCAGGTAATCCCAGGTTCCAGCGGCTCCACAGAGAAGAAAGCGGGTGCAGCTAATAACAACTTATCATCTTTCTTGCATGGTTTATTAGCTGCCGGCCTGCCTTACAAGCTGAATTTCGCTGTTTATCTTTACTTCTTCACCCAGCATAACGCCACCTGTTTCAAGCACGGCATTGAAGTTCACACCCCAATCATTGCGGTTCACTTTACCGGTTACAACAAACCCGGCCCTTTCACCGCCCCATGGATCTTTCGTGAGGCCGTTAAACTCTACATGGAGCTTAACCGGTTTTGTCACGCCTTTGAGTGTTAACTCGCCATATAAAGCAAAGCTGTCACTGTCTGCCTTTTCAATGTTTGTTGAGGTAAACTTCAGTTCAGGATAGGTCTCTGCTTCAAAGAAGTCGGAAGTGCGCAGATGCGCGTCCCGTTGCACGTTGTTGGTAAAGATAGAATCCATATCAGCCGAGAGATCCACATGGGCTGTGCTGAAATCCGACTCTTCTGTTTCTACTTCTGCATGAAAGTTTTTGAACGAACCGGACACATTCGTGATCATCAGGTGCCGGATCTTGAATGCCAATTCGCTGTGGGTAGGATCGAGCACCCATTTTATTTTTGCCATATTTTTTTGTTTGTTTTGCGGGGGCAAACCTAGTTATATTTGCTATCCAACGGATAGTACTTTCCTCCAGGATAGCGCTATCTTACAGGAAAGTAACGGTAAAGAAATAACGACTATGACAACCAACACCACCCTGAAGCAACCCGAAGAACGTACACAGGAAACCTGTCTGCGCAGCGTGCGTGCGGTGAAGGATGCATTGGAGGTATTGCACGGCAGATGGAAACTGCCGATCATTCTTTCCGTATCTTTTGGAACAAAGCGTTTCGGGCAGATCTCAAAAGAGCTGAACGGCATTACAGACAAGGTGCTTTCCAAAGAATTAAAGAACCTGGAAGCAAACCAGCTGATCAAACGCACCGTAATTGATGCCTTCCCGCCCATGGTTGAATACTCCATCACAGAACACGGCAAAACCCTGGGAAAGGTGATCGACGAACTGGGTTATTGGGGCGCAGCCCACCGCAAAAAAATCCTGGGACGATAAGTGGAAAAAGTAGATCTATGCGATGCGGCATTTTTTATCGATCAGGTTTATCGAGGGAAAGTGGTGGCGCAAATCTGTAAGGCTTCGTAGCAGGAAAAAGATAAACATATTAAAGCATACAGGGCTTCCTGATTTTTTTTATTTTTATCCATTTTGCAGGCTTTGCTTTTAGATAATCATACAATGGTCAACGAAGCTGATATTGAATACGCGTTTCTCCGCAAACTGACCGACTTAAAATATACAAACCGGTCAGATATACGCAACCGCAAAGCGCTGGAGCAAAACTTCCGGGAAAAGTTTGAAGCCCTCAACCGGGTCCATTTAACCGATGCGGAATTTGCCCGGCTGCGTGATGAAATTATCAACCCGGACGTATTTATAGCCTCTAAAACCCTCCGCCAAAAAAATACCTTTCAGCGAGAAGATGGCACACCGCTGCAGTACACCCTGGTAAACATCAAAGACTGGTGCAAAAATGAATTTGAAGTCATTAGCCAGTTGCGGATGAATACGGAGCACAGCAATCACCGCTACGATGCTATCTTGCTCATCAACGGCATTCCGGTGGTGCAAATAGAATTGAAAACCCTGCAGATCAGTCCGCGCCGGGCCATACAGCAAATCATTGACTACAAAAACGATCCTGGTAACGGCTACACCAACTCGCTGCTTTGCTTTATGCAGCTGTTTATAGTGAGCAATTATACCAACACCTGCTACTTCGCCAACAACCTGAACCGGCATTTTGCCTTCAATGCCGATGAGCAATTTCTACCCGTATACCAATGGGCCGGTGAAGACAATAAAAAAATAACCCACCTGCACGAGTTTGCGGACAAGTTTCTGGCCAAGTGTACCCTGGGCGAAATGATCAGCCGCTACATGGTATTGGTAGAAAGCGAGCAAAAGCTGATGGTGATGCGCCCCTACCAGATCTATGCGGTGAAAGCCATTGTAGACTGCATCCACCAGAACCGGGGCAATGGCTATATATGGCACACGACAGGAAGCGGCAAAACGTTGACTTCCTTCAAAGCCTCTACGCTGTTAAAAGACAATCCTGACATTGAAAAATGCTTATTTGTAGTGGACCGCAAAGACCTCGACCGGCAAACACGGGAAGAGTTCAACAAATTCCAGGAAGGTAGCGTGGAAGAAAATACCAATACGGAAACCCTGGTGCGGCGCATGCTGAGCGAAGACTATGCCGATAAAGTGATAGTGACCACCATTCAAAAGTTAGGACTGGCGCTGGATAGCACCAACAGGAGAAATTACAAAGAAAGATTACAAGCCCTGCGTAACAAAAGGATCGTGTTCATATTTGATGAATGCCACCGTTCCCAGTTTGGCGAAAATCACAAAGCCATTGCGGAATTTTTTCCGAAAGCACAGCTTTTCGGTTTTACCGGTACACCCATATTTGAAGACAATGCAACCTATACACAGATAAATGGGGAGGAAAGTTCGTATAAAACCACCAAAGACATTTTTGTAAAGCAGCTGCATGCCTACACCATCACCCATGCCATTGACGACAAAAATGTACTGCGCTTTCACATTGAGTATTTCAAAAGTGAAGGTGGCTATCAACCCGAGCGGGGCGAAGCCCTTGCGCGAAAAGCAGTCATAGAAGCAATACTTGCCAAGCATGATGCCGCCACCAACTCCCGGCGTTTTAATGCAGTGCTGGCAACCGCTTCCATCAACGATGCCATTGCTTATTACAACCTGTTTAAAGAAGTACAGGCAGCGCGAAAGGCAGCGGATGAAGACTATGCCAAGCTGAATATTGCCTGTGTGTTTTCTCCCCCTGCCGAGGGTGATAAAGATGTACAGCAGATACAGGAAGACCTGCCCCAGGAAAAGCAGGACAATGAAGAAAGACCGGAAGAAAAAAAGACAGCACTCAAAGCCATTATTGCTGACTATAACCACCAATATAAAACAGCCCACAGTATCAGGGAATTTGACCTGTATTACCAGGACGTGCAACAGCGCATCAAAGACCAGAAATATACCAATGCCGATTACCCCCGTGCCAACAAAATTGATGTGGTGATTGTGGTGGCTATGCTGCTGACAGGTTTCGACAGCAAATACCTGAATACCCTGTATGTAGATAAGAATCTGAAGTATCATGGACTGATACAGGCATTCAGCCGAACCAACAGGATTTTGAACGGGACCAAGCCTAACGGCAACATACTGGATTTCCGGCAACAGCAGGCAGCGGTAGATGGCGCTATTGCCCTGTTCTCCGGCGAAGACACCGGCAAAGCCAAAGAAATCTGGCTGGTTGACCCCGCCCCTGTCGTGATCAAGCAGTATGAGAAGGCGGTGGCAGCCCTCGGTACATTTATGCAGGGCCATGGCCTGGCGTGCAGGCCCGAAGAGGTCAGCAACCTCAAAGGCGATACCGCCCGTGCCGAATTCATCAACCGCTTCAAAGAAGTGCAAAGACTGAAAACACAGCTGGACCAATACACCGACCTGGGAGGGGACAACCTGAGAAAGGTTGAAAAACTGTTGCCGGAAGATGACCTCCGCTCCTTCAAAAGCGCCTATATAGAAACAGCCATCCGGTTAAAGGACAAACAAACCAGGGGGGGCGAAAAGACTGATCCCAAGGTGCAGCAGCTCGATTTTGAATTCGTCTTATTTGCCTCCGCGCTGATAGACTATGATTACATCATGGGACTGATCGCCCGCTATACCCAACGCAAACCTTCCAAAGAAAAAATGACCAGGGAGCAGCTCATAAACCTGCTAAGCTCCAGCGCCAACCTCATGGAAGAACGCGACGACATCACTGCTTATATTGAAAGCTTGGAACCAGGCAAGGCCTTATCCGAAGATGATATACGACAAGGTTACGAACAGTTTAAAGAAGCAAAATCCGGCAGCGAACTGGCAGCCATTGCGGAAAAACATGGTTTGGAACCAACCGCTTTAAAAAGCTTTGTGGATAGCATCTTAAACCGGATGATATTCGACGGCGAACAATTGAATGATTTGCTGGCTCCTTTAGACCTGGGTTGGAAAGACCGGGCGAAAAAGGAAGGGGCTCTGATGGAAGAACTTTTACCACTATTAAAAAAACTTGCCCGGGGAGGAGAGATATCCGGGGTGTCTGCTTATGAGTAAAGAAGAGAAAAATAGGATGGTGCCGAGGTTGCGGTTTGCGGAGTTTAGGGATAGTAGGGAGTGGGAGGAGAAGATGCTCGATGAACTATTTATCATTGGAAGTGGTAAAGATTATAAGCATTTGGGAAAAGGAGATATTCCTGTTTATGGTTCCGGAGGTTACATGCTTTCAGTTGACGAATATTTATATAATGGTGAGAGTGTTTGTATAGGGAGAAAAGGCACAATTGATAGACCTTTGTTTCTCTCTGGTAAATTTTGGACAGTCGATACACTTTTTTACACTCATTCATTTAATCAGTGTATACCCAAATTTGTATATCTTCTTTTCCAGAACATTAATTGGTTAAAACACAATGAAGCTGGGGGAATTCCAAGTTTATCAAAAACAATTATTGGTAAAATTGAAGTATTAGTTCCCGGGTCTGAAGAACAACAAAAAATCGCCGACTGCCTTTCTTCCTTAGATGAATACATTATTGCCGAAAGCCAACAACTCGAAGCCCTCAAAGCCCATAAAAAAGGGCTGATGCAACAGCTATTCCCCGCCGAAGATGAAACCGTGCCTCAACTGCGGTTTGCCGAGTTTAGGGAGAGTGGGGAATGGGAGGAGAAAAGATTAGATCAGCTCTTACAATTCAAAAATGGCCTAAATGCTTCAAAAGAATTATATGGTAAAGGAGTCAAATTCATTAATGTTTTGGATATTCTGCAAAATGAGTTTATTACATATGAAATGATAATTGGATCAGTAGATGTGAGTGAAGAGATAGTCAAAAACTTTTCTGTAGATTACGGAGACATCCTTTTTCAAAGAAGCTCTGAAACACAAGAAGAAGTTGGGACAACAAACGTCTATCTTGATCAACAACGCACATCAACCTTTGGCGGCTTTGTAATTAGAGGGAAAAAGATAGGCGAATACGAACCTGTATTTCTAAATAAGCTTTTAAAAACTCAAACTATTAGAACTAGTATTCAGTCTAAATCAGGAGGAAGTACTCGATTTAATATTGGTCAGGAAACATTATCATCAACTAAAGTTTTACTTCCGTCCATTATCGAACAAAAAACGATAGCCGACTGTCTCTCTTCCTTAGATGAATTAATAGCAGCACAGACCGAAAAGATCGAAGCCCTAAAGCTGCATAAAAAAGGCATGATGCAGGGATTGTTTCCGAACACGAATGAAGTTAGTGAATGAGCAAGCCGAAGATAATACATGAGTTTGACGACCTGTCTAAATTGGCAGATAAGTTAATGAATGATCTGGTGCAGCTTGATTTCGTTGTCATGTATGCTTACAACGGAACAGGCAAAACCAGGGTTTCTGTTGAATTTAAAAATAAAGGAAAACAAGGTGGGGAGGACAAAAGAGACACCTTGTACTTCAACGCCTTTACCGAAGACCTTTTTATCTGGGACAATGATTTGGCAAATGATAGGGAGCGGGTTTTGAAAATAAATTCGGATTCCAAGTTCTTTAATGGATTTAAAGAGCTGGCTTTGGAAGAACGAATTTTTTCCTACCTGGAACGGTATGCCGATTTTAACTTTAAAATCGATTATGAAGATTGGTTCATCAGCTTTACAAAAGGGGAGACCAATAACATAAAGATCTCCCGGGGCGAAGAAATGATGTTCAGGTGGTGCATACTCCTGGCCATTTGTGAACTTACCATTGACGGTGCGGAAGCGTATGATTGGATCAAGTGCAACCTGTTCACGCTGCGGAACACCAACGACAGTCCTTATTTTCATCATGTCGCCTCCCTCAGTGAACTAAAACAGGCCATGGACCAAGGCATCATTAAAACTTTTTATTTCAACATACTCCGCAGTATATTAGAAAGAACAGCTTCATTTTTTGGATCTGACAGGTTTGGGAAATGTATCCATGGGATCGAGGATGAAGTCTTGTTCGGAAGGGCATTGAATCTCCTCAGTCATGGGAGGTATTCAGTTTATGAACCCATCGATATGAGCGAGGACAACAAAGACCTGTTTAAGAAAATACTGACAACATTTCTGGAAAAATACCAATTTGAATTACCCGTACTTCTTACAGAGGAAGCACACACCGCATAATTATGACAGCATCAAACCAACAGCAATTAGGTAAAACACTTTGGGCCATAGCAGACGATCTACGGGGTGCCATGAATGCGGACGATTTCAGGGATTACATGCTGTCCTTTCTTTTTCTCCGCTACTTGTCCGACAACTACGAAGCAGCTGCCAAAAAAGAACTGGGCTCGGATTACCCCTTATTGGAACCGGGCGACAAGCGTTCGCCCCTGTCCGTATGGTATGCCGCCAACCAGGCGGACATAGAAGCCTTTGAAAAACAAATGCGCCGCAAAGTGCATTATGTAATAGAGCCGCCGCATTTGTGGAGCAGTATTGCCGAGATGGCCCGGAAGCAGGACGGGGAATTGCTGCATACCCTGCAAAACGGTTTTAAGTACATCGAGAACAAATCTTTTGAAAGCACGTTCCAGGGCCTGTTCTCGGAGATCAACCTCGACTCCGAAAAGCTGGGCAGAACCTATACCGACCGCAATGCCCGGCTCTGTACCATTATTCAGAAAATAGCCGAGGGCATTGCCAGGTTTTCTACCAGCAGCGACATGCTGGGCGATGCCTACGAATACCTGATCGGCCAGTTTGCAGCAGGCTCCGGCAAAAAGGCGGGCGAGTTTTATACACCCCAGCAGATTTCTTCTATCCTTTCCTCCATAGTAACCCTCGACAGCCAGGACCCTTCGTTGGGCAAAAGGGCCAAGCTGGACAGGGTATTGGACTTTGCCTGCGGCTCCGGCTCACTGCTCTTGAACGTGCGCAGGCAATTGGGCCAGCATGGCGTAGGCAAAATATACGGACAGGAAAAAACATCACCACCTACAATTTAGCCCGCATGAACATGCTGCTGCATGGCATGAAGGATACCGAGTTCGAGATACACCATGGCGATTCGCTGCTGAACGATTGGGATATCCTGAACGAAATGAACCCGGCAAAAAAAATGGAGTTTGATGCGGTGGTGGCCAACCCGCCCTTCAGCTACCGCTGGGAACCATCGGAAGTGCTGGGTGAAGATTTTCGTTTTAAAAGCTACGGACTGGCCCCTAAGTCTGCTGCGGATTTTGCCTTCCTGCTGCATGGCTTTCATTTTCTGGGCCAGGAAGGGACCATGGCCATTATTTTGCCCCATGGCGTCTTGTTCAGGGGCGGTGCAGAAGAACGCATCAGGACCAAATTGTTAAAGGACGGCAATATAGATACCGTAATAGGCTTGCCTGCCAACCTCTTTTTCTCCACAGGTATTCCGGTGTGTATCCTGGTATTGAAAAAATGCAAAAAGTTCGATGATGTCTTATTCATCAATGCCGCCGAACACTATGAAAAGGGCAAGCGGCAGAACCGTTTGCGGGATGGTGGCGAAGGCGGCGCCAACGACATTGAAAAAATTGTAGACACCTACAAATACCGGCGAGAAGAAAGCCGGTATTCCCGCCGGGTGTATATGGATGAGATAGCGAAGAATGATTACAACCTGAACATCTCACGTTATGTCAGCACCTCCGTTTCCGAAGAAACAATCGACCTTAAAGAGGTTCATCAAAAATTGGCAACCATTGAAGCGAAAGCCACGGAAGCCCGGAACAAACACAATGCGTTTCTGAAAGAATTGGGGTTGCCGCCAATTTAAAGCTAAAAAGCAAGCTATGTATTGCTTGGTTCCGGGTTCTTGAGTATTTGTCCCATGGAAACGATTTTTTGTACATTTTAGCAGGAAAAGTTTTTGCCCGGTTTGAAATGGCAGAATGTATTTGTGTTGATTTTGAAAAATTCCCCCAACTATATACATTATTTCAGAGAATCTTCGTTTGTCAATAGCTCCGAATGCTGCAGCATAATGGTGCAAGCGGAGCTTTGATAGGTATGCAATAGAAAAACCCGTTCAAGAGTTACCACATGAGAAAATTCCTGTTTGTGATCCTTCTGCTGATTTTGTACAATGCAGGGTATTCTGCTGCCCCTTCACGGGCAAGTGCTTCTTCAGACAGCTTTCCTGTTGTAGAAGGTCCAAAAATCCTGATGAATGAGCAGGCGAGGATCTTGCAAATGAAAAGATTTGTTGATCTGACCCCTGCTGATTACGAAAAGCTGAGTGGCAAAAAGATGAATGTTTTGCAAAGGGCTGTCTTCAAGCTTTCGCAAAAGCGCATGAAGAACATGCTGCACGCATACAGCTATGGAAATGTGACCCTGCTGCAAAAGATATCCTGGTTTTTGCGGGGACTCCTGTTTGGACCACTGGCTGTCCTGATGGCCTATATATTTACAACCGAAGATAACCGGGAACTGATTAAATGGGCTTGGTTTGGATTTGCAGGACAAGTCGTTCTTATCGGAATCGTCCTGCTCATCGTATTATAATATAGCCTTCTCTTATCTTTTGTCAGGAAAAGGGAAAATCTATTTTGTAAACCAGCGGGATGTATGTCTGCTTCTCTACCCCTGGCATTCATCAGGTCTTCTGTCCAATATTTTTGCAGCTGTTTTTGGCTTTTCTAAAATATTTACGGGGACATTGGATGGTGAACAAACCGGCTATGTCACTGGCTTTTGAATATACTGATCTTTCATTTGACAGCGACTATGGCACTTTGGATGTATGGTACAGGATGGATCAAAAGCAAATAAAAAGCACCTACAGGCCGGTAATGGAAAATATAGCCCCTATTCTCTTTACATCATTAAACTACAGATTTACATAATACAATGACTATTCATCAAGATCTGACATTCCGGGAATTTTTCAATGCAACCTTTTACTATTATTATACTGGCAAGTTTTTTTAAGAGAGCAATCCTGTTTGTTTCCGTATTAACTATCTTGACCGTTTTTCTTGGGCCGCTCACAACATCCAGCGTACTAAATATGGGCTCAATCGTGCGTATTGCTACACCTGCAGTCATTATGTTTCTCTTCCTGGTAGTATTTGTACCTACTTTGTAAATCGTACACTCATTATCAAAATCATTTATGAGCGCCCGTATTCTAAATCTGGCGGCATGTTTTACGCAAATGGTAAATGCTGTTTTCGCAAAATCAAACCTTACAAATCGCAGCAAGGTTAGTGATCTGAAGTATATTTATCCGCACGATTGTTACACGCTAAATAGAAGAGTAGATAGAAGCTTGAAGATCCATCAAGGAAAATAAGTGCTTGATGGTGGATCTGTTGGAGCGGTGAAACAGGTAGCTTCACTGATGCCCATTTTATGACATACTTCCTTACGGGGTGAGCCGGATACTGATTGCTTGAGGACACTAAGACCATCTGGGCCTCGGTAAATTTCGATTTTTTATGAGCAGAAATACATTTTATAAGGTATGATCTCCCGGAACGCTGGTTGTAAACTGTCCGGTTTTTTGGGAGCAGGTCGCAGGATCGCTGATCCGGAAATTAAGAAACAAACCAGGGGCTTTATTGATGATGTCTTTTTTGATGTACTGTTTTGTATATAGTTACTATTAAAAACATCATCAATAAAACCACCAGGTCTGCTTCTTCCTTCTTTCAAGTAAAAGGATAGTTGGGGGTAAAATACGATTTTACTTCATTCAAGGGATCAATTTGAACGGTAATATGAAAGCTTAAGCAAGGTTTCTGATGTTTGCTTCCCGTGCATAGAAGCGCCTGGCTGCTGCTTCGATAAAATCATCACCAGTGCCTGTTATGCCTTCGTCCGCTTCCACGCCCGCTTTTTGTAACAGCGGCATGGCTTCTTCGTTATAGCCGATGGCTTTAAGGTGTCCGAATGCGTCCATGACAAACTGCACGGCGGCACCCTGCTTCATCATCTTCAGCGTACCTTCTTTCGACAGCACTACCGCTACGGCATCGAATATCTGCGAGGGGGTGCCTTCCAGCTTGCCGTCTGCTTTTACTTTTTTATCTCCGGAAAGGGTGATGCCGTTGATCCTGTCAGCAACAAGCTTGACGGTACCGCCGGCATTCTTTACGGCTGCCTGGATGGCTTCTACCACATCGGCATCGCTGCCATCGGTAACAAGAATGCCGACGCTCCTGCCTTTGAGTGTGTGCTGCATGTTCTTCTGGATAGAAAGCGCATCGGATGGCGCAAGATCTTTTACTTCGGCCGCGGCCCTGGCTTTCTCCGGTAATGCCAAACCGAGCCCCGTGGCAATGCGTTGCGCCAGGTCTTCAGAGATGTTGCGGAAGTTGGCAATAACCTGTACCGGAACATGTTCGAGTTCTACTTTGGACAGTTCGAACACGATGGCTGAAGCGATGTGCGCCTGCTCGTTGCTGGTTTGTGAATTGTAGAACATACGCGCCTGGCTGTAGTGGTCGGCAAAGCTTTCAGAACGGATGCGGAGCTTATCACCTTCTTCGTTGTTTTCCTTGCGGCCGGGGAACGATGAATAACCGGTTACAGGGCACTCCCGCGGACCGCCTGCTTCGCCTGCCTTGGAAAGGCTATTGGGTTCGTAATTGGCACGCCCCTGTGGTACCCGCGTCTGCATCATGCCGTCGCGCTGGAAATTCATGACCGGGCACTTGGCGGCATTAATGGGTATCTGGTGAAAATTGGTGGTACCCAGGCGCGACTTCTGTGTATCCAGGTAAGAGAAGAGGCGCCCCTGCAGGAGCGGATCGTTGCTAAAATCAATGCCGGGGACAATATTGGTGGGCATGTAAGCCACCTGCTCGGTTTCGGCAAAGAAATTGTCTGGGTTGCGGTCAAGCACAAGGCGTCCTACTTTTCTTACAGGTACCACTTCCTCGGGGATGAGCTTGGTAGCGTCGAGCACATCGTAGGGCAACGAGTCGGCAAGCTGCTGGTCGAAGAGCTGCAGACCGAGTTCCCACTCGGGGTAATCGCCCCGGTTGATAGCTTCCCAAAGGTCGCGTCGGTGATAGTCGTTGTCGGCAGCCTGCAGCTTTACGGCTTCATCCCACACGGTACTTTGCAGGCCGAGCTTGGGCTTCCAGTGAAATTTTACAAAGGTAGATTTGCCCTCCTTATTTACCAGCCGGAAGGTATGGACGCCGAAGCCTTCCATGGTGCGCAGGGAGCGCGGGATGGTGCGGTCGCTCATTGCCCACATCATCATATGCGAAGATTCGGGCATGAGGGAAACAAAATCCCACAGGGTATCGTGTGCGCTGCCTGCCTGCGGATAGGCGCGGTCAGCTTCCATCTTCACGGCATGGATGAGATCGGGAAACTTGATAGCATCCTGGATGAAGAAGACCGGAATGTTATTGCCCACCAGATCCCAGTTGCCTTCCTTGGTATAGAACTTTACGGCAAAGCCGCGCACATCGCGCGGCGTATCTACCGATCCGGCACCACCGGCAACGGTGGAGAAGCGCACAAACACGGGCGTTTTCTCACCGGCCTGTTGGAAGAGACTGGCTTTGGTGATGTCGCTCAGCGATTCATACACTTCAAAATAACCATGGGCACCTGAGCCGCGGGCATGAACAATGCGCTCCGGAATGCGCTCGTGGTCGAAGTGGAATATTTTTTCGCGCAAGATAAAATCCTCCAGCAGAACCGGACCGCGGGCGCCGGCTTTCAAACTGTTTTGATTGTCTGCTACAGGGATGCCCTGGTTGGTCGTTAATACAGGATGTGATTGGTCAGTGGTGAGGTGCGTTTCGCCACCGGCGGTGTTCTTCATTTCGTCTGGCATATTGCTTTTTTAGTGTTTGATGGATGATTAAACAAATGGCATACCCCAATTGCAGGACGGATGGTTTGATAAACTGAGACTGATTAGCGTATACCGTTGTACAAGATGATGCTAAAATAGAGTATTCGGGTTGTTTGGGACTGATCTTTACATAATTTGTTATCGAAATTTCCCTCAAGCGCTTTGCATTTCTCGGCCGTGAGATCGGAAACGTATTATACAAAATGTTCCGCAATGCATGAAGGATCGAAATGCTGTGTAAACAGATCAGGGTATTCTGTTGTAAACTTCATTACACATCTACCCCTGCGCCGCTGCCGGCATTTTTTTCTGTGGAATTCTTGCTGTCAGGCATCTCCGGTTACTTTATAGTTAAATATCGATAGGTCCGACAACCACTTCCGCGCTGCCGTGCGCTTCCTGGCCCGGCATAAGTGCTACACCGGCATCAATATTCTTGGACTGACTATAAGCCTTTGTGCCTGTCTGGTTATCTACAATCTTGTCAATTACGAGTTCAGCTTTGACCGCATCAAAGATTATGAAGGCAATACCGATTTTCCTTACACTGACTTTATCTCCTTTTCAACCATTGGCCACAGCTTTCTGAAATACAAATACCGCAACGACGAATGGCACTTTAATCCCGGTATTCCCGGTATCCAGGCTTTTGTAAAGCTCTCTAAAAATGCCAACCCCGGACAGGCCGCAGTGCTGTTCGATGCTTTGTTGCAACGCCACATTGCCACCGACGCCTTCCTGCGTTTTCTTAAATACAGCCTGGTTCTTCAACCGCTGGGCGATATTCACTTCAACGAAGCATATGACAACGACGGCATCCGCACGGCAAGCCGGCCTGTTCTTTACGGCCTCCTCGGTATTGCGGTATTTATCTTACTGCTGGCGGTCGTCAATTTTATCAACCTGTCTACCGCCCAGGTGAATACGCCAGCTGGTCAGAGATACATGAGCCTGATCCTTAAGGACGGTTTTGTCCACTCACATAGAAGTTGCCACAGTTACCCGTCTGAAGCTTTTGATGGCGTAATATTGCAATGAGAATTCTTTTTCCACAACTAGATATCTTGCCATGAATAAAAACAAACTTGTTCCCATCTTTACAGAGTTATGCTCCCGGTGCCATCAGAAAACAAAGCGTAATTGAACGTACATGGGTTGATAATCCTTCACGATATATTGGAGCCATTCAACGCAAGAACAGCATTGCGCAAAAATGGAATGACACTATCACAACCTCATCCCGGAATAAAATAGAAACACCATTAATCAAATAGAATGAACAAAGTAGAAGAAAATTGTTCTCCAAAAAAACACAGCATCCGCGGTAAGATGGAAAAACGCCTGTGGCAAACAGCCCTGCTCCTTGCTGGCTGCAGCCTGTCGTCTGCCGTCCAGGCGCAAACGCTGCAGGCCAGCTTTGCCGCCACCACCGGTAACGAGTCCGCCAATAGATTTTATGTGTCTAACCGGGCGCCCCTGCTGGGAGCGTATTTTGTAAAGCTGCCGGTTACCGCCATCAAACCCGGCGGCTGGTTGCGCAGGCAGCTGGAGTTACAACGCGACGGCCTCACCGGCAACCTGGGGGAAATCAGCATCTGGCTTTCTAAAAAAGACAATGCCTGGCTGAACAGGGAAGGCAAAGGCAAATGGGGTTGGGAAGAATTGCCCTACTGGCTCAAAGGTTACGGCAATATCGCCTACATGCTCCGGGATGAAAAAATGATCGCCGAAACAAAATTCTGGATCGATGCCGTGCTGAATAACCAACGCCCCAACGGCGACTTTGGTCCCGACGTGGAAAAAGGCGCCGGCAAACGCGACCTCTGGACCAACATGCCCATGCTTTGGTGCCTGCAATCCTACTACGAATATGCAGGCGACAAACGGGTGTTCGATTTTATGACGAAGTATTTTAAATGGCAGCTGACCATTCCTGATCAGCTTTTTCTGGAAGATTACTGGGAGAAGAGCCGCGGCGGCGATAATATCCTGAGCGTTTACTGGTTGTACAATTACACCGGCGAACCCTGGCTGCTGGACCTGGCCACCAAGATTGACCGCAACATGGCCAACTGGCGGCAACCCAACAACCTCCCCAACTGGCACAATGTAAACGTGGCGGAATGTTTCCGGGAGCCGGCAACCTATTACCTGCAAAGCGGCAACAAGGAAGATCTGCAAGCGACCTACAACGATTTTCAACTCATTAGAACCATTTACGGACAAGTGCCCGGCGGCCTGTTTGGCTCCGATGAAAATGCCCGCAGGGGATATGAAGACCCGCGCCAGGCAGTAGAAACCTGTGGCATGGTGGAGCAAATGACTTCCGATGAATTTTTACTGCGCTTTACGGGCGACACCAAATGGGCCGAGAACTGCGAGGACGTAGCTTTCAATACGTTTCCGGCCGCCTTCATGCCTGACTACCGTTCGCTGCGCTATCTCACCGCGCCCAACATGGTGGTGAGCGACAGCCGCAATCACGCACCGGGCATCGCCAATGAAGGCCCCTTTCTGATGATGAATCCGTTCAGCAGCCGGTGCTGTCAGCACAACCACTCTGCCGGCTGGGTATACTATATTGAAAACAGCTGGATGGCAACACCCGACAACGGCCTCGCTGCACAACTTTACTCCGAAGGCAGCGTAACTGCGAAAGTGGGCAACGGCACGGAAGTAACACTGACCGAGAACACGCAGTACCCCTTTGACGGTCTGGTAGAGTTCAGGCTGCAAACCGGAAAGCCGGTCCTCTTTCCGCTCTACCTGCGCATCCCAGCCTGGAGCAAAGGCGCAACCATAAAAGTCAACGGCAAAGACGTGCCGGTGCAGGCGCAGCCCGGGGGGTATGTACGGCTCATGAACACCTGGAAGAAAGATGATAAAATATCCTTACAATTGCCGATGGAACTCAGTGTGAGGCAATGGGAGAGAAACAGGAACAGTGTGTCGGTAAATTACGGTCCGCTCACGTATTCGCTGTTGATCAAAGAACGTTTCGAGCAAAAGGACAGCAAGGAAACTGCCATCGGCGACAGCAAATGGCAGGAGACGGCCGATCCTAAAAAATGGCCTTCGTATGAAATTTATCCGGCTTCGGACTGGAACTATGGCTTGCTCGTGGATACACAGGCGCCCATGCAATCCTTCAGTGTTGTAAAAAGATCGTGGCCCGCCGATAACAATCCCTGGACAACAGCCAACGTGCCGATACAACTGCAGGCAAAAGGAAAGAAAATACCCGGCTGGGGTATCGACCGGCATGGCCTGTGTGCCGAGCTTCCGCAAAGTCCCGTGCAGACAGCTGAAGCACTTACAACGCTCACGCTGGTGCCTATGGGCAGTGCCCGGCTGCGCATTTCGGCCTTTCCGGTAGTGGAATAAAACAAATGAAGAACAAACAAATGAATACCCGCAAAACGATTGTTTGCCTGGTGGCCCTTTTCATCTCCGTTTGCCTCCAGGCACAGGAGTGGCAAATGAAAAAAGCGCAGCTTATGTCAAAGTTTGCGCTGGATGTAGATCCTCGCAACGTACTGCCCGAATATCCGCGCCCGCAAATGGTGCGGCAAAACTGGATGAACCTCAATGGGCTCTGGCAGTTTCAGCCGGCCAAAGATTCTGCCGAAGCACGGCCCACCGGAAACCTCTCCCGCACCATTCTGGTGCCCTTCCCGGTAGAGTCGGCCCTTTCGGGTGTGATGGAGCACCACGACAGGCTCTGGTACCGCCGCACTTTCACCGTCCCCGCTGCCTGGAAGGCACAAAACGTTTTGCTGCATTTTGGTGCGGTGGATTATGAATCGGAAGTGTTTATCAACGGCAAAAGCCTCGGCGTGCACACCGGCGGCTACGACCCGTTCTCGTATGATATCACTCCCCATTTAAAACCGGGCGGTGCCCAGGAGATCGTAGTACGGGTGTACGATCCCACCGATAAAGGCGGTTTCCCGAGAGGAAAGCAAACACTCAATCCACAGGGTATCATGTACCGGTCGGTTACCGGCATCTGGCAGCCAGTTTGGCTGGAGCCTGTTCCAAAAACAGGTATTCAGGACATCAAGATCATACCCGATGTAGACCGTTCCCTGGTGAAGATTGCTGTTAACACCAACGCATCACCAGGCCAAAGTGTGGTGATAAAAGTAAAAGACGGTGCAAAAGAGATAAAAACGGTTACCGGAAAAAGCAATGCCGAAATCTCAGTGCCGGTGGCGGATGCAAAGCTTTGGTCGCCGGATGCGCCTTTTCTCTACGACATGACGATTTCGCTGATGAAGGGAGGAGCCAAGGTAGATGAAGTGGGCAGCTATTTCGGGATGAGAAAAATTTCGCTAGAGAACGAAGGCGGTTTTAAAAAGCTCTTCCTCAACAACAAGTTTTTATTCGAGATCGGTCCGCTCGACCAGGGCTTCTGGCCCGATGGCGGCTACACCGCACCGACCGATGCCGCTTTGAAATACGACCTGGAAATGACCAAAAAATTCGGCTACAACATGGTGCGCAAACACATCAAGGTTGAACCCTACCGCTGGTATTACTGGGCCGACAAGTTGGGACTGCTGGTTTGGCAGGACATGCCCTCGGCCAACTCGTATACCCGCGTAGTGCCGCCGGTAGATACGGTAGCCTATGCAGCGCAATTAAAGCGCCTGGTACAAACGCATTGGAACGCGCCCTGCATTGTGATGTGGGTGGTGTTCAATGAAGGGCAGGGCCAGCACAACACACCGGGACTGGTGCAATTGGTGCGCAGCCTCGACTCCACGCGGGTCATTAACCAGGCCAGTGGCGGCCGGCATTTTGATGCGGGCGATGTAATGGATATTCACAGTTATCCGCCGCCTGCAGCACCGGCGCCAAGTGCAACGCAAGCCCTGGCCTGCGGCGAGTACGGCGGTATTGGTTACATCATCCCGGACCATATCTGGGGAAAGCAACCCACCTACATTTTCATCAACAACGAAAAAGAATACCTTGACCTGTTTGATGCATATGCCCAGGACCTGGTGCTGTACAAAACCACCAAAGGGTTGAGCGCCGCCGTGTACACCGAGATCACGGATGTGGAAGCCGAACTCAATGGCCTGCTGACCTATGACCGGGCTGTCGTGAAAGGTGATGTGGAAAAAATCCGGATGTCTAACGTGTCTGTCATTACCAAAAGCCTTTATCTCTCCGACGTGCTGCCTTCTTCTGAAAAATCGGCAACCACCTGGAGCTATGCGTTTGACAATCCCGACTCGCTTACCTGGTTCACCACAGCATACAATGCTGCGAGCTGGAAAACGGGCGAAGCCGGATTTGGAACAAAAGGTACACCCGGTGCAGTGGTCCGCACCACCTGGGACACCAAAGACATCTGGCTCCGCAAAGAATTTACTCTGGGCAATCCGGGCGTAAAGAAGGAAAACCTGGTATTAAGCATCCACCATGATGATGACTGCGAAGTGTATATCAACGGCGTCAAAGCAGCGGTGGCAAGCGGGCACACAGCAGGATACACCATGCTGTCACTCAATGAAGCCGGAAAAGCAGCCTTGCAGCTCAATGGCAAAAACGTGATTGCCATTCATTGCCACCAGAACCGGGGCGGGCAATACATTGATGCGGGGATCTCGGTCATGAGTGCAGACAAACCGGGACAGAACTGATAGCCGGATTGCTCAACACATAAGTTGAATGCTGCTTTATTTGTTGTTGAATAAGGTAAAGAATACACTTAATTGAACCACACTGTTTTTAAAGTCAGGATCGATGGTGGTTGTTTTATTAAAATCTCCCACTTTGGAAATGCCTGTTATATACCTGGCTCCGATACCAAGTCCGCTTTTGGAATGGTAACCTATTCCGGCAGCTGCTGAAAGATCAAGGTTTTTTGCAAAATTGTTGATCGATTGATTGGGAATAGCTGCACTTTCGCCGGTTTTAAAGCCTACCTGCGGACCTGCCTCTATATACACACTGCCAAAATCAAGTTTGGCCATTACGGGAACATTGAGGTAAGATACCTTCAGGTTGGATTTTGTTCCGGCATTTTCATATTGAGCACCCTGGGTAGAAAAAACGGCTTCCGGTTGAACAGAAAATACATCCCCAAACTTCAGGTTGATAAAGCCGCCCACATGAAAACCGATCATCGAGTTGGTTTGAAAATTTGTTCCGCTGTAATTACTGATGTTTACACCGGCTTTGGCACCAAGCTGAAACGTCTGTGCAAAGAGCGTTGAACTTGTCATCAATGCTACTGCTAAGAAGATTTTCTTCATAAATAAAATTTAAAAGTTATAAAAATTGCATGATCAATGTGTGAACTGGAATACACAAATAATCACAAGTGTTCTATGATTGCGGTTTGTCTCAAGTGCCGGTATAAAAAGAATTTGTACTGATTTTTTTTGAAACACATTCTGTGATCATGTTATTTCAAAAACAGCGCCATTTGTAATTTGTGCTGTTCATGAAACAAGTTCAGGAAGAGGATTTGATAAATAAGCAGGAGAGATGAGCCATGACGGTCCGTCGGGTTTGCCAGGAAGACAGAAAGATTTTACATCCCGTTTTGTAGAATCATTGCTACTCTGTGTAAAGGTGTTCACAGGAAAGAATAGACACCATCACTCCCCTGTCTTAATGAGATGCTGCAACACGACCGTTTCCTCATCACCCAATTGCCTCCAGCACTGGGATAAGAAGAGAAACAATTGGCCGGATACGCAGACAGCCGGTAAACAGTGTGACATACATCACAGTTATTCATTGCCCTGTCTCAATGGAAGTGCCTCCTTTTCTATCGTAGCTTTGCTTCATCATTTAAAAGATCAGGTAAAAAAAGATACGAAGGGCCATTCAAGTAAAAGATGTGCTTCCGGTTCTTCAGGATTAGTGACATAAGTATACCATATATGGAAGAAGTAAAACTAAATCTTAACGAAGAGAAACAGGGTGCTTTTTATATAGTGGAAGGTACTGGGCAATTGGGTGAAATGGCAGTAAGCATCTCAGATGCGAGGCTGACGGTTTATCATACCGAAGTGGCTGCAAAGGCCGAGGGCAAAGGTTATGGAAAGAAGTTGCTGCATGAAATGGTGGACTATGCACGGAAGAACAACTTGAAAGTGATTCCCTTGTGTACGTATGTTCATGCCCAGTTCAAACGGCATCCGCAAGAATATGCTGATGTATGGAATAAGGAACAGTAAAACAAACCAGGCAATTGATCTACCGGGTAATTGCAATCAAAAAACTTAATACATAAAAATGAAATCGCAAGTGTTCAGAAAAGATGAAAGAGGATTAAAAGACATCGGCTGGTTAAAAAGCAATTTTTATTTCAGCTTCAGTGAATATTACAACCCGCTAAAAAGCGCTTTTGGAACCCTGGTGGCTTTTAATGACGACTTCGTAGAGGCAGGCAAAGGTTTTGGAATACACCCCCATGCCAACATGGAAATCATTTCCATTTTGCTCAAAGGAAAAATGAACCACATTGATACCCTTGGTTATAAAACGGTGATTGAAGAAGGCGGTGTACAAATCATGAGTGCCGGTAGCGGGCTCCGGCACGAAGAGTACAACATCGGTGAGGAGGAAGTAAATTTTTTGCAGATATGGATACAGCCAAAATTGCAGAACGTTACACCCCGCTACCAGCAACGCAGCTTTCCGAAAGACAAAAGGAAAAATGAACTTAAGACCATCGTATCCGGCGAGGAAGGCCTGGGCCATTGCTGGATCAATCAAAATGCGAAGTTATCTCTCGGTTATTTCGATACTGCCAGGGAAATTGTTTACAACTTCAATCCGGCCAATAAATGCTTATTTATATTCTCCATTGAAGGAAAAGTAAGGGTGGATGGTACAGACCTGGATGCGCGGGACGCCATGGGTGTTTGGGAAACCGGCACAGTACCTATCCATGGCGATGCAGGGGCTCAATTTCTTGTCATTGAAACACCGATCAATCAAAAATAACAAGGCTCCTGCTTATTTTTCAGGTCCGTATCCTGGACGTAATCGATCTTTAAGGGTGTCCTTACACCGCTCAGGTTGCAGTTAACAAGCTTTAGATGCTGCGCCGGTGATGCCCTGTACGCGTTCACAAAAACACCCTATTGCCCCTTCCGAAACATCCATGTTTTCGACCCAGATACTGCGGACGGTAGGCATGTAGTTGCCCGGGTTTTCATAAAATCACAATGGATTCCTTTTTTGATCAGGAAGGACTTTGTTGCGTGAATATAGGAAAGAAAGCGCGGAGGCAGGGATCACGCTGAAGCAATTTGATTTTTGCAGTGGTTCTTCCAGCCGCGGGCAGGCAGGACACAAAAAATAAAGATCCATTCTCTATTTTTTTTATAATTTAAAGGCGCTTTTCATTTTTACAATTGCTTGCGCATGTTTATTTCTTCCGGAAACAGCTTTGCCCGAACAGACGAAAAAGAGCTGCTTGATTTACTCAACCAGGGAGAATCCCGTGCTTTCACAGAAATCTATAACCGCTATTGGAAAAAACTTTTCACCCTGGCCGCCAACAAGCTGGATAACCTGGCAGAAGCAGAAGAACTGGTACAGGATATATTCACCGAACTCTGGAACCGCCGCGGAGAGCTGGCTATCACCACTTCCCTGGCTTCTTACCTGGCGGTGGCTGCCAAATATAAAGTCATTGACCTCCTGGCAAAAAAAGCCCGGCACCGCAAATACCAGCAACACGCCGCCACCAACCAGCCAACCGCTGACTCGCCTACCCTGCAATGGCTCGACTGCCAGGAACTGAAAGAACGCATGTATAATTCCGTTGCCCGGCTTCCGGAAAAATGCCGCCTGGTATTTGAGCTCAGCCGCCACAAAGGATATTCTCAAAAACAGATCGCCTCCCGCCTGGGCATTTCAGAAAAAACAGTAGAAGCCCATCTTGGAAAAGCCCTGCGCACCCTGCGCACCAGCCTCAGCTCTTTTTTTGCACTGCTCCTCTTTTAACCTTCCTGTTCCCGGATCTCCTGCCGCAAAAAATATTTCTATCCCCACTAAGGGATCGGTCTCTTTCGTCCGACTTATAGCCTGGAGAGTAGTAAACGATATGACCAAACGATTGCTTATTCATGCGCCGGTTTTGCTGTGGTTCCTTACCGTGTCCCTTGTATCCCCGGCACAGACAGATACCGCCTGGACAAAAAAGAAAGCCACTGAATGGTTCAACGGCCGCACATGGATGAAAGGCGTGAAACTGGCGCCCAGTACCTCTATCGACAAACTGGAGTTCGCCCGCCAGTACCAAGCCAACAGGACAGCCTGGGAGAAAACATTTTCTTTCCTGGCCGGCATAAAGCCCGATACGCTACATCCGGGCAAATATATTATTGACGGCGATGATGCTTATGCAGACGTCACAGACAATCCATCAACCCCGCTTCCGGATGCCAAATGGCATTCTCACCGGAAATACTGCGACATCCAGCTGGTGCTTGCCGGCAAAGAAAAAGTAGGCGTGGCGCCCGTTGCCGGCGCGCAAGTGGTTACGCCGTTTGACAATGAAAAAGGCGATGCGCAATTCTACAACCAGGATACGAACGGTACTTATTATACCATGACCACCGGTACGTTCTATATTTTCTTCCCTACCGATGCCCACCGGCCTTTTATAAAAGTAGACGGGGTAGATAAGGTTAAACGGATGCGCATCAAAGTAAAAGCAAGAACAGCCTCTCCGTCATTTTCCAAGTCATAAACATCATACAATGGAATCAACCAGACGCAAATTTTTAGGAACCGCTTTCATGGGAGGACTGGCCGCAGCCATACCATCCTCCTCAAAAGCTTCCGCTAAAAAACACAATGCGGACAATCCCCGGTACGCCAAACTGGATGCAGCCCTGAAAAAGCCGGTCTTTAAAAAAGAACTGTTCAGCTCTCCCGTGATCATCGAAACCCTGGAGCTGCTGCGTTACAAAGACAAATTTATCTGCCGGGTGCGTTCAAAAGATGGAGCAGAAGGATATTCGTTCGGACAGGATAACCAGTTCAAATCTGTATGGCCGGTATTTACCAACCGCCTGCAGCCTTTCTTTATCGGCAAAGATGCCCGCGACCTGGAAGACCTGCTGGAACAAGCCACCGTATACGAGAGCAATTATAAACTGCAGGGCATCGCCATCTGGGTGCCGCTCGCTACCATTGAATTTGCCATCCTGGACATGCTGGGCATCATGGTGAAAAAATCTATCGGCGAGCTGATCGGCACAGTGCGCACCAACAAGATCCATGTATACCAGGCCAACAGTGAACGCGACATCTCTGCCGAGCTTACCATCGAACACCTGAAGGAAGAGCTGGCCAAGACCAAGGCAAAGGCCATCAAATTCAAGCTGGGCGGAAGAATGAGCCATACAGAATACCCGGCCGGCCGCAGCGAAAAATTAATACCGCTGGTACGCAAAACCTTTGGCGACCAGATGGTGATCTCTGCCGATGCCAACGGTTCTTATGATGTAAAGGAAGCCATCCGGATCGGCAAGATCATGGAAGCATATAAATACGATTTCTACGAAGAGCCGGTTCCTTTTGACTGGTACGAAGAAACAAAGCAGGTGGCCGATGCCGTCAACATTCCCATCGCCGGCGGGGAACAGGAGCCGAGCATGCACAATTTCCGCTGGCTGCTCGCCAACGACGGGTTGCAGATCGTACAGGCCGATATGTTTTATTTCGGCGGCATGGTACGCTGTGTAAGGGTGGCACGCATGGCCGAAGCCCTGGGCAAACTGCATATACCGCACGTGTCCAGCATCGGGTATATCTATATGATGCATTTTATTTCTGTCATCCCCAATGCCGGTCCCTACCACGAATACAAATCATTCAAGCTTGATTTTCCCTTTGAATGCAAAACTTCTTCGCTGGTGCCGGAAGATGGCGTGGTAACCGTTCCTACCGGTCCCGGCATGGGCATCATCATCGATCCCGATTACGTGAAGAAACATGAAGTATTAAAAGGCTGATCAACTCACTATAAGAACACCTCTTTTTCAGGATTGCAAAAAACACCGTATGAATAAAATACTATCAGGGCTCATGCTCTTGCTGTGCTGCCTGCAAGGCATCGCGCAGACACAGAGCCGGCAGATTACAGGAACCATCACCAACCGGGAAACCGGGGAAAAGCTGGTAGGCGCCAGCATTGTGATCAAAGGCACCAAACAAGGCACCACCACCAATGCGGCCGGTACGTTCACGCTCAATATGGTCCCCGGCGACCAGGTACTGGTCATATCCAGCCAGGGATACCAGGAACAGGAAATAGCCGTGCAACGGCGGGTGAGCATTGACGTAGCACTTTCGTCTGCTGCACAAACCATCAGCGAAGTAGTGGTGGTAGGTTATGGTACGCAGAAAAAAAGAAACGTAACAGGCGCCGTAGCCTCTTACAATGCAGATGACATCGTTAGCCGTCCGGTGGCGCGCGTCGACCAGGCATTGGTAGGCCAGATCGCAGGCGTGGAAGTAAAACAAACAACAGGCATTCCGGGCAAGGCATTCAGCATAAACGTGCGCGGTACCGGTTCTATCTCGGCCGGCAACGAACCCCTGTATGTAATAGACGGATTTCCGCTGACCCAGGCGGCGCAAAATACGGCCGGCGGATTCACCAATGGCAACCCGATGGACAATATCAATCCGAATGATATAGAATCTGTGCAAGTATTGAAAGATGCGGCGGCGGCAGCCATCTATGGTTCAAGAGCGGCCAACGGAGTTGTTTTGATCACCACCAAAAGAGGAAGAACAGGCAAACCGCTTGTGAACGTAAACGCCTACAGTGGCTTTGCGCAGGCCAGCCGCAAACTGGATGTATTGAGCGGCCAGGAATGGGTAGACCGTGCCACCGAGATCATCAATGCGCAATGGGTCGCTTCCGGTGCCGGCCGTACAGCCGCCCAAACAACCGACCAGCGCCGGCAGATATTAGGACTGGCAGCAGGGACCTACAATACGAATTACATGCTGGACGACCGCTGGGCCATGCCCGGTCATCCGGGCCTTTACTACATAGACTGGCAGGATGAAGTGCTGCGCAAAGGGCTTGTACAGAACTACCAGCTTTCGGCCAGCGGTGGAAATGAGTTTGTAAAATACTATGTGTCGGGTAACTATGGCAAGCAGGAAGGAATCGTTCCCGGCAGCGATTACACCAACTACGCATTCAGGTCCAATGTAGAAGTCAATGCATCCAAACGGTTGAAGTTTGGATTGAACATCGCGCCGGCTTATTCCGTTACCAACGACCCTTCGGTAGAGGGAAAAAGCAGCATCTGGCGGATGGCCCTTTCGTTTACGCCCGTACAGCAAAGTCCGGCCGGCAGCGTGAATGTGGGAAACAATGCACAGTATCCGTGGGCAAACCCCGACAACGATCCGCTCTACAGGTTTAAAAACAACATCGGCATCACAAAGCGTTTCCGCACACTGGCTTCTTTCTTTGCGGAGTACCAGCTGATGAGCGGTCTTTCGTTGAAGACAACCGTGAACCTGGACAACACAGATGCAAACACCAAGTCATATACTCCCTTCGGCGGCACCGGAACGGTGATCACCAGAACAAACACGCCCGGCGTTATTACATCCGGATCATTTACTTCTTACAAGCTCATGACCTTTGTAAATGAAAACACCGTCAACTATACCAAAACATTCAATGACGTACACAACCTGACGGCATTGGCGGGGTATTCATTCAATGCAGACAAGCTGCAAACGCAAAACTTTGCCTCTAACGGCGGCTTCAACAACAGTGTCATTACAACACTCAATGCCGCTGCTGCCATCACCGGCAACACGCTCGAAACACAAAACAACCTCCTCTCTTATTTCGGACGGATACAGTATGATTACGAAAATAAATATTTGCTGTCTACCAGCCTGCGCCGCGACGGTTCGTCCCGTTTCGGCAGCAATACCAAATGGGGCTTGTTCCCATCGCTCTCCCTGGGCTGGCGCGTATCAGATGAAAAATTCATGAAGGCTGTCGGCTTTCTCAGCGACCTGAAACTCAGGGGCAGCTATGGCGAATCGGGCAACTACAATATCGGCGACTACTCCAGCATTCCTACCCTGGCAACCTATAACTATTCTTTCAACGGCGCCGCTGCCGTGGGCCAGGCTCCCAACAACATCGTGAACTCGAACCTGACCTGGGAAAAATCAAAGACCCTGGATGTGGGGCTGGACGCAGGCATCATCCGCAACCGGGTAAACTTTTCTTTTGATTACTATGTGAAAAACAATACCGACTTATTGCTGAATGTACCCATCCCCGGCCAGAGCGGTTTTACCAGCGTACTAAGCAATGCCGGACAGGTTCGCAACAAGGGGTGGGAGCTTGAGATCAATTCAAGAAACGCCACCGGCGCATTACAATGGAACACTTCTCTCAACCTCACTCACAATACCAACAAGATCATTGCCCTGGCAGGCGGACAAACCCAGATCCTGATACCCAGCAGGTACGACATACCCAACAGCGTGCTGAAAGTGGGCTATGCCCTGAACAGCATTTCCGTGATCAGGCAAATTGGTATCCTCTCACAGGCAGACATCGATAAAAAGGTGCCGATGTTCAATACTGAAAGCGCCGGCGATCCCAAATATCTGGATGCCAACGGCGATGGCGTTATTACGGCTGATGACCGCGTGATCGTAGGGCATCCCACACCGGATTATATCTGGGGCATCACCAACTCGTTCCGGTACAAAGGATTCGATCTCAGCTTCCTGGTACAGGGACAAAACGGCGGATCTATTTATTCACTGCTGGGACGTGCTATCGGCAGAACAGGGCTGTCCTCTACGGAGAACGAGCTGGGCATCAACCGCGACCGCTGGCGCTCGGCTTCCATGCCCGGCAACGGAACAACGCCCAAAGCTTTTTCAACATTTGGCTCTATCAAAAACACCGACTGGTTGTATTCAAGCGATTACTGGCGGGTACGCAATATCACGCTAGGGTATGACCTGGGCAAACTGGTAAAAAATAAATTTATGCAGAGCGGCCGGATATATGCCACCCTCGAAAACTTCTTTGGAAAAGACAAGTATTACGGCGGGTTGAACAGCGAAGCGGCAAACGAAGACCTGAGCGGAAGCGGCCTCTACCCCGATGCGGGCGATTACGGCGGCCTTCCGCTGCCCAAGTCGTTTATCCTGGGTCTTAACATCAATTTCTAATTGCGTCAATCTACAAACATGAAAAAAGCGCTATCAGCCCTTCTTATAATTGCAGGAACGCTTGTGCAGTTTTCCTGCAGCAAGGAGCTTAATCTCAAGCCCATCTCCGCGGCTACCGCACTCACTTTTTATGCAACAACAAACGATTTCCTGCAGGGCATCAACGCAGCATACAGTTCATTAAAAGATTATCCCGACAGGCAGCTGAACCTTTCGGAAACAAGGTCAGACAATCTCTACGCCGTTTCAGACGGCGGGGTGCGCGACTGGGAAGGCATCAACAATTTCCAGCGCGGCATTACCAGCAATCCTTATATCACTTCTGCGTGGGTCAACAATTTCAACGGCATCTACAAGGCCAATGTCCTGCTGGATCAGCTGCAGAAGAACGGAACCGTGATTGCAGATGCATCGCTGCGGACAAGGCTCGAAGCAGAAGCCCGTTTTCTCCGCGCATTTTTTTATTTCGACCTGGTAAGATGGTTCGGCGAGGTGCCGCTGGTGCAGAAGCCCCTTGCGTTGGATGAGGCCATCGGCATCCCCCGCAACAGCGTGACCGATGTATACAACCTGATCATCTCCGACCTGAAATTTGCAGGCGATAACCTGCCCGCACCGGATGGCTATGCCGCTGCAGACAAGGGCCGCGCCACCAAATGGGCCGCCAAGGGCATACTTGCCCTGGTATACATGACCCGCTCTGCACCCACCTACGACATCAAAGGACCCGGGCTCGGACTGAACGAATGGAGCCAGGCAGCTTCCCTGTTGAACGAAATCATTGCCAGCGGCAAATACACCTTCTTATCTGCTTACAGCAATATTTTTTCCTACACCAATGAAAACAACAGCGAGGTGGTTTTTGATGTGGAATACATCAGCGGACAAAACCCGGTGATCGGCTCTTCGTTTCCTTCCCTGCTGGTACCCGATGTTTACTTCCGTTCACTGGGCAAGCTCGACCAGAACGGATTAAGCATCCGCCCTGTTTCAAACAGTTTATACAATTCATACGAAGCGGCAGATAACCGGCGGGCTTTTTCAACGCAAAAAGGGTTTGTATACAACGGTGATGTGGAAACGCGCCCCTTCTTCAAAAAATATCTCGACATTACCAAGATCCCTACCAAGGCTGTTGACTGGCCCGTCAACTTTGTTATGCTGCGTTACACGGATGTGCTGATGCTGAAGGCTGAATGCGTACTGCACGGAGCGCCGGGCTCGCAGGCCGCGGATGTAGATGCCGTAGTGAACCAGGTACGCGCAAGGGCAGGGCTGGCTCCCAGAAACGGTGTCACCTTGTTGCAGCTGTTTGACGAAAGAAGAAGGGAATTTGCGGGTGAAGGCTCGCGCTGGCACGATCTGGTAAGAAGCGGCTCCATCGAAGCTATCATGAACGCATGGATCGCCGCAGATGATGCGCAGCACAAAATAGCGCCCTTTCAGAAAAACTACATCATCTATCCTGTACCCCAAAGTGAAATGGATATCAATCACGGTGTATTCATCCAGAACGCGGGGTACTAGTTAACGGGTGGGGCAGGTGTAGGTCTACGATGCATAGCATTAAATTCAAATCGGTATTATGAGGTCGTTGCTTAAGGGCATAACCGGGTGGATCTTTTTTTTGCTACTGCCGTTTAAGGCCCTCGTCCAGAAGCCTTTTTCCGTGGCCGATTGGGAGGCCGGCCGGTCGCTGCATGCGTACTTGCTTGAAAAAGTTCATAAGCAATACGATGAGCGGAGGGCGGCGTTGAATAGGGCCGTTGGTTCCCGCCGTTCTGCCATGGCCTACTGTTATTCCATGCGCCAGAGGCTGCTGAAACTGCTGGGCAGCATGCCGCCGATGTCACCCCTGAACCCGGTGGTAACGGGCAGCAATAAGCGCGAAGGTTATACGGTCAAAAATATTATCTACGAGAGCTTCCCCCATCATCACGTAACGGCCAGCTTGTACTTGCCCGGCTTGCCGGGCAGGCTGCCGGCCGTGATCTTTTTGTGTGGGCATGAAGATGCGGCCAAAAGCACGGAATCTTACCAGCGAACAGCTATCTTGTTTGCAAAGAACGGCTTTGTTGTATTGGTGATTGATCCGATTTCGCAGGGAGAAAGATTGCAGCTGACCAGTGCAGCCGAAAATGCCCTGGACCGCGTCGGAAAAAAAGAACATACCCTGTTGAATGAGCTGGCTAACCTGGCCGGTACATCTGCTGCTGCATACCAGCTCTGGGACAACAAGCGCGGGCTTGATTACCTGACCACCCTGCCCGAAGTAGATACGGCCCGCATCGGATGTATCGGCAATTCAGGTGGGGGCATGCAGGCCATTTATTTTACCGGGTATGAAAAGCGCCTGAAAGCAACGGCCGTCTGCAGTTACCTGTCGAGCCATGAACGCATGTATGACCTGGAAGGCCCTACGGACGGCTGTGTTGAGCTGCCGGATGAAGGCCGGGAGCACATGGAAATGAGTGATTACCTGGCAGCAGCGGCACCCATACCCCTCCTGGTGCTGGCAGGCCGTTTCGACAGCATTGATTTTATCGGAACCGAAAACGCAGTTGATGACCTTACCCGCTTGTATACGGCCCTGGGTAAAAGGGACCGGATCCATTTGTTTACGTACGATGACGGGCACGGGATCTCAAAACCCAAGCGGGAAGCCGCGCTTGCCTGGTTCAGGAAATGGCTGTGCAAAGACGCCAGCCTGGTAAAAGAAAATTCTTTTTCCATTCTGCCCGGCGATCAACTGCAGGCTACAAAAACCGGCCAGGTAAGTACCGATTTTCGGGATGAAGCATCCATAGCATCCCGCAACCTGTTGCTCTTTGAATCACTCGCTGCACAGCGCAATAAATTTCTTCAACGCAGCAGGGAAGTTCTGGTACAAGACATCGCCCGGCTGATCAGGTGGGAGCCCAATACTGCGGCTATTGAAACAGAACGCAAAGCAGACATGGTAAAGAATGGCATCACTTATCAGCCGCTGATCATCCGCAGGCAGGGAGAACTGCCTGTAACCTTATTGGTGGTCATGCCTGCCGGTACACCTAAAAAAATCGTGTTGTGGCTTGGCGAACAAGGCAAAGCGGGGCTGGCAGACAGCAGCCGTTTATTGCAGGCTTGTCTTGCTGAAAGGGCAGCGCTGGTCCTGGCTGATATCCGGGGCACCGGCGAAAGCGAAGACAAGGCCGAGTTCAATGAATACCGGTATTCAAACAAGGAATACCGCAACGCCATGCTTTCTTTGCATATCGGCAGCTCGCTGGTAACACAGCGCGTGGGCGATATCCTTACCCTGGTTAAATGGATGGGCACCGACGAACGCTTCAGCGGACTGCCGGTAGAGTTAAATGCAAACGGTGTGCTTACCGTTCCGGCCTTATACGCAGCGCTTTTTACAAATGCTTTCAGCAATATCAGGCTGTACGGAGGCATCAGGTCTTACAGGGACATATTTGAGCAGCCCCGGGGCAGAGACTGGTATTCTTACTTCGTACCCGGCATGGTAAAATACTATGACCTGCCCGATCTGCTTCCCCTGATCAATGCGCCGCATGTGTTCTTTGATGACCGGGAAACGGCCAGGCAAAGAAATTATCTTAAATAATACCAAATTGAACGAACTGGTATGGCATACATCGTAAACCCACCCCTAATCCCTTCTCAACACTGCACACCACCAAATCCAAATCGATATAAGTACACCTGTTATGATGAAAAAAACATCTGCCTTATTTTTTACTGGTTGCTCCTTTCTCATGATTCTGATACTTGCGGCTGCCGCGCCCGGCTGTACATCTGCGCCTGCCTCCCATGCCAGCCGTCCTGATCCCTGGGACAGCCTGAATACCATCCTCGCGCAGATAAAAGCGCCTGTATTCCCGGCAAAAGATTTTTTGCTGCCGGACTACGGGGCAATAGAAGGCGGAAAAGCCGACTGTAGCACGGCGTTCAAAAAAGCCATTGAAGCATGCAGCACACAGGGAGGTGGCCGCGTGCTGGTTCCCGAAGGTATTTTTCTTACCGGACCTATCTATTTAAAAAGCAACGTTGACCTGCACCTGCAGAAAGGCGCCCGCATTGTATTCTCTACCCATACCAAAGATTATCTTCCCTTGCAGCACGTACGCTGGGAAGGTGTGGAGCTGATGAACTATGCGCCGCTGGTATATGCCTACAAAGAAAAAAACATTGCCATCACGGGAGAAGGCGTGCTGGATGGCCAGGCCAATGCATCAAACTGGTGGCCCTGGAAAGGAGGAAAAGACTGGGTGAAAGGCACGCCCAGCCAGAATGATTCCACCAGCCGGCCTGCCCTGATGAAGATGAATAAGGAAGGTGTACCTGTAGAAAACAGGAAGTTCGGGGAAGGGTTTTATTTGCGTCCGCAATTCTTCCAACCCTATCAATGCGATAATATTTTACTGGAAGGCGTAACGTTTAAGAATTCCCCCATGTGGAACATCACGCCCGTACTGTGCAGCAACATCACCATCCGCAAAGTGCGGGTGGAAGGAACAGGACCCAATACGGATGGCTGCGATCCCGAATCATGCAGGAACGTGCTCATAAAAGATTGTTACTTCGATACCGGAGACGACTGCATCGCCATTAAATCAGGCCGCAACCAGGACGGACGCGCCTTCAATATACCCTGTGAGAACATCGTGATCCAGGGCTGCACCATGGCCAACGGACATGGCGGCGTGGCTATCGGCAGTGAGATATCGGGCGGAATAAAAAATGTTTTTGCAGAAGACTGCCGCATGAGCAGTCCGGCCCTTGACCGCGCTATCAGGATCAAATCAAGTCCGGAAAGAGGCGGTGTCAATGAAAAGATTTATGTCCGCAATATCACTGTAGGCCAGGTTGCACAGGAAGTTGTCGTGATCACCATGCATTACAAAGGCGAATCCGGCGATTATCTGCCGGTATTTCGTAACATTGAAATCAGGGACATGAAAGTGGAGAACGGGGGAAAGATAGGTATCCTGCTGGAAGGCTACCCTGAACAGCCCATCGAGCAGGTGCGCTTCCAGAACATAGATATTAAAAACACCGGGCTTGCCGTTAAATGCAACGATACGGCAGGCATCGTATTTGACAATGTAAGCATCAATGGTAAAAAGCTTGATACGGAAAGAAAATAAGTTCTACCGGGCAGGTCATCAGGCTGCCGGCTATTATGACAAAACCGGCTGCTTAAAACAACAGTATGCATCAAAACGAATCTGAACAGCCGGAGCAGCGGTATCAGGAACTGGCTGAAAAATTTGTAAACGGCACGATCACACCCGAAGAGGAAAAAGAATTTTCTGCCTGGTACAATAGCCGGCAGGATGAGGCCGTGCCTATTCCGGCAGGTCATGCCGCGGGCGAGCAGGAGCTGAAAAACCGCATCTGGAAACAGATACAGGCAAACACGGAAGCAAATAAAAGGAGAGGATCTTCTTACCCTCTCTTCTTACGCATAGCCGCTGCCGTGATACTCGTTGTAGCTGCGGCCGGGGCATTCCTGTATATAAACAATCAGCGGGCAGTCCGCTCCTTTGCCCCCGTGGCGCGGCAAACCTTGCCGGGCGCTGTGTCAGGAAAGGTGATGCTTACCCTGGCAGACGGATCGCAGGTGGTGCTTGACGATACAGCCAGCGGAACCGTAGCCAGGCAGGGCCAGACCAGGCTGGTCAAATCCGGCAATGGACAGCTGGCTTATTACAGTTCCGGCAATACGGGTGAAGCCACAACGGTTTACAACACCATCAGCACCCAGCCTGGCGGCCAATATGTTGTTGTGCTGCCGGACAGTTCCAGGGTATGGCTCAACGCGGTTTCTTCCCTCCACTTTCCGGCAGCGTTCAGGGGAGAAAGAAGGGTAGAACTTTCCGGTGAGGCATACTTTGAAGTGACCAGGCATCCTGCCATGCCATTTATCGTATCCGTGAACGGGGTGCAGGTGCGG
Organism: Williamsia sp.; assembly: GCA_015069695.1. Classification (GTDB taxonomy): domain Bacteria; phylum Bacteroidota; class Bacteroidia; order Chitinophagales; family Chitinophagaceae; genus JADCRZ01. The sequence continues at coordinate 180,048 of JADCRZ010000005.1, forward strand.
GTGCTAGGCACGCATTTCAACGTGATGGGGTATACCGATGAAGGGGCTGTAAAGACCACTTTGCTGGAAGGCTCCGTAAAGCTCTCAGGCAGCAAAGCAGAAAATATTGTTTTACTTCCCGGGCAGCAGGGAAGCCTGGATCCCGGCGGGAAACATTTCAGCGTAACACAGGCTAAAATGGAAGATGTGATGGCCTGGAAGAACGGCGATTTTCATTTTGAAGGGGCGAAAGTAGAAAGTATCATGCGGCAGGTAGCACGCTGGTATGATCTTTCGGTTCGTTACGAAGGAAATTTGTCAAATATCCGCCTGGGAGGCATCATATCGCGCAGGAAATCTGTCAATGAATTGCTGGAAATCCTGGAAGCCACCCACCAGGTCCATTTCCGTCTGGAGGGTTCTACCGTTGCCGTGATGCCTTATATGAACAAGTAGGTGGTGTTTCAATGCTGCCGGATATGAGAGTAGCTGTTTTCCCTTTGCTGATGATTGCATTGCTGGGCGGTTTTTTATCCCGCGCGCAACAGGTAACCATTGCCGGCAAAAACCTGGCACTCACAGATGTATTTGAGTCCATCCACAAGCAAACAGGCTATTCTTTTGTATACGGGCAAGACCTCATAGAACACGCCTCTCCCGTGACCATCCAATTCAGGAATGCACCACTCACCAGTGTACTTGACCGCTGCCTGAAAGATCAATCATTGTCATACGAGATAAAGTTCAACACCATCATCATCCGGGAAGCGACCGGGGGAAAGGGTGCGGCATCATCTGGCAATGAGCCCGTTTCCCGGCGCATGGTTACCGGGAGGGTAACCGACGAAAATAACCAGCCCCTGGCAGGTGCCACCATAGCGGTGAAGCAAACCACGCGGGCAGTGACGACAGATGCAGCAGGCTCCTTTTCCATCAGGGTCATGAACGGTGAAATACTGACCTGCAGCCATGTAGGTTATCTCTCCCAGCAAGTAGTTCCGGGCACTGCAGGAGTGACCGTGAACATGGAGGCAGAGGTCAAAAGCCTGAATCAGATGATCGTGATCGGCTATGGTACGCAGAAGAAAAAAAATATCACCAGTGCTGTTTCAACCTATGATGCTAATGGTATTGCGGAACGGCCGCTGGTGCGGGTAGACCAGGCGTTGCTGGGGCAGCTCACCGGCGTGCAGGTAAAACAAACCACGGGCGTACCCGGCAAAGCTTTCAGCATACAGGTGCGGGGAACCGGTTCTGTTTCCGCCGGCTCCGAACCCCTGTATGTGATCGATGGCTTTCCGCTGGCGCAGGCCAACCCGAACGGCGCCGGCAGCTTCACCTCGGGCAACCCGCTCGACAACCTCAATCCGAATGATATTGCATCCGTCCAGGTATTGAAGGATGCAGCGGCGGCAGCTATTTACGGGTCGCGCGCAGCAAATGGTGTGGTGCTTATTACCACAAAGAAGGGAGCCATCGGCGCACCTTCGGTTAGCCTGAACTGTTATACCGGTTTTTCCGAAGCCTCCCGCAAACTGGATATGCTCACTGCAAACGAATGGGTGGAACGTGCCACGGAAATCATCAATGCACAATGGGTGATGTCCGGTCCCAACCGCTCTGCGGCACAAACAGGTGATGAACGGAGGCAGCTGCTTGGATTGCCGCCAGGACAGGTCAACACCAACTATATGCTCGACGACCGCTGGGCGCTGCCCGGCCATCCGGGTTTGTATTATATTGACTGGCAGGACGCAGCTTTAAAGAAAGGCCAATTGCAAAACTACCAGCTGTCGGCCGGCGGGGGCAATGAATGGGTAAAGTATTATTTGTCCGGCAACTATTCGCAACAGCAGGGCCTCCTGATCGGGCTGAACTATACCAGCTATGCCGCAAGGTCCAATGTAGAGATCAGTGCAAGCAAAAGAATGAAGCTGGGCATCAACATGGCATCGGCTTACTCGCTCACCAACGATCCCGGTGTGGAAGGCAAAAGCAGTATATGGCGCATGCTGCTTTCCTTTACGCCCGTGCAGGAAAATAGACCCGGAAGCGTGAACGTGGAAAACAGCATGCAATATAAATGGGCCAACCCCGACAATGATCCCGTATACCGGCTCCGGCACAATACCGGACTGAACAAACGTTTCCGCACGCTGGGCTCTGTCTTTGCTTCTTATCAACTTACCCCTTCCCTGGTATTTAAAACCACGTTCAACCTGGACAACACAGACAACAGCACTTCCTCCTATATACCTTCCGGCGCTACCGGAACTTTTATAACCAGGCAAACAACACCCGGCCTCATTACTTCCGGCAGTTATACAACCTACAAGCAGCAAACATTTGTGAATGAAAATACCTTGTCGTTCTCAAAGGTGTTCCGGGCCGTGCACGATGTGTCTGCCGTAGCAGGATCTGCTTACAACTCCGACAAGCTGGACAATACCGCACTGGCTTCGCTGGGAGGGTACAACAACAACTCCATCCCGACGCTGAATGCTGCCAACAGCGTTACGGGCAGCACGATGGAAACAAGAAACCTGTTGCTATCGTATTTCGGCCGGCTGCAATACGGCTACAACAGCAAGTACTTATTTTCTGCCAGCCTGCGGAAGGATGGTTCGTCCCGGTTTGGAGAAAATGCGCGGTGGGGGCTTTTCCCGTCTGTATCTGCGGGCTGGCGGATATCAAAGGAGGGATTTTTCAGCGGCAATCCTGTTTTCACGGACCTGAAGCTCCGGGCCAGCTGGGGCGAGTCGGGAAATTACAACATCGGCGATTACAGCAGCATTCCCGTACTGGTATCCGGTAATTACACTTTCAACAATGCGCCGGCAGCCGGCCAATCGCCCGGCAACCTGGTAAATCCTGATCTGAGCTGGGAAAAATCGCGCACCCTCAACATCGGCCTCGATGCAGGCATACTGGGTAACCGCATCACGGCCTCGCTCGACTACTATAAAAAGATCAGCAGCAACCTGTTGCTGTATGTTCCCGTACCGGCCCAAACAGGCTTTATCACCACCCTCAGCAATGCCGGCCAGGTGAGTAACCAGGGATGGGAGCTGGAGCTCAACACGCACAACCTTACCCATGCCCTGAAGTGGAATACGGCCCTCAATATCAGTCACAATGCCAACAAGGTCACCAAGCTTGGCGGCGGACAGGCACAGCTATTCATACCTACCCGGTATGATATTCCCAACAGCATCCTGCGGGTAGGCCAGCCTATGTACAGCATCGCGGTCGTAAAGCAGATCGGAATACTTACCCAAGATGATATCAGCAAACGGGTGGCGCTGTTTGGCAGCGAAACAGCAGGCGATCCAAAGTATTTTGATGCCAACCAGGATGGCGTTATCGACGCAAACGACCGGGTGATCGTGGGCCATCCCTCGCCTGATTTTGTGTGGGGCGTTACCAATACCCTGCAATACAAGAATTTTGATGTAAGCATACTTGTACAGGGCCAGCAGGGCGGGTCTATCTATTCCCTGCTGGGGCGCGCCATTGGCAGAACCGGCTTATCGTTCACGGAAAATGAGCTGGGCTTCTACCGCAACAGGTGGCGGTCGGCTACCGATCCGGGTGAAGGACGCGCAGGAAAAGCTTATTCCACGTTCGGATCCATCAAAAATACCGACTGGCTGTATTCATCGGATTACTGGCGTATACGCGACATCACGCTTGGTTATAACCTCGGCAATGCGCTGAAGACAAGCCGGCTGCGTTCCGCACGCATATATGCGACCGCCGAAAACTTTTTCGGAAGAGACAAATACAAAGGCGGCCTGAACGTGGATGCCGTAAACGAAGACCTCAGCGGCAGCCCCATTTACCCCGATGCAGGCGATTATGGCGGCTTGCCCTTACCAAGATCAATCATCATCGGAATCAGTATAGGCCTTTGATCTTTGCCGTGTGCTGCATAGGCAGCTTGCAAAACACGCAGCATCGTTCTACATAAAAGGCTTTCGGTCAATGGCAGCGGATAGCATGTTCACAAGCCCTGCGGACGGCATTTTACCTGCCTGGTGGAGCTGCTGTTTCCACCCAGGAAGCCTCTGTAAGATAAGGTCAGTTCCGGGCCGGCACGCAGATGGGAGGCCGTGTGCAGTTTGGAAAGGTTGACATCATACGACAGGCCAATACCCAGTTTATAATAATCAAATTTCAAGACAGGTACAAAGGCGTCGTTCCAGCGGAGAAGGCCACCTCCGTACAAGCTGATCGTCTCGCCATCGTTTTCGCCCTCCTGAATAAAATCGTGTTTGTACATCAGTCCGCCTTGCACCTGGCTGTAAGCGCCTTGCGTAAAATAATCTGCATACAGGATGATTTTATTGTAATCATTGGTGGCCGCAGAAAGGCCGGCATTGAAGACCAGCTTCTGGTTGAGCCGGACATCCATGTTCCGGTCAAAAGCCACCCTGGGCTTCGACATATGGAACAAGGCCGCGCCGGCATAATACCTGATTCCTTCACCTGCCTGGCTGCTGTAAGAGACACCGGCAGACCAATCAAAGTATACAAATTCAGAACCGGTAAAAGTTTGCCTGGTCGGATTGGCTGAACTGTAGGCACCATTTACAAACTGATCATCAAACGTCAGCTTGCTGAAGTCGAAACGTTCCTGCACAGGTCCAACAAGAAAGCCTACAGTAGCAAAGGTGTTGTTGTTTGGATCCAGGAGTTTGTGATAGGCCAGCAAAGGAAAGAACTGTGTTTTACCAAATCTCGAATCACCTGCCACATCATTCGTTATCTGCAGACCCAGGGAAACAAAATCAGTTTCGCTGTGTGGAAGGGCAAACTTTGCTTCCCCTCCAAGTGCTTGTGAAACATACGGAGTGGTTACACTTCCCCACTGGCTTTTAAATGCACCCGTTACACGCAGATCACCGTCGTAAGTGCCCGCCAGTCCGGGATTGCGCAGGAGGGGCAGCTCATAGAATTGCGAAAAATTAATGTCCTGTGCCTGCAGCAAGGCCGTCATCAGTACACAGCCTATCATCCACACTGCTTTCTTCATGCATGTCTTCATGTTGCTTACTTTAAAACGGTTACATTGCCTTTGTAGGGAAAACTGGCGCCGCCTTCGCAGGTTACCAGGGCGGTGTATACAAATACATCCGGCGGTACAGCGACCCCTTTTACTTTTCCATCCCACCCATATGCGGGATCGTTGGGCAGGAAATTCATCTTCTCAAACACCAGTTCTCCCCATTTATTAAATACCCGGAAGTACTTGACCCGGATAGGACCGGAAGCCCGGATCACAAAGCGGTCATTGAGTCCGTCCCCATCCGGTGTAAAAGCATCCGGGATAAACACATTGGATCCTTCGCAAAGTGTTTTGATGCCGATGGTATCGCTGGCGCTGCATCCATAGCTGTTGGTTACTTTCAGGATATAGCTGATGGTGGCTTGTGCAGTAACTACCGGTGAAGCACAGGTGTTACAGCTCAGGTTGGTGGCAGGCGACCAAAGATATTGCGTTACAGGACCGTTCTGGATAGAAGGGGTGAGTGCCTGCTGCGAGCCCGCTGCCAGCACCAGGTCGGGACCTAAGTTTACGACCGGGTAAGTACCGATCTGTACATCTACAGAATCTTTTGCGGATATACAACTGCCTGCACTTACCGAAACATAATATTTACCGGCCGCCGCAAGGGTGATATTGCTGATAGCAGGGTTCTGCGCTGCACTGGTAAATCCATTAGGACCGCTCCACTGATAAGCAAGTGTTCCGGTGGCTGTTGTACTGGCGCCAAGCTGCAGCGTGCCACCTACGCAAAGCGGACTGTTAGTAGTTGCTTTCGGTGCGCCGGGCAAGGTGTTTGTATTTGTTAGCGTGAAGGGACCTACCGCATTGGATACACAACCTCCCTGTGATACAGTGATAGCAGAATAAACACCATCCGCCAGGTTCGGAATAAGGAGGATGCCGCCTGAACCTGCTGCCAGGGCTACAGGTGCCTGAGGCGTGTTGTTCCTGGCATATTGAACAGCATAAACCATATTGGGCACAAGGCCCTGCAGGGTAATAGAACCCGTACCTGCACTGCAGGTGCCCGGACTGTTGGCACTTGCAGCAGTAATGACCGGCTGGGCGGTGACCAGCACGCTGATGGTAGCCGATGAAGAACAGCTTCCGGCAGGTGAACTGGCTGTTACCGTGTAGGTACCGCTGGCAGCTGCTGTTACATTTTGGATAGAGGGATTCTGCTGACTGCTTGAAAAGTTATTTGGTCCGCTCCAGCTCCAGCTGAATGTTCCGGTTGAACCAATGCCTGATAGGAGCGTCAGCGTACCCCCGGCACAAAGCGGACTGTTGCTGCCTGCGGTAACAGTACCCGATGGGTTCACAAGTACGTTTACAGAGGCCGGCGTAGAAGTACAGCCGTTCAAAGACACAGTTACACTATACGTTCCACTCATGTCGGAATTGGTGTTGGTTCTGACCGGATTTTGCTGTGTGCTCGTATAGCCGTTGGGACCCGTCCAGGAATATGTTGCACCTGCTGATGCTGTGCCGGCTGTCAGGTTAAGAGAACTGCCCGCGCAAAGGGGACTGTTGCTGCCGGCTGTTGGCGGAGCGGGTGCGCTGAAGCTGGTAAGTGTAAAAGGGCCTACTGAGTTGGAACTGCATCCGTTGAGCGTAGCGGTAATATTGGTATATGTACCTGCGGATAGATTTGCAATGGTTATAACACCGCTTGCATTGGCCGTGAGCGTTGCCGGTGCAGGCGTTCCGCCATTCAGGGTGTATTGCACTGCGTAGGCCGTACCGGCTGTTAACCCGGACAGGACAATCGCACCATTCGATGATGCACAACCAGTTGGATTTGTAGGGTTACCGCTGATCACAGGTGCAGGTTTTACATTCACGGTAATGGGTGAACGCGGGCTTTCACAAGCCGGTGGCGCAGCAGTAACCTGGCTCACATAATAAGTAACAGAGCCGGCTGTAGCCGTGGAAGGCGTCGGCGTTGCCGTGCTGGCAGTGCCACCGGTTGCTGAGGTGTACCAGTTCAAGGTATTGCCCGTGAGTGCAGTAGCAACGAGCGGGACAGCGGCCGCGCGTTGACAATAATCCACCGGCGTAGCAACTACAGGTGCAGCAGCTATCTGTCCGACCACTACAGTGGTAGTTGCCGGAGCAGAAGTACATCCGTTAATGGTTACGGTAACACTGTAAGGACCGCTCATCGCAGCTGTGGCGTTTGTCCGCGTTGGATTCTGCGATGTACTTGTGTAGCCTCCGGGGCCCGTCCACGCATAGGATGCGCCTGTTACATTACTGGCCGTTAAACTGAATGTACTGCCGGAGCACAGCGGGCCACTATTACCTGCTGTAGGTGCATTCGGTGCGCTGGGACTCACCAGGGTAAAAGGGCCCACTGTATTGGAAGAACACCCGCTGAACGTAGCTGTGATGTTGGTGTAGGTGCCTGAAGCCAGACCCGTGACCGTGATGTTGCCTGCTGCGTTGGATGTAAAGGCTTGTGAAGCCGGTGTTCCGCTGTTGCGTGTATATTGTACCGTATAAGACGTGTTGGGGCTTAGTCCGCTCAGGAGGATGCTGCCATTTGATGTGGTACAGCTGGTGGGGTCGGTTGATGCGCCTGTGATAACGGCGGCTACTCTCACCGTGACCGCAATGGCGAGCCGGGCACTTTCGCAGGCAGGTGTTGCCGGGTTTACCTGGCTTACATAATAGGTTGTAACGCCTGCCGTGGTGGTTAGCGGTGTAGGCGCAGTTGTGCTAGGCGTACCACCCGTAGCAGTGGTATACCAGTTGAGCGTATTGCCTGTTGCGCCGGTTGCTGTAAGAGGTGGTGCAGCGGCATTCAGGCAATAGTTGTAGGTGGTAGTTCCTGCAGGCGCTGCGGGTGTGGCATTGACCACCACGCCAACCGTTGCCGGTACCGAAGCGCATCCGTTCAGCAGGGCGGTTACACTGTATGTGCCGCTCATGGCTGTTGTGGCTCCTGTTCGTACGGGATTCTGTAACGTGCTTGTATAACCGCCGGGACCGGTCCATGCGTATGTTGCTCCTGTTACAGTGCTGGCGGTGAGGTTTAATGTGCCGCCGGCACACAGCGGACCGTTGCTGCCGGGGGTGGGTGAGGGAGGAGGGGCCGTAATATTGATGGTTTTGGTGACGGTATCGTTTCCACATCCGCCAAATGCAATTAAGGTTACAGTATGACTGCCTGTGGTTGTAAAGGTGTGGGAATAGCTGGGGCTGTTTGGTTGGGTCCCGCCGTCATCACTGCTCCAGGAATACATTGTGCTTCGGTTGCAGTCAGGTGCATTATACGCCATTACACTTGGGCTGGCAGTAAAGGTTAAGGACGTGGAAACGCAGGCGCTGCCGCCGGCCGGCAGGTTGAAGTTGGCCACAGGCTTCACGAATATCTTGATGTTGTTGACGGTTGCATCCTTCGTATCGCATCCGTTCTTGGCCGTTACTTTGGCGGTGAACTGGTTACCGGAAGAACCACAGGAGGTGGTCGTGAACACATGATAGATCGAATCGGGTGTTATCGGGGGTGTCCAGGTAATGGTAGGCGATTTGTCGCCGAAATCCCAGGTATACGTTGTACCGGGCGAATTGAGTTCATACCCTCTTAAATTGAACCAGAATCCGATCGGTGCGCAGCCGGTAGTGCCGGGAGGGCCTGATATGCCGACCGCTGGGTTCGCCTGGTTTGCCACGGGGTACGTTTTAGTTGTGCTGCATCCGCCAGCCCAGGCCGTTACAACCAGGTTGAACAAACCCAGGGTCATGTAAGTATGTGAAGACAGGGGGAAGCTGGCGGCAGTCAGTCTGGACAATACGGCACTACCATCCCCCCAGTCTACCGAAAAAGAATCGATACATGCATCTGTCGGCGTACCCAATCCGGGCTGGATCTTAAACTCAGGCTTGGCATTGGTAGGAGAGTTGCCGCAGTTGCTGAACGGGCTGAAAGGGTTGGCCAGATCCTGCAGCGTTACATTGGGCGAGCGTTTGATGGTTATGGGCTTTCTCACCGTGATAGAATCATTTGCAGCATCTTTTATCTTTACACTCACCTGGAAAGTGATGGTTCCGCAACCGAGGGCTGTAAAAGCATGCTGGGCAATTGGACCGGAGCCTGTTCCTCCGTCTCCAAAATCCCATGAATAGGTAAATGGCGGAGTGCCGACAGTGTCCTTTACACTAAACTGAACGGCCGTTCCGGAACAGGAATTATTGGTAAAATTAAAATCTCCCGATACAAACGGATTTCTGAGAGGATCTTTAGCGGAAGCAATAAAAACCGGCAGCAGCAGTCCCAGAACACAAATTATCTTTCGCATTCCCGGCAGTTGAGTTGTTGGTGAATAAAATGAAATATAACCATGTAGGTCCGGATGGCAAAATTTATGTGAAGGAATCACCGCAAAATTCCCGCATTCCTGTACGGGGATTTGTACCCGTTATGGGGACATGCAGATCCGGAAAAACAACTGTTGCAGGGAACGCAGGTTGCTGCCATCCAATAGATACCGGTGTTTAGCGGGATTGCGAAGAGGAGTTAAAAACAGCCGTGAAGGGTTTGCTGCGAAAAACTGTTATCTTAGTAAAATCCCCGGCAGGGAATAATGTGGTAACCAACCTGTGATCCTGAATTTTACAGGTCTGCCTGGCGCAAATAAACAGCCTGCCAAACAATTACAAGCATGACGTACAGCAACTCATACAGCAACATCAAATCTATCTACGATTCCTATAAGGCCCTCAGCCAGAAATGGCTCCCGGAGCCGGCTTACACGAAAATGGTTTCCCAAGAAGAACAGAACCGGGAAATACAGCTGCTCGCAGAAACCCTTCATTACGACCGGTTCTTTTTTGTCATCAATTTGCATGATTGTAAGATCGAGCACGTGCATGGTGTTGAACGGTGGTTAGGCTATCCGGATAAAGATTTCACGTTGTTGAAATTTCTTCAGATTATTCATCCATCCCATCTGGGCGCACACCATTTAACCGCAACCCAGTTGATAACAGGACTGATGCGCGGCGACTGGAAAGTAGAGTTCATGAAGCAACGGTACATCACGAACATAGCCCTTCAGCACAGCAAAGGTCATTATATCCTGTTCAAAAGACTTGCGTCTGTATTCCAGTACAACGACAAACACCAGTTGCTGGAATACGTAAATGAGTTCACCTGGATGGGTGAATACAACGAAGAATCGTACAAGATTGCAGCTACCGATGCACAGGGAACCAAATTGTCCTGGCTGGATGATGTACTGCAAAGAACCAGGCAAGCTTTTCAGGATGGCAAATTCCTGAGCTTTCAGGAACTGAGGATCCTGCGAAAGTATGCTTATGCACCTGACATTTCAGTAGCCGACATAGCCCAATCTTTCAAAGTAATGGAGAGTACGGTCGTCACACACAAAAGAAGGATCTTGTTGAAGGCCGAAGAAATTTTTCACATCCGCTTTGAAAACATCCGGCAGCTGGCCAGGTTCCTGAGAGAACAGGGACTTGTTTGATTTCTGCTGAAAAGCAGAAACCATCCCGTGAATCTGTATAGCTGACCCGCTTGCTGCACTTCGCAATCATCACTTGATGTTGCCCAGGCAAAACTTTAGCCGCAGCATCTTTTTCACAGACGCTTCCAGCTGTTTTCCCAATTCCGCATTGCCTGAAAAGGCATTTACGATCCTGCTGTTAAGCAATCTTGCGTTGCGTGGCATCAACACCAGGTCGGCTCCGGCTTCAATCGCTTTCCAGTCTGCTTCAGGTGTCCGGTCCAGTGCGCTCATTCGCATGGCATCTGTAACTACAATACCCTGGTAACCCAGTTCGGTTTTTAATAATTTTTTGATGATGATAGAAGAAACCGAGCAGGGCATGCCTTTGGTGCCGTAAAACGGGTTGTTCCTTACGGTCATATGACCCACCATTACCATAACCGGAGCCGACCGGCTGATCACCAGCCTGAAAGTTTCGAGTTCGGTCAGTGCTCCATCTATATACACCTGCCCCTTGTGGGTGTCGCCTGCAACAGCTCCATGTCCGGGAAAATGTTTCACGCAGGATACGACCTGCTGCGTTTGGGTAGATTTTACAAAAGCAATCGATTTTTGCATGATGTCAGCGGGATTGTTGCCGAATGAACGATTGTTGATCACCGCCTTGTTCAACGCAAGATCTGCTACGGGCGCAAAATTGATCTGGATTCCCATCATTTTAATGGAGGAAGCGATGGCTTCTGCTGCATGCTGCACCTCTTCCAACTCTTTCAGGTCTGAAGCGGCTTTTACGGGCAATGCACCAATCAATTTTTTGTGAAACAGCGTAGGTTCACAATCGCACGAGTAGACCAATTGAGTTTTATGACCGGGGAGAGATATAGAATCAAGTTTTTTTATCTGCTGCTGAAACAAATCTTTTTTACCTTTTAAGAACAACAAACCCCCGATAAGGCTGTCTGCAACCAGTTTTTCGGCTCTTGCAAACGGCAACCCCGCAGCTGCTGCCTCACTGGTTGCATCCATGATCAGCTGGGCTGCCCGTTCTTTCACAGTGAGCCTATCGTATTCCACCTGAACGATGCTGTCCAGGGTTTTTGAGGAACTGTAAAAATCTTCCAGCATAAATTTTATTTCTGTTTGTGACGAAGCTGCCGCATAAGACGGATGAGGAATCTCTGCTTTAAAGGAACTCGCTCCGCAACAGATCAGCAATGACCATAGCAGCAACAGGGATATACCGGTAGTCTTGTTCATGAAACAGGCTGATAGATTATTTACAGAAGCTGGTACACGCTTTTTATTTTGCCCTCTTTATCCAGCACATACACATTGTATACATTGCGGATTCTTTTTGCATCCGGGCTCTGACTTGTGCTGAATTCAAACCGGCAGCCTACAATGGCTTTTACATCACCATTGGGTTGCCTGCTGATGGTGATCTTGTCCTGGAAATTGTCTACTTTATGATAAGAAAGTGATTTGAGATAAGAATTGGCGTAAATGCTGAAAAGCGCATCGGCCGGCACGTTTCTCGCGTCGTAATACCGCGTCATGGGAAATTTATAATAGCTCATGATTTTGCTGATGGCTTCCTGCGATGAGCCGATGTTGTTTTCTTCCTCGTACAAACTGCCGATGCGTTGTTTGATCATATCATCCGTAAGCGTGTGCTCACTTGTGTCTGCTTCAGCAGGAGGTGTTGTTTGAGACAGATCCGTGACAGGTGGTTCGATCTGTTTCGTATTATCCGGAGGAGGCGGAACGGGCTTGTACGGTGAAAAATTGGATAGCTTGTCTGAAACCGCCGCAGAAATTTTGTCTCCTTCAGCGCCCGGACTTTGATTGCATAACTGTTGCTGCTTGTAATACTGTTCATTGAAAATGCTGGCAGCCTGCGGGTTCATAGTGTATTTCCTCATTTTTTCCTCCTGGAAAGACCGTGCCTTTTCCAGGCAGGCGCTGTATGCCTGGCGTGCATCATTGTCCAGGGAATCCAGTTTTTGCCTGGCTTCATACAGGCTGGTGAAATGATAGTTGTTGTAGTTCTCCAGGAATTCCTTTCTTTTTTTCAGCATCTCCTGTGTACTTTGCTGTCCGCACAAGCATATTGCTTCCGCAGCGGCTTTGCCATCTTCATCCGGCCTTGGCCTGAAGAAAAAATAATTGATGCCCCAGGCCAGGCATGCTACTCCTGAAAAGATCAGCAGGAATTTCTTGTTTTTTGCAAACCAGCTTTCTGCAGGGGCGTTCCGGGGCAGCGAATGTGCGCTTGTATTTTCTAAAGAGACAGAATCGGTTACAAGCGTTTGCGGGGCAGAAAAACTTGTTTGTCCGGATGCAGCAACGTTTGTTACAGGGGCAAGTAATGGAGCACCGCAACGGATGCAGAATCTTGCAGCCGGTTCATTTTTGAAGCCGCATTTTACACAGTAAGTCATAGTGTGATGAAGTTTACGGAAAGGATGTATGCAACAGCGTATGCTTGTGGAGCCAGCGCAGGCTCATCAGGATGTACGTTATTGTCTGGATGCCATTTGCGCAGTATTGTTGGCGATGGCTGAGAAAGCTCTGTACAGTTCTGCTACAACCTTTGCCGCCAGGATAATAATAAAACCAAGAACCGGGGAAATAATAACCCCTGCAATGCCGAACTGCTGAAAGGGCAGGGGAAAACCGATTGAAGAACTGCGCTCACCGCTGAGAAAGATCCAGGCAACGAAGGAAGAGCCTGTTCCCAGGATGGCTATGGTGGTGCCCAGCCACTCGCCGGTTGTTTGAATGTAATGACTGAACAGCGGGATGGCAAAGAATTGATCCCCTTTCTTGTAATAGGCGTCTATCTTGTCTTTCCGGTTCCACCACAGCTGAAATCCCATCCAGCCTGCAAAAGCAAGTACCAGCCAGATCATCATTCCCCCGATACCCAGTATGTTCAGCATATCATTGCTGATAAATTTGAAAAGTACATACACCGGAACCAGTATGTTCAGAACGGCAAACAGGATATACAGCCAGCGCAGCGGCTTTTTAAAGAAGGTGCTATTTTCCAGCGCGTTGATAAAAACTTCGGCGAAGCGGAAAAACTTTGTTTGCTCCAGTGCACCGAGTGGGTTGTTGCTGCCGGGAGTGGAGGTGTCGGGAGCAGAAGTTGGTAACGCAACTGTTCCCGGAGAAGCAACAGCCAGGCCACATCCGGGACAAAAAGTAGCTTCCGCCGGTACAAGCGTGTTGCAGTTTGGACAAATTCTTTGTTGCATGGGTTGTGTTTTATGTAGTGTACAATTCAAATAAAATCTTTGCAGCGTCCTTATTTGCTCAGGCCGTAGAAAGAACAGCGATTCAAATATCAGGTGTGTAGAAGATCTATTTTGTCCCCCTAAGTATTACAAAATGGATCCGGTTGCAGAAGGGACGGGTCTGCATTCATCAGGGAAGCTGCTTTGTATCTGAAAGTCTTCAGAAAAAATCATTTTGTACACAGAGAGGGTACAGTGCTATTTGCGCAGGTGCCGCACTTTTGTTGTGTTGCGCTGAAGTACAGGTGAGAAATCATCAAACTACAACAGCATTTTTAATTACAAAATGAGAAAACATGAAACAGTGCTTTCTGTTGCTGATTGGATTTAGTCTGGGTGCAAGCTATGCCTTTTCCCAGGCAAAACCGAAGCAAGTTGCAAAAAGTCAGCCCAGGACAGAAATGGCTCAGCCGGTTACTCCTGCTCCGGAGCCCCCGCAGGCCGCTTCAGCGCCCAGCGATCCTTCCAAACCGGTTGTTGCGATCTATTACTTTACAACAACACGCAACTACAGCTACGATTATGCCATTGGTGTAGGTAATGCCGTTGAAGCCGGATTTGTTCGCTCTACGCGCTTTACCATTGTGGAGCGGAACCGCTTTGGTATGTTGAAGGACGAGGAGCGGTTTAAAGAAGCCAATACAAGCGACCTTATCGGAAAAGCTTCCAAGCTGGGTGCCAAAACCATTGTTACCGGCCACCTTGTCGGCGTGTCGACGGGCAATATCCTGAGCGTGCTGGATAAGCAGCCAACCGGCAGACAATACACAGAGATCAGCCTGTCTTTCAAAGTGATCGATGTTGCCAGTGGAGAAATTAAAATAAGCGAAATCATCAATGGCCGGGGTGAGGGCACAACAAGTACCGAAACCTTGCAGAATGCTTATGTCGCTATCGACAAAATCATCCGTGCTTATATCGGCAACTATTTACCGCAACGCTTCAAGTTTGCGAATGTTGTTGCAACCAACACCAGAAAGAAAGTTGAATACCTGGAAAGCTTTAAGATCTGGGGCGGATCAGACAATGGATTAAAAGTGGGAGACGCTGTTGAGATATACATCTTGTCCTACCTGATCAATCCGGAAACCGGCAAGCAGGTAGAGGAAAGAAAGCTCATCGCGCACGCAACCATCTCCGAGATCAACAGCGGGTCAACAGCAACTTGCATCATTCTCGATACGAGAGACGCTTCCAAATACAACCCTGCTATCCTGAATACGGTTACAACACAGCAAGGCAAGATTACCATTGAATACAAAGGAAATTGGTACGAGAAACCAAAAAGCTTTTGGGATAAGATTTAACGGTCCGCAAAATGTTTTTATCACGAGCTAAAAAGCCGGGTCATTTTTTACCATCAAATTAATCTATATGAAAAGTGTATTGTTGTCTTTATTCTGTTCTGTTTTTCTATTCCTGTCCTGCAGCAAAAGCAAAGATACCGCTGAGGTCAAAGCTGAATCACAGCTTATCGGAAAATGGTACCTGAAGAAATGGGTCGCAAACGATGTCAGTGGTACGGGTTCGCGGCCATCCAGCGGAAATTATAATGCAAGTGATTATCTCCAGTTTGAATCAGGCGGGAAGCTCACGGCCCGCGTAGATGCCCAGCTCTCGCTGGCTACATGGCAATTGCTGGATAATAATAAGAAGCTTTGGATCATCAGCACGGTACTGGATACGCCGGATGATGGATACCAGATCAAGACGCTGAACAGCAGCAGCCTGGTATTGTATGTCAAAGAAGGGACAGGAACAAGCTACTCTGAAATGACCATCTATCTTGAAAAATAAGGTGAAGCTTTCTGCAACCGCAAGATGACCGCGAGGCTATTCTGCCACTATAAAACCAGCCCAGTAATATGGTGGCAGATTTTTCTTCCGCATTTCCTGCTGTGCATCCCTGAGTGCCTTATAAACCGGTTTGCCTCCCAGCCATTGATGGTAAAAATTCTTCATCAGCTCATTGGTTTCTTTTTCCGGCACTTTCCACAGGCTCATGATGATCTTGTCGGCTCCTGCAAGGCGGAATGCTCTTTGTAAACCAAATACGCCCTCGCTGCCGTAGATGCTGCCCAGTGCCGATTCACAGGCATCCAGTATCACCAGCGGCGTGTTGCTGAGATCCATCTGTGCTATCTCATAAGCGGTCACGATGCCATCTTCACGCCCGGTTACCTGCTGGCCGCTCCAGGCCCTGTTTGCGCCGCTGAAAACGATGCCCGACCGCAGCAGCGGATCAGCCGATGGAATGACACTTGTTTGCAGGCCTGTAAGGCTTTTACCGGATTTTTCCGCAGGATCCCGGATGAAAAAACCATGGGTGGAAATATGCAGGACAGACGGATCATCAAAACGGATTTCTTTCAGCATGTCTTCCGTTGCGTCTGAGCGTTGGTGTACAGACAAGCTGATATTTTTAGGCCTGCAGAGCGCTTCAAGGTCTTTGACCTGTGTTTGTCCGAACCGGAGTGCAGGCCATAACAGGTTTATCTTGCAGGCGTCACTGCCCTTGCTGCTGTAGTCGAAATAGGCATTGCCTGTTACTGCAAGTTTGTTCCTGATATTGCTTGCTTTTGCGCGGTCATAAGTCATATTTCCCCAGAAAGAAACCTTTCTGATGTCAGGTCCGGTGTTTAGTTGTTTAACTGCTATATCGCCGGTACTTAGCAGATACCTGAACTCATAGCGGTCGCCCAGCATCTGTTTGTCTCCGGCCGGTATTGCCTGGAATGCAACCTGGTACAGCAAGCCGGCGGGAGCGATGTATACCGTGTTTGTTTCTTTAAAATAGGGAAGCAGCGGCTTCCAGATCCTGTTGTACAAGATGTCTCCTTTGGATGGCTTGCCGGCAGTATGCAGGGAATGGTACAGGCTTACAATCATCCTGTCCGTTTCCTGTGATGAGCAGGTAGCAGGCTGCAGCAAGGCGGTTAACTCTTCTTCCCTGCATAAGAACACGTACTTCGGTAAGCTGTCGCCAGGCTGTAACACCAGCGCAGCATAAAAAAATCCGGCTGCCTGCAGGTTGCTGTAAGATGAAAACCGCAGGAATTCTACAGCCGCTTCTCCTTGCTGCAGCCTGGCGGAAACGCTTTTTGCGGAAAGATGAAAATACTGTTGTTGCGCGGCAAAGAAGGACGATTTCTGGGCAAGGCTTTGCTCGAGCTGGTTGGTGATCCGCTCGAGGCTGTCCAGCTCCCCTGTTTGACGGCCCTGTTGTCTGCTTTGCTGCGCAAGCATGCTTTTGTAGTTTTTCCAGTTTGTATACAGTTGCAAGGCAGAGGAGTCGTGGGTGTTGCGGATTGTGCGAAGGAATGACTGCTGGTCTCTGAGCACTATATTTTTCAATGTGAGCTGTGCATGATATATTTCTTTTGCAACTTCAGTGGAGTTGATGGAGGTTTTTTGTTGAAGCAGGTAAGGAAGGGCCTGAAAACGTTGTTGCATGGAAGCTGCCAGATTCAGTTTTTCCTTTTCGGAAAGGCCGTAAAAGTTCCGGTTGAGATAATTGATATATATGTTCTGAGAGCTGGAAAAGTCTTGAAAGGCCTGGAGGTTGTTTCCACTCAGCTGATGCATGACTCCCTGGTTTTGGATGATAGATCCAAACATCAGATCATCAGATCTGCCCTGCTTTGCATAGATCCGTTTTGCGGCCGCCAGCAAAGAATCTGCTGTTGGCAGGTCTCCTTTAAATATATATACCTGGGCCAGGTTGTTAAGTGTTGCAGCGTACCTTATACCAGTATCATTTTTGTTTACCTGCCAAAGCTTTAACACCTCCTGATAGGATTTGATTGCCTGGTCATACTTTTTCTCCAGGTACTGCACCTGTCCCAGGTTATTCAATACCGTCACATAACTTTCATTCGATTTGTCATAGTGCGTAAGCACATTGGAAATTGCCTGTTTGAAGTAAGCCTCTGATTTCCCGAACTCAAGCATGTTCAGGTGTAAGACGCCCATATTGCTCAGCAATTTTGCATACAGGGGATCGGTCTTTGCTATTTTGCCGCTCCTGAATATTTGAAGCGCCTGATTGAAATACTTCAGGCTTACTCCATAAGAACCTATGCTTCTGTAAAGCTCTCCCAGGTTGCTGATCGCATACATATATTCCCACACATGCCGGGGATGGTCTTTTCTGTAGATGTCCGCTACCATGGTAATAATTTGCATGGCTTTATTATACTCTTCTGTATAGTAATAAAGCGCGGACAGGCTGTTTAAGGCAAACAGGTAATTGGAGTCGCTCTGGTTGGAATATTTGTCCATGATGCTGATCGACTCCTGAAAAACCCTTTCTGCCTTGTCAAATTCTCTTCTGAGAAGGGCTATGTTGCCCACGTTCTGAACATGATAAGCATATTCCAGGCTCTTTTCTCCTTTTAGTTTTGTAATGATCTCTACCGCTTTTGTGGAAAACGGTTCTGCTTCATCAAGCTGATTCATGTTAATGTAAACTGTGGCAATATTGCTCAGCGCATCTACATACGCGGTGCTGTTCTCGCCCGAATCTGTCTTTATTTTCTCAAGCGCCATCTTTACCAGCTTAAGCGCTTCCAGCGTATTGCCCTTTGAGAATTCCTGGTTGGCTTTCTCATTCAACTCCTCCCCTGTTTGCGAAAACAAGGGGCTTTGCAGGCAGAGTATAGCCATCATCGTCAAGAACAGGCAGGCAGGCTTGATTTGCATGGGAAATAATTTGGAGGATTTCTTTTCAATATAAGTTCTTTTTCAACACCAGCTGTGCCGCTGCAACGGGTATTCTTCCTGAAAAAATAAAAAATAGTTGGTGAAAGCGGTAATTCTTTCTTACAAAAGTGTAGAGGTATAAAGAGAACGGCCGTTCCGGAATTTTTTCACCACGTAAAAACCTTTTGTATGCAAACAACGAGCATGAGAAACTGCATCATCACCACGTGCGAATCCGACTGTAAAGATTTCATGGAGCTGTATGCTATATTTACCGCTACCCTTTATCCCGGCATGTCTTTCCGTAAGTTCAGGGCGTTTTACTATAGCAAGTCGCTTGATTATATCGATGTTACATTCATGTACAGTGCTGGCCGGCAGATCGGTTTTTACGCAGCGGCTTTTTACCGGACAACCATCAGCGACCGCCCGGTTGTTATTGGCCGGGCTGCAACGGGTGTATTGCCGGGCGAGAGAGGCGGTAAGCTTCCTGTTTGGTCGTTGTACGCAAAATACATGCGTTACAAACTCAGGCATCCTTTGGCAGGTATTCTGCTGACAGCATATGTTGCCAACCCGCTGGTGTATGCCATGATCTGTAAATATACAGGCATTGTTTACCCCCGTTTATCAGTAGACGTAAACGGAGAGATCATCGGGTTAAAAGATAGCATCCTGCAGCATGGAAACCTGAAGGAGCGCGAGTTGTCACCTTTTGTGGTAAAGATCCACTTCAAGGTGCAGTTGGGAGAGGACATCATCAGGCGAAGCCTGGAAAGCAACAATGTTTTTGTAAGATATTACCTTTCTATCAACCCACATTTCCAGGAACAGAACGGCGTGCTTACCATTGTGCCTGTCACCTGGGAAAATGTTTTGCGCTCCTGCGCCAGGCTGACAAAAGCCTGGTGCGGAAAAAACAAGTGGTGGCGGAGTAGGCCAGCCGGCAAAGCGGGAGAAAAAGCAGGAAGTGCAGAACAACAGGAAAATTTGTATAATTTTCCAAAGCAGAACCATAGAGCCTATTATGACGAAGCCGTGTTATCAAATCCTGAACAATGAAGAGCTTATTCAGATCTTGCAGGATGGTACCCAAAAGAGCGAACTCGAAGTGTATACATGTTTAAAGCAGATTTTCCGGGAAACAATGATCCGGCGGCTGATCAAGCCGGGCCAGGGACTTCCCGGAGCAGATACGCAGCGCCTGATTGCCGAAGAGGTTTTCCACGAAGCTTTTGTTGCGCTGGTAAACAATGTGCGGGAAGGCGGCTTTGAAGCAAAAGCCAGGGAAGGAAAAACGGCAGGAAGTGTCGGCTATTTTTTCGGCATCCTGTGGCATTTGTTTCAGCATGCGCTGAAGCGGAAGTATAACAGGAATTTTTATTCTTTTAACGAGCAGGCGTATGCCAGGCGGGTAGAGATGTCGCCTGATCTGCCTGCTTACAACCGGGAGGACGGAACTTCTGTTATGCTGCAGACCGCTGTTCGCATGCTGCCTGAAAAATGCCGCAGATATATGCAATGGTACTATATAGAGAAAAAAGATACAGATGAAATCATCTCGCTGGTAACAGACGCGCCCGGTACTGTTAAGAGGGACTTGTCGCGTTGCAGAGGTAAATTGCAGGAAAAGGTAAGGGCGCTTTGCAATTTCGGTCTTTGATAGCCTAATTGAGCCGTATAAGCTGTTTCGCATGAGTATACCACAGGAAAAACAAGAAAAACTGATTGCTTACTTTGAAGGAAAGTTATCTGCTGAAGAGGAGATCAGCTTTTTACAGGAGGTAGAGAATGACGAAGCATTGCAAAAGGAATTCGACTGGGAACTCTTGCTCCGGTATGAGCAGTTTAACGAGCTCAATACAATCGCTCACCAAGACCAGGCGGAAGAGTTTGAGCCGGCAGATGCACATATTGACAGAATCAAAGAAGCCTGGAAGCAGGGCGGTACGCAAGAAGGGTCTGTGCAGCCGGCATCGCCTGTAGTACGGCTCCGGAGATTCACGGTCGCTGCCGCCATTTTTGTTCTTGCGCTGGGGGCTGCCCTATTCTATCTTCTCTACTTTAAAAAGCAAACGCCGGATGTGGTTCATCGTGAGCCACCGGTAAAACACGACAGCGGACGTATACACGAGGAAAAAATGCTGCCGGACCCGGGGAACAGGGAACGTGTTCTGGCAGAAAACAGCGAGCGGGCTGAAAAGGCTTATAAAAAGTATTACCGGAAATATACAGGTTCGGAAGAAGATCCTGTCCAGGCAAGTAAGTACCTGTACGCTTACAACGAAAGCCGGTACGATGACGTGATCAATGGCACAGCAAAAGAGCTGATAAGCAAAGGGGCAAACACCCCTAATTCCACCCTCGAAGCTTACCTCAACTTTTACCAGGGTATATCTTACCTGCATACAAAGAAAAGCGCACCGGCTATCACCAAGCTCCGTGAAGTGCTTGGGCAGGTCTCTTCAAAGAACCAGCTGTATTACGATGCCAGCTGGTACCTGGCCATGGCCTACCTGCAGGGCGGCACCCCGGCGGACGCAAGCCAGCTGCTGCAGCAGCTGGCGGATAGTAAGAGGAATACAAGCTATAAGAAGCGGGCAGCGGCGATATTAAAGAGCTTGTAACATCGCGGCTTTCCCTGTTCTTGTGCCCTAAAATAGAGGGATTGCCAGACAAGTATGGCTGCTTAAAGTTAATCCCGCCAGCCAGATTAAAACTTGGCTATTTCATCTTACATTTATCCATGGAAAATTCTATCGGAAAACTGATTGCGCCTTTGCTGAATGAAAGTCCTGTCTCTAAAACAAGCGTAAAAACAATTGGTCGGAGCATTGCCGATCACAAGTACCAGATTATAAACGTAGCAGGAGCTGTTTTGATATCTTATGTGATCTTGAAAATCCTGCAGGAGCGCAGGAACAGCGGAAGATTTCAGCTGAGTGATTTTACGGAAGGATAGTGCGATCATTCCGGTGCTTAGTACCTTGCCTTCATGCCCCCTTTGCCCTCCCCATCACCCAGGCAGCTTTCTTTTATAAAGCTTTGCTGTATACTTGGGCTTTGCTGCTTTTACTGGCCGGCGGCAGCACAGACCTCCCTGGAGCTTGCCAACACCATAAGAGTAAAATACGGTATCCCGGAACTTGCTTTTGCAGTTGTTTCGGCCGACAGTATTTTTGAAATGCACACATTGGGCGTGCAAAGAATCCACACCCGATACGGGGCAAAGCCGGATGACAGGTTCCACATCGGCTCCAACACCAAGGCCATAACCTCGTTCCTGGCAGCCCTGCTGGTGGAACAGGGAAAAGCTTCCTGGGAGATGAAATTTTTTGACCTGTTCCCTGGGTTAAAAAAGACCAGTAAAAAGACTTACTACAACATCACGCTACAGGACCTGCTGACCTTCAGAGCCAGGCTGCCGTCCTATACGTACACTTTCCCCCATCCCACAAAAGACCAGATCAGGGGAGATGAGGCACGGCAAAGATTGGAACTGGCCAAATACTTTCTACGCCAGTCTCCCATGAAAGCAATAGACGGCCTTACCCCATCAAACGCGGATTATGTTCTGGCCGGATTGATGCTTGAAAGGATCGCGAAAAAAACCTTCAAAGAATTAGTGAACGATTTTGGAAGGGCTTACCAGATCTACTTTGGATTTGACTACCCAAACCTGACAGATACATTGCAGCCCTGGGGGCACGATGCCGGCCAGCATGCCTTGCCGCCCGCTGACAATTACAAATTAAACTGGTTGTTGTCAGCGGGCAATCTTAATGTGAGCTTGCCCGACTATATCAAATTTATTCAGCTGCAACTGAAAGGACTAAAAGGTAAAGCCCCGGTTCTTAATGCACAAACATTCTGTAAATTATTGTACGGCCTCCCAAATTTTTCGTTCGGCTGGTTTAACCAAATCGATGAAACTACTGCGCATCATATTGCCTACAATGAAGGAAACGCAGGTGCTTTTATAACCAGGGTAAAGGTGATCAAAGAAGCTGGAATGGCTTATATTGTTTTTACAAATTCAGCTTCAGAACAAACCACGCAGGGCGTCTCAATGCTCATGTCGGCCCTGGAGAAAAAATGGGGTGATTAGCAGAACAAAAGTCTCCCTGAACTGATTTCAATCTTACAAATAAAATCCGGTTTAAAACGGCAGGGTAAAATGAAACGTTGCGCCTTTTCCCGGCTCGCTTTCTACCCAGATGGTGCCGCCGTGCCGGTGGATGATGCCTGCTGTTATGTACAGGCCCAATCCCATACCCGGGTAGTTGCGGACCTGCACATCCGGTACGCGGAAGAACCGCTCAAATACCTTTTCCTGCATCTGTTTGGGTATACCCACGCCATGATCCTGTACACTCACAAGCACACCATCCTGCCGGGCTTTGCAGCTCACACGAACCTCTCCCCCCTTTGGAGAATACTTGATCGCATTGGAAATTAAATTTGTCAGCACCTGTCCGATGCGTTCCTGGTCTGCCTGAACCAGCGCATCATCACAGAGATCCAATGTGATGGTGTGGCCGGGAGACATGTGCTGGTGGTCTTCCGCCCGCTGCCTGATCAGCTCATTGATGTTAAAGCGTTCCCTGTTCAACGGCAACTGCTGTTCCAGGATCTTTGTCGTGTCGAGCAGGTCATTGATAAGACCAGCCAGGCGGTCGATCTGTCCGTTCATCTTGTTTACCAGTTCAACGTTTGCCTTATCATCCGCTTCCTCCAATATCTCCTGCAGGATCTCTCCGTATGCCTTAAGCGAAGTAAGCGGTGTTTTGAGTTCATGACTGGCAATGCTGATAAACCCTTCTTTTTGCTGTTCCAGCAGCTTGTAATGTGTGATGTCAAACATCACACCGGCCATGCGGGTTGTCTTGCTGGCTTTTTTGCTTACCGCACGTCCGTAGCCATTCATCCATCTTACCTGGCCATCTGTTCGTACAATGCGGAATTCAGCATGATACAAACCGGTTTCCTCCACTGCCTGCATCAACTCGTTGCTTACCCTTTGCAGATCTTCCGGGTGGATAAATTGTAAAAAGAAAGCCGAGGATTTTGCGAAGGGCGTGGATTGAAGTCCGAGCAGATAATAGTGCTGGTCGTTCCACTGTACCAGATCGTTTTCAACATCCCAGTCCCATGCAGCCATTTCTGCCGATTGAAGCGCGATCCTGTATCGTTCTTCCGAGGTGTGCAGGGCCTCTTCTGCCTGCTTGCGCTTTGTAATGTTCTGGGTGATGCCGATAAAAGAATATTCGTTGGAGCCTTTCTTTGTCAACTGACCCTGTGCTCTTACCCAGATTTCCTGGCCGTTTTGGGGATTGATGATGCGGTGCTCCACATCAAGCGGGGACTTATTATCCAGTGTCTGCCTGATTGCCGATGTAACGAATTCTTTGTCATCGGGATGAATAAAGGAGAAGTTTTCATTGGAATCTTTTTCAACTTCAAAGCCCAGCACTTCAGCGGAATTGGATGAATGGTTGATTTCTCCTGTCTGGGGATTGATGTCCCAGGTAAAAAGATTGGCTGCTTTTACAGAAAGCTGCAGGCGTTCCTCATTCTCCGCCAAAGCCTTTTCTGCCCTTGCTCTTTCTACCGCTGCCCAGGTACGCTCGGCTACTTCTTCCATCAGGTGGATTTCTTCCGGCGTCCACCTGCGCGGCCGGGTTTCATGCACTGCCAAAACGGCCACCAGGCGACCGCTTTTGTTGAGCGGAATGCAAACCCAGCTTCCCAAATCAAAAGCGCGGTACGACCTGCGCGCTTTCTCAGAAATACGTACATCTGTTTCCAGGTCATAAACAACAACGTTCTGGCCTGCACGAAGTGTTTCATGGTTGATGGAGCTGAAACTCTCCACCGGATAAAGCCCCTCGGGGAAGGGATGCGCCGGCACGTGATAGACACGCTCTATCTGGAAAAAATCAACCCTGTTTTTTGATACCACTTCAGCATAAAAAGCCCAGTCAACATGCAGGTGTTGCCCAAGCAGGCGGGTGGCAGCATATTGGATTTCTATCGGGTCACCCAGCGGGCGCAAGGTGTCGCCAAGCATCACCCGGAATGCATCAGCGCCGGCTTGCAGCAGGTCTTTGCTTTTGTGCCATTCAGCTGCCTGGTCTTTTGCTTCTTCCAGTTGTGCCTGGCAGTTTGCTGCTGATTCGCGCAATGCGGCTTCCGTTCTTTTGCGTTCGGTGATGTCAGTTCCTGCACCAAACCATTCCATGATTTCTCCTTGCTTGTCAAAAATTGGCACAGCGCGTGAATGCATCCAGCCAGTTGAGCCATCTGCCTGTACAACCTGGTGCTCCAGGTCAAAAACAGATTTGCCGGCAATTGCCTGGCGGATGGCAGCCTGAACAGAAGGCCGGTCTTCCGGCAAAATGTAATTCTTCATCCAATCTCCAATTGGCTCGGGCTTGTCTGCAAGCATTTCTTTGCCTGCGAGTTGCTCTATGCGGGTCCAGTCTGCATTTGTGCGGTAAACCACGTTACTGCTTGCGGCTATGAACAGACGGAGACGCGCTTCACTTTGGCGAAGTGCGCCCTCAGTGCTGGCCTCTCCCAGGTAACGGTTGCTTTCTTTCATGATAACAGAATAAGTCTGCTACGTTAATAATTACAGGGTTACAAGACAGTCATCCGGGACGGATCCAACGTATTTCACAAAGAACAACGGGTTAAAGTGTACATTAAAGGTAGCAGAAGAAATGGTTGGACAACGAACCATTTTCTGCGGCAGCAGCGTCTTTCTGGCCGGCCGGGCCCTGTAAATTTTTTTTCCCCGGCAGGCAACCTGTTGGTTTATATCCGCGTATACGGGTTCACGGACTTAGCTGAACCAGGTCCGGACAAGCCTTTATTGCCTCCGCTACCCACACTTTTTTCAGCTGCGGTGCTGATTTAACAGTTAATAATTAAATATTCCTTTATGAAAGCAAGCAAACTTGTAAGTTACCTCCTGGTGCGCCTGGGCTCTCTATTTGTTTTTGTGGCTGTACTGATAACGGCGTGTGAAAAGCAAGACTCGAGCAACGCGAGTGTAGCTTCCACCCCCAATATCAAGTTGATCGCCGATAATCTTGTATCGCCGCTGTCGGTAGTAGAACCGCCGGATGGCAGTAAACGCCTGTTCATTGTAGATCAGGTAGGAAAGGTTTGGATCGTAGGCGCTGACGGAGTTAAGTTGCCTACGCCTTTTATAGACCTGGCCGGTAAAATGGTTAACCTGAGCGCCGGTTATGATGAAAGAGGCTTGTTGAGCATGGCTTTTCATCCCAACTTTAAAAACAACGGAAAGTTTTATCTTTTCTATACTGCACTGCCGCGGACCGGTGGCCCCCAGCCCGGCGTAAACTGGAACAATCTCACCAGAATATCGGAATTCAAAGTGTCTGCCGCGAACAGCAACCTGGCTGACCTTAATTCAGAAAGGGCCATCCTGGAAGAAGACCATCCGCAGAGCAACCACAACGGAGGCACCATTGCTTTCGGACCTGATGGCTACCTGTATATTTCCATTGGAGATGGAGGGGGTAGTAATGACAACGGTGCAGGCCATGTTCCTGATTGGTACACCGTTAATACCGGAGGTAACGGGCAAGATCTCTATGCCAATCTGCTGGGAAATGTTTTGCGCATTGATGTAGACAACGGAAACCCGTACAGCATACCGGCTGATAACCCTTTTGTAGGAACAAATGCCAAAAAGGAAATCTATGCATACGGCTTTAGAAACCCTTATCGCTTTTCCTTTGATATGGGAGGAGCACACCAGCTTCTGCTGGGTGATGCCGGCCAAGCATTGTATGAAGAAATTGACGTGGTTACCAAGGGCGGGAATTATGGCTGGAACGTGAAAGAAGGAACTGCCTGTTTCAGCACCGATAATAATATGCAAACCCGTGCAAGCTGTCCCCTGACAGATACGGCCGGCAAGCCCCTGATTGATCCGGTTATTGAACTAAAGAATGCGGCCAACCCTGCAGGTGGTGTAACCGTAGTGGTTGTGGGCGGCAACGTATACCGCGGCAGCGAGCTGCCTGAACTGCAAGGCGTGTACATATTTGGCAACTACTCCCAGGACGGCCGGGCAAACGGCAAACTGTACAAGGCCAGTCCGGCAGCATCCGGTATGTGGGCTTATGAAGATCTCAAGCTGAAAGATTTTCCAACCGACCTGGGCATGTTCCTGAAAGGATTCGGGCAGGATTTATCAGGTGAAATTTATCTGGCCGCCTCAGGCGTGCAAGGTGTGAGCGGTACGTCTGGTAAAATATACAAACTGTTCGCAGACAATTAACCGTTACCATGCGGCCATGCCCGTGGCATCGCCGCACCCTGTGAAGCTAAAATCAGGGTGAACAACCTGGAGCTGCACAAGCAAAGAGGCTTCATGCAGGTGTCCAGGTAGAAAGAGGGTGTATCATGTTATTGATACACCCTCTGCTTTATAAAACTATCCGGTACGGTTAACCGCATTTCTGCGCGAGGATGTAATACTCCGGCAAAACATGTATATTTTGCGCTCAGACAAAGCAAATACGATGAATATACTGGTTTCCTGTACCGGAGTAGAGAAGAGGCGCAGTTTGCAAAGATGGTTGTTGCTCTGCGTTTGCACCCTGCCGGTAGCTGGCTTTAATCCGTTGCCTGCACAAGTATGCGAACTGCCTACCCGCTGGACAAACGCTGCCATGGCAGCCTCCGTGCCGCTTTCAGAATATCCCAGGCCGCAGCTGCAACGCACTGCATGGATTTGTTTGAATGGACAATGGGATTATACCGGCGGAAAAGACCTGCCAAGTGCCCTGGCTCCGGAGACAGCTATTTCTTTTGAAGGCAAACATGAAAAGATCAAAGTGCCCTTCTGCCCGGAATCAGCCCTCTCCGGCATCAAGCGGGCGCAGGAGATCAATATGTGGTACCGGCGGAAATTTGTGTTGCCAGCCAGCTGGAAGGGTAAGCGGGTCTTGATCCATTTTGGCGCTGTTGATCATGAAGCCACTGTTTTTGTCAATGGCCGCAAAGCCGGTTCGCATGCCGGCGGCTATGATGCATTCAGCTTTGACATCAGTCCTTTTCTGCAGAACGGAGAGAACAACTTGGTTGTAGCGGCCCATGATGCCAACAATGGCCAAACGCCATCCGGTAAAAACGGTCCGAGGGGAGATTATACATTTACTTCCGGCATCTGGCAAACCGTCTGGCTTGAACCGGTCAGCCCTGTCTATATAAAAGGGATCCGCCTGCTGCCCGACCTGGCAAACAGCCGCTTGCAGGTAACAGTGGATGCTGATCCTGGCAGTATGGTTGCCGCAACTGTCCTGAAGGGCCAGACTGTAGTTTCCACGATAAAATCCGGTACAGGAACTTTTTACATACCGATCAAGGATCCCCAGTACTGGACGCCCGATGCGCCTTTCCTGTACGATCTGAAATTGAGTTTATACAATGCTGCCGGTGAAAAAACCGATGAAGCAAAGAGCTATTTCGGCATGCGCGATATAAAGCTGGGAAAAGTAAAAGGCGTGCTGCGCCCCCTGCTCAACGGAAAGTTTGTAATGCAGCTGGGATTGCTGGACCAGGGATACTGGCCGGATGGCGTACTGACTGCCCCGACGGATGAGGCCCTGAAGTTTGATATTATGTATACCAAACAAGCCGGCTACAACCTGATCAGAAAGCACATGAAAACAGAGCCCCAGCGTTTTTATTACTGGGCCGATAGGCTGGGCATGCTGGTATGGCAGGACATGCCTGCTATCTGGTATCAAAACGATGATACCGCCGTAAACAGAACCCGCTTCCGCGAAGAGCTGAAAGCCCTTATGGATGATCACTACAACTCGCCTTCCATCATAACCTGGGTGCCCTTTAACGAAAACTGGGGCGCTTTTGACGTCCGTGAAATCACCGACTGGGTAAAGCAGTATGATCCCTCCCGCCTGGTAAATGGCAATTCAGGCTTCAACAACAATCCGACTTACCAGAAAGCCTACGGCGACCCCGGCAATGGCGATTATGTAGACACGCATATCTATGTAGGTCCGAACCGGGCATCCGTGCCGGATGATCACCGGGCTGCCTCCCTGGGTGAGTTCGGCGGCGTGGGGCTTTTTGTCCGGGATCATATGTGGCCGGTGCAAAACAACGCCTATGATTACGCCACCACCAGAACCACGCTTACAGACAGGTACGTGCTGCTGCTCAACCAGGTAGGACAGCTGATGAAGTACAGGGGCCTGAGCGTTGCCATCTACACGCAAACGACCGATGTGGAACACGAGGTAAATGGTCTCCTGACGTATGACAGGGCAGTAGAAAAAATGGAGCTGCCACGCATAAGACAGGTAAATAGAGAAACTATCACTGATAGTTATAAACTGTCTGAACCATGATTTACAGAATCCCTCCCATCCTGTGAATCATGGTTCAGACAATTGGTCTACTTCCCAAAGTAATGACCCTGCTCCAGATCAGAAAGGAGATCGGACTCGGTGGGATGCCAACCCAGTTGCTCCTGCGTTTGTGCGCTGGAAGCAGGAACATCAATCCCCGCAAAGTGCGCCATCCAGCCAAAATGATCCTTTGCTTCTTCGGGCGATTTGGCTACGACCGGTACATTCAGGTGGCGGCCTATTGCAGCAGCTATATCCCGGAATGGAACACCTTCTTCACCCACGCCATGATACCTTGCTCCTGCAGCACCCTTTTCCAGTATCAACCGGTAAAGGCGGGCGGCGTCCAGCCGGTGCACGGCAGGCCAGCGGTTAAGTCCTTCACCAATGTATGCCGAAACGCCTTTTTCCCGGGCAAGGTTGATGAGAAACGGAACAAAGCCGTGATCGTCCTTGCCATGTACCGATGGCGGAAGACGGATCAGCGCCGCACGCACGTTCTCCGAAGCCAGTGCAAGTGTGTCGAACTCGGAAGGGACCCGGTAACCGCCCGCAGAGTTGGGATCCGGGGCAAGGTCTTCCGTTGAAAGCCGGCCTGGCGCAAGAAGGCCGATACCGGATGTAACAACCAGCGGGCGGCCGGATCCCGCAAGTGTGGCGCCGAACACGCCAATCGCAGCCCTGTCTATTTTGCCTACGGTCTCCATTTTAGAGAAGTCATGGATAAAAGCCGTGTGAATAATGCCGTCTGAGCGGGCTGCTCCCTGCCGGAGACTCTCATGATCTTCCAGAGAGCCGCGGTGCACTTCCGCACCTGCAGCTGCCAGCAGACCGGCGGCTGCATCTGAGCGGGCAAGGCCAAGCACCTGGTGACCTGCCCCGAGAAGTTCCTGAACGATGGCTGAACCAATAAAGCCGGTAGCACCGGTAACGAATACACGC
Organism: Williamsia sp.; assembly: GCA_015069695.1. Lineage (GTDB taxonomy): Bacteria > Bacteroidota > Bacteroidia > Chitinophagales > Chitinophagaceae > JADCRZ01. Next base: position 209,908 of record JADCRZ010000005.1, read on the forward strand.
ATATCTGATTGTTTGATTAAAAATTTAGTGACACAATCAGCTATCAGCAACCTGGCTGGTTTGCTGTCGGTCTTTGTTTCTAGTGCAAAATTGAGCCGGAAGGCGCTCCTAAAACAAGGACATTTGACACATTTTTGAAGGCATTTGATCTAAATTTGTCTCTGTTTGTTAGCAGGCAGGAAGCAACACCGGCATTTGATGGCCGCAGGATTTATTAAAACCCTTTTCCCTTTCTATCCATGTTCGAAACATTTGAAAATTATATCAGGTCTAAAATCGATTTACACCAGGACGAGCTGAAGCATATTCTTTCCCTGGCGGTCATAAGAAAAATACGCAGGAGACAGCTGCTGCTGCAGGAGGGGGAAATATGCCGGCACAAAGTGTTTATCTGTAAGGGTTTGCTGAAAACCTATCGCAGAAAGGAGGACGGAACAGAATACATCATGAAGTTTGCGCCTGAAAACTCATGGGCTATAGACCCGGAAAGCTATCACAATGAGATCCCGACCAAGTATAATATTGAAGCCGTGGAAGCAACGGATATAATGTTGTGGAGCAAGGCAAGCTTTCATGAATTGTTTGTTTCTATCCCTGCATTCAAATCTTTTTCGGAAAAGCTGATGTTCAGCAGCATTGATGCAAACCAGGACCGGATACTCATGAACATCAGCTCTACAACAGAAGAAAAGTACCAGGATTTCATTGCCACTTTTCCCGATGTGTTCAGGCGTGTGCCGCTGCATATGGTAGCCTCTTACCTGGGGGTATCCAGAGAAACGCTCAGCCGCATAAGGCATACCCAGCTCAAGCATCACAAACACAACGGCATCAGTTAACATCCTGCCCGCTGAACCGCAAAATAGCATGAGATGAAAATAACACTGCGGCCCGCCGTTGTTCGGGATGTGGAAATATTGGAATACTGGGACAGACAGCCGCATGTGTTACAAGCAAGAAACCTGGAAGCGCCGGATACCGAATGGAACTGGGAAGCAGAAATCAACCGGCACCCAGCATGGCGGCAATTGCTGATAGGTGAAGTAGACAGCCGGCCGGTAGCCTTTATTCAAATCATTGATCCCAGGGAAGAAGACACACGTTACTGGGGTAACGCAGCGGCTCACCAGAGAGCAGTTGATATTTGGATAGGAGAAAAAAGAGACCTTGGAAAAGGTTATGGAACCGTTCTTATGCAACTAGTACTGGGCCTGTGTTTTGAGGATAAAACAGTACAATCCGTTCTTCTCGACCCTTTGGAAGAAAACACAAGATCACACAGGTTTTATGAAAGACTGGGTTTTCAATTCCGTGGATCAAGGATGTTTGGTGAGGATAAATGCTTTGTCTATCAGCTAACCCGGTCTCGCTGGTTGATCTCCTCAGGCAACCACTAGTTGGTTCGATATACTGGTTGTACAATAAAAACTAAAACGGTCACCGCATGGAACAGGTAAAATGGTTTAACAGGGCTTTTGATTTTACTTCAGATCAGAACATTTTTCCGTCGATTGCGGAGCGGCTCGCAGGAACACCGGCGCGGCTGGAAGAGAAGTTCACGTTGATCAATCCGGACATATTATCTGTAAGAATAGACGGTACCTGGACGATCAAAGAAAATCTGGGGCATTTAACTGATCTTGAACCCTTGTGGCAGGGCCGGCTTGATGACATCATAAACGGCCGGGAAGAACTGCGGCCCACCGATCTGCAAAATACCAGAACCAGCCAGGCCCATCACGATGCGGTGCCGATCGAACAGTTGTTGAGCAGCTTCAGGCAGGTAAGGAATCAAACGCTGCACCTGCTTGAAAATGTTACAACCGAACAGGTGTTCAAATCTGCTCTTCACCCCAGGTTAAAAACGCCCATGCGCACCATGGATTTGTTCTTGTTTGTGGCAGAACACGACGATCATCACCTGGCCAGGATAACAGAACTGGTCAGGCTTATTAACGGGCGAAGTAATTAGGGGCAATCAATAAAATAGAATAACTTGTTGGACTTGCCTTGTAAGCTAATCATATATCTTGGAAAAGCTGGCACTATATTTTTCTGCAAAAGGCATTTCTGAAGAAGAAGCTGTGCAAATCACGGCGGCTTTTACCTATAAGAAAATAGGGAAAGGAGACTATTTTGTAGAAGAAGGAAAAGTCAGTAAATACCTTGCTTTTATCGACAGGGGATTGTTCCAGTATTTTTATTTGAAAGACGGAAAAGAAATTACCACGTACATCACAGGCGACAATTCCTTTTTGCTTTCTGTCATCAGCTTCTACCGGCAAAAGCCCAGCAAAGAATGGATACGGGCCCTGGCCGACTCAGAATTGTGGATGATCCACTATAAGGATCTCGAGAAACTCAAGAGCACCAATGAAGCGTTTCGCACCTTTTACATCGGGGCGCTCGAAAATCTCGCCGTAGGCATGGACGAAACCAGAAGCAACCTGATCACACTCTCGGCCGAAGAAAGATATGCTGTTCTTATGCGGGAGGAAGCCGTGCTGCTGCAAAAAATACCCCTGCAGTACCTGGCTTCCATACTCGGTATCACGCCCAGGCATTTAAGCCGCATCAGAAATAATTTCAGGTGATTCCTGTTTCTGGACATTTGTCCAGCAGAAGCCGTTTGCGGTGAAGGAGTTTTGTACCGTTAAAACAAAACGACATGAAACACCTTCTTACAATCGCTTTTTTGTGGCTGCTGGCCGCACCTGCTTTTTCACAAAGCCCATTCCCCAAAAATGAATTAAGCGTGAATGCTTTCCGCAACCCTTCGATCGGGTTGGAATACCATCGCCAGCAGGTATCTGTTCACGCAGGGTATTATACCACCGCCTTCAAATCAGGTGAGTACACCAACTTTGTCAAAACAGGTTTAACCTATTGGGTCTTTCCGGTAGATAAAAAGAAGATCCCTTCATCATTTTACGCCGGCGCTTCTTACCTGCGCGGTCTTACCAGGGATTATAAAGATAAAAATGCAGCAGGCATAGAAGCCGGTTTCAGATGGATGATCTGGCAAGGCCTGAATGTCAGAATCGGTGCCATCGCCTTGATGGCAAAAGGACAGGATACAAAGTTCAATCCAACACCTGGACTTGGCTATTCGTTTGCTTTCTAGTCCTTGTCCATTTGCGCTATAAGGTGCTCTCCGGGCTTTATCCTCATTTCTTTCTCCTGTTGCGTACTGACAAAAATTCTTTTCACAAACGATCGTCACCTTGTCTGGGGGCTTCGCTTTTCAGAAGCCTTCTGACCCCCTATCAAAAAAGCTTATAAAAATGAAAACATCTTTTCAAACAGAAAAAACAATTGGGTGGTTGCTGATTGCAGGAGCTATAGGTGTTTTGATCCCCTATACCATTCTTACCATCCTATTCGACTATCCGCTCATCCTGCGTCTCGACACAGGTGTTGTATTAACCCGGTTTCACGAAGGCGGCAGCCGCCTGATCCGGACCTGGCTCTTCTTTGCCCTGGCAGGGTTGCCTTTGCTGCCTGCTTATATCAGAATAGGACAAAAACTGGAAAACAAATCAGCGTGGACCCGCATCGCTACAACGGTTGGCGTAATCGGGTTGATTGTTCAGATGATCGGTTTGCTGCGATGGACCTTTGTAGTGCCTGTGCTGGCAAACAGTTATGTGCAGGCAACAGATGAGGCGACAAAATCCGCTGCCGTCATGGCGTTCAGAACCATCCACCAGTTTGCAGGCGTGCTGCTGGGAGAGCATTTGGGACAGCTCTTTACGATCATATGGACAATACTGATTTCTATCACCTTTGCTAAATTGAAATTGTTTCCCCGGTGGCTCAACCTGCTAGGTCTTGTGAGCGCTTTGGTCTATGCACTGGCGCAGGCCGAGCTATTGGCAACGGTGATGCCCGGTTTCCCCGTATGGAGCATGGCCGGTTTTATCGGCAGTACGCTGTGGCTGATCTGGCTCCTGGTTATTGGGATCAGGTTTCTGTTTGTGCCTAAAATAAACAGCCTGCAATAATTTGTAGTGGGTATTATCACTGCCAACCTCTTTGTGTTTTCATCCATGGGCCCGGCTTTTGTTCAGCTGTTTCTCTCCTTACCGTTCTGTTTTCAATATATGCACCCGTTCTTCCCGGATGCTGTAAACCATGGCAACAAGCAGGAGACCCAGGGTGGCAATAATACCGAACGACCAGCGCAGATCTGCCTTTTGGGCCACAAAGCCTACCATGGGCGGCACCAGCAAAAAACCCAGGTAGCCGATGGAAGAAATAGAAGCAAGTGCATGCCCGCTGCTGGTAGCAGCCGATTGAGCGGCCATCTTAAAAACAAGCGGTACCACGCACGACACGCCAAGTCCCACCAGTGTAAATCCCATCCCGGCAATAACAGGGTAGGGCAACAGCACGGCCAGCATCAAGCCGGTAAAAATCAGCCAGCCACTCAGGTGCAGTATATTCTTCACCCCGATCTTTGTTACAACGCGGTCGCCCGCAAACCGCCCGATCGTCATGGCGACCATATACACTACGTAAGCGGCATTTGCTGCGGCCTTGGGTGTGTGCACTACTTTCTGAAAATAAATAACACTCCAGTCATACATGGTATTTTCGCAAGCCATACAGGCAAAGCAGATAAAAGCAAAGTTGAGCAGCGATTTATCAGGAAAAGAAAAGAAGGGCCTGTGCTCTTTCCTGACCGGCTCCTGGCTTAATGCATAAGGGTATAACCACAGTGCCAGCACCATCAATACAAAAGCGACGCCCATCAGGTGCCAGGCCGGTGCAATATTGTACAGCACCATTACATACCCCACTGCTGCGCCTGTAAACCCGGCAACACTCCACACCCCGTGAAAGGTGGTCATGATAGAAGTTTTGTACAGTTCCTGCACGCCTACAGCCTGGGCATTGATAGAAAGATTCAGGATGTTGCGGGAAGATCCAAAGCAAAACAACACCGCCACCAGTTGCATCAGCGTAGTTGTAAAACCAGGTAAGCTCAGTACAAGATTATAAAACACCACCCCGAACAACATGATCTTTTTGGTATTGTACCGGCTGAGCAGGGTGCCTGTAACAGGCAGGGTGAGCATAAGTCCGATGGGCAGGGACAGCAGCACACCGCCCAGCTGTGCTTCGTTCAGGTGCAGGCGCTGCTGGATAGAAGGAATGCGGGAAGCCCAGCTGGAATAGCCAAAGCCGGATATAAAGAAATACACAGTGGTTGCCAATCGCAGTTGCCGGGGAGAGATCTTTATTGGAATGGAGAACGCCGGGTCAGTTTGCATACAGAACAGGTTGTTTGTTGAGCCGGCGGGGTGAATGCATTTTTCTTCATCATCACAGGCGCAGGTATAAGCTGATCCAAAAATAATCTAACTCGCACACAAGGTTTGCGGTTGTAAAAATTTATTGCCGGCCTGATCCACTTCAAAGCCAAAGAATAAATAATTGTTATTATGTTCTACATATTATACATTTGTTTTTTGCCGGTTCTGTAACCGGTCAATTGGCTGGCCGCCGATCCAGTTTGTTCAGTTGCCAGCCAGCATAAAGTGCCCTGCAGCTTCCGGATCCCTGCTCACAACAGTTAATCAAACGGGAAAAACAAACTATGATGAAAATCGAAGGCTTGATCGCCGCAACTTTTGCTTCCTTTCATGAAGACGGTTCCGTAAACTTACAGGCCATCCCGGCTATAGTTGAAAAAATGATCGGGGATGGACTCGCCGGCGTTTTTATATGCGGAACAAACGGGGAAGGTCCGAACTTGACGATCGAAGAACGAATGGCAGTTGCGGAAGCTTATGTAAAGGCTGCCAATAAGCGGATCCTGGTTTTTGTGCATGTGGGGCATCCCGCCATTGCCGAATCTGTTAAGCTGGTAAAACATGCCGCCGAAATTGGCGCTGATGCAGTTTCTTCGGTTGCTGCTTTTTATTTTAAACCCAGCTCGGTTCAAAACCTGGTCGACTGCATCGCAGCCATTGCCGGAGCCGCTCCCGGGTTGCCTTTTTACTATTACCATATACCCCACCTCACCGGTGTGGCCATGGACATGATAGAATTTCTCCGCCTGGGTGAACAGCTGATACCCAACCTGGCCGGCATAAAATATACCGCCACCACCCTGCATGAGTACCAGGCCTGTCTGAATTACAAAAACGGCAAGTATGATATCCTTTACGGGTTGGATGAAATGCTGCTGGGTGCCCTGGTTGTAGGCGCAAAGGGGGCTATTGGAAGCACCTATACGTTTGCCGCTCCTGTATACCTGCAAGTGATGGAATTGTTCCGGGCAGGCAAACAGGAAGAAGCCAGAAAGCTGCACTATAACCTGGTGGAAATGGTGCGCTGCTTCGTGAAATACCCGCCCATCCCCGCCCAACGGGCCATCATGAAAATGGAGGGATTGGATCTGGGACCTTCCCGCCTGCCTTTGTTCAACTTAACTGAACAGGAATCTGCCGCCTTAAAGAGCTCGCTTGACCAGGCAGGGTTTTTTGAACTGCTCGCCGGCCGGCAGGAATATTTACACAAAGGCTAGAACACTGTTCTCTTTTTTTCTACTTTACAGCCTTTCTCTGGTAAGAAGAAGGGGATAGGAATTGCTTCCAGCCTCTTTCTGCACACCCGTTTTATTGATCACAGCAAGGTTTGTTATATGAAGCAAAAAATCACCCGGCAGGGTATCCGGTTGTTCGCGATCCTGTCTGTTGTACTCCTCTTCTCTGCATACAGAAACAATGGTCCGGCCACGAGTGGCCACCCTGCAACAACCCCGGAAAAAGGGAAGCCTCAAACCACACAAGACCTGCAAACGATCCGCAAACGGATCATAGACGACCTGCTGCAAGGGCCGGTAGATGCCGGCAAGATCACAAAACTTATCCAGTCTATTCAGCCGGATGGCAGCTGGCCGGGGATCAATTACAAGGATACCACCAAAACAGGTTTTCAGCACAGCATCCACCTGGAAAACATGCTGCAGCTGGCGAGGGCCTATAAAAAGAAAGGCACTGAGTTTTACATGAATCCGGCCGCAAAGAAAACCGTTTCATCGGCCCTTGATTTCTGGATCGCCCATGATTTTATTTGTGAGAACTGGTGGTGGAATGAAATGGGCACGCCGAACTCGATGATCAATACCCTGCTATTACTCGACCAGGATCTGACACCCCGGCAACGGACCGAAGGCGCGCGCATCGCCGGCAGGGCCAGTCTCTCCGGTTTCGGCGCCAGGGCAGGCGGCGATTTTGTACCCATTGCCGGCATGGTTTGTAAACAAGGGTTGTTCAAAGACAATGATTCTATCCTGCAGCATGCCCTCAAAGTAATGATGGACCAGATCGTTGTTACACCGGCCCGGGGAATCAACCCGGATATGGGCTTTCATCACCGCGTCGACAATGTAACTTCTATCCATACCTACGGCACCAACTACGTGAGCTCATTTGCTTACTGGGCGGTAAAAACTGCCGGAACAAAATATGCCCTGCCGGAGAAATCGCTTACGCTGCTGATCGACTATTATATTGATGGCATCAGCAAATGCATGGCCTATGGCATCTACCCCGACCCGGGCGCCAAGAACCGCGACCTGAGCAGGGAAGGTTCGCTGGATCCTGCCGGAACAGAACTGCCGGAAAACCTGCTGCAGGCATCCAGCTACCGGAAGGGGGAACTGGAGTACCTGATCCAGGTCAGAAAGGGCCTCAAAAAACCAACCCTGACCTGGAACCGCTATTTCTGGCATTCTTCTTACGGATCCAGTCAGCGGGCAAATTATTATGCTTCCTTCCGCATGTATTCTTCCAGGCAAAACAATGTGGAGGAGGCTTACAATGAAGAAGGGTTGAAGAACCACCACCTGGCCGACGGGTCAAATTTTCTCTCCCGTACCGGCCGGGAATACGTGGATGTATTTCCGGTATGGGACTGGCAGAAGATCCCGGGCACCACGGTTGTACAGCGGCCAGCCCTGCCGCCCGCAAAGGAAATCCCCAAAAAGGGTTTGACCGATTTTGTAGGCGCTGTATCCGACGGACAATTTGGAGCGGCTGCCTTTGATTTCAGGAGTGTGCATGATCCGCTTTCCGGGCGCAAAGCCTGGTTCTTTTTTGACAAGGAGTATGTATGCCTGGGCAGCGCCATCAGTTCATCTGCGGAGTACCCCGTAGCCACTACCGTTAACCAGTGTTTGCTGCACAATGAGGTGGTTGTGAAAACAGCGAATGGGGAGCAGACGCTTCAGAAGGGATCGCGTTCCATGGAGGGCGTATCCTGGGTATGGCACGACAGCGTAACCTACCTGTTTCCTGCGCCGGCGGCTGTCTATATCGGCAATGAGCAGGCGACCGGCAACTGGCGGCAGATCACCCACCAGGCATGGGCTACGGAAGCGCCTGTGCAAAAAGATTTGTTTACACTCTGGTTTGATCATGGCCGGCAACCCCGTTCTGCTTCTTATGCCTATATCGTTGTTCCCGGATCAGCAAAATCCGGTGCAGAACAATACAGCAAGCAAAATGGGATCGAGATTCTTGCCAATACCCCTGCGCTGCAGGCCGTACAGAATAAGAACCTGCACCTCAGCGAAGCGGTGTTCTACCAGCCGGGAACCATCAGCTTATCGGATAACATTAAACTGACCGCCAAACAACCTTGCATTGTACTTGTAAACACAGCAGGAACTGCCATAAAGAAAATAGCCGTTTGTGATCCTACCCAAAAGCTCACCTCCGTGCAGCTGCAGATCACAGCCCCGGTCGCTATGCAAGCAGAAGGGTTTAGTGCGAGCTGGAACAAAGACAGCAGAACATCCGATATTAACGTGAACCTGCCTTCAGGAGGAGAAGCCGGAAAATCAGTGGTGGCGGAGGCCGGCAAAAAGTAAGATCGTTTTTGCTGCAATTGTCTGAACAGGGACTGTCAGGAAAATAAACCTGCTGGTTAGGTGAAGTGGCGCAAAACGCCTGTATCCTTTACCGCTTTACCTGCAGTACGTCGAAATGATTTTGCAGGTGTTCAACCATGCCCTGGCGGAAAGCTTCTTTTGTGCCGTCTGTTAGCAGGTTCACCAGGTCGAGATGGGAGACTTTGGCGGGTTTGTATTCTTTTTCCATTTCCCGTACATAGCCAAAAACCGGCAGCAGCATGCTTTGGAAGCGCTGCATGGTATTGTTACCTGTCATCTGGTAGATCTTTCCATGAAAAGCAATTTCGTGCTTGATGCGGAACGCCACCTGGCGCCCCGAGACCCCCTTCTGATCCATCGCGATCTTTCTCAGCTCTTCCACATCTTCCTTTGTCTTGCGCAGGTACAGCAGGTCAGCCAGTCCGATCTCCAGCGTCAGCCGCAGTTCAAAAATATCCTGCAGGGTTTCCTTGTCCATGATCAGCGGATCAAGCACCCTCTCAAAAGGCAGGAGGATGTCCGGACTGGTCATCAGCATGCCCCTTTTCTTTTTTGTTTCTACGATGCCCAGCATCCGCAAACGGCTGAGCGCCTCCCGCACCACATTCCTGCTTACATCCAGCGATTCAGCCAGCTGCTGCTCGCTGGGCAGGGGATCGCCCGGGCGGAAAGAATTTTTCTTGAGGTATTCCCGCAGGCGCATTTCCACTACATCTGCCATGGTTTTATGGTCTATCCGCTTGAGATCGGTTGATATGTTTGCCTTGCTCATAGGTAAGTAATCTTGTTTAAATGTAGTACATTTAAATAGAATCTCTGCATGCCCTTGAGGATTGTTCCGCTGCTGTAAAAGGGTAAAATAAATTTTGGAAAACGGAATTTTTTCTACAGATTTGTTATGTAGGACATAACTACTAATTACGCTAACGGTTCTTTATAATGATTGCCTATGAACAAGAAGTCCTCCTCTCTTCGCACAATTCTGCTGCTCCTCCTTGTTTTCTCCCTCCCTCTTTTTGTACATGCCCAATCCGTTGTCAGCGGTAAAATAACCGATAGTGCAGGCACAGCACTGGAAGGTGTGTCGATCAGGATCAAAGGGGCTTCCGGCGGAACGGTTACAGATGCGAACGGCAGCTTTACCATCCGTGCTACAACAGCCAAACCGGTCTTAATCGTTTCCGGTGTAGGTTACAATACCCAGGAAGTGGCTGTTGGATCACAAAACACCGTCACGGTTTCGCTTACGTCTACCAACTCTGTTATGACCGATGTGGTAGTGGTCGGGTATACGCAGCAATCCAGGGCAAAAACAACCGCTTCGGTTTCCAAGCTGGCTCCTGAAGAACTCAGAAATACATCCAATCCAAACCCGGTGCAAGCCATCCAGGGAAAGATCGCCGGGGTTTCTGTTCCTATCATGTCCGGACAGCCGGGCGGAGGGGCCGCTAACATCATTATCCGCGGGGGTACAAAGCTGAACACCTATGGTTCGGGACTGGGCAACAGCAAGGGCAACCCCTTTGCCAATGCCGACCCCAGCAGTCCGCTGGTGGTCGTAGACGGCGTGTTCCGCTCGCTCGACGACATCAACCCGGATAACATAGAATCTTTCCAGGTTATGAAGGATGCTGCTTCCACGGCCATCTATGGGGCAAGGGGTGCCAACGGCGTTATTGTGATCAAAACAAAGGGCGGCAAATTCAACAGCAAGGCCAACTTGACCGTAAACCACCGCACCACCTGGGAAACAAAGGCGCGTGACTATAAATACCTGAACGCACAGCAATACCTGACCCTGGCCCGCACCACCGTCAACAATACATTTGATCCGCTTGACAAAAACAACCTCCTGAACAACGGCGGTTTTTCTGCCGGTACCCGCGTGTATACGGCCAAGGGACAGTACGGGACCAATATCAATCTCACTGCATTGTACGACAACATCGTTGCGATCGAGGGACAGGCATACGTAGACAATCTCCTGGCCCGCGGCTGGCAGACGATGGATGATCCGATCAACCCGGGCAAAAAATTGCTTTATGCCGATAATCATTACCAGGACCTGCTCTGGAACACCGGACTTACAGAGAATTACAATGTAGGGATCAATGGAGGAAGTGACCGGGCCAACTACAATGTTTCGCTGGGGCACATTGACCAGGCCGGTATTTTTGTAGGAACCCGGTACAGGCGGTATGATGCCCTGGGGAACTTCAGTTTCAAGGCATCCGACAATTTCCGGATAGACGCCATGGTCAATTACCAGAACGTGCAGCCTAATTATGTGGAAGCTTACCAGAACGACCTGACAAGGGGCACCCGGCTTACTCCCCTGATCCGCATTTATAAAGATGACGGCAACCCCACACCCGGCGAAGTATTTACGGCCCGGAACCGTTTTCATACACTGAAATACGACGATGTAAGAGCGTCCACGGAACGGATCATATCCCGGCTGGCGGGCGATCTGACAATTGCCAAGGGACTGCATTTCAAGCCTTCGATTTCTTACCTGATGCAAGACTACCGCTATCTGTTCATGCGCAAAGCCACACCGGCTTCCGAAATACAGCCTCCTACCCAGCGGCAGAAAAACGACTCTGTCGATAATTTCCGCCAGCTGATGGTAGATCAAATCCTCCAGTACGATTTCAACCTGCACAATGAACACCAGTTTACCCTGCTTGCCGGATTTAATTATACCCGGTTAACAAACAACAGGGTCAGCATCGGTTCACAAAGGGCCACCAACGATTATGTATATACGATCAGCGAGCCTTCCACGACCGTTATAAATGGAGTAACGACCACGAACGTGACTGATTTCGGCAGTTACCTGCCTGAGTCAAGATCAGCCAGCTTCTTCGGGCAGTTCAACTATGATTACAAAGGTAAATACCTGGCAAGCGGTTCGTTGCGGTATGATGGCTTTTCCAATTTTGCGCCTGAAAATAAATTCGCCTGGTTTCCTTCTGTTTCTGTCGGCTGGAACGTGCACCGCGAAAACTTCTGGCACAGCCAAGCGATCAGCTCGCTTAAATTAAGAGCCAGCTGGGGCGGTTCAGGTACCAGTGACCTGCAGCTCACAGATACCTACGGGGGATACTCCTCGGCTACCTATGCCATCGGCTCAGGAATCCTGCGTACGAACCTGTCCAATCCCAACCTGGTATGGGAAGGAACCCAAACAACTGACCTGGCATTTGATGCAGGGCTGCTGAACGACAGAATCACGCTCACTGTTGATGTATACAATAAACTGACAAAAAACAGGCTGGCCTCCAAACCGCTGCCTTCTGAAGCACCCTTTCCCTCTATCACCTACAACAACGGCGTGCTGCAGAACAAAGGCGTGGAGGTAGAGCTGGGTGCTACCGTTATAAAGACAAATGCTTTTACCTGGAGGACCAATTTCTCCTTTGCTTACAACCGGACGGTCATAAAAGACTTGCCTGATAACGGCCGGGCTAAAAACCGCCAGGGTGGCGATCTGGTTTGGGATGCCGGTTCAAAGACATTGGTGGAAGCCGGCGGCTTTGCCGAAGGCGAGCGCCCGTATGGCATGTGGGCTTACAAGGTACTCGGCGTATTTGCCACCGAAGCAGAAGCAGCTGCCTGGAACGCAACCAAAAAAGACAACCTGGCATCGCCACCCGGCATTTCCGTGGGCAAACATGCAGGCGATTTTATTTTTGATGATGTAAATGGAGACGGGGTGATAGACACAAAAGACCAGGTGTTCATGGGTTACCGCACACCCGATAAGATCGGAGGGATGCAAAATACGTTCAGCTACAAAGCCTTTTCCCTGCGCATTGCCGTAGACTATGCCATGGGCCATTTAATCAGCAACGGTGCCCTTGCCCGCTCGCTCGGACAGGGAAGGGCATTCAACGAAGGGGCGCCTTCGCAGGCGCTGGGGCCTGATATCTGGCAGAAATCAGGCGATGCAGGTAAAAAATATGCCCGCTTTTCTTTTGCTGATTTTGACTTTGGCCAGCGCAACTACATCCGGCTGGGCACCCTGGGAAACAACAACTCCTATGCATCCGACGTGTCTGCACTGATTGAGAAAGGCGATTTCCTGGCCCTCCGCGAGATCTCGCTTTCTTATGAAGTTTCAAAAGATCTCCTTAGAAAGATCCGCTCAACCGGCCTGAACTTATTTGCCAGCGTATACAACTTGGGATACCTGACCAAATATACAGGCATCAACCCTGAAACCTACACCGGCTTTGATGAAGCGGGCTATCCGCGTCCCCGCCAGTTTTCGCTGGGCGCTACCCTGCGTTTTTAGGAGGGTAGGCATGTGGAGTAAAACAAAAACAACAGCAGCCTGCATCGCAATCAATTGTTTATACGGGCTGGGAAAAATAAACATATGAAAAAACTCTTTTTACTTTCTGCAGTTCTTTTCTGCCTGCTGCTGTTAGGGGCCGGCTGTAAGAAATTGCTGACCGTGGTGCCACAGTCAAGCATAACCGAAGCAACTTATTTTCAGAGCGAGGGTGATTTTGAGCCCTACGTTACGGGCATATACACTTATATGCGCAGCTTTGCCAACAACATCACCTATGGCACAGAGCGGAGCGAGGAACTGATCAGCGCGTCAAATTCCCGCTTTAGCGTGGCCTGGACGCAGATCATCACGCCTGCATCGGGGGCCGTTAACTACAACGACTGGTACAAAGCCATCGGGCATTGCAATTTGCTGCTTGCCAGGATCCAGGATTTTTCGTTTGCTTCCAATCCCGACACCAAAAAAAGAATCCTGGCTGAAACTTATTGCCTCCGTGCCTATTTCTTCTATCATCTTACCCGCATCATCGGCGATGCGCCCCTCATGCTGCAGGCGGTGGTAGACGAGAACGTACCCCTGCTGGCACGTTCCAAATCAACAGACGTGATGAAGCAGATCAATACCGACCTGGATACTGCCATCAGCCTGTTTAAATCGGTCAGCCAGTTCTCGGCAAAAACTTACCCGAGCAAATACCGCTTTGCCTATGGCTCGGCCCAGGCCCTGAAAGCAGATGCCAAACTGTGGAGCGCCAAAGTGCTGGGCGGAGGCGCCGCTGATTTCAACGACGCCATTGCCGCTGTCACGGAGGTAGAAGCAAGCGGTGTATCGCTGAACGCAGATTTCAAGAATGTAGCCGGGTTAAGGGGCGCTGCCAATCCTGAACTGGTCATTGCTGCCTACTTCAGCCGGGATGAGACCGGGGGCAACTACGGCGTCAATGCACTGCCCTTCCTTACGATTGTGCAAGGCGCGCTCAACCTCGATAGCCTTCCTTACACACAAACTTCCACCAATGGCCAGGGAGCTTACCAGATCAGCACCCAATCCAGGGCCCTGTTCAATGCCTTTCCCAACGACAAACGCCGGCCTTATACCTGGGTAGTGGAACGCCAGAGCACCGGTCCGAAAGTGGCCTGGATAACCAAGTATCCGGGCACCAAATATTCTGATGAAAGGATTTCCGACAACGACATTATTATTTTCCGGCTGGCCGATATATTCCTGCTAAAAGCAGAAGCCTATGCTGCCCTCAACAATACCACGGCTGCCATCAATTACCTCAACATGGTAAGGGCCCGTGCAGGCAACGGAAATTACAGTGGCGCCACTACCAAAGATGCGGTGGAGAAAGAGATCCTGGATGAACGGGGACGCGAACTGTTTTTTGAAAACAAACGCTGGTACGACCTGGTCCGGTTTCACAAGGGAGGCACCATCAATGTATATACCTATGTGCCCAACCTGGTTGGCAAAACAACCCCTTTGTTCTGGCCCGTCAATACCACCGTGCTGGCAAACAACAGCATGATCAAACAAACCGAAGGATACTGAGGAACTGCCCTGCGCCGGATCTGCCGTGTGTTGTAGTGGTCAACGGCCATGCGCAACCGCTCTTAATAGTTCAGCGACGGCAAACAGGTTAAACAACAATGCATGTCTGCATACAGTAAATGTTTCTTATTTATACTATCATTCATCCCGATGATTGCACCTGCACAGCCCGCCCATACAGACAATCTTTTTCAATGGAAGCAGCTGGCAAGGCTCCCGGAGGCAGAAGGACTGGCCGGAGCCTACGCAGGTGTAAGCAATGGGGCCCTGATCGTGGCCGGCGGTACAAATTTTCCCGGGAACAAACGTCCCTGGACGAACGGCACGAAAACCTGGTATGATAAAGTTTATGTACTGGAGCAAGAAGGGGGTAACTGGAAAAAAGCTGGCACACTGCCGCGCCCGCTCGGGTATGGGGTTGCCCTGACCTGTAAAGACGGATTGCTGTGTGTTGGAGGCGGAGATGCGAAAGAAAATTATGCCACTGCTTTTATCCTGAAATGGACCGGTGGAAAATTGCAGACCGAGCCGTTGCCTGATATGCCCGCGCCCCTGATCAATGCCTGCGGGGCCGTTATGCAGAACAAGGTATATATCGCCGGGGGCATTCAAACACCTACGGGCCTTACCGGAAATAATTTCTGGTGTCTTGATCTGTCCCTGCCCGCCGCGAGGCGGAAATGGGAGGTATTGCCCCCGCTTCCAGGCCCTTCAAGAATGCTGGCCATGGCGGGAGCTGCAGATGGTCATGTATCTGTCTTCGGGGGCGTGCACCTGGTTGTTTCGCCACCGGATACGGCTGCGCACCGCGAGTACTTGCAAGACAGCTGGCAGTATACGCCCGGTAAAGGCTGGAAGCAGCTTGCCAGTATGCCTTACCCGCTGGCGGCCGCTCCCTCTCCGGCCTATGCCCCGGCTGGCGGGCAGGAGCTGTTCCTGCTCGGGGGAGACGATGGGTCCTACGCAGCCAGGACAGCAGAACTGAAGGATGCACACCCCGGGTTCCGCAATGACATACTATGTTATCATACCCGCAACGATCAGTGGACTGTAGCCGGAACCATCCCGGTCGATAAAAAGCCGGACACAGTTACCAATCCTCATGGCAGCGTATATGCACCCGTGACAACCCCGCTGGTTGTCTGGCGCGGGAAGATCATCCTGGCAGGAGGTGAAGCCCGGCCGGCCGTTCGCAGCAGCCGGGTGCTGGTAGCTGAACCATCAAGAGAAAAAACGAGATAAATTTGGCACAGTGAAAACTGTTTAACCATATGACTATTTATGTAGACGCACCGCTTACGCCTGATCAGAAAGAGCTGCTTCGCAGCAGTGCACCGGATGAGGCATTTGTTTTCAGGGATGAACTGGCCGGGGAAGAACAATACAATGCTTTGCTCAAAGCAGATGTTTTGCTTGGCAACCCAAGGCCTGTGGAATGGTTGAAAGCAGCCCGGAACCTGAAATGGATACAGCTGTATTCGACCGGGTTTGAGTACTACAGCGGCATTCAATTGCCTGCTGTTGTTACCAACATGCGGGACTATTATTCCGAGCCTTGTGCCGAAACCATGATCGCCGGCATTATGGCACTGTACCGCGGAATGGATGCGTTGGCCGTGCTGAAAAAGGAAAAGCAATGGGTCGGTCCGCCGATCCGCCAGCAGCTGCAATTGTTGCATCGCAAAAAGGTGATCATTTTGGGCACGGGAAATATCGGCCGGCGTGTAGCCAAAATTCTTTCTGGTTTTGATGCAGAGATCATCTTTTTCGGAAGAACGGCACCCGATGCCCTGCTGCGTTCCCCGGAAGAATTGCTGCAAAAGATCTCCTGGGCTGATATCATCATTGCCTGCCTGCCAGGCACCGATGAAACCAGGGGACTGTTTACCAGGGACATGATCTCCCGGATGAACAAGGGGGCCTTATTCTGCAATGTAGGAAGAGGCAACCTGCTGGCAGATGAAGACGCACTCGCCGAAGCCCTGGCAAGCCACACCATCGGCGGCGCTGTGCTTGACGTTACAGCAGCCGAACCCCTGCCGGCCGGCAGCAAACTGTGGAACTGCCCGAACACTATTCTGAGCCAGCACTCCGGCGGCGGACAGCTGGCTGAAATCGAAGGCATCCTGGAACTGTTCCTGGAAAATCTGAAGCGTTACAAGAGCGGGCAGCCGCTGAAAAACCAGGTCCACTTCGACCGGGGTTATTAATAAATAACAGTTCACCTGAATAAAAAATCATATGAGCAAGCACACCGGTCTTTTCAACTACCGCCCGTTAACTACGGAAGAGTTAGATGAGTATGGGGGAAAGGGTTACCTGATCTTGAAAAACATCCTCACCGAAAAGGGCCTCCAACAGATGAAGGAAGAAGCCATGCAGGCATGGAATGCGGAAAAGGAATCTTTTGATCCCTCCAAGACCTGGCTGCAAAACTCCCTGCTGGTAAACATCCATCACCGCTCCACTGCCATAAAAGCGTACTATTTTGAAGGTCCGCTGGTTGACATAGCCAGCCAGTTGATCGGCCCGAACGTAAAGGGCGCTACTTCCCAGCTTACGTTTAAGATGCGGGGCAATACAAAACCTTTTGGCTGGCACCAGGACAACGGATATGGTGAACTGGAACCTTACAATGCACTCACCACCCTTACTGCACTGGATGATACCGATCGCGGAAACGGTTGCCTGTGGCTGATCCCGGGCAGTCATAAAGGCGGTCAGATCAGGGTGCACCAAACGGAAGAGCAGAAAAAAAGCAATTCAGAGATCATTGTGCAAGCCGATGATTCCAAAGCCATTCCCATGGAAATGGAAGCAGGCGATGCCCTGATCTTTAACTGCTGGATGCTGCACAAATCAGATGGCAATTTTTCAAAGGACCGCGACAGGCGGATTCTGTTCCTGCGGTATGCAGATGCCAATGCCGTGGAGGTGTACAACAACAGGAAACCCCGCCTGGGCAAACTGGTAAAGGGCAGCACCCTCTTCGAGGAGGTAGCGCATTTTGAAGCCGACCTGTAAGGCGGAAAAAACATCAACCTATTGCAGCCATGTATTGCCGAACCTTTTTTACTTGTTTGTTGATCTGCACCGGACCGCTGGTCCGGGCACAGCCCGTTCCTGATACAACAGACAGGATCGCCTCTTCCGTTGAAATTGCCAGCAGGGATTTCCCGGTTTCTGCCCTGCCCAAGCCCCTGCAGATAAAGGAAGGCTGGGGCATTGCCAGCTTTCCCTGGGTGAGCGGTACCATCATCCATCATGCAAGAAACCGCAGTGGCGGACTGTATGAGACCAGGGCTACGGTTACGCCCAAAGGTGATTACCTGCTGATGTTTCCTGATGGCGGCCATTACGGCAAGTCACCGGTCAAAAACAACGACATGCTTGCCTACCGCTCAAAAGATGGAGGCAAAACCTGGACGGGACCTGTGGTTGCTTTTGATATTGATTACAACCAGCATGGATTTATCCCGTTCATACCCAAAGGTTCTTCCCGCATCTATGCCTTCGGTACACAGCCCGTATGGGGCATGTACTCGCGCGAGAACGGAATGCAGGAAAATGCACCCATTGGCTACCGCTACTCGGATGATGACGGATATAGCTGGTCGGAAGTAAGGATGATACGTCCGTTCAATGATTCTTCATTCAGGGGCATGTCTGTAATGCGTATGTGCGAGACTGATAGAGGCACCTGGCTGCTGGGTTCGCATGAGGCTGACTGGAGCTACAAGCCCCTGATCACGCGGCAGTACATCCTGCGTTCCGAAGACCGGGGAAAGACATGGGAACTTCTGCCCGGAAAACGCCATGGTGGCTGGTTTGCCCGCAATTTCGGCCGGATGGATGAAGGCCGCCCCATTGAACTGGGCAATGGAAAGGTCCTGTTATTCCTCCGCACCCCGGAAGGACATCTCTGGTCGAGCAACAGCAATGATGATGGCAAAACCTGGAGCGATCCCAAGCCCACGCCGCTCATCCATCCTGATGCACCTCCTATGCTCTTCAAGCTTTCCGACAACAAAACCCTGATCGCTTTTCACCACAACCGCCACCACGATCTTGATTACACCGGGCTGAGCGGCGGCAAGAAAGAGATCATGAAAGACCGCTCGGAGCTGTGGTTTTCTTTGTCTGCTGACGATGGAAATAGCTGGAGCGAGCCCCGGCTTTTTCTTGTGAACGCCCTGGCAGAAGCATACGAGAGCGCCTTTAGAAACTACCAGTGCTCCTACATAGATGTATTTGCCGACAGGGGTGAGCTGCACTGCTTCATACCCCACCGCTGGGAACGGGTGCTGTACCTTCACTTCAAGGAATCAGACTTGGGTAAATTCCCGACGAAAAAGGATTTGCTGGGAAGTAAGTAAAATTGAAAGTGGTCGGGGCTGGGTTCAAGACTGCTTCCGCAGGAACCATGCATCCAGTAGAGGGGTCTCTTTGTAAAATAACTTCAGCATGAAAATTACCGGCATCACTACAAAAATCGTCCGGCGCTCCTCCGAGCAATGGTATGCGCCGCATCCGGTTCCGGCAGGATATACACCCTATTTTGATTTCCCGCTTACTATCATACATACGGATGAAGGTATAGAAGGCTATACAATGGATTATGGTCCGCTGGGGCAGGGAGTGGCCTCTGCCTATGCTGTACACGATGTTTATTTCAATGACCTGGTCGGACGGGATCCGCTGAACCATGAAGCCATCTGGCAACAGCTGAGAAGCAAGCAGCGGCACCTGTATAATTTCCGGGAAGCCATCTGGGGCAATCTGGATGTGGCGCTCTGGGACATCAAAGGAAAGATGGCCAACATGCCCATTGCAGTTTTGCTGGGTAAATACAGGGACAAGGTTCCGGTATACTCAACCTGTCCGCCACAAACCATAACAACAGAAGAAGAACTCCGCCGGCAGGTAGCGCTGAAAATCGGCCAGGGCTTTCAAGGCATCAAGCTGCAGCTGTCGGGTGGCTCAAAGGCAGATATTCCCAAGCTGCGCCTGGCAAGGGAAACAGCAGGAGAAGGGTTCCCGCTCATGCTCGATTCTTCTGCCGTACTCAGCTTCGAGGACGCGCTCAAAATCGGTTATACGCTGGATGAGCTCAGCTATGAATGGTTTGAAGAACCTTTTCCGGACGCCCATATTCTGCAACTCAAAAAACTATCGCAAGCTATCCGCACGCCCGTGCTGGCCGCTGAAACAGTCGGCCTGTTTGAACTGCCCCATTACATGATCGAAGGCGCCGTTGACCTGATACGGGGAGATGTACATCACAAGAGCGGGATCACGGGTGCCATGAAGGCCATTGCTATGTGCGAAATGATGGGTTTTGGATTTGAGATCCACACCGCTTCTGCTCCCCTCCTTGATATAGCCAACCTGCATGTAGGGTGTGCTACCCGCGCCTCCCGGTTCCTGGAATCGCACCATCCCCTGTTCCGTTTTGGATTGAAGGGCGATCTGTTGGAGATAAGGGAAGACGGCTGTTTGCATTGCCCGGTTGGACCCGGGTTGGGTGTGGAGATTGATTGGGACTGGATAGACGACCATACGGTAAAGGAGCTGAAAGACAGGAACGATTAAAGTGCTTTATACTAAATTAGATTTAGCGGTATGGTATTCTATGTTCCGGTAGGAACACAATGATCACAGCGTCTGATTACCAACAAGATGCTCCTGCCGGAACATGTAACACTCTTCCACCAGATTCAATTCGCTGTTATTTCTACTTTATCTCCCATGTATCTGTCCGGAACGGCGCTGCAGGCAGCCCTTCGGTGTTGTATAGGTCGCCTGTTACCCAGTCTTTGAAGGCATAGCGAACGGCCACCGGGCTTTTTACCTGTCCGCTGCTGAGCCGGACGCCCTGCCCGGTAATGGTTGCTGTTGCCGGATAGAATTGTTGATCGCTGCCGGCCAGCTCAAAAGCAGCTAGTTCCTTGCCAAAGGCAGTCAATCCGTTTGGTGCATGATCAAAAAGAACGGTCACAGAACCATTGTCTTCTACTTTCATCGATTTGTATACGGGGCTTTCAAAGGCGATACCTGGCCGGCCATAGGTGTTGGCCAGCGCCCAGTAAGCAAGGCGCCTGCTGATGACCGTTTTATTGGCCGGATGAATTGTTTTTTCTTCCCCGGCATCCATGCTCACCACCATGCCGCAATGGGGAATGATAGCGGCAGCTTTTTGTTGTGCTTCCCTGAGCGGGGCGGATGGGCCTAGCTTGTCATTGTAACGGTAGGGTGCAATCTGCACATAATAAAACGGCCATTCGCCCTGGTTCCACAAAGTCCGCCACTCTTTTACCATCGCAAGCAAAAGACTGTCGTAGATAGCAGCGCTGGGCCGGTTTTGTTCTCCCTGGTACCATATCACGCCTTTGATGCCGTATCCGACCAGCGGACAGATCATGGCATTGAACAGGGCGGTGGCTGTGTTCTTACCTGTGCCCACTGTATCGCGCGGAATGCGGATATGGGGGAATGCCTGTAAGCTGTGCGTATTCATCCATGCTTCGATGATGGTGCCGCCCCAGTAAGAGCCGATGATGCCAACGGGTACCCTTAAACGCTCCTGCAGGATCTTTGCATACTGGTAAGCAACTGCACTGAATTTTTTGACCATCTGTGCGTCACTTTGCTGCCAGCCGGTTGATTTGGCAGCCGAAGCCGGTGTAAGTACAGCGCCATGCTCCAGCTGGCAAAGCCTGATCTCCGGGTTGCCCGATTCCATGAGCAGGTCATTTGAATTCAGGACGGGCTGGTTGCGGAAACCTGCTACCGGCATTTCCATGTTTGATTGTCCGGAAGCCAGCCATACTTCGCCGATCAGGACGTCGGTCAGTATAAGAGGCGTGCCATCATTGCAGGTGATCTGGTAGGGGCCTCCGGCTGCTGGCGTCTGGATCATGACCTTCCAGTTTCCTGCAGCATCTGCCTGGGTTGTGTAAGTTTTCCTGTTCCAGGAAGAGGTGAGGGTAACCCTGGCTCCTGCCCTTGCCTTGCCCCATAAGGGCACATGGGTTTCGCGTTGAAGCACCATATGATCTCCTATGAATGAGGGCAGTTCAATAGCAGCAAAAGCAGCCCGGGTGAACAACATACAACCAAGGAAAAATACTGACCTGAGACACTGCATAGTAATTTATTTATACCTGTTTAGATTTAGTTGTTGTCTTTTCCATCCGTCAGCCAGGCTATGTTGAATTTCTGCAATGCGACCCTGTACTTCTGGAAGTTGTCTGATGCATCCCTTCTTTCATACAAACAATAAATAGTTCCCTCCTTGTCAACCGCCAGGTCTGAATAGCCGGCCAAACCAGGCCAGAGAATCTTTTCAACCGGCCAGCTTTCTCCTTCATCATAGCTAAGCCTGGCGGTGAGGTTTTCCCGTGTTCTGAAATTGTTTTTGTTGATCAACTTAGGATTGTTGATGCTGTTGGGATTAACAAACAGGATTCTTTTCCGCGTTCCGCTGCCATTGCCGGAAATTCTGATCAGTCCTGCCATGCAAACCGGTTCATACAGCTCATCATCAAACCGGGGTTTTGTCCAGTTGGTGGCACCATCAGGACTGTAGCTGATCAACCGGCGGTTGTTGAGCGATTCGGTGCGCATGTTAAGCATTACACGGCCATCAGCCAATTCGATCGCTACATTTTCACTGGGGTTCACGATGGGTATGGAAGTTCCGCCGGACAGATCGCCGTTGCTGGCTACAATATCGCCCGGGTGCCAGGTTTTGCCCGCATCATCACTGTAAACAGTCGCAATACAGGAAGGCCGGTGGTCACCGCCAGGAAGACTTTTATCGGGTTTGCACAACCAGATAGGAACCAGCAGTCTGCCGGTGCGCAGCTGGATAGCGTGTCCCGGGCCTGGTGCCAACACCTTCCAGTCGTATTTACTGCGGAAGGCATCAAAAGCATAGGTAATATCAACCGGCTCCGACCAGGTTTTGCCTTCGTCGGAGGAGGTGATATGGTAGGCGCGCTCATAATTGCGCTGGTAAAGCAAATGGATCACGCCATCTTTATCAACAATGGGTGTGGCATTGCTTGTAGGCGGCTTATCATCCAGATGGCGGACAAGCGTGCGCACATCCTCCCAGCTCCTTCCTCCATTTGTGCTGCGGCGCAACAAAATGTCGATCGCTGCCCAATCGCCTGCACCACTCAACCTGCCTTCACAAAAAGCCAGCAGCGTTCCCTTTTTCGTAACTGCCAGCGCCGGGATGCGGGTGGTAGAATAAGTTTGCCCGGGATCAAAAACAATGGAAGAATCTATGGCAGGTTTGGAAACACTTATCTTACCGGAGCGGCACTGGGTAAGCAACAGGAGGGCACAAATGCATGCAGGAAGGACCAGGAGAGAGAACAGCCCCGGTAAAACAGTGCAGTGATGGCTTTGCATATAAACAGGCAACCGTTTCTTGTGTTCCATTTTACTGGATTAAATGTGATGGCAATCTTTGCATGCAAATATAAAGTAATTATGTTCTACATATGAAAAAGCAGTGGGTGCAATTCAGGTTTTCGTGCATTAGTTTGTCTTGTCAGTTGTTTCTTATTGCCCATTGATTCCTACTTTTATAAACAAGTAATCCAAATCAAATGCTCACCACACCCGATCAACGGTTTAAAGACCTGCAGCTAAGTCTGCCGCCTGCACCAGCCCCCAAAGGTATTTACAAGCCCTGCCTGGCAGATGGAAAATACCTCTACCTCTCAGGGCATGGACCGGTACAGGATGATGGAAGCCTGATCATCGGCCGCATAGGCAGGGAGTTGGATGGGGAACAGGGAAAGCTGGCAGCCCGGCAGGTCGGACTCACCATGCTGGCCACTATCCGCGCCTATGCAGGTTCGTTTGATAAGATTAAGCGGGTCATCAAAGTACTGGGGATGGTGAATTGCACCCCTGATTTTGAAAAGCATCCCTTTGTGATCAACGGGTGCAGCGAATTGTTTGCCGCGGTATGGGGGGAAGAAAACGGGATCGGGGTGCGCAGCGCTGTGGGCTTTGGCTCCCTGCCCGACAATATACCGGTTGAAATAGAAGCCTTGTTTGAACTTATATAAACCGGGCCGGCAACAGGAGTCCGGAAAAGACCTTCCTGCCGGCTGCATACATCAATATAAAGCATGAATAGTCCGTTTGATTGGTATACGGTTCACAACATAGATACCCTGGATTCGCCTGCCCTGCTTGTGTACAAAAAAAGAATTGAACAGAACATTCTCTGGGCAGTAAACAGTGTCGGCAGTGCAGACCTGTTGCGGCCACATGTAAAGACCTGCAAAATCGCCGAAGTGTGCAACATGATGCTGGAAGCCGGGATCACCAAATTCAAATGTGCCACCATCGCAGAAGCCGAGATGCTGGCCACCACCGGCGCTCCCGATGTGCTGCTGGCTTACCAGCCCGTAGGACCAAAAGTAAAACGGCTGCTGGCACTGGTGCAACGATATCCGCAAACCAGCTTCAGCTGCCTGGTTGACGATGAAGAAGCAGCCGGCTATCTCTCTCAATGCTTTGAAGAACAGGAATCATCTGTCGATGTATTTATCGATCTCAATACCGGCATGAACCGGAGCGGCATACAGCCTGCGAATACGTTGATCTTTTTCAAGCAGCTGAAAAAATTACCCGGTATCCGGGTCGCCGGTACCCATGCTTACGACGGACATATTCATGATGCAGACGTGTTGGTGCGCATGCAAAAAACAGAGCTGGCTTTCGGACAAGCTACCACAGGAGCCGCACAGATCGAAAAGTATGAGAACAGCAAGATGAAGATTATAGCAGGTGGCTCTGTCAGTTTTCCGTTCCACCGGCAAAGAGGAGTGGAATGCAGTCCGGGTACTTTTGTGTTCTGGGACTGGGGCTACAAACAGCTGCTGCCGGAAGAGCCGTTTCGCTATGCAGCCCTGGTCGTCACGCGCGTGATTTCGATTGTTGATGCTACAACCATCACAACTGATCTGGGGCATAAATCAGTTGCTGCCGAAAACCCATTGCCCCGCGTCCATTTCCTGAATGCACCCCATGCAACACCGGTAGCGCAAAGCGAAGAGCATCTTGTACTGAAAGTAAGTGACAGCACCCGGTTCCGGACGGGCGATGTGTTGTACGGGGTGCCCGTGCATATTTGTCCGACCGTGGCGCTGTATGAAAAAGCGGCCGT
The DNA here is from genome assembly GCA_015069695.1 of Williamsia sp. Classification (GTDB taxonomy): domain Bacteria; phylum Bacteroidota; class Bacteroidia; order Chitinophagales; family Chitinophagaceae; genus JADCRZ01. Next base: position 234,865 of record JADCRZ010000005.1, read on the forward strand.
GATAGAAAACCACCAGGCTGTTGCAAGCTGGAGGGTAATCGCGCGCGACCGCAGCATCGGCATTTAATGCCTTGATTTTTTGCCCGTCTTTATAAAATCTGTTTGCCATGTTTGTCATTGATGCGCACCTTGATCTGGCTATGAATGCCCTGGAATGGAACAGGGATCTGCGGCTGCCTGTTTCGGCTATCAGGGAAAGAGAAACAGGGATGCAGGACAAACCCGACCGGGCAAAAGGTACCGTATCGCTGCCTGAACTGCGCAAAGCAGGCGCAGGACTGGTAGTGGCTACACAGATTGCACGCTATGTAGAGCCGGGAAGCAAGCTGCCTGGCTGGCATTCACCGGAGCAAGCATGGGCGCAAACACAGGGCCAGCTAGCCTGGTACAAAGCCATGGAAGAAGCGGGTGAGATGAAGATGATCTGCAACCAGAAAGAACTGGAAGAGCAGGTGCAGCTATGGACAACCGGCGACGGATCGCCTGAAAACAAGCCCGTCGGTTACATCCTTAGCCTGGAAGGGGCAGACTCGCTGATCTCTCTTCGTCATCTGGAAACAGCCTGCCGGTATGGGCTACGCGCAGTTGGGCCTGCCCACTATGGGCCCGGCCGCTATGCCAACGGAACAGATGCAACCGGGAAAATGGGTGCAAACGGATTGGACCTCCTCCGTGAAATGGACGCCCTCCACATCATCCTGGATGCAACCCATCTGTGTGACGATGCTTTCTGGCAGGCTCTTGAACATTTTCACGGCCCCGTATGGGCCAGCCATCACAACTGCCGCACCCTCGTAAACCACAACCGCCAGCTCAGCGACGACATGATCCGGGCCCTGATCGAGCGGGGCAGTATAATTGGTGCTGCCCTTGATGCCTGGATGATGGTGCCCGACTGGACACGCGGCATCTCCACACCCCAGGCCACCGGCTGCAACCTGGAACGCATCATCGACCACATTGATCACATATGCCAGCTCGCAGGCAATGCCCTGCACGTCGGCATCGGCACCGACCTGGACGGCGCCTTCGGCAAAGAACAATGCCCCTCCGACCTGGAAACCATCGCCGACCTCCAAAAGCTCCCCATCATATTCTCCCAAAGAGGCTATACCGAGGAAGACATCATCAACATCATGCACAACAACTGGCTGCGGTTTTTGAGAGAGCATCTTGAACCTTGATTTACAGGATGCTCTTTTAAAACGCTTTCTGCTGGAACTTCTGCCCAAAGAAATCTCCCTTGTTCCAGGATGGGGCGGCGGGTTGGCTGCTGGTGAAATAGCCGATGAGGAAATTGATCTTTACGTGCATGGTAGCGGCTTTGAAATCGAAGGGTTGGTTCATGTCGTCTTTGGGGGTGTGGTAGGTTGTGCTGCGCCAGGCAACGTCAGATTTAGACCTGTCTACGGTGTCTTGCGGTACGGTCATAAAGCCGCTTTTGATAAAGAGGGCGGGAATGCCTTTTTTAATGAAACTGTAGTGATCGCTGCGGATAAAAACGACCTGTTCGGGGAATGGGTCCGGACTGATCTTTAATCCCAGGATGCCGGCCGCCTGTTCGGTTTGTTTGCCCAGGCTTGAATGATCGGCGCCGTATGGCACAATGTCAAGTATGGGATGAAAAAAGAAGGGCATGTCGATGGCAAGATTGGCTACTACTTTTCCTCCCTTCATGGGCAGGTTGCTGATAAAATAATCAGATCCCAGCAGTCCCAACTCTTCACCTGTGACCGCTGCAAAGATGATGGACCTTTTGGGCGCAGCAGGCAGCGAACGGTATGCCCTCGCCACTTCCAGCAGGATGGCATTGCCGGACGCATCATCATGGGCGCCGTTGAAGATAGAGTCTCCGCTTACGGGAGCACCTATCCCGAAATGATCGAGGTGCGCAGTATAAACAATGTATTCATTTTTCAATTGCGGATCACTGCCCCTGATCACACCTACTACATTGGAGCTTTGAACCACTTTTGTATTTGTCTTTACCCGGATAGAAGCAGAAAGGTTTAAAGGAAACGATTGAGACTTTCCTTCTGCTGCCAGTGCGGCAATTTTTTGCAGGTTTACAGGCGCATGTATAAACAGGCTGTCGGCATACTCGCTGTTAAAGGAAGCTACCGCTTTCAGGGCTTCATAACTGTTGGCTGCCATACCCTGTCCGTTCTGCCATTTGTATGAACCTTGTCTTGACCTTCTCACCGATCCCTCCCAGGAACTGCGCCTGTTGGAAGGCAGGCCCATGGTGATCACGCCTACAGCGCCGCGCTTGATGGCTTCGGTATATTTTGCATCGGCCGTTGTATAATAAGCACGCTCGCTGCTGGGGAACTGTTTTGGTGCGTCGTTGATCCATACGACGATCTTGCCCCTTACATCGATGTTGCTGTAGTCATCATACTTGAACTCGGGCGCAGAAATGCCAAAGCCAACAAACACCAGTGGGGCGCTGATTGCAGAAGCAGGGCTGGCAAAATAAGGATTGATGATAAACTGTTTTCCATACTCCAACTGTTTTTCCTGCTTTCCATCTATCAATGTTAACCCGCTCTCTGCTGCCTCCACCCAACCCCGCTGCAGGGGAACAGACTGGATGTAAGAAGAGTCGTTCACGCCCGGTTGAAGCCCCAGCGATACAAACTGGGTTTCCATATACTTTGAACCCAGGGCAAAACCCCTTGTGCCCGGCTGGCGCCCTTCCAGCAGGTCATCGGCAAGAAAGCTCATATGCCCTTTGATGGCTTCCGGACTTACCTTGTTAAGCGCGTTCTGAAGCTCAGCGGGAGTCTGTGCGCAGGTGGTAAGAGTAGTTGTTAGAAAAACAAGCAGAAAGATCAGCAGTCCGTGTTTCATATATTGAAGTTTATGCGTCATCATCCTTCGGGTTAATAGAAAAGCAACAAAGTGCAACTTAACCTGTATTTTTAAACTGAAACAAGTTTTTCATGGATAACAATTCTTTTTACCTATGAAGCCCATCATCACCATTGAATACTGCCCCAAGTGCGGATGGTTGCTGCGGGCGGCTTATATGGCACAGGAGCTGCTGACCACATTTTCTGAAGAACTGAAGGGCGTTACGCTGCAGCCGGCGGAAGTAGGCGGAAGATACAGGATCAGCGTTGGCGATGAGCTTTTGTTCGACCGAAAGGAGCAGGGCCGCTTTCCCGAGATCAAAGAGCTGAAGCAGCTGGTGCGGGACAAAGTGAGCCCGGAGAAAAGCCTGGGCCACTCAGACAAACCACAACCCTGAGGAATGGTTTCCGTACAGGAAGCCAGGCTACCGATGACAACCGCTTGTCGTGCCCAATCCTCCCCATCAATAATCCCTGGAATCATGGTTCAAGACAATGGTTCCAGGCATTCCCTGAAGTCTTCCACGCCTGCTTCGCACACAGAACAAGCGTACGTGGCGGGTAACTCACCGAAGCGGGTACCCGCAGTTATTTGTTGTGCTGCATCGCCGGTTTTTTCGTCATAGATGGTTAAGCAGTGCATGCATTGGTGGGTGGTGCAAACGGGCGTTGTTTCTTTGGGCTCTCCTGTTGTCGGGAACAGCGCCGCTTCATCCGGTACAGCTTGTTCATAGAATAATTTGCAGAGGGAAACAAGATAGGTGCCTACATGGTCTTTGGGGATGTTTTTTCTGAACAGGATTTCTTCTGTTGTGTAGGGATTGAAGTCTTTTTTGTACAGGATGCTGTAGCGGTCAAGCGAGGCGAGGCGGTCCGGGTTCTTTCTGGCTTCTTTGCAGATAACCACCGAACCGGATACACTGCTGCGCTGTCTTGTTTGTACGGCGAAGCAAAGCCCGTAGGTGCGCACGTCTTCCTTGTCAAAATGCCGGATCACGAGCCGCTTCAAGCGCAGTCCTTCCTCATCCTCTACCCGCCAGTTCAGCTCGTTGGCCGCATGGCGAACGTTGATGCGGTATTTGCCCAGCACGCCATCCCACAGGGGGCGGTGGCCGCTTTCAATGCCTTTGATGACAATGCTTTTCCAGGGTGTAGTGTACAGCTGTCCGATACCGGTTTGCAAACATACCCTGCACAGGTCTGCCAGAAAAGAGACGGGAAACAGTTCATCACGCCGGTAGATACCCAGCCACCAGGTGTTGCCTTCGCGGTTAAAGCCTTCGTAGTAGGGCAGGGAAAAAGCAGGTGGCTGCAACGGGTGCTCTGCCCGTTTGGTATTGCAAGTCAGCACGGTTTGCGTGGCTGCATACAAGGCTTGTTCCGTGGTGATGCCCCGTGTGATCAACTTTTCCAGCTGGTGCGATAGGGCTGCAATGTCGTTGGTATAGATCAGCTCTCTCCAGCAAAAGGGGGTCTGCGTTCCGGGCAGGCGGATATATAAATACCAGAAATGCGGGAAGGGAGAGGATACCCAGTTGATATGCCCGGTAAAAAGCGGTACAAGCTGCTGGCTGCTGTCGCATATATTGACCTGCAGCTGCGGCTCGTAGCGGAACAATCCAAAAACATCTTTGTACACGCCTTCACGCAGCCAACCCTCCGTTGAAAAGATGCCTGCTGCCGGATAAGAGCTCACCATATTGGGCGTGACGTTCGTGCCGGTTTGATAAGAGATTTCTTTTTGCCGGCAGGCCTTGCTAAAACTTGCCAAGTTCTCCTGGGGCACGTTCATGATCAGCTGCTGGCGCAGTCCGAATCGCACCTGCTCTATGCGCGCGTCTGTGGCTGCCTGCATCACAGCCAGCAGGTAGCCCGGCGATACAATGCCGCCCCTGAAATTAATGGTAATGGTGGCCGTTTGTGCCATAGTTTTTATCTTAAAGAATGCATCACGAAGCAACACTCACAGAACAGGAAGGATGCGCAATTCATGTTGACTGTCTGATACCCCGGGTTCCCGTTCAATCTCTATCGTCCCCGAATCCTTCCCGTCCTGTAAATCATGGTTCAGGTTTACTTTATCCAACAGCCGCTGCACTTCCGGACGGCAGCTGCCGCATCCCAGGCCTGCACCTGTTGCCTGGCACAGGGCTTTTAGCTGGGTACAACCTTCCTTGATTTTGTTTGCAATATTTCCCTCACCTACATTGTTGCAGGAGCAAACCAGTTTGCCAAGCACGGGCTGCGCCTTTTTCCCGGAGCGCAGAAGCTCCAGCCTTTTTTCAGACAGCTCTGTTCCCTGTTCGATCAGGTCTTTGAACTCAACAAACTCTGTCTTGTCGCCGATCAGGATGGCGCCTACCATCTTGTCTTTGTGAATGATGCACTTTTTGTAGTAGCGCTTTGCTTTGTCAAGAAAGATCACTTCTTCATAAGCCGGATCGTCAGGTGGTGTTTCCGCCATGCCCAGTGAGCAAAGTTCGGTGCCGTGCATCTTCAGGATATTCATGGAAAGGGAGCCCTGGTAATAGCGGCTGATGTCGCCGCTTAAATGCCGGGCAACAATCTCTGCCTGCTGCTCTGCCGCGGCAGTGATGCCATACAGGTTGCCCTTGAATTCAGCAACTTCGCCCAGCGCATAGATGTGCTCATCATGGGTTTGCAGCCAATCGTTCACTACTATGCCCCGTTTGCAGGCGAGTCCGCAGGCCTTTGCCAGACCTGTATCCGGAACAGTACCGATGGCTACGATCATAGCCTGGCAAGGGATTTCACGGCCGCTTTTCAGGCGCAGGCCCTGCAGCAACCGTTTGCCGAGCAGGCGATCCACCTCGTCGTTGTAATAAATCTCAATCCCTTTTTCCCGCAGGATGGATTGGAGCAGCTGGCTGCCCACGGCATCCAGCTGGCGGTCCATGAGCTTGCTGCTGCGCTGGATCAGGCAAACGGCTACGCCCGTCTCACACAGGGAGGCGGCCATTTCTATTCCCAGCAAGCCACCGCCTACAATGGCTACCTTGCCCAGGGCCGGGTCGAGATGCGCTTTGAAATGATCGGCATCGTGGCGGCTGCGCATGGTAAAAACGCCGCGCATATCCGGCAGGTCTTTTAACCGGGCAGGCTGGCTGCCGGTAGCAATGATCAGCACATCATAATTGTGCAACCGCCCCTTGCTGTCGGTCGCGGTTTTCTGTACCCGGTCGATCTGCTCGATGCTGGTGCCGCGGTACAGGGTGATGTTGTAATCCTGCTCTTCTTCGCGCTTCATTTTCTGCAACTGCGTCCATTGCTGCGCACCGCTGATGTAATCGGGCAGCATTACCCGGTTGTAAAAGGGGTATTCTTCCTTGCTGAATACCACAATTTCATCTGCTGTGTTCAGGGCACGGTAACTTTTTACAAAACCAAAAGCACCGGCCCCGGCACCGATCACCAGGATTTTTTGTCTGGGCTTGTGGTACCGTTGCACCTGCACCGCAGAGAACTTGAAATCAGGTTGTTTGCTTATCCCATCAAGCAGGTTGGGGGTTAGGTTATTGGCCCGGTTCAGGTCGTTGTTCAGGATCTTGCCCCAGTGCATGGGCAGAAAAACAATGCCCCTTCTGATATCAGTGCTGAGCCTGGCTTTTACCCGCACCTGGCCCCGCTTGTTGACTACTTCCACTAAATCATGTTCTGCGATCTGCCGCACGGCTGCATCATCGGGGTGCATTTCCAGGAAGGACTCGGCCACGTGTTTTTTCAGCCTGCTCACTTTGCCGGTTTTGGTCATGGTATGCCACTGGTCGCGGATGCGGCCCGTGGTTAAGATCAGCGGCAGCTCAGGGGTTACCGGCTCTGAACCATTTTCATCATCTACTGCATGAATGACCGCTCTTTGTGAAGGCGTGTAAAACCGGTGATCAGTGAACAGCCGTGGCGATTCCATGCCATCCTCTTTGTAAGGATACTGCACGCTGCCTTTTTGCTTCAGTATATCGTAACTGAGTGCGCTGATGTCTACATGGGTGCCGGCGGTAGAGCGGCAATGCTCATCATAGATCTCGGAAGAATCTTTGTAATCGAATCCCCTGTAGCCAAGCTGGCGTGCAAAGCGGCAGATGATCTCAGCATCGGGGAGGGCCTCACCAGGGGCATCCACTATTTTGCGGAGGTAAGTAATGCGGCGCTCTGCATTTGTCATGGTGCCTTCTTTTTCTGCCCAGGCAGCGGCTGGCAGCACCACATCGGCGTACTGAATGGTTTCCGGTTTGTTGCTCACTTCCTGTACTACCACAAAGCGGGCTTTTTGCAAAGCTGCTTCGGCTTTGCGTACATCGGGCAGACTGACCAACGGGTTGGTGCCCATGATCCAGATGGCTTTTAACCGGCCGTCTTCCAGTGCTTCAAACATCTCTGTTGCCGTATAGCCAGGTTGGGGGTTGATGGCAGCGCCACCCCAAAACTGCTGCATAAAGGCCCGGTCTTGTGGGCTGGACAGGTTGCGGTGTGCAGGTAACATAGTGGCCATCCCGCCTACTTCCCGGCCGCCCATGGCATTGGGTTGTCCTGTAAGCGAGAACGGCCCGCTCCCTGGCTTCCCGATCTGGCCGGTGATCAGGTTCAGGTTGATCAGGCTAAGATTTTTGTTGACCCCAACCGAACTTTGGTTCAGTCCCATCGTCCACATGGTAATAAAGCCCTGTGCTTTGGCGATATAAGCGGCAGCCTCCCGGAGTTTGTCCTCTTCTATTCCGCAGACCGCAGCTGCTTCCGTTACCGTACGCTCCATCACCTTTTGCTTGTACTGCTCGAAGCCTTCGGTATGGTTCCTGATAAATGATACATCGATCGCGCCTTCCTCGAGCAGGAGCCGGCCAATGGCATGGTGGAGGATGATGTCTGTGCCGGGTTTCAACTGCAGGTGTACATCGGCGTAAGCACAGGTTTGTGTATTGCGCGGATCGCTTACAATGATCTTCAGGGCAGGATTGGCAGCCCTGGCTGCTTCTACCCTGCGCCAGATGATGGGGTGGCACCAGGCCGGATTGGCGCCGGCCACAAAAAAGCAATCAGCCAGTTCCAGATCATCATAGCTCACCGGCACGCTGTCTTCACCCAGGCTCGTCTTGTAGGCCATCACTGCACTGCTCATGCACAACCGCGAGTTGGTGTCGATGTTGTTGCTGCCGATAAACCCTTTGATGAGCTTGTTCACCACGTAGTACTCTTCCGTCAGGCATTGTCCGGAAGCATAAAATCCTACCGAGTCCGGGCCCCATTTCCGGATAAAGGTTTTGAAAACAGCGGCTGTTCTTTCCAGGGCCTGCCCCCAGCTTACGCGCTGCCGGGGCAATCCCTTGTTGTAGCGCATTTCCGGGTACAGCAACCGGTCGCTCCTGTCCATCACAGTATAGTGCAGGTTCATGCCCTTGCTGCAAAGCATCCCCTTATTTACCGGATGATCCTTATCGCCTTCCACCCGCAGGTTCCCATTCTCTTCCCGGTGCACCACCACGCCGCATCCTACACCACAGTAACAACAGGTTGTTTTGAAAGAAGCTGTCATGAAATAAATTTTTTGTGAACCATGATTTACAGGATGAGGAGGGATGCTGGGATTGAAGACATGAAGTGATTTAATCTCCGAATCCCTCCCATCCTGTAAATCATGGTTCAGACAATTCAGACGAATGATATCTCCGGCACTGCCACTGTTTCTTCTTCCTTCTTATAAAAACGGGTCAGAAAAACAAGGGCTGATGCGGTGATTACGGCATAACCGATATATGTAAACGCTTGGGCATACGAGATGGTAGCTGATTTAAAGAGAAAGCCAAACAACATACCGCCTAAGTTGCCGCCGGCGCCTACGATGCCGCTGATCAGACCTACATTTTCTTTGTTGATAAAAGGTACGATGCCATAGGTGGCTCCATTGGCCATCTTAAGGAACAGCGCAAAGCTCAGCATGGATGCAATGGCCAGCGGAAGCGTGCCTGCATGCGAAAACAGCAGGAGCCCGGCGCCTTCCAGCAACAGCACGATGGCCAGCAGGGTTCCTTTCCCCTGCATACCAAAGCGCTTGCCGGCCTTGTCGGAGAATACGCCGCCCAGCGCACGCGCAAATAAGTTCATAAAGCCAAAGATACCTGCCCAGAAACCGGCCGCCGACTGGGATAATTTAAAGGTATCTGTAAAATGAAGGGCGGCTACATTGTCGAATGTGATCTCCATGCCAAAGCACATGGCATAAGCAACTGTCAGTGCCCAGATGCGCCAGTCTTTCAGCACGCTCCAGTCCGTACTTTTGGGGGTAGTTCCGGTTCTGTTGATCTCGTCATAATTGCCTGCAGGTGTGTCTTTCGTAAAGCGGTAATAGAGAAAGGCTACGATCAGCATCATAACACCGGGAACGATCATGGCATAGCGCCAGGCCTCACCTTTGGTAAAGCCCATAGCTACAATGGCTGCAAATATCAAAGGCATCACCATATTCGTAACGCCGCCACCCAGGTTGCCCCAGCCGCCGGCCACCGCGTTGGCCGTGCCTTTGATACTGGATGCAAACATCATGGACGTATGAAACTGCGTGATTACAAACGAAGCGCCGATAATGCCTATAGCGGCCCTGAACAATAAGAATGAAGTGTAATCAGTCGCCAGTCCTACAAGCATCACCGGCAGCGAGCCGATCAATAACAAGCGGATGGCCGTTTTGCGCGGCCCCCAGGTATCGCATAATTTGCCGATGAGCAGGCGGGCAACAATGGTAGAGGAAACAGACACAATGATCAGGGTGCCTACTTCGCTCTTGCTGAGGTGGAGCTCTTCCCGGATAGTAGGCATGAGCGGCGCCAAGCCGAACCAGCCAAAAAAGCAGACAAAAAACATCAGCCAGGTAGTATGGAACGTGCGCATCTGAATGCCTTTCAGGCTAAAGATATTCAGCTTGTCGAGTGGTTGTGTGGTTGATTGTTGCATGGTAAAAAGCGTTGTGGTGCAGGAGATTTGTAGTTGTAAAAAATGTGGTTGACAGAAAAGCAGGGAGGAGTTACTTAACCAGTAGTTCAGGTTTAACAATGATCATCAGGTACACCCAGTTTGCATTGCGCTTTGCGCGGGGTATGTTTTTAACAGGAGCCGATGCGAGCAGCGGGGTGGAGAAATAACGGCTGTAACCGCCTTCAAAACCGATTTGTTTGGTAAGCGTATAGTTGCCCACCAGGTCCACTTCCTGGCCGAGGTTGCGCGCTGCTTTGCCTGCATAAAGAACGGGTGCGGCACTGCTGAACTGGTGTGCATCGGCCAGCAGTAAAAACTTGCCGGAGGGTTTGAACCTGGTCTTAATATAATAATCCGTCAAGCCGCCCTTGCCGAATAGACTTCCGGCATAGTAGTAGTCCATCAGGCCCCAGAATTTATGCGGTGTTCCATACAGCGGGTCAAAAGCCTTGCTGGCCGCGCCCGTGCTGCCACCGGATGTATAATCTACTCCTGCACCTGCACTGAAAGTCTTGTATAAACTGTATTGTGCCGACAGGCTCAGCAGATAACCCCTGATCTTTTGGAGCGAGCTTGTTTTGCCGAACTGGTAGTAAGCAGAAGCCGTTACGCCCAGTTGATTGAAAGTGTTGTTGAAATAAAAACCAGTGGTAGCGCGGGATACAGCACCCGGCTGATAGGTTTTTACGGTAGCCCCGTTGATGCTGTCCATCCTGTACTTGCTGAACTGGTCGGCCAGAAAAAGATAAGACAGGTTACCATGCGCGAGTTTTTTCCCGGCATATAAAAGTTGCATGCCTTTATACATCGCGCCGCCATTGGTATTGCCGGCGTAGGTGCCTTGTGTGGCATTGGTGTAAGTGGTGCCCGCGCTGTTTTCCCGGTTTTGGTTGAAGGCGACGCCAAGATGCAGCATGATCTCCTTGCCTTCCCATTTCAGCAAAGCGGCATCGTGCCTCCGTGCAGCCTGTGCCCAGTCTAAATTACCGAGCAGGCGCTGGTCGTCGTACACCAGTTCCTGCCTGCCTGCTTTGAGGCTCAGCGAGCCTGTTTTCAGGCTGCTGTCAGTAAGCAGGATCTCGGCCCAGGCTTCGTGCAGCATCAGTCCGTTGTTGTCCTGCGTGGTGCTTCGGTTGATGGTGGAAACGTCCTGTCCCCATATACGCACGTCCTGTGCTGCTACGAAAAATTTAAGGCGGTTGTAATTGTAGCCCAGGTTCAGGCGGGTGCGCTGGGATGTAAAGAAAGCAGGCTGGGTGCCCTGTGGAAGGGGCGCACCCTGGCCGTCCCTGAATTCGGTGCGCGTACGCAGTTGCCCGCCCAGCGTGAGTTGCGCCGTTGAATGCAGGCAAAGCAGGGAGAGCGCCATCCAGGCGCTTCCCCATGCGATCGGCTTTTTCATGTAAATTTGGTTGGTTTTAATTGAGTAATGACGATTAGGCCATCACCCGGCTGAGGTTGCCGCCTCGCCGGGTTCTGTTTTTAAAAAGCGATTGCATATTCTTCTGCCGGTACGCCGATGTATACAAGACCGTCTTCAGTCTTTACCGGGTAAATGGTCAGGCTGTCGCAATCGCTTCCGCTTAAACAACGGCCATCTATAAGCGAAAAAGTGTTTTTGTGAAAAGGGCAGGCGATCTTGGGCTCGCCCTGCTGCGATCCGATCATGCCGCGGCTCAGGGCCATCTGCATGCGGTGCGGACAAAGATTCTGCGTGGCATACCATTCGCCCCGGCGGGTAAAGTTGAACAGGGCGATCTGGGTGTTTTTGTACTTGACGCATACGCCGCCGTTTTCAGGTACATCGGCGGTGGAACAGGCGATAAACCAGCTTGTGCTGGCGGTGAGGATATTGCTCATAGTAGAATGGTTTTAAGATTCATCCGGTGTTTACAACATATGAGCAAGCAATCGTTTATGGCGGGCAACCGGGCGGGGGGAGTAAAGCCGGTCAGTCTCAGGAATGCATCTGTGTTGTCAAAAAATGTTCTGGATTATTTCCAGTCCACTGCACGTTTCTGGTCTCTCATGGATTCAAACTGGGCGGTCGGATCTTTTTCCCGGGGTGCATTTACAAAATGGGCAAAGCGTTTCTGCAGCTCGGGGCTGTCCACCACTTCTTTCCATTCACATTGGTAATTGTCTACGAGCAGTTGCATCTCTGCCTCCAGCTGGGCAGCTATGCCCAGGCTATCGTTCACTACTACATTGCGCAGGTAATCGATGCCGCCTTCCATTTTGTTGAGCCAGGTGGCAGTCCGTGTGAGCGGGTCGGCGGTTTTTATATAGAACATCAGGAAGCGGTCGATGTAGCGGATGCAGGTTTCGGAGTCAATGTCTGAAGCCAGCAGCAGCGCATGTTGTGGCTTGCTGCCGCCATTGCCGCATACAAACAGGTTCCAGCCTTTTTCGGTAGCGATGATGCCAAAATCCTTTGACTTGGCTTCCGCGCATTCCCGGATGCAGCCTGATACGGCAGATTTTAATTTGTGAGGCGCGCGCAGACCGCGGTAGCGCTCTTCGATGCGGATAGCATAGCTTACGCTGTCGTGCAGGCCAAAGCGGCACCAGGTAGAACCTACGCAGCTTTTCACGGTACGCAAAGCCTTGCCGTATGCATGCCCGCTTTCAAAGCCTGCATCAATCAGCTCTTTCCAGATCTGGGGCAGGTCGTTGAGATGGGCTCCAAACATATCGATGCGCTGGCCACCGGTAATTTTTGTATAGAGGTTATATTTCTGTGCTATCTGCCCGATCACAATTAATTTTTCCGGTGATATCTCGCCGCCGGGTATCCGTGGTACGACCGAGTAAGTGCCTCCTTTCTGGATATTGGCCAGGAAGCGGTCGTTGGAATCCTGGGCCGTGTCGTTGCCTTTTTTCAGGATCATTTCATTCCACAGGCTGGCAAGGATAGAACTGACGGCGGGTTTGCACAGTTCGCAGCCATCCCCGTTGCCTAACATGCCCAGCACGTCTTCATATGACTTCAGCTCTTTTAATTTTACCACGTCATACAGTTCCTGGCGCGAATAGCCAAAGTGTTCACAGAGTACGTTGCGGATGTATTTGCCCTGTGCCTTCATGGTGTGTACCATCAGGTCTTTCAGCATAGGTACGCAACCGCCGCAGCCGGTGCCGGCCTTTGTGCATTTCTTGATGCTGTCCACTGTTTCGCAGCCGCTGCTAACGGCGTCGCACACGTCCTTTTTAGAGATATTTTCACAGCTGCATATCAGGGCGTCATCCGGCAGTCCGGCAACGCCGGCACCTGCGTCGGCGCCCGAGCCGCCCCGTGTGCCGAGGATCATATCTTCCGGATTGGGCGGCAGTACGATCCTGTTCTTGCAGGTTTGCAGCAGCATGTTATACGCTTCGGCATCTCCTACCAGGATACCGCCCAAAAGTTGTTTCCCGTCGTGGGTGAGGTTGATCCGTTTGTAAATGCCCTTCATGGTATCTTCAAACACGACCGTGCGACCTTCTGCCTGCGGCACAAAGGGATTGCCAAAGCTGGCCACATCAATGCCGATCAGTTTGAGCTTGGTGCTCATGTCATAAGGAGCAAATTGTTTGCTGCCGCCGGTGAGGCGGGTAGCTACTACATCGGCCATTTCATAGCCGGGCGCCACCAGGCCGTAGATCATGCCTTGAAAAAGGGCACATTCGCCGATGGCAAAAATGGCCGGATCACTGGTTTGCAGGTGTTCGTTTACAACGATACCGCCCCGCTGGCCGGTTTCCAGTCCGCAGAGTTTTGCCAGCTCATCGCGGGGTTTGATGCCGGCTGAAATAATCAGGATATCTGTATGAATGCTGGTTTCATCGGTGAACTGCATGCCGGTAATGGCATCGTTGCCCAGGATTTGGGCGGTGTTCTTGCCCGTATGGATCTTCAGGCCTAGGTTTTCCAGTTTTGCTTTCAGCATTTTTGAGCCGGCGTCGTCGATCTGGCGGGGCATGAGCCGGTCGGCAAATTCTATTACATGTGTGTCGCGGATGCCCAGGTCGAGCAGGGCCTTGGCGGCTTCGAGGCCCAGCAGTCCGCCACCTATCACGGCGCCGGTTTTTGCGCCTTTGGCAAAGCTGCTGATCATTTCGAGGTCTTCGATGGTGCGGTACACAAAAACGCCTTGCTTTTCCACGCCGGGTACGGGCGGCACAAATGCAGAAGAGCCGGTGGCCAGGACCAGGTAATCATAGGGGGCTGTGGTGCCGTGGAATGAGTGGACGGTTTTGTTGGTGGGGTCGATGCTTTGAATGGGGTCGCCTGTGTAAAGGGTGATGCCATTGGCTGCATACCATCCGGCTGGAGCCATGCTGAGCTCGTCGGCTGTTTTACCGGAAAAATATTCGCTTAGGTGAACGCGGTCGTAGGCCGGTCTTGTTTCTTCTCCAAATACGGATAGCTGAACAGAGCCGGCGCCCTTAGACAGAAGTTTCTCGCAGAACTTGTATCCGACCATGCCATTGCCGATTACAACGACTTTCATAGCTAGTGGTTTGTTGGTGTAAAAAAGTAATATTATATATTATTCTATATGGAGCGAGCGGCGTTGATTGATGAAATTATCATATTAAAATATGATCTATGAATCAAATTTAAGTGTAAAACATTCAAATAAAAAAATAATTTATGATTTATATCATATAATTTTAAAAAATAATTTGATTAAAGATGTCTATTCCCTATTTGTCCCTGGTAGGTGCCGGTCCCGGTGATCCGGAGCTTATTACCCTCAAAGGGATCAAAGCCCTGCAACAGGCTGACGCAATCCTGTATGATGCCTTGGCCAACGAAGCCCTGCTGGACTGGGCCCGTCCCGGCGCCATGAAACAGTTTGTCGGGAAGCGTTTTGGCTGCCATGCCCTTTCCCAGCAGGAGATCAATGCAGTTATTATAGATTGTGCCTTCCGTTGCGGGCGCGTAGTGCGGTTAAAAGGGGGAGATCCCTTTGTATTCGGACGGGCACAGGAAGAAATAGAAGCTGCCAGGGCTGCCGGGATCCAGGTTGAAGTGATACCGGGTATTTCAAGTGCCCTGGCCGTGCCCGCATCGCAGCTGATCCCGCTTACATGCCGCGGTGTCAATGAAAGCTTCTGGGTAACCACCGGCACCCTTCAATCGGGCGAAATTTCTCCCGACATCAGGCTGGCGGCGCAATCCTCCGCGACCGTTATTATACTCATGGCCATGAGCAAGCTGGAAGCCATCATGGACATCTTTATGGAAGCAGGCAAACACGAGATCCCGGTTGCCATCATCCAGAACGGCACCACCCCTGCAGAGAAATGTGTAACAGGCAAAGTAAGCGACATCTTTTTTCAGGCTCAATATGAAGGATTGAGTAATCCGGCCATCATTGTGGTAGGAGAAGTAGTGAGGTTGCGTCCTGTAGCGATAAAGGAGTATGTAAAGGCCCATGTACCGGCGCAAGCTCTCTTCTAACCGACTAAAAAGAAATTTTCTCTGAGAGCGTGCTTCCGGGCAATTGAACGGGGATGCTTATTTTTGGTGCCTGATGAAAAAAAGCAAGACCGGTTGCGACCTGCACAGCTGTAGCTTCTGTACCCAATGTATGCAGGCCTGGCTCCCCGCCATTGATGCACACCGGCAAACGGGTGAATACAAAAAAGGGGAAACCCTTTTCAGGGAGGGAGATCCTGTGCAGGGGATTTATTTTTTGCACAACGGCAAAGCAAAAGTGCACAGCAAATGGGGTGAAGACAAAGAGCTGATCATGCGCTTTGCAGGCCCCGGTGATATTGTAGGTCATCGCGGCCTGGGCCGGCAGCCTGCTTATCCGGTAACGGCCACAGCCCTGGAACCCTTATCGGCCTGTTTTATTCCGCGCCCGTTTTTCGAAGCTTCGCTTAAAGTAAATCCTGATTTCTTGTACAAGCTCCTCCTGTTCTATGCCGAAGAGCTGCAGGATTCCGAGCAGCGGATGCGCAACCTGGCTCATATGCCCGTAAAAGGCCGGATTGTGAACGCCCTGCAATCGCTGAAAAACAAGTTTGGCGCAAATGAGGAGGGACTGCTGGGAATAGAGCTAAGCCGGCAGGACTTTGCTTCTTATGTAGGAGCCAGCTACGAAACGGTTTTCCGTACCATGACCGAACTGGCCGAGGAAAACATTGTGCAGGTAAACGGACGGCAGATGGTGATCAATCAGGCGGCTGCTGTCTTTTTCAAACAGACAGAAGAGGGCACATAGCGCATTTGCGCTGCCGGTTTTTTATGGATGTTTTCCACCCGGGTCACCCACAGGTAAAAGAAGATAAACGCAATCGCAAAAAACAAGATCTGCAGCGCACCCAGAAAATGGTGGTGCCATTTCAGCCGGAACGGAGCCTTGATCTCGGTGGAGAGCAGATAGGTATACAGGACCGAGCAAAACACAGTCAGTGCAAAAAAGATCACCGCGTACACCAGGTTGGCTCCGGTGAGGGCTGCCTTGTCTTTGTCAAGCAAAACAAGGACGCAACCGGTAGCGGCGGAAAAATTGATCGCGATGAGCCATCTGCTCCAGTCAATCAAGGCTTTGGGTATTTCGAGTTCAGGTTTTTCTTCCGGCATATACTTATGATGGGGTTGTTTAAATTATACGAAATGCCAGTCCATATAAAACTACATTCTTTTATGAATCAGCTTGCCAGGGATTTACGTGAAGCGGTTCGTTAACCTGGTTGAAGAGGATAATAATGGGGTTTACCCGCTTGATGGGTCTTAGCGGGAGGACAATCCTTCCCATTCCTGCTGGAGGTTCACGCGTGCCTGCGCTTCGTATTTTTCATGGAAGAAGGAAGTTTTGTAGACGGCGGGCATGGCAAGAAAATGTTGCAGCACTTTTTGTCTTCCGGGTTTATATATAGCGTCAGGATAAAACCTGTACTCCCTTCTGATCTCTTTTGCGTATTGATTGTAACGGTCAGTGTCTGCACCTAAAATAGCCAGGTCTGCATCGGTGAAAAGGTTGGTATCATTGTCTCCGGATAAACTGTGTTCCCTGGTGGCCATGATCTGCGCAAAGCATTTTTCCTGTTGAGAGAGGGGTGTCGGCAGCTTGGCCAATCTGTCGATTGCCAGTTCTGCGCTTTTTTGTTCGTTGTCGTTCTTTAAAGTATTGTAGATAATGTCGTGATAGGCCATGGAAAAGAGGAGTGTTTGCCAGTCCTGTATTGTATCCTGCAAGGGCAGTAGTTCTGCCAGCAGGTTATCGAGATGGGACAAGTTGTGGTAATGCCGGCTCTTTTTTGAATAGCCGGTTTTGATTTCGCCCCAAAGTTTTTCAACAAGGGTATCATCGTTGGTAAGAAGAGAAAGCTGTGTTTTGAATGCTTGTTCGAACATAGACAAATCAGGGGCTCAGGCTTTGATTTCAATATCGTATTTGTTCAGCAATCCTACAACGGCCGGCAGTGAGAACTTTGCTTTTTTGATCCGGTTCAAATCCGGGTCAATGGAGTAATTGAATGAAGTGCGGAAATCAACTTTTTCCATGTTTGTGTTGTCGAACTTCGCATTTCGCAGATCGCAATTTTCAAATACCGAGCCTGTTAAATCAGATCCTGAAAAATCAGTGTCTTGTAACAGTGAGTTCCTGAAATGGGTTTTTCTGATCTTTTTCTGACCGAAGAACGAATGATTGAGCGTGCAATTGTCAAAGCTGAACGCAAGTCCAAATTCATCGCAATCATAAAACATAAGCCCTAACATCTTGCAATCTGTAAACTTGATATCCCGGAATACTGTCCTGCTTAATTTAGCCAAACTCAAATCACAGCCAGCAAATTGACAATCTATAAACTTCGAATCCGTAAAGTCGGCACGTGAAAAATCGCAGTTGTTGAACCGGCAGTTTTCATACTCACCTTTCTGAAAGGTTGTCTTTTCAAAATCACTTTTATCATAACTCGTATTTTCGAAGTAAGCTTCCTTCATTTGTTCTTTAGATTTTGAGGTTTTCTCACTCCTGATAGTGTTTTGTTGAAATCATTCATGCGTTTCAAGCTCTGTTGGTTTACTGTCCTTTAATGTTGTACCATGGGTTTGTTACAGGTTATCTGAAGATACGTTTGTCGAATGGGAACTTTTCTGATGTTAGTATTTTAATTTTAAGGAAGTCGGGATGCTGGGGATTGATGAGCAGGTTGTAATCTCCCTGCGTTACAGCAGATGGAATTTGTAATACACCATACTTATTTTCAGCAACAAATTTGTCTCCAATTGTTTGCGTTGAAGCGGGGTGAGGAAAGGCATTCCAGTCAGTTGGCAGATCAGTAATATTTAATTTTAAAAGCGAAATGTCATCAGGAATAAATATTGTCATGATCATGTAGTCACTTGATAGAGTTGCCAAGGTAAGATGCACGGCGACTTCTGCCATTGCTAAAGAACGGTTACTTGCAGTATAAATCATTTCGACCCCCACAGAATTCCATCTAGCGCCTTTTATAGCAGCTCCTTTCCCAGGCAGGACAGATGCATACATTTCTCTGGATAAGCGGTAAGCTTCCATCAAACTAAGATTCCGTAGTTAATTCTTGTCATTTCAGTGATAACCAATTCCTTTCCATAAGAATCTTTTAAAAGTTCCATGGGTTTAAAATTACCGAGAGAAAAATTGGGTGTTTCCAACCCAAGCTTAAATTTTTCCATTTCACCAAATACATCAAGTCCGACTTTTGTGACTTCTGCCATTTCAATTATTTTCTCCGATTGAATAGGCTTGAAACTTCTTGAAGTCTTTTTGTATCTATGTAGCGACTTGGTCGAAATATCCAGAAAGTCAGCCCAGTACTCTTCAGTAAAGGGGGTATAATGTTGAATCAGATTAAATAAAGAATACGGTACTCCTTCTGTTATTACAGAAATCATCAACATTTTATTGGTTAGAAATTCTGAGTAAGTAACCTCCGTGTTTTGCGATAAAAGCTTCTTGTCAAGACTTGATCGCTTAACTATATTTGCAAGCTCTTTATTTATTTTGTTTGTAATATCAGTTGTATCAGATGCCATGATCGTGCGCTTTAGACATTTGTCTGCAACAATAAGACAAATGTCTAATTTATCTGATGGCATCTTCGAAACATTATCATTCGCAAACTAAGATCCTCACTCCAGCCACACCGTCTGCGTGAAAGCCCCGTTAGCAGCTGCATCCCAGACTTCCACGCGCAGCCACTTGCGGTTTTTCATGTTTTCGGTGAGCGTGAAAGTTTGGTTGCCGAAGGGCAGCGTGTTGTCCAGGTTAATACGCTTGCGGTAGACCTGGTTGCCGTCGCCGGAAATGATTTCTGCGAAGTTGAGCGGCATGGTCCAGTTGAGGGCGAGCTTGATGCGTACGTTTCCTGCTGCATCAGCCTGGGCGGTTTCACCGGAGCCTTTGCCATTTACATTAAAAAGAGGAATCAGGACCTCGCCCGTAGTAGAAAAGAAGCGCCCCTGGCTCAGGACATCAAGGATGGGTTGCCAGCTGCTGTCGTAAGCAGGCAGGTGATCCAGCTGGAGATAGTTGATGTTCATATGGGCATACATCTCGTTCTCCGGCTCAATGGTAAATAGGTCGGCTTCGGAGAGGATGCTTTTTTTGAGGCCCCAGTTGTTCATGTCGTCCATCAGGTCGAACACGCGCTTGCCCAGTCTGGGTTGCGACAGGTCAGCGGGCATTGCTTTCCAGGCAGCACCCAGGAAGCGGTCTGATTTAAAAAAGCCTTCTTCCTTGTACTTATCCGGAAAGCCGGTAGAGCCTTTGGTGCGCGGATGAGCCGTCCAGGCCAGTCCCTGTTCCTGTTCAAGGAGTTTCAGCATGTCGTTCTTATCATTGATCCGGTACACTTTTCCATACGTGTTGTCATCGGTCACGAACGGCGCTTCCGGTTTTCTCGACATGATCCAGTATACAGGACGCGGGAAAAAGTCGAGCCAGTGCCCGCCAAAAAATTCATTGGGCTCTTCTCCGGGCAGTAGCAGGAACCGGTTATCTGAAAATTTTTTACACTGGTCGAACAGCGTCTTTAGTTCCAGCAGCCGTTGGTCATCCGGACCTTTGGGATGCGCAGTGTAGTGGAATTCGGCGAGGTGAACAATGTTGACGCCGCTGGTCTTGAATACGTTGACGAAATTGGGAACTTTGCCTGCTTCAGTAGAGGAGGCAGTGAGCGGTTTGTCTCCTGCTGCTGCCTGTCCTGCGTTACCCGTAGCAGGAGGCTGATTGGCCAGCACCACTTTCATGACGTATTCATTGTGAAAATGACTGGCCATGGTTTTATACCCCGGCAGGGGAAGATAAGTGTCGTTGTGTGTAAACCGTTTTACTTCGGCCAGGGCATTTCCGGCATTGCCTCCACTGATCAGGCAAAAGAAGTTGAGTCGCTGCCGGGTGCCGGGCGGCGCATTGAACCAGGGAACATAACGTTTGTCGCCTTCCAGCTCCTGGCGGATGCCGATGCCAAAATCAGAAAGCATGTTTCTGTAGTTGGCGCCATACCAGGTAAATTTTAAATTAAACGCTTCATCAAGCGGATAAAAATATTGATGCGGGGCGGGAAAAACGGCCAGGCTGCCGGCGGCTGTTTCTCCGATGATGGTGCGGTATTTTACAGCCAGGTTGCGCGCTGTATCTGTCTGGGTGGCCGCATCGTTTTGGAGCTTGTTGTCCGTATCAGACCAGGCCACCTGCTTCCACAGGCTCGATTTACTGAGCAGTCCTGCATCATATACCATGGCAACAGAATCAACGGGTGTCGACATCACAGCTGCTATATTAAACAGCAGACTGCCGTTGTAGCAAGTGATTTCCAGGGCGCCGCGAAAATTTTCTGCACTCACTTCACCGATTCTGATGATGGTTCTCGATCCCTGGCTTTGCACGCTGGCAGCTCCTTTTGTAAACTGCACGGGATACGACCGATGCGGCTTCTGCGGCACTTTGTCAAAAAATATATTCCACCCGTTCTGCGACACCAGGTCTCTTTTTCCTACGGTGAGAATAAAGGAAGGATCAAGCGCAGCAGCAATTTCTTTGTAAGTGCCCCTGCTGCCCACGCCAATGCTTGCAAAGAGCGGCTTTTCTTTTTCCAGGTTTAAAAGGATTTGTCCGCTTTCTCCTCCGCCCGCTGGCCAGCTTACCTGGAGTTTACTCCCCTTCAGGGTTGCCGCAGCGCCATTCTTTTTACTGAATCCTTTCATGTCCACCGCCACCTGGGCATGTGCTGCAGCCAGGAGGATACACAGAAAACTGAATGTATAGATGATCTTTTTCATATGCAATTTTGTCTGAACCTGTCTTGAACCATGGTTCAAGACGTTTTAACGATTCTTTAACCCGTATGAAAATACATTTGCCACTCATTCAACACCCATGACGAAATTATTCCTGCTGGTACTATCCTTTGGATTGTTTTTGACGGCATCAGCGCAATCGGATTCAGCAGCCAGAGCAAACTTCTACAAAAGCACAAGGCCCAAAAAAGACTGGAGCAAAGTAAACCTCGGCAACCGTTCCAACGACCACTTTATGTTTCAGCTTGGATACAATTCCTGGTCAAAAATGCCTGATAGCCTGACTACCAAAGGAATTCCCCGCACGGTGAATGTATACTTTATGTTTGATTTTCCGTTTAAAACCGATCCCCGTTTCAGCGTGGGCATCGGCGCCGGCGTATCAAGCAGCAGCATGTATTTTGACAAATCAGCTATTGACATTACCGGAACAACCACAAAACTGGTTTTCAGCAATACTTCCAAAACCAATCATTACAAAAAATACAAGCTCGCCACTACCTACCTGGAAGCACCGGTTGAACTTCGCTATGCGCTCGATCCTGAACATATCAACAAAAGCCTGAAGTTTGCCCTGGGAGCAAAAATAGGCACCTTGCTCAATGTGCATACAAAGGCCAAAAATCTTCAGAACAGCAGCGGAAGCCTGCTGAATGCTTACACGATGAAGCTTAGCTCCAAACGCTACTTCAACAGCACCCGGCTCTCCGGTACTGCACGGGTAGGCATCGGCGTTTTCAGCTTGTTTGGTTCCTACCAGATCAATACCCTGCTCAAAGAAGCCGCTGGTCCTGAGATTCATCCTTATACCATTGGCCTGACAATAAGCGGACTGTAAGCAGCCGTTGCGCTTTTTCTCTTCCCTGTTTTCCGGGTAAAACAGCGGGGCAATACCGCGAATGCTGCCCCGCAACTTTTTGTTCGGTAAGTTGTCATTATCTTGCAACCCATTTTTACGAAAGTTGCTTTAAGATATGATACAGTTCAAGAAATTTACCCTATCGAACGGATTGCGGCTGATTGTTCATGAAGATCCTTCCACACCGATGGCGGTAGTGGATGTTCTATATGATGTAGGCGCAAAGGATGAGAACCCTGAAAAGACCGGCTTTGCCCATTTGTTTGAACACCTGATGTTTGGCGGCAGTGTAAACATCCCTGTTTACGATGAACCGCTGCAACTGGCCGGTGGCGAGAACAATGCTTATACAACCAACGATTTTACCAACTATTACTGCCAGCTTCCGGCCGAAAACCTGGAGACTGCTTTCTGGCTGGAAAGCGACCGCATGCTTTCGCTGGCATTCAGCAAAAAAAGCCTGGATGTTCAACGCAAGGTTGTATGTGAAGAATTCAAGGAACATTATATCAACAAGCCCTATGGCGATGTGTGGTTCAAGATGCGTGAACTGGCCTATACTACGCACCCTTACCGTTGGCAAACCATCGGCAAAGAATTGAGCCATATCCAGCATGCACAGATAGAAGACGTAAAAAACTTTTTCTACAAACACTACCGCCCGGTAAACGCCATCCTGGTTGTGGCCGGCAACGTGCAGGCCGACCGTGTACTGGAGCTGGCAGAGAAATGGTTTGGCTCTATCGAAAGCGGTGAGAAATACAACCGCCAGCTTCCGCAGGAGCCGGCGCAAAACGCCGCGCGCTTCCTGGAAACAAAAAGCAAGGTGCCGCTCAATGCCCTGTACAAATGCTGGCATATCTATCCCCGCCTCGACCAGCGCTACTATATCGCTGATCTGATCACCGACATCCTGGGCGGTGGCGGCTCATCAAGGCTGTACCAGTCGCTGGTAAAAGAAAAGCAGCTCTTCAGCAATATCGACTGCTCCCATTTCGGTACCAACGATGCAGGCCTGCTTACCATTGAAGGAAAGCTGGTGAAAGGCGTCGACATGAAAGAGGCGGAAAAAGCTGTTGAAGAAGAGCTCGCCAAAATAAGGGAAGAAGGCGTGGAAGAAAAGGAGCTGCAAAAGGTAAAAAACAAAACCGAAAGCATGATCGCCTTTGAAGACATGAGCCTGATGAACCGTGCCAACAGCCTGGCCATCTACGAACTGCTGGGTGATGCCGGACTGATGAACACCGAACTTGAAAAATACAATGCAGTAACAGCAAAGAGCATCCAGGATGAAAGCCGGATCATCTTTGATGAGAAGAACAGCAACACGTTGTATTATTATAGTGATAATTAGTAGCGGGGACTCCGTGTTCTTTTTGCCTTGACGCAAAAAGAACCAAAAAAGTCAAGGCTGTTTGAAAGGGGCGTGAAGAAATTTACTGCACTGCGCTACAACGAACAAGCTATAGCCATGCAGTTGTAGGTGTTTGTGCCGTTGCATAAATGAGCAGTTGTACAGTACCGGGCGTGTTCGTTGCTTAACGCTTCGTTCCGTAAATTTCTTCACGCCCCTTTCAAAAGGCCGGGGGAGAAGAAGGGATGGGATGGCGAGAAGAGGAGATGGGAGATGGAAACTAGATTTATTTATTTTTTATTTGTGTAAGACATGATCGACAGAACTGTTTCGCCGCATATAAAGGATGCCGTTGAGTTTGATCTTCGGTTAAAGCCTTGCCAGGCTGCTGTATTGGATAATGGTACCCGCGTGTACATGGTGGATGCCGGCACAGAGGAAGTGTTGCAGATCGACCTGGTGTTTTATGCCGGTAACTGGCATGAAGACCAGAACCTGGTAGCAGCCAGTACCAACTTCCTGCTGAAAAACGGCACGCACAAAAAGACGGCCTATAGCATCAATGAGCATTTTGAATACTACGGTTCTTACCTGAACCGGCACTGCTTCAATGAAACTGCCAATATCACCCTGCATTGCCTGAACAGGCACCTGCACGAGCTGCTGCCGGTGGTGCAGGAGATCATCAGCGAATCTGTTTTTTCAGAAGAAGAGCTGCGTCTGTACAAGCAAACCAGCAAGCAAAAGTTAGCGGTGAACCTGAAAAAGTGCGAGTTCGTGGCGGGTCGCCTGATCGATGAATACCTCTATGGCATCGATCACCCCTATGGCAAATACAGCTCTGCCCCTGCTTTTGATGCGCTGACACGGGAACAGCTGCTGGAATTCTATAAACAATATTATGTCCATGGCAAGTGCATCATCTTTGTGGCTGGCAAGATTCCGCCGGACATCCTTCCGCTCCTGAACCAGCACTTTGGCCACCTGCCCATCAACCAGACCGCTCTGCCTGAAAAGCAGCATGCCCTCAAGCCGGCAACAGAAAAGAAATACAGGATCAGCAACGACGCTCATGGGGTACAGGGAGCGGTCAGGCTGGCCAGCTATTTCCCCGGCAGAAAGCACCCGGACTTTATGAAACTGCAGGTATTGAACACCTTGTTCGGCGGCTTTTTCGGCTCCCGGCTCATGAGCAATATCCGCGAAGACAAAGGCTATACATACGGCATCCACAGTTATTTTGAAAACCACCTGCAGCAAAGTGCCTGGGCCATCAGTACCGAGGCCGGCCGGGCTGTGTGTGAAGCGACCATCCAGGAAGTATACAAAGAGATGACCGTGCTGCGTGAAGTGCCGGTTGATGAAGAAGAGCTGCTGCTGGTGCGCAATTATATGATGGGCAGCATCCTGGGTGAGCTGGATGGGCCTTTTCAGATCATGGCCAAATGGAAAAACATCATCCTCCATGAACTGGGTGAAGAATACTTTTACAATTCCATCAACACCATCAAGGCCATCACGCCTGATGATATTCAGCAGATGGCGCGTACTTACCTGATACCGGAAAATTTTTACGAACTGGTTGTTGTATAACCTATGCAGTTCGATCAGAAACACTATACCAACGAAACGCTTGTCGGCCTCTACCGCAACATGCTGCTGTCGAGGCTGGTGGAGGAGAAAATGCTGGTCCTGCTGCGGCAGGGCAAAGTAAGCAAATGGTTTAGCGGGATCGGACAGGAAGCGATTTCAACCGGTGCTACCCTGGCACTGGAAGCGGAAGAATGGATCATGCCATTGCACCGCAACCTGGGTGTATTTGTGGGAAGAGGCATGCCCCTGCACAAGCTGTTCCTGCAATGGCAGGGTGGTGCCGACGGATACAGCAAAGGCAGGGAAAGAAGTTTTCATTTCGGCAGCCGGGACTATTTTATCAGCGGCATGATTTCTCACCTGGGGCCGCAACTCGCAGTAGCGGCCGGAACCGCGCTTGCGCATAAGCTGCAAAATCAACTCCACGTATCACTTGCTTTCACGGGCGAAGGGGCTACCAGTGAAGGCGATTTTCATGAGGCACTTAACATAGCCGCCGTATGGGACCTGCCTGTTATTTTTGTTATTGAAAACAACGGCTATGGCTTGAGCACACCGGTGTATGAACAGTACCGCTGCGAAAGTCTGGTAGACAGGGCAAAAGGCTATGGCATGGAAGGTGTACGCATCGACGGCAACAACGTGCTCACGGTATACGATACGGTAAAAGGCGTGCGCGAGTATTGCATCCGCCACCAGAAACCTTATCTGATCGAATGCATGACCTTCCGCATGCGCGGGCATGAAGAAGCGAGCGGCACGCGTTACGTACCGGAACACCTGTTTGAAATGTGGAAACACAAAGACCCGGTTGGTAATTTCAAACAATTTTTGCTTGAGCAGGAGATCCTCGACAGAGCGGCAGGAGAAACCCTGCATAGCGAACTGCAGGCGCAGATTGAAGAAGCCTGGAGCAGGGCCGTAACTGCAGCACCCGTAATTGCAAATACGCAACAGGAACTTGAGGATGTATATGCAAAAAAGCAGGCAACTGTAAATAAAAAGGATACAACCCCAAGCTCCAATCTGGAAGGAGCGGCTCCGGAAGCACTTGCTGTGCAGCAGCAAACCCCCGGTTCCCGGGAACTGCGGTTTATTGATGCCATCAAGGAAGCGCTCTTTCAAAGCATGGAAACCTGTGAGGAGCTGATCCTGATGGGACAGGATATTGCCGCATACGGCGGAGCCTTCAAGATCACGGAAGGGTTGGCAGAAAGGTTTGGAAAGGAGCGGGTACGCAATACGCCCCTGTGTGAAAGTGGGGTTGTGGGTGTAGCACTGGGATTGGCGCTGCAGGGATTCAAGGCCATGGTAGAAATGCAGTTCGCTGATTTTGTAACGGCGGGCTTCAACCAGATCGTCAACAACCTGGCCAAGCTGCATTATCGCTGGGGTGAGCCGGCCAGTGTGGTGATCCGCATGCCTACGGGAGGCGGCATCGGTGCTGGTCCGTTTCATTCGCAAAGCACCGAAGCCTGGTTTATGCAGGTGCCGGGTTTAAAGGTGGTATATCCATCATCACCCACCGATGCAAAAGGCTTGCTGATCGCGGCGCTCAACGATCCGAACCCGGTGCTGTACTTTGAGCACAAAGCCCTGTACAGAAGCATCCGCGAAGAAGTGCCGGATACCCCTTTTGAAATCCAGATCGGGGAGGCACGCTTGGTACAGGAAGGAACTGATATTTCAATTATTACTTACGGCATGGGTGTTCACTGGGCGCTGGAGTTTGCTGCCAGTCACCCGGAAATATCTATCCACCTCCTCGACCTGCGCACCCTCTTGCCCCTCGACTATGCTGCTATCCGGGCCGCCACTGCCCAAACCGGCAAAGTGCTGGTCCTCCACGAAGCCACCCTCACCGCCGGCCCCGGCGCAGAAATCGCCGCCTGGATCACCGAACACTGCTTCCCCCTGCTCGACGCCCCCGTCCTCCGCTGCGCCTCCCTCGACACCCCCGTTCCATTCAACACCGAACTGGAAAACAATTTCCTGGCGAAAGCAAGGTTAGGAGAATACGTTGACAGGCTGCTGAAGTATTAAGTCTGAACCTTGATTTACAGGATGAGGAGGATGCGCAGGATTGGTGGTTGTCTTGAACCTTGATTCTTGGGATTTTAGGATAAAGGGGATTGGGTGCTAAGCTGAAAGGTTTGCTGGTAGCGGATTTTATGCGGTTCATGTCTTGAACCTACCCCTGTCCCTCCCGGGAGGGGATATGTGTTTGCCGCCGCATATATGGCCTCTCTTGTTTCTTCTTTGCCCGCTTTTTTCCAGGATCTAATTGTCTGAACCAGGATTAAACGGATTGGGGGATTACAGGATTTTTTGGGTGCTGATGCTAATGGATGCCGCGTCTATCGGTGATGCGTTTATTCATGCTGCTTCTTTCTGTTCTTTC
>JADCRZ010000041.1 GCA_015069695.1 Williamsia sp.
ATCTTTCAAAGTGCAGGAGCCGCCGGCAGGCACAGCTGCACTCACTTGCTTTTTGCTTTCACTTTGTACTGAGATGTATCGAGAAAACCGGACAGTAAAGTGACGTAAATTCGCTTTACTGTCCGGTTTTCTCGATACATCTCAGTGGACTCTGTAAATTATCAATTGATTGTTTGGTACAATAACAGCAGATTCATAAGAACAAATATAAAATTGAAAAGAGATAAGCAAAAATTCATCAACGCAGAAATTGAATACCTTGACGAAAACGATCATATCCATAAGCTCCCATTTAAAACCAAGTTCAACACAACTTTAGAGAATGCGCCTAAATGGGATCATTATAGGCCTGAAAGACATTATTGACTTAATTGGTGATATTATCTAGCCAAATTTATTGCGTATTTGGTTTACTTGCCGGTCCAATCTGCTTTTGATCTTTCCCCTCCATCACCGGAATAAACCCGCTGTCATTGGTACCGGTGAGCTTTACGAACTCGTTCTCCACTTTGGCACAGTCGATAATAGCCCGGGCCACATCGGTTATCTGTGCTGCTGTTTCTAAGCTGATGGTACCGGCCTCCAGGCCGTCCATGGTCCGGCAACCAGTCGTTCACGGAGGTTGCCAATAAGATCTTCTAACACACGTTTGGTTGTATGGGGCTGGCCAGGTGAATTCGTGCGTTGACGAAAAATCCCCCAATCTGGGTGATTGTCAGCTGTCGTGAAACTTGGTAACTTTTCATTGTCACCACATTGACATCTTAACCACCATTTCCTAAACTGCTTATCATGAATACCTACGCAGACAAAGAGCAAGAGTCTACATCTATGACCTCTCAACACAACTACGTCCAGAGAGAAGACGCATTACCGGAGACACTCACCAAAAACGGCCAGCACGAATCGGGTGAACAGGAGAATCAGCAGCCATGGATGAGCGGAACACACAATCCTCTGCAAATGAGAATCTCCACCCAGAATCCATTGCAGCCAGGTACTTCTACGCAAAATCCGCTGAAGCCCATGGTTTCAAATCAGAATCCTTTGAAGCCGATGACAAGCACGCAAAATCCTTTGCAGCTGCTGGCGAAGCAGTCGGCACCTGGTAATAATCCCCTGCAGATGCATGCGCAACCGGATGGCCGACAGGAGCCAGTGCAAAAGAAGTCAAACAATACCGGACTGCCTGATAAGCTCAAAGAAGGCGTTGAGAACCTTTCCGGCTTCTCAATGGACGACGTGAAGGTGCATTACAACTCCGACAAGCCGGCGCAGCTGCAGGCGTTGGCCTATGCACAAGGGACGGATATACACCTAGGGCCAGGCCAGGAGAAGCACCTGCCGCATGAGGCATGGCATGTAGTGCAGCAGAAGCAGGGAAGAGTACAGCCGACTATGCAAATGAAGGGAAACGTAGCAGTAAATGATGATAAGGGGTTGGAGAGCGAAGCGGATGTGATGGGAGGGAGAGCTATAAGCATACCTGGCTCCTCATCAAATCCTCATTCATCTCAAATTTTATCAATGCACAGCGAAACCAAACATGCAAAGACCATAGTACAGAGATTTGAATCAGGAGAACGGCCATTTGCTGAAGGATATACAAATGTGCTGAACGATCCTCAATGGATGCCAAAGGCTGAAGCGTATGAACAAAGATTGGGAACTTATACCTATAATTCAAGACAAGCAAGTACATCCCTCCATTCCGCTGTAATCAAAATGCATGAAGTCTTTAAAAAATATTATCAAACTGAATTTGCCAAGGACGAAGCAACTATCTTGAAAAAGCTTTTCTTTCGAGACGATAAAACAAGTGCCGGTCAGGTAGGCTTGAACCTGGACCTTGACAAAATGCTGCTAATGCTTGGCGAAGGTAACCTGAGGGAAAGAATGACTGCCTTTTACAATGCCTCCTATTATGGGGCAGGTTATGGAGGTAATATCGCAGAAAGTTTCAAAGCCATCTTGCAGGACATCGTAATAAACAAGAAATGGGATCAATCAAATATGCTTAATCTGAACACCAAGTCGCTTCAAAAAGAAAATGATCATCTTGGAAGCTATTCAAGATCGGCCATCCATGGGATAGTTAGCACGATCAGTGAGGAACGGGCCTATAATTATGCAGAAGATATATTTGCGCTTGGAAACATCACTTACCAGACGGATACGAACACTTTAGCAAATACAAGGGAAACTGCGCTCAGCCAGAAAAACCGTAATACGAGAGATGCTGCCGAAAAGAATAAGCACCGAAAAACATCAGATCGCTACCAGAACATGGGCACTCCGTTGTCCGACAGGGAACTTGCTTATGTGTTTCCCGACAAAAAACGTGAAAGTATTTTGGACAAAATGTTCTACACGGAAGAAAATTTTAGAAGGGCGCATACGGGAAGCGATCCCCTTCCTTGGGAAGAGGGAACAGTCATGTTTGAAATTACACCAGATGCATCCTGGTATAAAAAAATTCACGATGGTATGAAAATGCCAGTAGTGGCCGGAGTATCTGGAACAACAGCACGGATGTTGAAATCATTTGAATGGCTTAACACAGGGGCAAACGTGCTCAATTTCCGGCTTGGTATAATGGGATGGATGCTCACCTCGTGGGACCATTCGCTTTATGAAATCCTGCGTGGGTCTCATATCGCAGGTGTAAAAGGAGCTGATGAAGAAAAAGCAATTCAGGACGTAGTTCATATGTACATGAATATCCCCCCCCTCAGTGTGGCAGAACTAAGGGAGAAAGTGGCGGAAAACGGAATGTTCCCGCATGAGTTTATCTATCACAAACATGCCCTTGAAAAAGACAGTTCTAACCCCCAGTCAATTGTGCCGGGCACGAGTCCTATGGGAGAGGATGTTGCAAATAAAGGAAAAATGAAGATTTATAATTCCGGAAGGAAAAAATCTGAATACGAAAATCTTTCGGAAGCGCATGCCATTGCCATTTACTCATATACAAGTGGAGCCCATAACATTTTGAATTCTGTAATGAGCTTTAATTTCTCTGAAACATTGGCCAAGAAAGAGATACAAAGAAAGCTAGGCAATATTATAAATCATGAAGCGGAGAAGTTCTTACTTAAAGAAAAAAAGAGAAAAGGAACGATTAGTCTGGTTGAAAAAAAGCAATTGGCACAACTGGAATCTCACCCGGTGGAATGGATTAATGTTCTGACACCTAAGTTACCTGCCATCCAGAAAATCCTTGGCAATCCGGATATATCTGACGAAAAGCGCGAAATCTTCCGGCAAGAACTTCTCGATACTTGGCTTGTTACCATGGTGAACAAAATTTACCCTGAACTCCAAATGCATGCTAATATGACTGTAGAAGGGCTTAAAAATTTACCCGCTGTTAGCGGGATTACTGTTTGGCGGGGAGATTGGATAAGTAATCTGAGTATATATTACAACCAGGGCTCGTTGGTGAACTTCAGTACCTTCACTAGTTTTTCTAAGCAGCGTACAAGAGGTGAAGGATTCTCTACCTCGGGAAATTTTTCCACTAAAATGCTGATTAAGCTGGAATTGAAAGGAATTGCAGGAAAGGACATCAGTGGCCTTTCTATGTATCAATCCGAAGAAGAGGTGTTACTTATGCCCGGAGCCAGTATGAAGATTATAAAAGCCGGGTGGGGGAAAATAGGCAGGGATGATGTATGGATGGTGGAAGCTGAAGAAGTGTAAATCGCAAGATGTTCTATCCGAATAGACGGTCTCTCTCAATGGCCTAAAAAGCCAGTGAAGAGACGATTAAGCTGTGATATTTCAAGACATGTGAGACATTTTACCCCTCATTTTATGGTAGTACCATTTGCTGCTTCTTACTATTATATCAACCTCTTTTTCACAGTATTTTGCAGTGACATCAGGTTGAATAGGAATAAGGTGCTCAACCTCTGCTAACTTCTCTGCAGGCGTCTTACCCTTTAAGGAGGAATGTGGTCTTTTTTGATTGTAAAAGTTTTGCCATTCCAGCAACTGATCAGCTAGGTGCAGCCCTCTTTCTTTCTTGGGTATGAAGCGATAGAACTCCGCCTTGTCGGTTAGATGTGAGCGCTCTACTTTGCCGTTAAGATGCGGACTTCGGGGTTTGATGGGGCGAAACTTGATGAAATGGCACATCAGCTCCTCCTGAAACATATCATTGAAGAACTCAGTACCCCAATCAACCTGAACCCGCTGGATTGGAAACTGTAGAGTGTCCAGAACGTAAGACAAGAAATCAACTGCTGCCTCTGCTTTCTTATTAGGATAGAGTTTCAGAGCCCTCATTCTGGTACAATCATCTATAGCAGTAAACTGGTAACAGGAAGGGGCTATTTTCGTTACATCAATTTGTACACGGTCACCTGGAACGGGCCTGCTGTAGCGGTTTGTGTGGTTTTTACCTTTATATCTTCTAAGGTTGGGGAGCTGCTGTTGCTTAAGAACCCGCCAAACTGTGGGAGGAGATATCTCTATAGAATGCATTCTGAGCAAGTGGACAGAAATGCTCTGAGGGCCGAAGTTATACTGATTTCTGAGCGATATAATGAGTTGTGTTAGTTCAGAGCTGATCTTCTGCTTGGCTAAGTGTTTAGGACATTTGGAATGCCCCTGCAAAGCATCTTTACCATTTTCTTTGAACCGCTTTATCCATCGGTATAGAGTACAGCGGGGTATGCCACATTTTAGAGCCGCCTTACTGACAGAGCCAAGTTCCTCATAGCATTTGATCCAATTTTCTCGGGCTTTGATGTAGCGTTGGTTAGTATGCATAAGCAGCGAATGAAGAAAAGTTATCAAAAGGGAGCAGTCATTTACCTGCAGCAGGCTTGCGCAAATAATTTGATGTCTTTTGCAGCAGTAGGAACACGGATGGACGATATCAGAAAAGACATCAAATTATTTGCGCCGGAAATTGTACTTTTTGCATCAAAGATAAAAAATAGAAAATGTATCGTATGTCTTGAAACTTCACATTTTAACCTTTTCATCTTTTCCAATTATCTTGTTCCAGATTGCATGCGCAGTAACAATATCACCGATAAGCAACAATTCTTTTTCCGCCTGGTAAACCTGGCTTTGAAGGGTATCAAGATAGTTGTTTAATATTCTTGCCTCCTCTTTGTTTCCAATAACCCTTTCTGCATGCTTATTCCATTTCGAAGGATCGCATTCTCTTTTGGCCGACATTTCTACCCTTACTCCGTCTATTGTCAACCGCATGTAAACAGGCAGGTTCCCTTTTACGTAATCTTTGTTCCGCTTCAGCTGAAAATGAATCTTGAAAGTCTTGTTCATGGCGCTAATTTTTTAAAGATTTTAAAATTAGTATTGAGGTTAGCCTAAAACAAGATGTTCAGCAGGTGAACAGGTTGATCATCAATTGGTTACTTTAAAATCGAGAGTAAATTTTACAAAAAATTTTTGACTCTCGATTTACGCTCGATGACTTTGAGCAGTTCTGTGCAATTTTGAACAGGTCCGTAAACGAAAAAACCTCATAAACATAGTATTTATGAGGTTTTGAGCGATTTTGATAACCTATCCAGTGATCCCGCTGGGATCATGCTCTATCTTCTGAAAGCCGCGTGAATGCTGTGTTTTTTAACGAGGCGAAAGGTTGCTAACCGGATTGCTGACCTTTGATTTACTTTTCTTTGATCGGCATTGTAATAACTTGTGCTGACCAAATATACCGTAAATTACCTTTAAAAAATACAAGGTGTTTAACCAATTTTCTTTTCACCCGCCTAACTTAAAAATTTTACTGACTAGCAGAAAGTTTACCAACAGAAAACTTTTGCTATATTCGCCATGTGTTTAATATTATAACCCGAAAAACACTGCTTGAATACTGTAAACGTTACCCGGATGCAGCCGTTGCTCTGCAGGTATGGTATCATGAACTTGTGAAATGCGAGTTCAAAAACTTCAACGAATTGAAGAAAGTATACAGCAATGCAAGTTTGGTTGGTGATGACCGGGTAGTCTTTAACATTATCGGCAACAAGTATCGCTTAGTAGTAAGGATTTCATTTGAATACAAAGCGATACAAATAAAATGGTTTGGGACGCATGCAGAGTATGACAAAATAGATGTCTCAATCATCCCATACAAAAAGAAGTAAAATGGAACTAAAAAAGATTAAAACTAAAAAGGAGTACAAGGCCTACCTGGATTGGGTGGATGAACTTTTTGATAAGAAAGTGAAACCAGCTTCTCCTGAAGGTGAAAAGTTGCAAGTCGCTTTAATATTGATTAAACAGTACGAAGATGAACATTATCCTGTTCCGCTGCCTGATCCAATAGAGGCTGTTAAACTGAAGATGCAGGAGAAAGGATTGAAAAGTAAGGATTTAGTTGGAAAGATAGGTAGTAAGAGCTATGTATCCTCTCTTTTGAGTAAAAAGAAGCCATTAACACTGGAGATAGCGAAATTGTTTTATAAAGAATTAGGTGTACCAGCGGACGTCTTATTGTCATTATAACTAAGCTTTCCCTCTAAACGCCTTATTCAAAAAGCCTTTTATTTCTTTAGGCTCTTTGATTCGAGGAGCAATTATTTGAATTGCATTGGTTTTTGATAAAGATACACAACATCTGTATTTCTTCTCCCCTTCCTTTTTACCCAAATTTAATATTGTAGGAGTTATGTTGATGCAATGCACGAGATAAGCGAGTTCAAATTTTCCCCGAATGTAAGTCTTAGGATTTTTGATTATCATTAATTTCTTAATGATTTCACGGAGTGATTTTATGGATGAAGTAGTGTTTACTCCTGCCATCTGATCTAAACGATTAAGGATTCTTGATTTCCTTTTTGCGATATAATCATTGGAAACAAGAAATACGTCAGAAAAATTAATATTTTTTAAATTTATAGGATTATTATTCAATTTATGAAAAATAATATAAGCAGACAACAATATTGATGCATCATGAAAAGTCTTCAGTCCCTTAGTAAAGTGTTTTGCCAGCTCCATATTCACATTTTCATTCTCCAATCCGATCAAATCACGAATTGATCTAGCAAATGTTTCTTGGTCAACCAAATAATTTTCAATTGAGTAATACCTTGTAATAAATATGTTTGAGTCATTTGGATAAACAACGTTTAAGATGTCCGCGTAATCCTTATCAACAAAAAAAAGCACTCGCTTTTTTGAATATGAATTCCAGTTTAATTTATTATAATTTGCGTAAACTTGATCTTTATTCTTTGCCTGATAATAATATACCCTTTGTAATTTTTTCAATTTAGTCTGTATAAAATTACCATAAAAGGAAGGATCATCTTTACCTTCATGAAACACATGCAACGCATTATTATTATTGCTGTATTGTTGCAAAAAAGTAGTGTAGACAGATGCTTCCGACTTTGCTGCCTCCTTTAAATACTTTAACAGATTCATTTTCTAGTAGCTAAATTCATTCAAACCATGGGCATATGTGTCTAATTCATTCTCATCGAAAATGAATGGTGAATGTGTAACAGAAAGCATCCCCTTACAATAGGGGTTTTTAATAACATCAACAATAAACCTTTTCTGCCAGGGAACTGAAAGAGACAACTCGGGTTCGTCAATAATTAAAAAAAAGTGCTTTTTCTGTGAAAGAAACAAATGACTGAAAAGTGATACAATTTGCTTTTCTCCGCTTGACAAATCCTTTAATTCGATATTTTCTTTTATAATAGTCTTTCCATTTTTGATTGGTTTTATCGAAATCTTAAAATTTATGTTATCATATACAAACTTCTTGTTACCTGAATATTCATTGCAAATATTTATAAAGTTCTCTACATCTTTCTCCTCCTCTTTCAATTCATTGAAAATAGTAGACAACCTATATATAAAATATGCAATTATCTTTGTTTCATCTTTATCAAAAGTACCTTGAGTGTTTATTTCATTAACAAACTCAATAAGTCTTGATTTCTCATTTTTAGATAGAACTGATTCATCTATCCTACCAAGGATAGATGAGAGTGATTTTTCGTTTACAGTTTGAACTTGTTTAATACTTATATCCAAATACGTCCTATTAATTACATCTCGCAGATACCCTCCCGTCAAATTATTTTTAATCTTGTTGCTAAGATTTTCTTTTAACTGATTTAATTTAAAATTTATTTTCTCCTCCACATCTTCCATTCCAAATTCAACGAGTTCAACATATCCTGCCTCATCATTACTTTTTATCCCCCGCTTTCTTCTCTTATATTTATCTATATCTGATTCTAAATCAGGCAATATTGCCTTTAAATCTTGTTCAATTCTACGAAAAGTTGGCAAGTATAATATTTGACAATCAATTAGATTTGAGAAGGCTTTTCCCTTTTCTGGTATTATTTGATCAAATAATGATAGTTGTTGTCGGCTCAGGATATCCATCACCTCATATATTATAGAAGGTGGAAGATTTACTCTATCAGCCCACATTTCTAACTTCAACGGATTTCGATAAAAATCACCCACATCGGTTGACAATATGTAATCGTTAATCTTTTCAATGATGGATTGGGGGTATCTCTTAAGAAGCCGTTTGAATTTATCGCTTGATAATAAGTCAATTTCCTTTCTATTTAAGTTATAGTTCTGACCATTTATTTTAGCACTAACCGTTTCGAACTTGTATTTCAAAAGCTTTGTCCACTGACGAGATAAAAAATAATAGATTATGTTAACAATTGTCGTTTTTCCTGAACCATTTTCAGCTACAAGAATTAATTTATTATCGTGTATTTTAAAATCATAATTAAGTTCTCCAAAAAGCCCTTGTATTTTTATTTGTTCAATTTTCATTTTTGTGGAAAATTTTTATTAAAACTAATCTATTTCAACTATTAGCTTTCATATATGTCAATTGTGCTGTTATGCCATATGCAATTCTTAAAGTTAGTCACAAAAAGTTATAACATAGGTGATGATTGAACATTGATCACTTTATATTAAGCTTATTGATGTTTTATTAAAATCGGTTTGT
Organism: Williamsia sp.; assembly: GCA_015069695.1. GTDB lineage: Bacteria > Bacteroidota > Bacteroidia > Chitinophagales > Chitinophagaceae > JADCRZ01. The sequence continues at coordinate 8,990 of JADCRZ010000041.1, forward strand.
CAACCTTGCTTCTTTCCTTTTTTCATCCACCCCTTTAAACCCTCCAGCACCAAACGCCTCACCGCCCCTGAATAGCCATAAGTGTAACATGACGTTTTGGCAAATTCAGTCAGCAATTTATACTCTTCTTCAGTCAGATAACATGTTACTTTATGGTCTGAGTAATCCCTTTGCCCTTTAGGCCGGCCGCCTTTGTTCTTTTTTATTTCATCGGTAGTATTCTGCCCTTCAACAGACATTTTTGTTTCCTGTTCCATAACTTATAGTTTTAATGGTGTGTGTATTTCTTACAAAAGCGACTTCGGAGCTTTTGTTGACCGTAAAAACCGTCTGAGGTTTTTTACGGTATTTAACTTCAATTGTGTGACAATTGTACATCTTGCCGAACCCGCTTCAAGGGGTTCTTTTTTGAACTTGCATTTTTACCAGTCCGTAATTCCTGCTTGATTCCATCCCAAATGGTGCTGGTGAAAAGAAAAAATGAGAAACATGCGAAAGACTAATCAAGGTGCATTTTGAATGGATGTTTTTTCTGATGCTGTTGAACCAAGTTCCGCTGCTGCAAAAGACATCCATTCAAAATGCGCAAACCTGCGGTAGCAAATGACTGCTTACGTTGGGTCTTGCCGGAAGTTTTTGCCACCGTCAAAAAGTCGGTTCTTCAACTCTTTCATGTTGTTGCTGATCTTGCGCTGGGTGATTTTGGCGTATAACTGGGTGGTGCGGATGCTTCGGTGGCCCAACATCTGGCTGACTGTTTCCAATGGCACATCATGCTCCAGGGTTACGGTTGTTGCGAAGGTGTGGCGAGCGGTGTGGGTGGTTAGATGCTTTTTAATTCCGCAGATAACAGCTACTTCTTTCAGATAACCATTGAACCGGGCATTGCTGTTTACCGGTAGCAGGCGGCCGAATACCTCACAATAAGGATGTGATTTGTATTTATCTATAATTTCCAGCGCGAGGGGCAGTAATGGCACACGCTCTGGGTTGTCGTTCTTCTCGCGGTTTTTTACGATCCACTTTTCACTGTCTATGCCGGAAATGATGTTATCTTTTGTTAAGTTGAGTACATCCTGGTAAGCGTACCCTGTAAAACAGCAAAATAGATATACGTCCCTAACTTCTTCGAGCCGGGCTATTTGCAAATCCTTGTTGTATAACTTCATGATTTCCTCCATAGTCAGCCGTTCCCTTTGCGGTTCATCATAGCTGCACTTGAAACCGGATAGCGGGTTTACCGGTATCTAGCCCTGGTCGGCGGCCATCTTCAATACCTGTTTTACATTTTTAATATATTTCATGGTTGTATTACTGCCGATTTTCTGTATAGTAGACAGATAATGTTCGAAATCTGCGGCAAAGGAAAACCGGATGTCATCCAGTGATTTATCCGATACTTTGAACTGATACTGCAAGAAAGAGATTACTTTTTGCTGTGTAATCTCCAGGCGCTTCAGCGTGTTAGCAGATTTCTTACTGACGCTTACCTTTTCGGCAAACCGCTTATTATGTATGTCGAAAGCCTCACAGATCGTTCTTTGCTTCTCTCCTATTCCCAAGTATTGGTTTTTCAGGGTTTCTGCATCAACGGGTTTGCCAAGGGCTAACAGATAACTGTAATGCTTGTGCAACTCGGCTTTCATGATAATAAGCTGCCGGTTGATCGTTCTGGCTTCCTCGGAATTGCTTTTTACGCATTGGGCTTCCTGGTTCCATAGCTTTGGATCCACATACTGCCGGGTGGCCAGTTCGATCCGTTTCTGATCAACGGTAAGGCACAGGTAGATGGCTGGCTTGCCGTTTTTACAGCGTTGCTTGTTCAGCCAGAATAAGATAGAGAAAGATTGGGGTGATTTCTTCATACAAAACGGGTTTTAGCTTTACTTAATTTGATTCATTTTGCACCGTTCCTACAGCCGACTTCAAAAAAGTAAAACCCAATAGGGATAAGCGTTTCAGCCCTATGGAGGTTAGCAAACCTGGCACAAAAACCCTGCTAACCGATTTGCTAACCTTGCCGTTTGAGATTTATTATAATAGTTTAATCGAAAACCAAATAAAAAACCGCGTAAAACATTCATTTTACGCGGTTTTGAAGAAGATTGTCAGTCTGAAAGTGATCCCGCTGGGACTCGGACCCAGGACCCATACATTAAAAGTGTATTGCTCTACCAACTGAGCTACGGAATCATCATCCGCGTGTGGTACACGCAGCACCCATTTTTGATTTGGGAGTGCAAAAATAAGGATTAAAATATCTGTACCAAATTTTTATCAGACTTTATCAAACTACTTATTTCCGCTGCACTAAAACAGCGCAACTTTTGGTTGACATACCCCCTGTTAGTACACGGGCAACCCACTCAAATACAAGCCCCGTCAACCCTTCGCCGCGCCCTTCTACAATCTTTTTTTTTCACCCCCGATTCCTGTAGGTTTGTATTTTAAACAGTTTACAATGTCTCAATTTTTCAGTGGTAAAGTGGTGGCGGTTACCGGAGGAACAGACGGGATCGGCAAAGCGATGATCGATGAACTCGTGACCCAGGGCGCCCGGATCGCAACCTGCGGAAGAAGCCACGACAAAATCTACAACCTGCAGATGCAATACGCCAGCGTACTGCTCCATGCCGTGGTCTGCGACGTGAGCATCGAACAGGACTGTAAAAAATTTATCGACTCTACCATTGATACCTTTGGCGGCATCGACATCCTCATCAACAATGCCGGCATTTCCATGCGCGCCCTGGTAAAAGACGTGGAACTTGACGTGATCCGCCGCATCATGGATGTAAACTTCTACGGCGCCGTATACTGCACCAAATATGCCCTGCCTTCCATCATCGAACGAAAAGGGACCATTGTAGGCATCTCCTCCGTGGCAGGCATCCGCGGACTGCCCGGCCGCAGCGGATACTCTGCTTCCAAGTTTGCCCTCCAGGGCTGGCTTGAATCCCTGCGCACCGAACTGATGGACGATGAGGTAAACGTCATGTGGGTGTGCCCGGGTTTTACCACTTCCAACATCCGCTTTACAGCCCTGAACGAAAAAGGTGATTCGCAGATAGAAAACCCCATGGATGAAAACAAAATGATGTCGGCCGCCGAATGCGCCCGGATCATCCTGAAAGCAGTGGAAAAGCACAAACGCAATCCGCTGATCACCTACCAGGCGATTCAAACATCTTTTTTGAACAAGTTTTTTCCATCGCTGACCGATAAACTGGTTCACCGGTTTTACTTTAAAAACGGCAAGCTGGTCAAATAAACCTGTCTGCCGTTACAATCCATACATCCGTTTCGTACCCGAACAACTAAAATGCTTTTGTCCTATAAATGCCATTAGTTACCCTTACATCTGATATTGGTCTGCAAGATTACCTGGTAGGAGCCATCAAGGGTCGGCTTTACTCCATCAACCCTCATTTCAATATTGCAGACATTACCCACCACCTGCCCCCGTTCAACTACCCGCAGGCGGCCTATATCTGCCGCAATGCGATCTATAATTTTCCCGATCACACCTTTCATATCATCCTGATCAACCTGTTTGATCAAAAGCCCCAGCAGCTGCTCCTGTGCTTTCACAACAACCAGTACATCCTCTGTGCCGACAACGGTTTTATCACCATGATCCTGGAAAACAAACCCGAAATGGTGATCCGGCTGCCGGCTGCCGATGCGGGTACCCGCAATGCACTCGGCTGCGCGCAGGCCTTCGGCAAAGCCATTGACCAGCTCGCCAACGGCACTGCAATCAGGCAACTGGGTGAGCCCGACGCGCCCATCATTGAAAAAAACCATCTCCGTCCCCTGCTGGGAGAAAACTGGATCGAAGGACAAATCATCTTTATCGATAATTTCGAAAATGTGATCGTCAATATCACCCGGGCCGAATTTGAAGAACAACGGCGGGGCCGTCCTTTTCAGATTGTGTTTAAGCGGGATGAAGTGATTGACACCATCAGCGAATCATATGCAGATGTGGCCGAAGGGGAAAAGCTGGCCTTGTTTAACTCAGCAGGCTACCTGGAAATTTCCATCAACAAAGGCAATTCTGCCGGTCTGTTCGGACTGCATGGATTTATGGAACCGTCGCAGAACAATTATCTGCAGAACAAGTTATACTACCAGACCGTGAGAGTTTACTTTGTTTGATCTATAAGGGAAAACCGGTTGCTGCGGGTGAGAACCCCTGAAAATTATCGTTAAATCACCCCGGTGCATGCACCTATTTCGTTCATACCTTTATATTTGCCAAATTTACAAAAGCAGTTTATGAGTTTCAAGAAAGTGAACAACATCACCGGATGGGTGATATGTGCGATCGCTTGCCTGGTCTATATCCTCACCATGGAAGCCAATGCCAGTTTATGGGATTGCGGCGAATTTATTTCGAGCACCTTTAAAATGCAGGTGCCCCATCCTCCCGGCGCCCCTCTTTTTGTGATCCTTGGCCGCCTGTTTATCGTGCTCTTCGGAGGCAGCAATCCGGCCCGGGCCGTTAACCTGATGAGCGCACTCTGCAGCGGTTTTACCATCCTGTTCCTTTTTTGGACCATCACCCATTTTGCCCGCAAATTAATTACCTCTTCTAACGCAGAACCCACCGGCTTCCAGCTCGTCAAGATCATGAGCGCAGGTGCTGTAGGCGCCCTCGCATACACCTTCAGCGATTCTTTCTGGTTCAGCGCCGTAGAAGGCGAAGTATATGCCATGTCATCCCTTTTTACCGCCATTGTTTTCTGGGCGATGCTGAAATGGGAACATGCAGCCGACAAACCCGGCGCCGACCGCTGGATCATTTTTATCTTCTTTATGATGGGCCTCTCTATTGGTGTTCACCTCCTGAACCTGCTCACCATCCCGGCCATCGTCATGATCTACTATTTCAAACGCTACCGCGTAACCCGCTGGGGTACGTTCTGGGCTTTTTTAGTCGGTTGCGCCATCACCGGGTTTGTCCAGAAAGTCATTATTCAATACACAGTTGAAGGAGCCGGCAAATTCGACATCTGGTTTGTAAACAGTCTGAGCCTCCCCTTCTTCTCCGGCTTTGCTTTTTATTTCCTGCTGATGGGCGTGCTGATTTATTTAGGCATCCGTATGTTCCGTTCGGCCAATGTGAGTCTGACAAAAGTCGGTTCCTGGCTGGCAGCCATGCTGCTGCTGCTGGCGTTTCCGTTTATCACATCCGGTGCCGCCATGGTGGGTATGATAGCCGGGATTGCCCTGCTGGTATGGGGTATTTCCTATGTATATAAAAGGATGGGGCCGATCGCTACCCTGGCACTCTGGAGCATTGCCTTTATGATGCTGGGTTACTCTACCTATCTCACGACCATGATCCGCTCCAACGCCAACCCGGCGGTGGATATGTACAATGTTGACAATCCCAACTCACTGGTAGGTTACCTGGGCCGCGACCAGTACGGTGATTTCCCCCTCCTGTACGGACAAGTATTTACCGCCCAGCCTGCTGAATACGATTCTTCCGTTACCAAGTATACAAAGGGACCCGGTAAGTACGAAGAGATCGGAAAAGACATGACCCCTGTTTATGCACCGGAAGATAAAATGATTTTCCCGCGTGTATGGGATGCCAGCGAAGACCAGCGCCACGCTACGTTTTACAGGGAGTACCTGAACCTGGCCGACGACCAAAAGCCCAACCAGGCTGATAACATGCGCTTCTTCTTCAGCTACCAGCTGAACTGGATGTACTGGCGTTATTTCATGTGGAATTTTGCCGGTAAACAAAATGACATCCAGGGTTTTGGTCCGGGCAATGTACGCGATGGAAACTGGCTTACAGGCATTTCCTTTTTCGACAACCTGCGGCTGGGTGACCAGTCGAAGATGCCCGATAGCATCAAGCACAACAAAGCCAATAACCACCTGTTCCTGCTTCCGTTTATTCTGGGTCTCCTGGGTGTTTATTTCCAGTACAACCGGAACAAGCGTGACCTGCTGGTGACCGGCCTCCTGTTCTTCTTTACCGGTTTCGCCATCGTACTGTACCTGAACCAGGCAGGCAACCAGCCACGTGAACGTGACTATGCGTACGTGGGCTCTTTCTATGCCTTTGCTATCTGGATCGGACTGGGTGTGTTGCAGGTAGAAGATTGGTTGAGAAGAAAAACAAGCGAGCGCAATGCAACGGCCATTGCAGCCCTGGGCTGTATGCTGGCCGTACCCGTTATCATGGGCACACAGGAATGGGATGACCACGACAGAAGTAAAAAACTTCTCGCGGTTGACCTGGCAAAAGATTACCTGGAAAGCTGCGCCCCCAATGCCATCCTGTTTACCTATGGAGACAACGATACGTACCCGCTCTGGTTTGCACAGGAAGTAGAAGGGATCCGTCCCGACATCCGCGTGATCAACAACAGCTTGCTGGGCATCGACTGGTACATCAACCAGCTGCGCTATAAGATCAACCAGAGTGATCCTATCGACGTGATCCTGACCCCGGAACAGATCCAGGGCCGCAACCGGGATTATATACTGTACAACCCCAGGAACGAAGTTAGGCCTGACGCTTACTACGATTTGTACGATATAATGAAGAATGTGGTAGGCAGTGATGACCCTGTTATGAAAGTAGCCACTCAAGGTGGAGACCTGGTGAACTATTTCCCTACCAAGAAATTCAAGCTCAAGGTAGATGAGGCGGTTGTTCGGGCCAACAAAACGGTGAACCCGGCAGATACGGTTATAAGCGAACTGGATTTTGAGATCCCGAACAACAAGAACTATATCCAGAAGAACGATCTGGCGATGCTGAACATCATTGCCGCCAATCAATGGAAACGCCCGATCTACTTCACCGCCGACTTTTCCGGCCGCGAACTGGGATTCGGCCAATACCTGCGCAACGACGGATTGAGCTACCGCCTGGTACCGGTGAAAAACAATACCGGCATCAATACAGACTGGGTGGTGGACAAGCTGATGAACAAATTCGGGTTTGGCGGTGCCAATGTAAAAGGCGTGTATTTCGACGAACAGAACCGCCTCCACCTGAACAGCATCCGCATGGCTTATGGAGAAGCCGCTGCCAACCTCGCTGATAACAACCGGAAAGAAGAAGCTAAAAAGCTGCTCGAAAAAGCAGACAAAGGCATCCTGAACGAAAATCATCCGTATGCCCTGGTGAGCAAAGAAAACCGGCACAACTATATTTCATTCAAATTTCTGGAGTCATGCTACAAGGCGGGCGATACGGAACTTTCCAGCCGGATCTCCGCAGCCCTGCACAAAGACCTGAACCAGCAAATGGCCTACTACAGTGCCCTGCCGGAGGACAAACAAGAAGTTCTGCGCCAGGAAGTGGCGTATGCACAGCAGCTTATCCAATATTTGACCATGCTGGATGAGCAGTACAAAGGCAGCAAGCTCACGCCCAACCCCGAACAACCCGGGGTGATCCGCAACACGCCGGATTCGGGTAAGAAGTAGGTTTGCACTTGTCTGAACCAGGATTTACAGGATGGGGAGGATCTGGGGATTACAGTGGATCAATCATATTGCAGGTAAACACTTTACTTGTTTGATGATCGGCCCACTATAATCCCCGGATCCTCCCCATCCTGTAAATCCTGGTTCAGACAGTTCACAACCAAATAGGCATTCCATTGTTAATTTTATTACAGTCCTCAGCAAAAACAGTAATTATCGTATATTGTATTTCCTAACCGCTCCTAATTACTTACTCCGGTTACGAATAACAACTAAACAATTGCCTGCTCAGCGGAGGCCTGCACTGCATGCTTCTTAACATAAATTAGTATCTATGAAAGGATATTTCTTTTCCAAATTCGACCCCAACCAGCAGGGCAAATCCAAGTTCGACCAGATGATGGATCTGTTCCTGCAATTGCTTACCTATACCAGCGGCGACGTAACTGAAGCGTTGCAATGGATGAACGAACTCGACAAGGAATACAAGTTCACCAACGACGAATACGGTATGGGTGATTTTGTGGAAGACCTGAAAGACAAAGGGTATATCGACGAAAACAAACAAAGCGGCGAGATCAAGATCACGCCCAAAACAGAACAAGGCATCCGCAAACGCTCGCTGGAAGAGATCTTCGGCAAGCTCAAAAAAACCAAGAAAGGCGATCACACCACATTCAAACCCGGACTGGGCGATGAAATCAACCCGGAAACCCGGCCTTTTCAGTTCGGGGACATGCTAGAGCAGATAGACTTTGTTGAATCTATCCGCAACGCGCAGATCAACCATGGGCTGGAAGCTTTTAAGATGCAGGAAGATGACCTGCAGATCCGGGAAACCGATTTCCGCTCGCAAACCTCTACGGTGCTGATGATCGACATCTCCCACTCCATGATCCTGTACGGGGAAGACCGGATCACGCCGGCTAAAAAAGTAGCGATGGCACTCAGTGAGCTGATCACGACCAAGTATCCCAAAGACACGCTCGACATTGTGGTGTTTGGCAACGATGCCTGGCCTGTTGAGATCAAGGACCTCCCCTACCTGCAGGTGGGTCCTTACCACACCAATACGGTAGCCGGACTTGAAATGGGTATGGACATCCTGCGGCGCAGAAGAAATCCCAACAAGCAGATCTTTGTGATCACCGATGGCAAACCAACTTGTTTAAAGATCGGTAAGCGCTATTACAAAAACAGCTTTGGGCTCGACCGTAAAATAACCAGCCGCTGCCTGAACCTGGCCACGCAGTGCAAGAAGCTGAAAATTCCGATCACCACATTTATGATCGCTTCCGACCCTTACCTGCAGCGCTTTGTACAGGAATTCACGGAAACAAACAACGGCAAAGCTTTTTTTGCTTCGCTTGATAAATTGGGAAGCTTTATCTTCCGTGATTTCGAAAGCGGCAAGCGAAAGACTTTGTATTAATCAAAAGATAGGCAGCGGCAATTGCAGCAAAGCAGTGCGAGCTAGATAAACCGCGCCCATCAGCAAAACAAATTGTATATCTAAACAGAGAAAATGGACACCAGCAGAATAAAAACATTAGGCGAACTGAAAAAATCAGGCTATAAACCAAAAAGCATCAAAGAAGAGATCCGCCTGAACCTGATCAAGAAATTACAGAACAAGGAAACTACTTTCCCGGGCATTCTGGGTTATGAAGATTCAGTTATCCCGGACACAGAAAGGGCCCTGCTGAGCAAACACAATATCTTATTCCTGGGTTTGCGCGGCCAGGCAAAAACCCGCATGGCCCGGCAGATGACGGCCTTGCTGGATGAATACATTCCTGTAGTACAGGGCAGCGAGATCAACGACGATCCGCTGGATCCGATTTCAAAATGGGCCAAGGACCTGATCGCTGAACAAGGCGATGCTACTCCTATAGATTGGATACACCGGAGCGAACGCTACGGCGAAAAGCTGGCGACCCCCGATGTAAGCGTAGCCGACCTGATCGGTGATGTTGACCCCATCAAGGCTGCCAACCTGCGCCTCAACTTTGCCGATGAACGCGTGATCCACTACGGCATCATTCCAAAAAGCAACCGGGGGATTTTTGTGATCAATGAAATTCCCGACCTGCAGGCCAGGATCCAAGTGGCGCTGTTCAACATCCTGGAAGAAGGCGATATCCAGATCAGGGGCTTCAAGCTGCGCCTGGCCCTCGACATCCTGTTTGTGTTTACGGCCAACCCGGAAGATTATACCAACCGCGGTTCTATCGTAACACCGCTCAAAGACCGTATCCAGAGCCAAATCCTGACGCATTACCCCAAAAACCTGGAAACTTCCCTGTCTATTACAGAGCAGGAAGCAGACATCCATGAAGAGCAAAAAGCAAAGATCAAAGTAAGCGACCTGGTAAAGCGCCTGATTGAACAAGTGGCTTTTGAAGCACGCAACAATGAGTATGTAGATAAGAAAAGCGGTGTCTCTGCCCGCCTTACCATCGCGGCTTTTGAAAATGCCGTGAGCGCGGCAGAAAGAAGGGCCATTCTGAACGGTGAAAAAGGCACGCAGGTCTGGATCAGCGACCTGGTGGGCATCATACCATCCATAACCGGCAAGATCGAACTGGTATATGAAGGAGAACAGGAAGGACCGTTCCAGGTTTCGATGAACCTGCTCGATAAGGCCATCCGTTCCCAATTCATCCAATATTTTCCCAATCCGGAGACACTTAAAAAACGGCGCCCTTCTCCAAAAGAAAAAGAAGAAGAAAACCCGTACAAGTCTATCATCCGCTGGTTCGATGGTGGCAATTCAATCGACCTGTTCCTCAATGTTACGGACAAGAACAAACTCTTGCAGCTGTACAAAGTGGACGGACTGCATGCGCTGGTAAAAAAATCTTATCCGCATACCAATGAGCAGGAAGGGGCTTTGCTGATGGAATTCGTGCTGCACGGACTCGCCTCTTATTCACTCATCAGCAAAAAGATCATTGAAAATAAGATCGAATTCAAAGACCTGATGGGCTCCATGGTAAACCTGGGCACTACATCATACAGCAGTGATGATGATTCAGATCTGTGAGACATAAAATAAAAGAGTTGATTTTTACAGAGGGCCGGGTCCAGATCCGGCCCTTTTTTATTGTTCAGCAAACAGCCAATAGGGGCAGGCCTGTCATTCTCACCAGCCGGATGTTAAATTTCTAAATAGAAAAACATTTGATAAATTAGCTTTTTGAACCTAGTTACCCATCTTAAAATATGAGATTCAAGCAGGCAGGCCAATTTATTCTCAACAAACTTGCCAGGGAACTGCCGAAGCACTTGTCTTATCACAGTGTAGAACATATCAAGGATGTGTATGATGCAGCTGATAAATTGTGCAAAGCAGAAGGCGTTCCGGATTATGAAAGAAAGCTGGTGCTTACAGCTGCCTGTTACCACGATGCAGGTTTTCTGAAAGGAGCGAAAGATCATGAGGAAGAATCCTGCCGCATCGTCCGTGAAACCTTGCCCCAGTATGGTTATAAGCCGGAGGAGATCGAGTGCATCTGCGGCATGATCATGGCAACCAAAATACCACAATCACCCCGGAATCATTTGGAAGAAATACTCGCGGATGCTGACCTGGATTACCTGGGCCGCGATGATTTTTTTACCATCGGCAACAAGCTGTTTACCGAACTGTCCGTATTTGGTTTTCTGCATACAGAAGAAGAATGGAACAAGCTGCAGGTACGCTTTTTAGAGAACCATCATTTTTTTACCCCTACGGCGCTGGCCTGGCGGAAGGAAAACAAAGAGCAGCACCTGAAGCAAATCAAAGCCAAACTAACATAACCCGACTGCATGAGCGGATTGAATCTACCTCAAACCCTGAAAGACACTATTTATATTGTTGTTGGTATTCTTTTCTGCGGGTTTGCGCTAAAAGGCTTCCTGGTTCCCAATCGGTTTTTCGACGGCGGCATTACCGGCATATCGCTGCTTATCCATGAACTTTATCACGTCAATATTGCTTACGTCATTATCATAGCCAATTTGCCGCTTATTATCATGGGCGCTTACCAGGTTAATTTCCGTTTTGCTATTAGAACATTTGCAGCAATTATCGGTCTGGGCCTGTGTTTACGTTTTGTTCCATACCCCCAGATTACATCTGATATGTTGCTGGTATCTATATTCGGCGGCGTGTTTATGGGTATCGGGATCGGATTGGCTATCCGGGGTGGTTGTGCACTGGATGGCATCGAAGTGCTGGCACTTTACACAGGAAAACGCGTCAGCTTTACCATCAGTGAAATCATCCTCGGCATCAACATCGTCATCTTTCTGATCGCAGCGATCAAGCTGGGATTGCCGACTGCATTGTACTCCATCCTTACTTATTACTCCGCTTCGCGCATGATCAATTTTGTGATCGAAGGACTCGAAGAATACACCGGTGTTACCATCATCTCCGGTGAAAATGCGCAGATCAAAGAAGAGCTGGTGTTAAACCTGGGAAGAGGCATTACAATTTACAAAGGCGAACGCGGCTACTTAAAAGACAGCTTTGATGTTCACCAGCCGGTGGATATCGTCTTCACTGTTGTTACCCGCCTGGAAGTAAGACGCCTGCGCAACATCGTACACGATATCGACCCCAAAGCATTTGTATTTACCAGCACCATCAAGGAAGCCACCGGCGGCGTCCTGAAGCGCAGGGCAAGGCATTAAGGTCATTGGTCTGAACCTTTACTAGAACTTATACCCAAACGCAACGCCCGCGTAATAAGGCACGAAAAAGCCGTTGCCGAAAATAGGTACGATAGATGCCCTGAATAAGAAACCGCCGTTGGCAGGCTGCAGCCGGTAACCAAAAACCAGGTGACCAAAGCTGCTGCGGAACACATCATCATTGTTATAGCCATACCTGTCTTTGATGCTTACAAATGTAGCACCGCCCCCCATCTCAAAATAATCGCGGTGGTTTTTTCCGATCAGGTAGTTGACACCCACAGGGATAAAGACAGCTGTTACATCGTCGATCTTGAATCCACCAACGCCTACCCTTCCGCCGATTCCATCTTCGCGGTTGGTAAAACGCATATCGTAGTTAAAAGAAGCCAGTCCGGGCCCGCCGATTTCCACAAACACATCTTTGGCTGGTTGTGCCTGTACGAAAACAGCAACAAGTAAGAAAAGGGAAAACAGGGTGATTATCTTGGTCATGTGTTTAGGTTTACAAATAGAGTAATGTTTATTAGGTGAATCAAATGTAGTGTTTCTTTTTTCACCTGTCTAGTCCCGACCCGACCGAAGTGATTGAAATAGGGGATTTGTTGTATGAAGTGTGCGTTCCGCTTTGCAAACCGCCTAGCGCAAATGGCTTCCGATCACATTCACTTCCCGCTCCAATTTGACACCGAACTTTTTCTCCACGCTTTCTGCGATCTCACTGCTTAATTGATAGATCTGCCGGCCTGTTGCGCCGCCCCAATTCACCAGCACCAGGGCCTGCTTTTCATAACAACCCGCATCACCCTGGCGGTATCCCTTCCAGCCACATTGTTCAATAAGCCAGCCGGCAGCCAGCTTGATCTTTTCTTCTCCTGTAGTATAACCGGGCATGTTTTGAAAGTCTTTTTTGAGCTGCTGATACACGGATAGATCTACTTCCGGGTTTTTAAAAAAGCTGCCGGCATTTCCGATCCGGGCCGGATCAGGCAATTTTCTTTGGCGGATGCGGATCACAGCCTCGCTCACAGCCTGGAGGCTGAGCTCCTGTATCCCCATCTTCTCCAGCTCCTGCTCCAACGCGCCATAGCTCGTATTAAAACGTGGCTTTTTAGACAGGCGAAACGTTACATGCAAAATAATGAACGCACCTTTGTGCTTTTTCTTAAACACACTTTCCCTGTATCCAAATTCGCAATCCTCCAAATTGAACGTCGTCCTTTCCCGGTCACCCAAATGAAAAGCTTCCAATGCATGAAAAACATCCTTTACTTCTACCCCGTAAGCCCCGATATTCTGGATAGGAGAAGCGCCTGTACTACCAGGTATCAGCGACAGGTTTTCCACCCCGCCCAGTCCGTTCTGCACGCAGTACTGCACAAACCGGTGCCAGTTCTCCCCCGCTCCCACCTGCACATAGGCATACTCATCGTCCTCCTGCACAACCGTGATCCCCATCAGCTCATTCCTGATCACCAGCCCGTCATAATCATCCACAAACAAGAGGTTGCTGCCTCCGCCCAACACCAGAACAGGCTGCTGCTGCGGCGGACAAACCTCCAGCACTTCGTCCAGTTCCCCCGGATTGCGTACAGCAGCAAATTGCCGGGCCATGGCTTGCACATGGAAAGTATTGTAAGGCAGGAGATTTACATTTTGTTGAATGGTCATCATGGTAAAGATAGTTTCTACTTTATTGTCTTGAACCAGGATCACAACGGATCCACATCCACTATCACCGCAACAGAGCGGAACTTTTTATCCTGGTGGAGTTGGGCCGTGCTTTCTTCGATGGATTGCTTGGCCTGGCTGATCAATGCCGAATCTTTGGGGAGCTTGAAAAGAAGCTCCATGAGGAACTGGTTGCGGACACGGTTTACGACCGGCTGGGCCGGACCGATCAGGTATTTTCCCCATTTCGGTTGTACGATGCTGTTATAGTGCTCGGCAGCTTCCACTACAATGTTGTTGAACTTGTGCTTGAACGTAAGCTTGATGAGCCGTGCGTAGGGAGGGTAAAAAAAACGCTGGCGGTTGTCTATTTCTGTCTTGTAAAACAGTTTGAAATCGTGCTGCTGTACACACTCAAGCACAGGATGGGCCGTGTTGCGTACCTGGATCATCACCAATCCTTGTTTTTCCTTTCTGCCTGCCCGCCCACTCACCTGTTCCATCAGCTGAAAAGCCCGTTCGTTGACGCGGAAATCTGTAAACCCCAATATGGCATCGGCATCCAGAATACCCACCAGTTCTACGTTTTCAAAGTCGAGCCCTTTTACCACCATCTGTGTGCCAACCAGTATATCAATGCTTTTTTGTTCGAAGGATTGGATCAGCGTATCATGCGCGTTCTTGCCCCTCACCGCATCCACGTCCATGCGCCCGATATTCACGCCGGGAAACTGCTCCTGCAGCGATTCTTCAATGCGCTCCGTACCAAAATTATGCTGCACAAAATGGTGGTTGCCGCAGGCCTGGCAGGTACTGATCATCGGGTACACCGTTCCGCAATAATGACATTGCAGCTTATTGGAAAGCTTGTGGTAAGTAAGCGACACATCACAATACCGGCAATGCGGGATCCAGCCGCAGGCCTGGCACACCTGGTAAGGCGAGTAGCCCCGCTTGTTCTGAAAGAGGATCACCTGCTTGCCCTGCGACAAGCTGCCTTCAATGGCATCTTTCAGAAAGGGCGTGATGATGATCTTGTTGCGGACACTCGACGCTTTCTTGGTATCGATGATCTCGGTCTTGGGCAGTTCAACCTGGCCAAAACGCTCCAGGAGCTCTACCAGTCCGTACTTTCCGCTCATGGCATTGAAGTAGGTTTCCATCGAAGGGGTCGCACTGCCGAGCAACACTTTTGCATGGTGCAGGGAAGCATAATAAATAGCTGCGTCGCGGGCATGGTAGCGGGGCGCCGGATCCTGTTGCTTGAAGGATGTATCATGTTCTTCATCGCAGATGATCAGGCCCAGGTCTTTAAAAGGCAAAAAGAGCGAGGAGCGGGCACCTACGATTATCTTGGCTTCGCCCGATTTTACTTTGTTCCAGATCTCCAGCCTTTCGCTGTGGTTGAACTTGGAATGGTATACGGTGATGTGTCCGCCAAAAAAATGCTGCAATCGCCGGATGATCTGCGAGGTGAGGGCAATTTCAGGAAGCATATACAGCACCTGTTTTCCCTGCTTTACCAATCCGGCAATAAGACTGATATAGATCAGCGTCTTGCCGCTTGCCGTAACGCCATGAAGAAGGCAAACCTGTTTTTGCGACAGCACTTCATCAACCTGCCGGGCTGCCCTTTGCTGGGCTTCGCTGAGCGTAAAATCAAGCTGAACGATCTTGGGAAGATATTTGATGCGATCGGTAGAGCGCTTTTCAACCCGGACCACATCTTTCTGGATCAATCCTTTTAATTGGGACAAAGAGGCACCGGCTTTTTTCAGCAGATCGTTCTGGGTTACTTCACCCTGCGTTTTCATCAGGTGCAGGAAGGCCAGCAAGAGCTCCATCTGCTTGGGTGCTTTGGATTTTTTGTTGATCAGCTCGGCCAGCTTTTCTTCATTGTGGTACTCCGGACTGAGCAGCACATAGCTTTCTTTTTTTTCTTTGTAATTGCTTTTCAGCTCTTCCCATACAAAGCAGATCTTTTTCTCGATCAGCCGTTTGATAACCGGGTATACATGCGTAGCATCCAGGATCTGTTGCACTTCTGCCAGCTTCAGCTCGTTCTTGATCAGCAAGGCTTCGGCTACCAGGAACTCATCTTCATCCAAACCGGAAAAATCTTCCCCTGCTTCTTCATTGTACAGCAAAACCGTTTCGCTGCTTAGCTTCAGATGGGTGGGAAGAGCAGCCTGCATCACCTCTCCCTCACTGCAACTGTAGTATGATGCCATCCATTCCCACAAGCGTTGCTGTTCCGGAAAAACAATGGGCTCGGTATCCAGCACATTCAGGATGTCCTTGGGCTCAAATGCTTCCGGTTTGTCGTGGTGTATGCGCTTGACCACACCTGCGTATTTTTTGTTCTTGCCCAGCACCACTTCAACGCGGCAACCCGGCTTTACAGCAGCCAGCAGATCAGGCGGCACCGACCAGGTATAATTTTTCGGCAGGGCCAGGGGGATTACAACCTCCACATAAGCGGCCGGTTCAGTCTCGAACAATTTACGGGTATGATTGGTGTCTGTCAAGATAAATAGCCAAGTTTTGTTAACTGTTCTGTCATCAGCGCATGCACTTTTGCTTTCAGGGCGGGCATGTCGGCCAGGGTTAATCCTTCTACACCCACTTCATCCATAAACACCGCCCGCATTCTACCAGGGGTAAGCGAGAAAATGCTCCGGTAATGCAGTCTTGCCAGGGTATCGGGCAGGAGAACGGGTTTGATGGGTGTACCGGTTTCGATGGCAATGCGAAAAGCACCGTCATAAAAATCTTTTAGCGGCTGCTCTGTCAAGTTAAAGGTTCCTTCAGGAAAGATCATGATGGAAATACCCTTTTTTAAAACCGACTTTAAAATCTTTACACTCCTGGCCCGGTGGTCGGGACTGCTCCTGTCAACCATCACAGCTGCCCGGCTGTAGATATAGCCAAACACAGGAATCTTGGCCATCTCTGCCTTACCCAGGATGCGGGTGGGCTGTTGCAGCGCCTTGATGATGGCGGGTATGTCCATGTAGGAAATATGGTTGGCAACAAAAATGCAGGCCCGGTGCGGATCGTGCGGAGCCAGGTAAATGTTTCTCTGGCGGATGCCTATCAGGGCAAACCAGGTACCGCCCCATGCGCGGCAAAGCTGGTAAATAAAATTACCACCCCTGATCCTTCCGAAAAAGGAAGCAGGGATAACCAGCAGCACCACCACAAACATCAGCATGATAAACAGGAGGCCAGCCCATAAAACATACAATGCATGCACCAGTTTATAAAGAATCTTCATGCGCGAATATTATCAGCTTTGCAGGCAAAAGCGGGAGCAGGCAGATCGGGTAACCGCTGTAACACGCCCGTTGCAAAAGGACAAATATAATGCGAATGGGGTGGAAGCAACAATTTCCCGGAACCCGATGTCTGTACCGGTAAGGACAGGCAAAGCAACCCGGCTGAAAAAACGTATTTTTACAGGCAGTTCATGCATGGCCCGGGAACTGATCAGAAACAAACCCAATGAAATTCAAAGCCACCACCATCAAAGACATAGCCAAGGCCCTGGATATGTCAACCTCCACTATATCCAGGGCTTTGCGGGGAAGTTATGAGATCAGTGGGGAAACAAAAAAGCTGGTACAGGAGTATGCCAGAAGTGTAAACTACCGGCCCAACCCGATTGCGCAAAGCCTGAAAGAAAGAAGAAGCCGCTCCATTGGCGTGATCGTTTCTGAAGTTGCCAATACATTTTTCTCCAACGTCATCAATGGTATCGAGTCCATCGCTTACAGCCGCGGCTATCATGTTATTATCTCCCAAAGCCACGAGTCGTACGAACGGGAAATCACCAACCTCAACTATCTCTCCTCGCGTTCGGTCGATGGCTTATTGCTTTCACTTTCTTCAGCTACCAAGGATGTTTCCCATATCAAAGCCCTGCATGAAAAAGGATTGCCGATTGTTTTTTACGACCGGGCCGCGGATGAGATAGATACCCACAAAGTCATCATCGACAATTTCCAGGGCGGCTACACAGCTACCCGCCACCTGATCAAATGCGGATATAGAAGGATCGCGCACCTTACCTTTTCTGAGCAGCTGACCCTTACCAAGGAAAGATGGAAAGGCTACCAGCAAGCCCTGGCCGAAAGCGGCATTTCATACCAGCCTGAATACGTAAAGAATTGCCGGCATGAACAAAGCGTTTTGCTCGAAGTAGAGGAATGCATCCGGCAATTGCTCCAGCTGCCCGCACCGCCTGATGCCATCTTTGCCGCCAGTGACCGCCTTACCATGGGCGCCCTGATGGCCCTGAAAAAAGGCGGCATCTGCATACCGCAGGAGATCGCTTTAACCGGCTTTACCAATTCTGAAACGGTAGACCTGCTCCATCCTCCCCTCACCGCCGTAAAACAGCCTGCGTTTGAAATAGGGCAGCTGGCCACCGAACTGCTGATCGGTTTGATCGAAAGCAAACGGCCGGTGACCCGGTTTGAAACCAGGATCCTGATGCCGGAGCTGACGATACGCGATTCTACCCTGCAATTGGACCGCTATCAGAATACATTGTATCCAAAGCTTACATAATACAAACCGCCAATCTGCGGATTGCCATACAAGGTTTGGTAGTAATGATTGAGCAGGTTGGTTGCACCCAGCTTCACCAGCGAGCGGATGGCCGGGAACTTATAGCTGATCTGTCCGTCCAGCGTGCTGAAGGCACTTACGTCGCCATTCTTGAAATCAGCCTGGGTGTGGAATGCATCCTGCCAGCGGTATTGAACGGCAAAGCCAAAACGCTTTTCAAATCCAAACCCGCTGTTGGAAAGCCCCAGGTTAAAGCGGTACTTGGGCGTGTTGAAATAAGTAGCAAAAGCAGGATCGTTGTTATCGAGATTGTCTGAAGACAGGTTGAAAGAAGCGGTTAAGTTGTTCCTGATCTGGTAATCTACCCCCAAACCAAACCCGTACACGTTGACGGTATTCGCGCTGTTAACAGATACGGAATAACCGGTGTAAGCGCCGGTGAGCAGGCCGGCCGGACTACCGTTCCTCGACTGAACAACGGATACCCTTCCGATAAAATCCTTGTATTTGGAGTAATAGCCATAGAGATCAACCAGCAAGGTCCGGTTGAACAGCCCTTTGTAGCCCAGTTCAACAGAATTGGCGGACTCGGGTTTATAGGTGCCAAAGTTCTGTACTTTGAGCAGCGAAGGATTGGGCGTGCCGGACAAAGCAGAAGCGCCGAAAGCCGTTACGCTGGCCAGGGTATACACCGGGTTGGAAGAAAATTTGTAATAATCACGCAGTTGCGGCAAGCCCCCGATCAGGATACCCGCACCGGTATTCAGGTTGATCCACTGGTTCTGGTTGGAAGGAAAGCGATAGGCGTTCTGATAAGAGGCGCGGATGTTCTGGTTGGGCGCTACTGTATACACAGCAGAGAAACGCGGTGTCAGCTTGCCTTTGAAATTGTCGTTCTTATCGTAGCGGATAGAACCGGTCAGTTTCAGCTTGTCTTCCAGTATTCTTTTGGCTATCTGAACATAGGTCCCGTATTCATTTGTGTTGATGCGTCCGGCACTGTCGGCAAACAGGGTACCTTGCGAGTTCAGCACAAAACGCCGCCAGCTCAGGCCTACCAGCACTTCAGCAAACTTGACGGCATTGGTTAAATTGTATTGTCCTTCGGTTTGATACAGATTGGTTCTGTCAAGAAATTTACCGCCTCGTGGAATGGGCACGGAGATAACTTGTCCCAGCAGGCTGTTGAACTGGTCCGTACCTGGTACCGGCCGGCCGATATCAGCTGTATTGCGGGCGATCAGGTTGGCATTCGCGGCCGAAGCGCCCTGCAGCCGGGCTTGTAAATAAGCACCTGCATACTGGGGAAACCAGCTGCCAGCCGCGTTGGCTGCATTGTAGCTGGGTTTCCAGGCTTCGTTGAAAAGCTGGGTAGCGATGGTGGAATTGTAAGCATCCCCTGAATTTTCCCGGGTGGTATAGGTGCGCACAAACCAGTTGCTGCCTTTTACTTCCAGCTTATATTGGGCGATCTTTAAGTTCTTCAGCGAATAGCGGTCGCTGCCCGTATACACTGAATTGCCTGTTCCATAGTTCACAATAAAAGAAGCTTCCGTAGAAGGCGTGATCTTGTAATACAAGCCACCGGACAATTTTGCATTGACGGTTGTATTGTTGATCATTTCAATTTCCCGGTAACCCGTACGGGATACTAAGAACGGCCTGGCACCATCCGTGGCCAGGATGGCCTGCACGGCCGGCGCGGCAGCAGGATTCAGGGCAATGATCTGCTGGGCTGCACCGCCTAAGAAATTGCTGGTAGAGCCGGTGATATTGACCGAAGTTTCATCGCCATACAGATTAACGCCATTGTAGTTGGGATCCGTGCTTCTGGTACCGGCAATCGCCTTTCCATCTGTCCCTTGCCCGGTTGAATTTGTGGAGTCTGTCGCCAGCCAGTCTTTGGCCTGCACAAACTGGGCGCCTATTTTAAAGGCAAATTTGTTGCTGATCTTTTTTCCCCAGCGAAAGCTCCAGTCGTAAAAAGGCGAAGTCTTTACCGGATCGTGCTGGCTTACATGCATGATGCCCTGCTTTACCTGCACGCTCAGGCCCTGGTATTCAAACGGATTTTTACTAGTGATCAGCAGGGTTCCGTTCATACCGCCGGAACCGTAAAGGGCAGACGAAGCGCCGGGCAGCAGCTCCATGTTGTTCACATCCAGCTCGGTTAAACCTACAACTGAGCCAACAGAAAAATTCAGTCCGGGTGCCTGGTTGTCCATGCCGTCTACAAACTGGTTAAAGCGCGCGTTGCCGCTTCCGTTAAATCCGCGGGTGGTGAGCGAGCTGAAGGTAAGACTGGCTGTGGTAACATCCACGCCTTTCAGCGTGCGTACGATATCATAATAGCTGGTGGCCGGCGTGGTGCGGATGCTGGCAGCGCCTACCCGCTCGATCGAAACAGGCGACTCCAGAATTCTTTCCGGCACGCGGCTGGCAGATACCACGACTTCCGTGCCGAGGGAAGAGGCCGGTTCAAGATTGATCTGAACAGGTGTGGACGGGTCGCTAACCTGCACTTCCTGTTGTGCATAGCCGATAGAAGTAACAACTAAGGTATAAGGAGGTTTTTTATTGGTAACAAGCTGAAAGACGCCCTTGTCGTTCGTGTAAGTACCGGCGCCGGTTCCTTTTAAAACAATGGATACGGCCGATACGACTTCATTGGTGGCACTGCTTCTGACCGTTCCAGAGATGGTGGTGTTTTGACCAAAGCTTGCAATCGAGATCAGGGAAGCCATCAACACTGCAAACACGTGCCGGTTGATCTTTTTCATGGTAGCAGTTTTAGGAGATTATGAGGCAAAATACAGATTGTATGGGTGCTGTGCTAATTTTTTTGTCCTGTACAGCAGCCACCAATTTGAAATTGGCCATCTCGCTGCAGGGCGGTACTTTAGCAATATGCAGTACCAATTTCCTCATCAAACCGGGTTTTACAAAGGCAAGGTCAGGGATGTATATTATATTGGGGAAGACCGGCTGGTCATGATCGCCAGCAACCGGATCTCTGCCTTTGATGTGATCCTGCCCGCTCCTATTCCTTACAAGGGACAGGTCCTGAACCAGATTGCAGCTTATATGCTCCAGGCCACGAAAGATATTTGTCCGAACTGGCTCCTTCACACGCCTGCACCCAATGCAGCAGTCGGGAAAAAATGTGAACCTTTTCGGGTAGAGATGGTCGTGAGGGGAAACCTCACCGGGCATGCCTGGCGCACCTATGCCAGCGGGCAACGCTCCCTCTGCGGCGTACCGCTACCCCAGGGAATGAAAGAAAACGATTATTTCCCCACCCCTATTATCACGCCTTCCACCAAGGCAGCTGTTGGTCACGATGAAGATATTTCAAGAGAAGAAATCATTCAACAGGCACTGGTAAGCGAAGCCGATTACGAGCAGCTGGAACGCTGGGCCCTCGCCCTTTTTGAAAGAGGAAAAACACTGGCCGCCAGGCAAGGCCTGATCCTCGTAGACACCAAATATGAATTCGGCAAGATCGGCGACCAGATCTATTTAATGGACGAGATCCATACCCCCGACAGCTCGCGCTATTTCTACGCAGACGGCTACGAAGAACGCCAGCAAAATGGCGAGCGCCAAAAACAACTCAGCAAGGAATTTGTCCGCGAATGGCTGATCGCCCACAACTTCATGGGCAAAGAAGGCCAAACCGTCCCCCCCATGAGCGAAGACTGGATCCAGACCATCTCAGGCCGTTATATTGAACTGTATGAGAAACTGATTGGCGAAGCATTCAGGCCGGAGGAGCTATCCGAAGAAGAGACATACAGAAGGGTGGTGGAGAGTCTTGAACCATGATTTACAGGATGGGAGGGATTCTGAGAATCCCTCCCATCCTGTAAATCATGGTTCAGACCTCCTCCTCCTCGACTTGTTAAACACCATCACGCCATTCTGCTTACCCTTGCGCAGGAGTTTTTGTTCTTCTTCGGGCAAATGATATACGTCTGTGCAGGCGGCGCTGCAGCAGCCGTCGTAGCGTTCGGCGCATTCATCGCATTGGATGAAGAGGAGATGACAGGCTTCGTTGCGGCAGTTTACATGGGTGTCGGCGGGGCCGCCGCATTGGTGGCAAACGGCGATGATGTCGGGACTGATGCGCTCGCCGAGCCGGTCGTCGAAAACGAAATTCTTTCCGATAAATTTATTGGGCAGCCCTTGTTCTCGCGCCTGGTTGGTGTAATTGATGATGCCGCCTTCTAAGTGAAATACGTTCTTAAATCCGTTGTGCAGGAGGTAAGCGCTGGCCTTTTCGCAGCGGATGCCGCCCGTGCAGTACATGATGATATTTTTGTCTTTATCTGCCTGCAGCATGTCAGCCGCCATCGGCAGCTGCTCGCGGAAAGTGTCGCTGGGTACTTCCCGGGCCCCTTCGAAATGGCCTACTTCATACTCATAATGGTTGCGCATGTCTACCACGATCGTATTGGGGTCTTCGGTAAGCTGGTTAAATTGTTCGGCATTTACATATTGGCCCTTTTTGCCCATGTCAAACTGCGCATCGTTGATGCCATCAGCAACAATTTTATCCCGCACCTTTATCTTGAGCACCCAGAATGATTTGCCATTGTCATTGACGGCCATGTTGAGGCGCATGCCGTTCATGGGCTGGATAGAATAAAGCGATTCCTTCAGCGCAGCAAATTGGGATTGCGGTACACTGATCTGCGCATTGATGCCCTCATGCGCTACGTAGATCCTGCCAAATACTTTTAATGCATGGAGGTTTTTGTAGAGCCCGTCGCGAAACTGCTGCGGATCATCGATCCTGAAATACTGGTAGAAAGAAAGGGTTGTGCGCGGTTCTGTTTCCTGGTACAACAATTCCTTTAACTCCTTCTGCGAAATCCTGTTGTGTAATACAGCCATAGTGATAAAACTGGGCGCAAAGATACAAAACACCCTGCAAGCCTTAATTGCCCAGTATAGCTCCCTGGAAGCCCAGCCTGATCGCGCTGAAGGGAGAACGGCCGGTAGAAAAAGACTGCACAAAATCAACCCGCAGCACGCGGAAGATATTCTCCAGCCCGGCAAATACCTCGATGTAATTGTTCTTCGGATTTACATAAAACGTGTTGGTGCCGCCTACCAGGTACCAGTTGAGCTTTTGAATGCCGGGGATCTTGCCGGTAAGCAGTCCGCCGAAATGGTGTTCGGCATTGAGTGTTGTATAAAATGTACTGGCCGTACTGTTCAGGTAATAAGGAGCCAGCTGGAAACTGCTTACATAAGCACCGGCGAAAACAGACTGGTTGCCATTGAAATGCTGGTAGTCCGGGAACTCAACCGCGCTCCGGTGGATAAATCCGCCGATCGACCACCGGTAGCGGAACTTGCCGGCAAGCTTTAAGTTGAGGTTGTCGCTGATGCTGAAGCGCCATTTATCATAGTTCACATCGCTGCCTAGCACCTGGTCGTAGCCCTTGGTGTAGTTGAGCTGGAGGCGGGGATATTTTGAACCGATGCTGATCTTGCGGTCTGGAAAGCGGATGTAACGGCCCCCGGGCTGCCAGGTAATGGTGAACGAGCTTACCAGGGCCTGGTGGCGGGTGATGTTGCGGCCGATCCGCTCAACCGGGTAATTGGGTGTAAACTGCCGCCGGCTTACATCCCGGATCTTAAAATCAGTCGTGTTTTCCAGGGGCAGGCGGTCCTGGTATTCCAGCACGGCCAGTACGGTCAATCCGTCACCCAGGCCTTGCGTATAGCCCGCCCGTGCAAACCAGGCTTCGTAGATCTTCATCAGGTTCCGCTTCTCAAATAAGGTGCTGTATGTATTGGTAAGCGGCGTGATGGGGTTGGTATTGTTAAACTGAAATACATCCCGTCCCCCGCTCAGGGAAAAAGAGGAATAATACTGTTTGCCAAACGTATATCCTGCCCGCAGGGATCCGTTGAGGTGGTGGTTGCTGAAGCCATAGCGCAAGGTGGGCGATAGCAGGAAGGCCTTCCGGCTGTCGCGGATGCTGTCGAGCCGCTTGGTATACGTCCCTTCCAGGTTCACCACCCAGCCTTCCACCGTGTTAAAGCTGATGGCATTCATGACCGGATAGATGGAATAGTATTCGCGGTGGCTGCGCCGGTTGAACGATTGGCCGAGCAGCAAAAATCCGGGCAGACTGATCTTGTTCGCTTTTTTGTCCATCGAGTCGAGATAGGCTGCACTGTTGTGTGCCTGCTCGATGCTGTCTTTCTTGATGTAGTCAAGCTGTTCTTCGACCTGGAGGGGAACAGGCCGGATAGAATCCCAGAATGCATTGGTCCGTTTGTTGGAGCTGTCGGTAAAGGTGAGATAAACGTTGTCAAAAAACTTTTTGCTGAAAACAGGATGGATGTCAAAATCTGCGTACAGGTTTACAAAGCTTCCGTATGCCTCGATGCCAAAAAACTTGGCGGCCGGATACAAGACCTGGCTTTTGATCACCCATACATCCTTTTCCAGCGGAATATAGAGCTGTTCAATCCGGAGTGTATCGAGCAAATCAATTTGCGATTCCTTGGTAAGCCGCAGCTGCACGCTGTGTATGCGCCAGTCATTCTCTGTAATGTTGATGTATCCTGAAAACAGGGGATCGTACTTGCGCTTGGGGATCACTTCAATTTTATTGACCTCTTTTCCATCTTCAACAAATACACCCCTGTATTTAAACCTGTAATAGTTAAGCGCATTGTCGGCAATCGGCGAAACAAAACCGCGGCGGTTCAGGTTGCTGGCGATGTTGATGTTGTTCTCGTAAAATGAGATAAACTGCGGATGGCTCAGTCCAAAGCCATCGCTTTCGCCGCTCACTTTTGTAGAGGTCACATCAATCTTTACCTTGCCCGGCTTGTGTACAGAATAGGTGGCGATGCTTTCTGTGAGGTAAAGCATCTTGGCCTTGCTGGTATCACCATCGTCATCACCAAGATCAATTTTTTGCCCGAAGATTTTTTTGCCCGTGCCCCGCAGCTTGAGCTGTCCTTTGGTATACACCTGGCATTGAAATTCCGGGACCTGGTTGAGATAGTAGTTCCGCTTTTTAATGGCATTGCGGATAATCTCATAGGCAGGATCTTCTCCGCCCGGTTTTACCACCACTTCTTTCATGCTTGTTTGCTGCAATGCCAGTGTGAAGTTCAAGGTTTCATTTGCCTGCGACAGCGTTATGCTTTTCTCCACCCTTTCATACCCTACATACTGGCAAACAAGGGTGTATTTGCCAGGTTCCAATTCCAGGAAATAATTTCCCGCGCTGTTGGCGGTGGTGCCAATACCGGTGCCTTTTACAAGGATAGAAGCATAGCCAAGCGGATGGCCTGCCTGGTCTGTTACGGTACCCGAAATTTTTCCGGCAAAGCAGGAGGAAGAAATAAAAACAAGCACGATCAGCAGGGTACGCATAGGCCACAATTAGGTTTTTGCAGGACAGGGACGGCATCATACAAGCAAGCGGCGCAGCGTTCTATCTTACTGTTTCTCTGCGCGGCAGCTTCCGTGCATAGCTCCCTGTAAGGGCTGCAAAGCCGGCTACCAGCGCTCCTATCAACCCTGAAACAAATACCAGTAAAAAAGGATTGGCTGCTTTGAACATGACCACCGACATTTTTTGCGCCAGCAGGTGATGATTTCCTATACTGACAAGCAAAGCAAATGCCGACCACAAAATAAACAAGGCCAGGAACCCGGTGGTGAAAGAAGGGAGCGGCTTTTGCGGAATCAAAATAGCAATGATGCAGGCCACCAGCGCAATGCTCCACCACGGCAGGTATAAGCAGGCTGCAAAGCTGAGCAGCATGATCAGTACAAGGGAAACCAGGAATTTTGTCATAGTAAAAAGTTTTTCTATCCCCTATCAAAGGTCATTTTCCATTTGATCCGGTTGCTCTGCGCCTCCTGCTTTTTCATAAACCAAAGCCGGTAATACCTTCCCTGCTGCCAGGTGCCAATAAAATTATCGTAGTACATGCTGCCCGGGTCGCCATTTTGTCCGCCGGGGTATACACCGTATGCCTCGATCTCCGGACTGAGGTGCACAATCATCCGCCAGCTGGGACCATGGTCATCGCGCGTAGCGTTGACTGAGTAAGTGCCCCCGCCGGTATTGATGTGCTGGCGGCTGAATGAAGGCAGGGCGAGCAGGTGGTTGATATGGGTATCTTTGAACTGGTACCATTTCAAGCTGTTGGAAGTTCTTGCCTTTTCTAAAACGGGCATGGCCCTTCGGAGGGCTTCCATGACATCGTCCTGCAGGGTTTCTTTCCGGGGCGTCCTTATATCATCAAAAAACCGGTATGCAGAATCCTGTACGATGCCTTCTGCCAGCACACTTTCATACGGTGCCGGAACATGCTCAACACCGGCCAGCTCATCTTCATACACCACAGCATGCAGGCTATCGAACAGGATGTCGAATATGGTCGGGCCTTCTTCCTGCGGGTTGTTATAGCCGCTCCAGCTTTTCAAGGTGTTCCAGTATTGCTTTTGACCCTCCAGCAGCTTGCTTTCATCCACTGCCTTCAGCATATGGGGCAGCACGGAGCCGGCCAGTACATTGTAGTTATCGGTCTGCAGCTTCATCATATCCTGCAGGGTCACCTGCTGCATGGCAGACAGGCGCTGGTTGATATACAGCCCCCGGTAAGGCGCAAACGAACCGCCCATGTAGTACGGGTAAGATGAGTCGGCCGGGTACTGGTTGGCACTGCTTACAAAGCCTCTTTCCGGATTCAGCTGGTGCGGATTTTCAGCCTGCGGGATCATGCCCTGCCACATATAGCTGCTGTCGTAACCGGGCATTACAAACTCGCCCTGCCGCTTCCACTTGGCCGGAAACTCTCCCTGCGCCCACAGGGCAATATCGCCGTTCTTGGCTGCGAAAATGCAGTTTTGTCCGGGTGTGTGAAAGTTCTTGATGGCAGTAAGATAGTCGTTGTAGTTGCGGGCCCGGTTGAGCAGGTAAAATACTTTTACTTCGTTGCTGGGGTCATGTGCCTTCCATCTTACGGCATAGGATTCGCCGTTGGTGACACGTCCGCCTGTATAATTTTTATCAAACAATACCGGACCAAACACCGTGTAAGCAACCGTATCCAGCACATCGGGTTTGTTCTTTACTTTGAAGCGTTCTATGCGCAGCTCGGTGTCTTTCCAGCTCCCATTGAACCAGTATTGCTTCCTGGTATCGTCTTTAAACCGGATGGCGTAGTAATCACGCACATCACGGCCGGCATTGGTAAATCCAAAGGCACAGCTGTCGTTAAAGCCAATGGCCACACCCGGCGAGCAGGGAAAAGAAGCGCCGTACACATTAAAGCGGGGTGTTTGAAGCTGGATCTCATACCAGAGCGAAGGCAGGTTCAGGCCCAGGTGCGGATCGTTGCACAAGATGGGATGGCCGCTTTTTGATTTGGCAGGCCCTACCGCCCAGTTGTTGCTTCCGTTCTCGCGATCAGGTTTCAAGGGTTCACCCGGCAGCGCATTGCCGGCCTTTTTATAATTGAAATAGATGGAGTCAGCATCGGCAGGCTTTACAGGAACAATGCCCGGTTGATCGAAGACGGTTCCCTTTGGTACTACCGGATCAACAAAACCCTGGTAGTCGGGATAAAGCTGGTCGAACAATTCTTTGGTAAAAGCATTGCGGGCAGCAGTGTACTCAAAATCTTTTTCATAGCCCGCCAGGTCGAACGACATAAATTTTAAGAAAAGGGCTGTCTTCCCGTTTGACCAGGGTTCGGGCTGAAAGCCCAGCAGCTTGTACTCGAGCGGCATGCTGCTTTCAGTGAGGCTCTTTATATAGGCATTCACCCCGGCCGTATACGAATCACAGAACATCTTGGTAGCCGAATCAGCTTCAATCAGCTTCAGGGATCTTTCTGCGGCATAAGGCAATCCGAGGCGGCGGAAATACCGGTCAACCCGGTTCAGGATATCCTTTAAACCGTTCTTGTCGCCCAGCACTTCGCTGAGCCGGCCGGCAGCGACACGGGTCTGGAAATCCATCTGCCAGAGGCGGAAGCGGGCATGCAGGTAGCCCTGCACAAAAAAAGCATCTTCATCGTACTCAGCAAATACATGCGGCACAAGCCGGTCGTCGAAATAAACTTCTGTTTTTCCTTTCAGCCCGGGCAGCACCAGGCTCGCGTTGTAATCCTCATCTGCCGGGTCTGCGTTTTGCCATACGCCATGCTGCGGGCTCAGCAGCTTACCAAGCGGCGCGGGCAATACCAGACTGGTATTGAAGGCAAGGATCAGCAAAACAGTGATACCGGCCGATAGCAAAAAAGGGACAAGTCTCATACTGGG
The DNA here is from genome assembly GCA_015069695.1 of Williamsia sp. Taxonomy (GTDB): domain Bacteria; phylum Bacteroidota; class Bacteroidia; order Chitinophagales; family Chitinophagaceae; genus JADCRZ01. Next base: position 37,695 of record JADCRZ010000041.1, read on the forward strand.
GATTTCGTAAGGCTTAAAAGTAGAATAAATTTTATAGAATAAGAAAGTGATCTAACGCTTGTGCATCTCCGCGAGATGGACCCTAGTTCTATGCGGCACACAAGCCAGCGATTAATTCCGCTAACTCCTGCGCTGTATTAAAAGCATGCAGTACAATGCGCAGGCGCTCCTCTCCTTTGGGTACGGTAGGATACAGGATGGGCCGTACGTCCAACCCCCGTTCCTGCAGCCGGGCCGCAAGAGCCCTGACCTCGCTGTTGCCCGGTACAACAACACCTTGCACGGGTGTTTGGCTCACCAGCTTTTGGCAAGGCAAAGCGGCCGACTGGAACGCATTGATGAGCCCTGCCAGCTGTTGGCGTTCTGCCTGCATGTGAGGGAATATTTGATAGGATGCCCGGATGGCTGCTACACTGGCCGGCGGCAACGCCGTGCTGTACATAAAGGGACGGGAAAAATTGATGAGATAATCCCGCAGCAGCTCACTGCCCAGGACGATGGCTCCATGCGCGCCACAGGCTTTGCCAAACGTGTGGATCCTCGCAAAGCAGGAGTCTTCTAACTGCAGCGCTTGCACCAGTCCCGCTCCCTGTTCACCAACCACGCCGGTTGCGTGGGCTTCGTCTACGATGAGCCGGGCTCCGTATTGATTGCACAAGGCTGCCATTGCAGGCAAGGGCGCTGTGTCCCCATCCATCGAGAAAACAGATTCCGTGACGACAAAGAGATTTCCGGTAGCTGCCCGGAGTTTTTTTTCCAGCTCATCCAGCTTGTTGTGCCCGAAGGAAAGGCTTTGTGCAAAGCTCAGGCGGATGCCATCGCGCAGGGAAGCATGGATCAGGTAATCATATAAGATCGTATCACCGCGCTGGGGCACACAGCTGAGCAGTCCGACATTGGCATCATAGCCGGAATTGAAGAGCAGTCCGCCAAGCGCTTTGTGAAACCGGGCCAGCTCCCTTTCTGTTTCTTCGACCAGGGAGTAATTTCCGGTGAGCAGGCGGGAACCGGTGCTGCCGGAAGGCCAGGGACTGTCTTCCTTGTCATGCATCCACTGTTCCAGCAGGGCCTGTTTTGTTATGCCCAGGTAATCATTCGAGCAAAAATCAACCGCATTGCGCTGCAGGCGCAGCTGCCTGAAAGCGTGCAGCGCTTTTCTTTCATCGAGCTTTTTGCGTAAAAAATCTTCTGCCAAGCGCGGTTGTTTGTTTAAACAAAGAACGGAAAGATTTTAAACTTGGAGCCGGATTCCCTGTAAATTTGCGGGCTATGAACGGGGTGCCAGAACAAAAAAACATTCTAGGACTTCAGCTGCCTACAGACCCGCGTTGGGTAGACCTGGCAAGCATTTCACTGGAAGCGATCCTCACCGACCATGCCTGGTGTGAACAAAAAGCTGCTTCCAGCTGCATCTCGCTGATCCAGCGCTATCCGGAGAAGCAGGAACTTGTAGAAGCCCTCTCACCGATCGTTACAGAAGAATGGGGTCATTTTCGCATGGTAATTGCCGAACTGAAAAAAAGGGGACTTCAATTAGGCCGCCAGCGAAAAGACGCTTATGTAAATGAACTTCTTCAATTTCAAAAGAAGGATGGCTCCCCGCAGGATAGCCTGCTCGACAAGCTGCTCATTTTTGCCCTGATAGAAGCGCGGAGCTGTGAGCGGTTCAAGCGGCTCAGCGAAGGACTGGAAGACCCCTACCTGCGCACGTTCTACCGCCGCTTTATGGAAAGCGAAGCCGGCCATTACCACCTGTTTATAGAGCTGGCGGAAACTTATATAGAGCGGGACAAAGTGCGGACGCGCTGGGCAGCGTGGCTGGAGTGGGAAGCGGGCGTGATGAACCGGATAGAGCTGCGGGGCGACCGGATGCATTGACAGGACAGGAATACCAAACCCACATTGATACGTGCATGAACGACAACATTGTACTTAAAGCAGCCGCCCAGTTCGGACACGGGATTCCGGTTGTTGAAAAGCTAGGCAACGGTTTGATCAACCGGACTTACAAGATCTTGTTTACAGACGATGCAGACCCGCTTGTGCTGCAATGCCTGAACCAGCGGGTATTCAGCCGGCCTGAAAACGTGATCCTCAACTACCGGCTTATCTACAACCACCTGCAGCAGCAATCTGATGTACATATACCTGCGCTGGTGCCTTCGCATCACCACAAAGACTACTGGATCGATGCGGATGACAATATCTGGAAGGCGACAGCGTATATTCAGGATTCATACACCCATTCGGTAGCGACCAGCAGCCGGGATGCGGGTGCAGCTGCTTCCTGCTTTGCCGCGTTTGTAGATGCGCTGACCGGGCTGGACGAACACCAGCTTTACATCCCCTTGCCCAACTTTCATGACCTGTTGCTCCGCTACCGGCAGTTTGAGGAAGCTATCGAAGGCGGCAGCATCATGCGGCTCCTGCGGGCCACGCACGTGATCGCCGAACTGCGGCAGCGAAAAAGACTTGTTGGCTATTACCAGCACATCTGCAACAATGGGGATTATCCTGTCCGCCTGATGCACCACGACGGCAAGATCAGCAATATCCTGTTCCACCGCACAACCAGCGAAGCCATCTGCCCGGTTGACCTGGACACGGTGATGCCCGGCCATTTTTTTTCCGATATCGGCGACCTGATCCGCACCATGTCGTGCACGGTCGATGAAAACAGTACAGCCTGGGAAAAGATAGACATCCAGCCGGCGTACTACCAGGCCATCGTTCAATCTTATTTATCCAGAACAGGTGAACTGTTCACCGAACAAGAGAAAAAAGACATCCATTACAGCGGCCTGCTCATGACCTATATGCAGTCACTCCGCTTCGTAACTGACTTTCTCAACAACGACATCTATTATCAAACCAATTTTCCCGAGCAAAACCTCCACCGCGCACTGAATCAATTGATTTTACTGGAGAAGCTGGAAGAGTACCTGCGGGATGAAGTGGGATTTGTGGTATGATCTTATACCAGTTCAGATTAAGGGGTATCATTTTATCTTTTTCCATTCGTATTCCTTGTCCTGTTTGAGTATAAGCTTTTGCACGTTGCCCTCCTCCAGGATAAACGTACAGATCGTCCGCATCTGCTTTATATCCGGCAACAGGAATTGGGTGTCAGATAATGGCAGCATGACCATGTGTTTGCCTGTTCCGTTGGAAAGGTCCATGTATAGTTTTCCATGATCTTTATAAATAGTCAGTGTTTGGTTTTCTTTGAACGTGGCAGCATACGTCCCGGTATTTTTATCGAGCGCAGCATCATCCAGTACAACTTCCTTATCAGGCCGGCTTCCGGCAGCAAGAGAAAAAATCTTGTCAAACAGTCTGAACCTTCCATCACTGAAACCGGTTTTATCTTCACCGGATAACTGGTTGGTTAAAACAGCCACATACACATCCTTATCGGGGTAGTATTCTTCGAACGCAGTAAAGCCGCTTACCTGTCCTTCGTGGTGAACCCGCTTTGCGCCAAAGCTATCAACAAACCAGCCATAACCATAGTTGGTGTAAGTACCATTGTTCAGTTTATAAGGTGTGAAAGCCCTGTGCAACCCTTCCTTACTTACCAATTTATAACTGAGCAGCGCATTGTTCCACTGATACAAATCACTTGTGGTAGATAGCAAATCGCCGCATCCAAATGCCAGGGAGGCTGTCTGGTATTCACAGTTTTCAAAGAAGCCCTTGTCTCTTGTATAACCTTCCACGCGGTTGGGAACAATGGTATGTTCATGCGCAAAAAGGGTGTGTTGCAAACCGGCACGGCCAATAACATGTTCCTTCATGTACCGGTGATAATCTCCAGCAACCTGTTGAATAATATAAGCCAGCAGCACATATCCGGAATTGGAGTAGTTGTATTTGGTTCCGGGCTTGAACTGAAGCGGCATGTAATCAAAAGATTTTATGAGTTGTTTTGGTGTGAAATCATGTCTTTCAACATCGGGATGATGTGTTGTATCTGCATTTGAATAATCAGGGATGCCGGAAGTATGCGTCAGGAGATGTTCAACGGTAATGGTGTAACCTTTTGAGGGAAAGTCAGGAATATATTTTTGAATGCTGTCCTGCAAAGAAAGCTTTCCCTGTTCAACCAATTGCAGGATGCCGATCGCTGTAAACTGCTTGGTAACAGACCCGATCCTGAAAACCCCATCGGGTTTCATCGGCACCCCCAATTCTATGTTTGCGGCGCCAAATGCTTTTCTATATACCACATTTCCCTTCCGGGCAATCAGGATAGAAACGCCGGGCTCATGTAACGGGAACGCTGCGGAAAGCAGGCTGTCAGCAGACTTCGTTAAATCATCATCATCAGCAGTTTGGGCATATATGCAGGAGAAACAGAATAAAAAAACAAGCAGGCATGTGGAACAAATCTTTTTACGGAAATGGGGAGACGTCCATTGGATAATGTAGTGCATGAAGTGCAAGGTTTTGGGTTGATGGGGATTCTTCTATGGGAGCATCTGAACACTTGAATTTGTCGAGTTCACCCAAACAAATTCATTTAAAGATAAAACTTGTTTTTTAATGTAAACTTCTGTGAGGTTCCGCTGGATGACCAAGGCATGACCGGAGTGGTAGCCCTCGCACTGAAATCGCTGAAGGATGCGTTAACGAACCAGGTTGTTTCAATGCAACAAGTCCCTTCTTTCCATGCTTTGGCAATGCCTCACTGATCAAGGGTTTTATTGCATGTCCTTGATCTCTTTTTCTGTCAGCCGCAGAAACCGGGCGGCATTGTTAAACAAGATGTCTCGCTTTTGTGCAGCTGAAAGAAACCAGGCCTTGGTCGTTGGCACCATAGGCATGAAGATGCATGTCAATTACAGGTAGTATATGCTTCCGGGCAGAGAGAGACGATGCAACAAAGAGCAAGAGCGAACAAAACATTGTTTTTCCAAGCATGCTGAAAAGCTTGGTTTCCCTGAGACGGCAAAGCGGAAGCTTTCCATAGAGCAGCTTGATAGATTGTTGTTTTCTGTGCTGGAGGAAGATTTGTGTAACAGGGAAAATACATGCTGTTCAGCTTTTCATTAAAGCCATCTGCGCACCTTCCTGGTGTATTCGTTGTATTCATTCCCAAAATCATCCTGCAAACGAGGTTCTTCGAAAAATATGATAAAAGTGTTAAAGGCGATAAAAATCAAGACGGCGTAGACAAGTAATGTATAAGACTGAAAAAAAATGCTTTTTCCCGCTAACATCATTGTTACACCAATATACATCGGGTTGCGGGAAAACTTGTATAGTCCTGATATCACCAATTTCTTTGTCGGGTCGGCTGGAGACAATGTACCACGACCGTGAATAGCAAAACTTGCCACGCAGATCAATACAATAACCGATCCTGCCGCAAGTATTGACAAACCGATCTAAGCCGATAGCTAAACCAATGTACAGAATATTTTCAAATGCCAAAATTCAAGGCTTTATACAAGTAGAATTCTTTCTTACGTTTTCCTACCACAGGTACCGAAAGAATATCCATTGCTTGTAGACTGTTCTGCCTGGCTGCATACGCCCGCTTGAACGAATGCTGATGCCATACAAAAGGGGATCATTGTTACCACATCCGCCCCGCTTGCGTAAATCGCAGTATTGGCTACGATGCGTTTCCGGTATTTTCCCATGACCAGCGCGCTACTGCACAAATCCCTTGGCCGTTAACTGCTGGTTCAACCTGTAACAGGTTATCATTAGAATCGGACAGATCAATAGAAAATTTCAATCATGAAAACGGTTCTCAATCATATTCAGATCAGAAAGCACATCCTTCACCTTTCACTTCACATAAAACGCTTCCTTACTTATGTAACCTATCCGATTTTCTTTACTGGCGGGATAGTTCAACGGCATTTCTGCATAAGTAAGGTTCTGATAAAGGATCATAGGAGTCACTATTGAGTCCAAGCTTGTTTCATTTACCCATTGTTCCTTACAGAGCAGGATTCTTTTGTATTTCAGCGTAATGCAGAGGGACACAACCGGCCTGCTAATCTCTCTAGTTCGCCCTACAAAATCCTCCCCCAATTACCTGCCCGCAAAATAGCGTTCTTCCTCATTGAAATCTAAATAAGGATAGGTTTGCTGAAGGGTCTGTATACGCGCATGCATGCTCTCTAAAAACTTCTTGTGTGCCGCAGTAGCAGGGTAGGATGGTTTGTGGCGGAATGCTAGATTGATCTTTTTGATTTCTTCGATCAGGCCGGATAGCTCAGGAGCTGTATAGGATCCGATGAATTTGTTGAACACGAAATCCGTGGCGGCGTAATTGGGATGCACCAGGTCGATGTCGTAGAAGCGGTAGTCGCGGAGGACATCAATGACGAGTTCATAGGCAGGAAAATAATGCGTATTGCTGTAGTTTTTTACAACCTGGTGAACCGCTTCAATCAGTCGTGCCTTGCTTCTATTGTTTTCTATCACGCCGTCGCGGATATGCCTGACCGGACTGATGGTAAAGATGATCCGCAGCTCCTGGTTGAGCACATGCAAGCTGTCCAGACAGGTGCGCAGCCCGTCAACTATGTCATCAATCTCCATCAAATGCTTGTTGAACCACTGTGCGGGCGCGCGATGACAATTGGCAACCGCTTCTCCTGTTTGTTGCAGGCGGTAGGAAAAAGCCGTTCCAAGCGTGATGATCAGCCAGCGGGACTTCTTCAGGAATGCATGAGCTTCCTGCCGCGCCCGGTTGATGCCGGCAAGTACGTCTTCTGGTTCCATGCCGGAAAACTGGGAATGATGCTGCCAGCTTTGCCAAAGCTCATGGAGGAAAAAAAGATCGGCCGGACCGGCAGGCTTGTTTTCTATATACGAGACCAAACTGCTGCAAACACTGTGCGGATCGAACAGGATGCCGTTCGGATTTTGCAGGGTTGTGAATTTTAAGTCGGCCAGCCGGTTGCCGATATGCTGTGTAAAACAGGATCCGATCAGCAGAACCGGATCGGTGTGCCGGATGGTTGTTCCACCAGGTAGCGGAATATCTATGTCGACAAATAATTTCATGAATTCGTGGCGGCTGTGACACCGGTTGTAAATAGTAAATACCTTGCCTGCTAAAATCCGATCACCCTCATTTCCTTCCTGCAAGCTGAACCGTCCTGTTGCTTAGCTGAACAACCGCGCAGCCAGCCGGACAGATCTTTGCAAGGCCTCCCTGTTCAAGGAAGGTAGCACGGCCATACTTTCAAAATAATCAATCATCTTCTCTGTATCGATATTGCCCACCAGGGCATCGCCCGCCATCGGACAGCCCCCGATTCCTTTGAGCGCCCCGTCAAACCGGGTACAGCCGGCCCGGAATGCAGCACCGGTCTTTTCCTTCCAGTTTGCAGGCGTTGAATGCAGGTGCACCCCGACCTGCACACCAGGCAGCTGTTGCACCAGGAAACGGGTCATGTTTTCTACCTGGGCAGTGTTTGCCAGTCCGACCGTATCCGCCAGGGAAATAATGCTTATACCCATATCCGCCAGCCTTTCCGCCCAGCCACAGGCAATTTCCTGCGTATAAGCATCGCCGTAAGGATTGCCAAATGCCATAGAGATATAAACAACCAATTGCCTGGATGAGCGGATACAAATTTGCTGGATCTCCTCTACCCTGCCCAGGGATGCCGCAATTGAGCTGTTGGTGTTGCGTTGCTGAAAAGTTTCCGATATGGAAAAAGGAAAACCCAGGTAACTGATCACGTCATGGGTAACCGCCTCCCGGGCACCCCGCTCATTGGCTACGATGGCCAGCAGCTTGGAACGGCTGTGCTGCATATCAAGCTTGCCAGCCACTTCAGCTGTATCAGCCATCTGCGGAATGGCCCTGGGTGAAACAAAACTGCCAAAATCAATGGTATCAAATCCTACTTTCAATAGGGATTGAATATATTCAATCTTTGCTTCCGTAGGAATAAAAGACTTCCAGCCCTGCATGGCATCGCGCGGACATTCAACCAGCTGAACCTGTGTACTCATACCCGCCAAAGATACCATCAATCAAGGAACCAACGGGGCCCGACTTTATAGCGTGTGACAAGCCGGGCTTGTCTCTGGCTTATCACATCCTGTTTATCTAACGGGCCGATTCTTTATGCACCCGATTGCATTGGAGAAATAAAAAACTGAGATTTTCTGTGCAATCATTTGGCTGTCTTAAATCCATGAGCATAGATATTCAAACAATTCACTTTGTTGGTGATCAGAGATTAATGTAAAGACTTCAGTTTGTAGTTTAGACAGGCTTTTTAATAACATAAGGCAGCAATAAAGGCAATTAACACAGGGGAAATTATTAGAAAATAAAGTTTGCAAAATTAGATATTATCGGTAGTTTAGTATCAGTTCGGTTATACTTCGCAAGCTGGAAGCGTGTTATCAGCAGCATGGAAGAATGTTCATTGTAAATTCAATACCTAGGACTGATTAAACCCATAAGTTTTTCCTTTCTTTTTTCATCCAAACAGTAAAGCAGGCTTCCTACCCATCGAAAATATTGTATTGACTCATCTTATACTGCGTCAATGCTTTGTCGTCACCTTACACATGCTTGCCCTACCATTTTATCCCCCTAGAAAAGCAAGGCTGGCATGCGGTGAAGGCCTAAGCCTATCCGTTCCTGCAAACGCATTTACCTGAAACCCCAACGAAGTTAACATGAAGTCCAAGGCAGATGAACAGATGATCTTTTGGAAAGATGTTTCTCCAAACGGTCTGTATAAAGATAAATTACAAAAATTTGCTGGTTTTATGAAGCAATGTGAATTGCTGGAAGACCTCCCCTTTTTTGTTTTTGCAGAAACCATACCGGATAGAGAAACGGTTGATCAGGTACTTCATGAATCCTATACCATGAAAAACAGGAGCGGCCAGCTAATAATAATTATTGAAAAAAATCAACCCAGGAAACTGGATGCTTTGTGGATGAATACCAGTATTGCTTTATACGATATTATCGAATGGATAGGAGAAGAGGATTTGATCGAGTATGTAGTTGCACTCACGGAAAGAATCAAGCGCATACATGCCATTCTTGAATCGCCCACCGTTAAAAAAAACCTTATCGGAGAAAGCAATAGCTGGAAAACGTTTTTAAAAGACGTGATAGAAGTTGCACTTTTTTCCCAGGTTTCGGTACTGCTTATCGGAGAATCTGGCACCGGGAAAGAGCTGGTATCTCGCCTGATCCATACAATCGACAATCGCCAGAACAAAAAGGATCTTGTATTGGTTGATTGCACGACTATTGTACCTGAGTTGTCGGGCAGCGAATTTTTCGGACATGAAAGAGGTTCGTATACAAACGCCCTTCAATCAAGGGAAGGAGCCTTTGCGCTCGCGAATGAAGGAACTTTGTTTCTTGATGAAGTGGGAGAAATGCCCATGCACCTGCAGGCAGAACTGTTGCGTGTGATCCAGGAAGGAACGTACAAAAAAGTGGGCAGCAATGCCTGGCGCACTACCAACTTCCGTCTTGTATGTGCTACCAACAAAGATCTAAAGGAGCAGATGAGCACTTCCAAGTTCAGGCAGGATCTTTATTTCCGGATTGCGGATTTTGAGTTCCGAATGCCTTCGCTGAGAGAAAGGGTTGAGGATATTCCCCTTTTGGCAAAACATTTCCTGCGCAATAGTTTCCCCGGCCATGAATGCCCGGAGTTTGACGACTGCGTTATGGAATATCTTGTAAACAGGGAGTATCCAGGCAACGTACGGGAGCTCCGGCAACTTATCCATCGCATGGCCATCAAACATATCCGATATAAGAAAATCACGCCCGGAGAAATTCCCTGGCAAGACAGGATCAATTATACCAGAAGCGATCCGGCCGGCACTTCGCTGAGCATTAAGACATTTTTACAAAAAGCACTTGTCTCAGGTTCAAACCTGTGGGAGCTCAAAAATATGGTCATGGAAGAAGCGATCCAGATAGCGCTCGATATGTGTGACGGCAACAAAGAAATGGCGGCAAAAAAGCTAGGTGTCACCTGGCGGGCTATACTGCAATTCCGAAAAAAACAAGTAGGTGAAATATCATAAATACCCACAGGCCCCTAATCGCCTTGCCGATTAAATCTCCCCACTTGTTTTCAAACCTCAACAGCTGAAGCAGCCGATACATTTTTCATAAAGCGCACACTGGTTTGTATACCGCGGAAAAAAACAGGCAGGCAGTATTTTTCATTGGGTGCATGCATATCGTCGGTAGCCAGTGCAAACCCCATCAGTATGGTTGGAACCCGTAATATTTTCTCAAACAGCTCAACTACAGGAATCGTTCCTCCTGAACGCAAAAGAACTGGCGGACGGAGAAAGGAGTGCTGATAAGCATCTGCCGCCGCAAGCAGATACGGGTTATTCCTGGAAATTTAGACCGGATTCACCATTGAGCTGAATGTTAGCCTGTAGCGGAATCCTGCCGGGAACCTGCTTTGTATGAAAGAAGTTAACTGTTCTGCAATGATCGAAGGCTGCTGATCAGGCACCAGGCGCATGTTTATTTTCACCGATGCTTCCGAAGGAATCACATTTTTTACCTCTTCACCCTGGTAGCCGATGGTAAGACCGCTAACAGTCACTGAAGGCCGGATGGTTGTTCTTTCATAATTGCTCTATCCTTTTTCACCGAACAAGGTTCGGGCAGCTGTATCCCGAACCATGGATTGATCCGAAGGGCCACTGCGCTTCATAAAACGCCTCTCTTGCTGGCTTACAACCCGTACACTGTCGTAGAATCCAGGGATCCTGATGCAGTTGTTTGCATCATGAATGCCGTTTATGATGCTGCAGAGCAGCGTTGCAGGATTTTCAACCATTCCTCCAAATGTTCCTGAATGAAGATCTTTCGAAAGGCTTTCAATCATAAGTTCCGCATTCAAGGAGCCGCGCAACGAATAAGTAATAGCAGGTTCACTTGCAGATAACATTTTTGTATCGGAAACGACTGCAACATCGCAGTGCAACCTGGCCCTGGCAGCATGGACCTTCACTTTTTTCAATCCCAGCGTTTTCAGGTGATTGCAAAGCCATTTTGCGCAATCGGCGACTGCCTGCTTTTTTGAGGTATCTGCACTGACGCTTTCAAAGGTCAGGAACGTTTTCAGTTCTTCTACATACCGGGTTTGGTGCGGTATAGCGTCGGAGTAAGGCTTATAGAACATGGGCCTTTAGAAAGCTCCTTACTTCGTCTGTGATCAGTACGCCTATATTCCTGGAACTGTCGTTGTAAAAACCCACATTGATCCCCACAATCACCCTGCCGCCCATATCAGGACTTCTCTTTACCCAGATAGGGCTCCCGCTATGACCCGGATACATGTCGTTCAGATAAGTTATGATTTTCCTTTTGTCTTCCAGGGCTTTTGTGTAATTGTAAGATGAATATTGCAGCTTACCGCCTTTATCAGCCGGGTAGCCGGAAAGATTCACCGTGAGTGTTCCTGCGGGCAGCGGCAAAGACTTTGACAATATGCTCGAGCCAACCGGATCAATCCTGGAAACTTTTGTATTGAAATGGCCTGCTTTGTCTCCAGCCGGGGCCGAGAGGTGCACGATGGCGTAGTCCTTGAATGTAACAAAATCACTTTTGCTGAAGGAAGCATGGGACATGATGGTGCTGCTGACAGCGTACTCTCCGAAAGGTTTTTGCGTGCCGTTCAATCCTGGAATAACTTTGATCCGGCCCGTCGCAAATGGACCGTTGGCAGCCTCGTCCCATATCACATGCCCGGCTGTCAACACAGTATATCTTCCAATCAGGAAGCCGGTTCCCACCCCTTCCCGCCGCCCATCCGGAAAACGGATGATGATACGGCAGATGTACCGGAATGGGGCAATGGATGTATCCCTGCGAAGGAGCCGGGTATCCTCTTTGATGATCCCCGACTCGTAGGAGGATCCAGCGTTATAACTCTTTCGAGGCTCCGCAGGATGTAAAATTGATTGTAATTCCATGTTGGCATTATTTTGCCTGCATACCTGGCACATAGGAAAAATTTTTAGCTGTTAGGTTTTTTGTTAGCCGGAGAAAATTTCTGAAAAGGATCTTGTCTTCCTCTTCCTTCGGCAAATGAAAGGCATATACTTTTGCCAGTTCCACCCCGGGATGAATCCAGGGTCCGTCTGATCCAAAGAGAATCTTGGATGGTCCGGCCCTTTGCAGGGCTTCCTCTAAAACATCAAAGCGCCGTATGCCGGACACGTCTGTGTGGATGTTGGCGTATCTTTCAAGCGGACTGATGCATGCCATCTGTACCTTCCAGTCGTCGGCGAAACTTCCCAAATGGGGTATGATGAAGTTTACATCGGGGTATTCCCTGGCCAGCAGGTCAACAGAAGAAACTTCACCGAATACATCGTAGAGTACCGGCAGTTTGAAATGCCTGGCTGTGAGGCAGATTTCACGCGTGATACGTGCATCATACCGATGTACTTTGATACCGCAGAAGCCGTATTGCTGAACGGCTGTTTTGACGAGCTGGAAGATGTTACCGGCATCCCTGGCGGCATGTACAAAAGCATAGCCGTAGAACCGGTGCGGGTTTGACGCAACGATCCTGGCTACTCCTGCATTTGCTTTGGCGTAGTTGGAGTGAAAAGCCGCAAACACGACGGTCTTTGCAATCCCTGATTCATCAGCCCATCGCAAGTAATCTGTCAGCGGGGCATCTGTATCCCAGGGGCCGGTCAATCCGTCTCCTTTGCCGGCATGACAATGAGAATCAATGATCATGTCCTGTATTTTGGGGTGAGGGAATAGAAAAGCAGAAGAACGCCGCTATGCAGGCGTTCTTCTGTTGGTTTTTAGTGGCCGTTTCTAAGTGCTCTTTCGCGCAGAAACTTCTGCTGGATGAGCACGGAGGGCATCAGATATTTCCTCTCCGGCATCTGCTCAACCGTGTCTATGCCCAGATCCATTCCTGTAACGCTCTGGTAACAATGAATGTACCGCTGGATAGCGTTCCTCCACGCGCTGGCCCAGGCAGAGGCAAAGCCGCGGTCGTTTACCTGGCTCCAGTTTGCCCAGCGGATGCTCAGCAAAATCTGTTCGCCAAAACGGGCCAGGTCGTGGTAGTAACTGACACTGGTTTGCGGCTAGCCCTGCAGGTTCTTCATCGTATCTACCCTGTCCATCCAGGGTTCATCATAGGGTGTCATCACCCTGCCACCCAGGAATTCCCTGATCTCCGGTTGTGATAAGATCCATTGTTCTATCATCATTTCAACCCTGGCTGTGGTGGGCAGGTCTCCGAACTGGTTGTGTGCACCTTCGGCAAGCAACAGGTGTACTTCCTTGAGTGAATTCAGGATTCCGAAACCATCCGGCCGGCGGGTAAGGTCATCAGCCTCCTTGAAATAAATTGCGCACCGGTACAACAGGTTGTGAAAGGCGCCGATGAACCGGGAACGACTATCAGCCGGCGTGAAATTGGAAATTTTAGAGCCGATGAGTTGGATGCCGTAATGATGGTCGTATTCATAAACCCTGCGTGAGATTGTTAACCGGTGCTGCGCATCCTGGATATACCCCCACAGGATGTTGTTGAGTGGACGGAGCGGATCAATTTCCAGGTTTGCCAGCGGATCCCGCGGGCCACTGCGGATGTTCTGAAACCGTTTGCTGATCGCATTCATCGTTTGTACCAGCATACCTTCTTCGTGCCAGTAAGACCAGATCAGTTCGATCAGAACAGGCATTGACTTCATCTTGATCAGATCACCTGCATTGCAAGTTCCATTCATTTTATCCCTGTAATCTTGGATCTTCGACTGAATCATATCAAGATATGGTGAACCTGTCAACATATCAGAACCCCAGAATTCATTATCACTCAGATCAACCGTGGCTTTTACAAACTTTTCCGTTGCAAACTTCAGCAAACTGTAAGCCGCAGAACTCATGAACGGAAGACGATTTTTAGCCATTTTTTTTTCTTCTTCGTTATAGAACTTACTGTATGGACTAACGAGCTTCTCATCAACGTCTTTTTTATTCAGTATACCTGGATTACATCTTAGCAATGAGTTCATCAGATCTATATAGAATGGAAAATTGATGGTTCTCTTCTTAATCAGCCTCCACAGTTGCTCGTCATCTTCCAGGCTAATATTGGATTCATATCCGCCTTCTGACGGAATAAGCTTAACAGGAATGGATTCACTGTCCTCTCGATTGATGATTTTACTATAAACTGTTTCCCTTTCACCAGGGGCAGTTGTCGCTGTGATTCGTTTCGGCTCTACCAGATTAGGATCAGGATTGCTGCCCCGGATGTCGTCAGGGTTATTTGATTGCGGACTGTGCGGATTATGTTCCATAATTTTTTTTTTGATTGTAAGAATTTAATTTCTGTTGAAGGCCCAATTACGCAGTTGCTGCGTCAGGATCTGACTTTCTTCGTCAGCTTGCAGAACAAGGTCTGATTTTGCCTGCCCCATCACGGCAAACACCAGGGTGGGAGCCGCTTTTTCCATTAACAAAGGCTGCTTTTTCCATTGTTGATACAATTGCTGCAGCGTGGCCGGCTGCCTTTGCTGTACAGGCAATAAATCCTGCAGGCTCCTTCCGTTAAGCGAAAGGGGCTTGTGGTTGTTGACGAGTTCCACAAAATCGGGCAGTTCTTCTTCCAGTTGCTCCAATAGGATCTGCTTGTCTTCCGGCAGATCCTCTACCGGATAAAACAGCTTCCAGAGATTCCAGATCCTGTCCCACTGCGGATGGGGGAAAAAAGCCTTTCCGAAAGCGCAGTTCACCTGAACCCGTACATAAGGAGCCGGATGAGGATCGTCCAGGTCCAGCCGGAACTGGAAGTACTTTGGCAAGGTAACGACCCCCATCAACCCGAGTGTTGCTGCAATACCCAGTTGCCCCATCGCCCAGTAGTCTGCCGTAATTTCGGAGATCCACCGTTCGTAGTGTTTCCAAGCATCAATATTGGGTGATCCCGGTCTTTGCCGGAGCGCCAGCTGCGTACGCAACGACTTGTTTATGTCCATGCTCTCGGCAACCTGGTGACCTACCTCATGAATCAGTGAAGAGGCAATGCCGCTACCCACCATTCTTTCCCGCGGAATCTGGATCACCGCTACCGGATTGAGGTCCCCGCCCGGCAACCGGGTCCGGGCCCTGCGAATGGCAGCTCCGTGTCCTCGCTCCAGAAACACCATCATGGAAGGCGGATCAAAGTACCCTTTGCAAGGCGTCAATCCGTCCTCTGCCAGTACATCCAGGCCGCATAGCCAGATGCCGACTTCATGCTCAGCCCGTTGCGACAAAACATCTGCGAAAATGTCAAGCTGATCCAGGATGCTGTTGAAGCGGAGCTTTAGAATGGTGAATTCAGTCTGCAGTCTGGCGGGATCATCGTGCTCCTTTTGCGATGCATTCACTTTATCAATGAACTTGCTCATGGAAGCATACAAAAGCTTTTTTCCTTTTTCCAGTAGCTCGATCACACTTTTCAACGCTTCATTTGACACGGAGGCCCCCTTGACCATTGGCATCGTCATGGAAAAAGGCTTTAACTGCTTCAGGCGCGATAGCAATGAAAGAGATTCATTTTCCAGGTACTCGTAAGCATATTTGGGAACTGCCAACATAACCCATTGTTTATTTAGTTAGAAAATGCATCCTGGATAATGATTCTGTTTCCTTCGCGGTACCAGTTGCCACCGGAAGAATCTCCCGGATCTGTATTGTTCGAATTGTCTACGTACGTATTCTGGGTGCTGGAAACACCGTAGCCGTAATAAGGCCTGGAACGCCTGGTAAGTAAACCAGGAGCATATCTTCTTGCAGCATTGACAATCCCCAAACGGGCAGCTTGGTTAGCGTTCACGCTGTTCATCCTGGATGCGCGCCGGGCAGCGTCGCCTGCAAAACGGATAAAGGCCCTTGCGGTTTCAAATTCTCTGTCTTCTGCACTCAAGCCTTCCAGTTCCAGTTCAAACAGGTTGCTGGCAGCCGAACCCAGGGCGCTGCCTATGGCTGTTCCGGCTCCCGGTACAATGGCTGAACCAATAGCTCCTCCTATGATGGGCAATGCTTTTTTCGCCAGTCCTTTCAGCATACCTCCCAACGGACCTCCGGCAAGCTTTGCCGCCCCTTGTCCTACCTTTTTGAAAAAGCTACCGACCTTTCCGAAAAAATGATCCAGTTCAGCTTCACTGTTCAAGGAAAGAAGTTCAGATGCCAGCTCCATTTCCGTAACCTCGTTCATCTCTCCTTCCTGGGTAAATTCACTCTCCTTGGTGATGGCACCACCATTTCTGTTCGGGCTGTTTTCGATGCGCGCCTTGAGGGTGCCCTTTACCTGTAAAATGATAGGGTAATGTTTGGCAGCGGCATTGACAATCACTGCTTTAACATCTGGCGTTTTGCCCATGTTTATTTCCCTCGATAAGTTACGGAGTGTATTCGTTGCTAAGTTTATGAAGCCGGGCACGCGATTGCCTGCCCACTCGCCGAATGCCTTACCCACACCACCACCAATCTTTTGTCCGGCCGCTCCCAAAGTATCACTTACCACACCGCCGCCAAAGTAGGTGCCGACTTTCTCTCCTGCCTTCTTCCCTAATACACCGCCTGCAGCTTCACCTGCACCAGGCAATGTATTTTTCGCTATATCACTCAACTTTGTCGCTGCCTGTTGTACTTCAGGCCTGCCGAAAAGCTTACCAACATTGCTGGTGACAGTTTTGGCGGCTTTTTTCATCCAGTCCAGAAACTCCGCTTCATTCTGAACTTCCATCAGTTCCTGAGCCAATTCGGCTTCATAGCTTTCATTCTGGAAGCCCCCCGATTCAAACTCCGGCAGCAATTCATACTGCGATTCTCCGGCGTACTCATTCTCATTCTCATTTTCGAACTCAAATTCAGGAGATAATTCATAGCCCGATTCGTAATTTGAGCCCATCTCGTTCTGGGTCTGATAAAATTGATTTCCTAGATTGTGCATACAGCAGATTTTAAAATGTTTGTAGAAAAAGATTGTGTTTGTTGCTTGCAAGCTGCATGTATGTATTCCAACGAAATGCCAAACATTAAGTTATTGTATATCAAATACTTATCCAAGTATGTTTGCGAAAAGAAGTTCGTGTATTGCAAGTATTTTTTTCGTCCGCGAACTTTTGTTCGTACCGGCAGTCGTCTTTTTCAGCCGCCTGGTATTGCCCAATGCAAAACTCTGTATGGCTATTACGCAAGCGCCCCTGCATACAAGCAAGGACGCTTGTATGCAGGGGCGCAGGAGAAGCTGTAACCAGCAGCTGCTGACAAATTAAATCCAGCTAAACTGTCAGGATATTTGTGCAAGTATAAAAACTACCGGGCAGGGATACCCGCTCATGCACACACCTTCTATAGCATCGAGCAAGTAACACAATGACCTATCAGGAACTCATTCAATCTGTTCCGGTCTTAATACCCAGGGTTCTGCTTATTGATCCCTCCGCTTCCCAGCTTTGGATTGTTGTCGATTTCTTGCTGGGGGATTGGCAGCAGCTCATCCCTGTTGGCCCTGAAATAAGGCAGGGGATCGGTAGTAAAATATTTTTTCGCCCGCCAGCGCAGGATGTCGCGGTTGCGCACTTCCTCGTCACCCAGCTCTACCATCTTTTCATGCATCAGGGCCGCAATTACCTGCTCTTTTGTAGATGTGGGATATCTGGCCGTAGGATAGTTGGGCATGGCTACACCCGGCCTGTTGCGGATCTGGTTGAGGTACGCCACCGCCTGGGTAAGATTACCTGTTTCTGCTTCGCACTCGGCTAAATTGAGGATCACCTCCGCAAAGCGGATCATGCGCTGGTTGTTGCCGCCGCCCGCTCTTGTAGGCCCGTTGTCTGCAGCTGTTTTGCCGTATTTATAGATGGTCATGAATTTACGCCAGCTGATCTTTTTCGGAGCCCCGTTTACAACCGATGAATTGCCGTTCTGGTCTGCATCCGTTAAAGTGGATTTGCTGTTGTTATACAGATCGCCGGACTGATACACGGACATACCAAAACGGGGATCAGTTTTGGTGGCCCCGGTGGCGGTGTTTTCAAACTCGTTCAGGTACTTATCGGAAGGGATCAGGTTGCGCCAATCGATG
>JADCRZ010000042.1 GCA_015069695.1 Williamsia sp.
ATCCAATCCTGCGCATCCCATCAATCCTGTAAATCAAGGTTCAGACATTCTTCCCCCCGGCCTTTTGAAAGGGGCGTGAAGAAATTTACGGAACGAAGCGTTCAGCAACGAACACGCCCGGTATTATTCTACAGCTCATTCATGCAACGGCGCAAACACATCCAACCGCTGAACGATAGCTTGTTCGTTGTAGCGAAGTGCAGTAAATTTTAGCCCCTTTCAAACAGCCTTGACTTTTTTGGTTCTTTTTGCGTCAAGGCAAAAAGAACACGGAGTGCTCGCTACTTCAAATTATAATACACCTTTTGTACATCCTCATCCTGCTCCAGCCTGTCAACCAGCTCCAGCACATCCTTTGCCTCTTCCTCACCCAACTCCACCGTTGTCGTTGGAATACGGGTAAGCTCGGCGCTGATAGGAACAATACCCCGCTCTTCCAGGGCCTTGCTCATATGACCGAATTCGGAGAAAGCGGTGCGGATCACGATCTGGCCTTCGCTGTTTTCGCCGATCTCTTCCAGGCCGGAATCGATTAATTCCAGCTCAAGATCTTCAAGGTTGACGCCTTCATTTTTTATTTTGAATTCCCCCATGCGCTGGAAGGTAAAGCCTACGGAGCCGCTGGTACCCAAGCTGCCGCCTTCCTTGTTGAAATGCATGCGCACGTTGGCAACGGTGCGTGTAGGATTGTCCGTAGCCGTTTCTACCATCACAGCCACGCCGTGGGGCGCATAGCCTTCGTATACGATTTCTTCATAGTCGGTTTTGTCCTTGCCCATGGCCCGTTTGATGGCCGCTTCTACCCGGTCTTTGGGCATGTTCACGCCTTTGGCGTTCTGAAAGCAGCGGCGGAGTGCCGGGTTGTTCTCCGGATCGGGACCGCCTTGCTTGACGGCCATGGCGATTTCCTTTCCGATGCGTGTAAATTGTTTTGCCATCTTGTCCCAGCGGGCAAACATGGTGGCTTTTCTGACTTCAAAAATTCGGCCCATATACTACAAATTGATTAGCGTAAAAAAGGATTGGGGAGTGCAAAAGTAAACAGTTTTGCCGCAATAAAAAACCGCCCACCAGGGCGGTCTTTACAATTAAACACTGATATACAGCGCAAGGTTACTTGTTGTATCCTTCCATCTTGTTGCTTGTTGTGGGTGCTTGCAGGCCATGCTGCACTTTGCTGTGCTTCTTGCCGTAACCAAAATAAATCACAAAACCAATCACCAGCCAAACAATCAGGCGCGCCCAGTTTTCCCAGCCCAGCCCGGCGATCATGGCCAGGCAAACCAGCGCACCCAAAGGGGCTACGATCCACACAGCCGGCGTGCGGAACGGAGCTACATGCTGCGATTTTTTGCGGATGATGAGTACGCCGACGCTTACCAGCACAAAGGCAAAAAGGGTTCCGATGCTCGTCATATCACCTACCACACTGTCGGGCACAAACGCTGCGAACAAGGATACAAAAACAAAAAACATCCACTGCGATTTGTACGGCGTTCTGTTTACCGGATGAACGTCGGAAAACACTTTGGGAACCAGTCCGTCTTTTGACATGGTGTAAAAGATGCGGGTTTGTCCGAGCAGCATCACCAGGATAACGGAAGAAAAACCGGCCAGGATAGCGATGGTGATAAACAGCGACAACCATCCGTAGCCCGGCATATAATGATTGATGGCATAGGCAACGGAAGCTTCGCTGCCGGCTCTCAGAAAATCTTTGTATGGAGCTATACCGGTGAGCGTATAAGAGAAGAGAATGTACAACAGGGTACAGATCGCGAGGGAGATCAGGATGCCATAAGGCATGTCTTTTTGCGGTTTCTTTGCTTCCTGGGCAGCTGTAGATACAGCATCAAAACCGATGAATGCAAAGAATACGATACCTGCTCCGCGCAGCACACCCAGCCAGCCATGATTAAGCGGGTCAGCATAATTGTGGATTTTGCCATCGCTCAGGGCTACTGTGCCGGCATCAGCGGCAATGGTAAACGGATGCTGGTTGGCCGGGTTGATAAACTGCCAGCCCAGTAAAATAAACAGGATTACGATAGCCACTTTTACAACCACAATAACGCTGTTGATGGCAGCCGATCCCTTGGTGCCTTTTATCAGCAGGGAGCTTAAGAGAAACAAAATCAGGACAGCAGGAATGTTCATGATGCCATGTGTTCCGTTTATCACACCGGGCAGGTCCTGCGCAGTTTGAAAGGGAGAATGGCTCCACTGATAGGGTATCTGCCACCCCACTGTTTGCATCAGGAGGTTGTTGAGGTACTGCGACCAGGCGATAGAAACGGTCGCTGCCCCCAGGGCATATTCAAGCACCAGATCCCAGCCAATGATCCACGCTATAAACTCACCCATCGTAGCATACGAATAGGTATATGCACTGCCTGCGATCGGGATCATGGAAGCAAATTCCGCGTAACACAAACCAGCCAGCGCACAGCCAAACGCTGCAATCAAAAACGACACAACGACGGCCGGACCTGCGTGTCCGCCTGCAGCAGCGGCCGTTCTTACAAACAAACCGGCACCGATGATGGCACCAATACCCAGTGCAATCAGGGCGCCTAAACCCAAGGTTCTTTTCAAGCCTTTCTCCGAATCATCTGCCTCTCCTATTAATACATCTAAAGATTTCTTGGCGAATAAACTCATAATAGTTGTTGTTGGTTTACGATAAATCTGGTTAGGATTGTAAAATAAACAATTATTCAATACATGCTCTCATTTCGTTACATTACGCGAAAAACCAGCTGGCAAGAGGAACTTAGTTTTGCCAAGTCAACATTTTTTTGAATTTTCGGTAATCTGATCGTTAAAACTACTGCTATGCTCAAAAAAAACCGGTTAACCTTCCTGATTTTGATTGCCATGATCTTGGGTGTTGCTACCGGTTACGTTGTGCATACAAACAGCTCTCCCGAGTTTATTGGATCGTTTGGCAAAAATATACGCCTGCTTACCACTGTATTTTTGCGCCTGGTGCAGATGATCATTGCACCCCTGGTATTCTGTACGCTGGTAGTCGGCATTGCAAAACTGGGTGATCTGAAAACTGTGGGCCGTGTGGGAGGCAAAGCCCTGCTTTGGTTTGTAACTGCTTCGCTTGCTTCGCTGCTGCTCGGACTCCTGCTTGTAAACTTTTTTCAACCCGGCGCTGTGATCAACTTAAGCACAGCCGATGCCTCCGGAGCAAAAGACCTGATCGGTAAAACACAGGAGTTTTCACTCGATAAGTTTGTGGAGCATGTGATTCCCAAAAGCATGTTTGAAGCCATGGCCAACAACGAGATCCTGCAGTTGGTCGTGTTCAGCATTTTCTTTGGTGTGGCCACAGCATCTTTGGGTGAATATACAAAGGGGTTGGTGAAAGCGCTTGATGCCGCAGCACATGTGATCCTGAAAATGGTTGGTTATGTAATGAGCTTTGCTCCCCTGGGTGTATTTGGTGCCATCGCTGCCGTTGTAGCAACCAAGGGACTGGAAGTATTTAAGTTTTACAGTGTATACATGCTTTACTTCCTGATCGGCATTGCCCTGCTGTGGGCCCTGCTCCTGCTGGTAGGCTACCTGGTGCTGAAAAGAAAGCTGCCTGAACTGCTGCAACGCATTGCCCAGCCCCTGCTGATCGCCTTTAGCACAACGAGCAGCGAGGCTGTTTTTCCTAAATTAACCAATGAACTGGAACGCTTTGGTTGTAAAGACAAAATAGTATCCTTTATTTTGCCGCTGGGATACAGCTTTAACCTGGACGGCAGCATGATGTACATGACCTTCGCCAGCCTGGCCATCGCGCAGGCATACCATGTGCAGCTTGATACCGCTACGCAGCTAACCATGCTGCTGGTGCTGATGCTTACCAGCAAAGGCATTGCAGGCGTTCCGCGCGCTTCGCTGGTAGTAGTGACTGCTACCTGCGCCATGTTTAAAATTCCGCCGGAAGGGATTGCGCTGATCCTGCCGATCGATCATTTTTGCGATATGTTCCGGACCGCTACCAATGTGCTTGGCAACGCACTTGCAACCAGTGTCGTCAGTAAATGGGAAGGCGAGTTGGAGAACGGACTGGCAGAGCAGAAATTTGCCTGACAGAAAATTCAATAGATGAAACCACGTTATTCTAAATAAAAGACATGCTTGAATTACTGAATATTACGCTCAAAGACCTGCTCAGTCCTGAATTTTATATCAACAACGGCGGACTCTGGGTTTTGCTGATCATTGTATTTGCAGAAACCGGCCTTATGCTGGGCTTTTTTTTACCGGGCGACAGCCTCCTGTTTGTTGCCGGCATCTACAGCAGAATGCTGATTGATAAACTGATCCCCGGTGGTACCGGAAGCGATATCATAGACCTGATGATCCTGTTTGCCCTGATATCACTTTGCGGCATCCTGGGCAACATGGTGGGCTACTGGTTTGGCCGTAAAAGCGGGCCTTACCTATTTGAACGCCAGGACACCTGGCTCTTTAAACGCAAATACCTGTTCCAGGCAAGGGATTTTTATGACAAACACGGCGGACAGGCCATTGTATTTGCCCGCTTTCTTCCGATCATCCGCACCTTTGCACCGATCATTGCTGGCATCGTTCGCATGGAGTGGAAGAAATTTATGCTGTACAACATCGTTGGCTGTCTGGCCTGGGTCTTCCTGATGCTGATCGCCGGGCACTATCTTGATAAACTTTTTTTGACCCAGTTTGGATTTGACCTGAAGAAACACCTTGAGCTGATCGTGATCGGCATCGTGATCATCACAACCCTGCCGGTGTTGTACAGAATATTCTTCGCCAAAAGAAAAACAGCCTAGTCCTACCGGTAAAACCATGAACAAGCCAACTGCTTCTATTGCCAGCATTCCTGTATTTGTTGCTGCCCTGGGGTATTTTGTAGACATCTATGATCTGTTGCTTTACACGATTGTGCGCGTTCCCAGCCTTCGCTCACTCGGCCTCGATGATGCCGGCATCCGCGACAAAGGACTGCATATTATCAACATGCAGATGATCGGCCTCCTGCTGGGCGGCATATTCTGGGGCATGCTGGGTGATAAAAAAGGCCGGCTCAGCGTGCTCTTTGGCTCTATCCTTCTGTACTCCGTTGCCAATGTAGCCAACGGGTTTGTGCAAACAGTTGACCAGTACGCCTGGGCCCGCTTTGTTGCCGGACTGGGCCTGGCAGGTGAACTGGGCGCAGGCATTACCCTGGTAAGTGAAATCCTGCCCAAGGAAAAAAGAGGCGTCGGTACCTCCCTGGTGGCAGGGGTCGGATTGAGCGGCGCCGTGATCGCGTATTTTATTTCAAAAGCATTTGACTGGCGGATCTGTTATTTTATCGGGGGCGGATTGGGCGTGATGCTGCTCATCCTGCGCATCAGCGTAGCCGAATCAGGCATGTTTGCAGACATCAAACAGCAAAATGTAAGCAAGGGAAATTTCCTGCGCTTTTTCACAAACAGAAAGAGGTTAAGAAAATATCTTTTAAGCATCCTGATCGGGCTGCCGACCTGGTATGTGATCGGCATTTTAGTTTCATTCTCCAGGGAGTTTGGAAAAGCCTTTGGCATCCAGGAAGAAATTGACCCCGGCAAGGCCATCATGTGGGCTTATGCAGGCATTGCCATTGGTGACATCCTGATCGGACTGCTGAGCCAGGTATTAAAGAGCCGCAAAAAAGCCCTATTCATCTTCTATGGACTGAACATTGTTTCAGTGATCATTTACTTTATGCAGGCAGGCAAATCAGCCTCGTTTATGTATGTAACCTGCGCTGCCATGGGCTTCTCCACTGGTTACTGGGCCATCTTTGTTACGATGGGTGCTGAGCAGTTCGGCACCAACCTGCGCGCCACTGCCGCTACAACCATTCCCAATATGGTGCGCGGTTCATTGCCACTGATATCATTGCTTTTTAAAGATGTGCTGCAGGTGAACATGGGATACAATATCCTGACCAGCGGCATCATCACCGGCACTATTGTTATTGCAGTTACACTGGTAGCGGCCTGGTTTACAGAAGAGACGTTTACAAAAGATTTAAACTACATCGAATAGCAGCATGCTGCTTGCACGCCGTTTCTCCGTTCAGCCCCTGTCATGCAGGCAGTTGAGGTTAGCTGCCAACAGCTTATTTTTATTCCATGAAATTCCTGGTCATCAGATTCAGTTCCATCGGCGACATTGTTCTTACCACGCCTGTGATCCGTTGTTTGAAGAAACAGATCGCTACAGCAGAAGTCCATTTCCTTACAAAGCAGGCTTATCATTCTATTACTGATTCAAATCCTTACATTGATAAGTGTTATTACTTGAACAAGGAACTGGATGCCCTGATGAATCAATTAAGATCGGAAGATTACGACTACATAATCGATCTGCATCACAACCTGCGGACGGCGAAGGTAAAGAAGGCATTGGGCAAGCCTTCTTTCTCGTTCAACAAACTCAACATTGAAAAATGGTTGTATACCGCGCTGAAATGGAACCGGATGCCTGACCTTCATATTGTGGACCGTTATATGCAGACAGTTCAGGCATTCGGAGTAATAAATGACGGAGCAGGACTGGATTATTTTATACCGGAAGACCAGCGGGTAAAAGAGAGCGATATTCCCACCTCACACCTGGCGGGTTATATCGGCGTGGTGATTGGTGCAGCACACAATACCAAGAAGTATCCCCTGCACAAGCTGCAGGCCTTTTGCGGCCAGATCAAACATCCCCTCATTTTATTGGGAGGCAAAGAAGATTATGAGCGGGGGCAGCAGATTGCCGCAGCCGATCCGGTTAAGGTATACAATGCCTGCGGCAAGTTCACGCTCAACGAGTCGGCAGATCTGGTGCGACGCGCCAGGCTGGTTGTTACCAATGATACCGGTCTGATGCACATTGCAGCGGCCTTTAAAAGGAAGATCGTCTCACTCTGGGGCAATACGGTTCCGGAGTTTGGCATGGTCCCTTATTACGGCTCCAATTTTCTTTCTTCTTCAAAAAACCAGCAAGGGCCCATGCAGCCACCAGCTGATATACTGGAAGTGAGACCCCTGTGGTGCCGCCCCTGCTCTAAGATCGGTTACAGCAAATGCCCGCTCGGCCATTTTAAATGCATGGAAAAAATTGATGCAACCGTTCTGCTCACCCGCGTGAATGAACGGCTGGGTTTACAAGCCTGAAGCCGGATGCAGCCAAATTGCGTATGCTTACTGAACAACAATTTTTCGTACTACATCCCGTCCGCTGCCAATCAGCTTGATAATATAAATGCCTTTTGCCAGGCCCGACAGATCTGCATAGACCGTACCGGTGCTGCCATCCAGCGCTTTTTTCCTAACCACATGCCCGTTTACATCCATTACGTGTAAACTGCTGAAAGCCTTTTCCAGCTGAATGGTAAGCCGTTCGTTTTGTACAAGCGTGGGGCGGATCTGCACCGCATTGTCATTAGACAGTTCCAGCTTCACAACAGCGGAGTATTCTTCAGCGCCGGTTTTCTCCAGGATCTTCAGGCGGTAAAAAGCGTTTTCACCGGCCGGTATCCTGGCGAGGTACTGATAGTTTGATGAAGTGGATGAAGTAACAGCCGGTACGCTGCCAATGGTTTGAAAACTACTGCCGTTGCTGCTGTATTGAACATCAAAACGGGAAACAGGTTGTGTGGCGTCTACTGTCCAACTGAGTTGGTGCTGTCCGTTTTTCACAGCTGCCCGGAAGGCCTGCAGCTTCACCGGCAAGGTTACCGATGTTTGCACCCTGTAGATCCGGCCGTTCAGCCCTACCGCATACAGTTCGGCACTTTCGGTTTCACCAAAGCCCGCAATGTTGGTTTGCAGCCCGGGGTAGGATTGTACCGTCCACCCGCCGCTGCCATTGGGTTTGATCAGCCAGGTATTGCCGCTTATATAGTCCGCACATATATACCAGCCATACAGATCCGGATAGGCCGTACCCCGGTAAACGATTCCGCCTGTAATGGAATAGCCTCCCGAGCTGTTATGTCCGTACTCGAATATAGGAGATACGTATGTGCCCACTGGCGCACAGCCACTGTCGTTGTAGCTGTGTGTGCCCTCATAGCAACGCCAGCCGTAGTTGATGCCCCCTGTGCTGTTGGCCGGTCTGAAATCAACTTCTTCCCATGCATCCTGACCTACGTCTGCAATCCACATATCATGCGTCAACCGGTCGAAGCTCCAGCGGAAAGGATTGCGCAGTCCCAGGGCCCAGATCTCATCGGCTACTGCAGGATCGGCAACATAGGGATTGTCTGCAGGGACCGTATAGTAAGGAGCCGTCGTAAAATTGTCTACATTGATGCGCAGCATCTTTCCAAGGAAACTATTTCCATTTTGCGCATTGAAGTGAGGATCACCACCGCTTCCGCCATCACCCAGGGCGAAGTATAAATTTCCATCCGCACCAAAATTCAGCTTTCCTCCATTGTGATTGGGGAATTCTCTATGCGGCACGCTGAGCAGGACTTGCCCGCTGGAAGCATCGGCCAGGTTGGGATCGCTGCTTACATGATAGCGGGCAATCGTTACATCACCATTTAATGCGGTATAGTATACAAAGAAGTACCCGTTCGTGCTGTAAGCCGGATGGAATGCCAGGCTCAGGAGCCCTCTTTCAGTAGTGGCTGAATTGACCACAGCGGATATGTCGAGAAAATTGGTGCCTGATAAAACACCTCCGCTGAATATCTTGATAGTGCCTCCTTTTTCTACTACAAACAAGCGGTTGCTTCCATCGCTGGCATTTACAATATCTACCGGCGAGCTTAAACCGGTGGTGACTACAGGATTGAAGGACAATTGGGGTGTTTGCGGTGAAAGAGAAGTGCAACTGAACATACACAAGGCAACAATCACGAGGTAAGAAAGGCGGTTTTTCAGCGGCAAGCAGCGGGAGAGCATAGGTTTGTTTTTAATAAAGAATACAAGGTTTCCGGGAAGCAGGTATAGAAGATAGGGATCTGTAAGCTAATATAAGATTTTCCGCTTGCTGTAAAATATAAATACTGATTTCGCACCCGGAATCAGAAAGGGATCGGTACTTTGCGGTAATAAATTTTCTGCGCATGCAAAACAAGCTGACAAACTGGGTTTGGATGGCCGGATTATTTTTACTGCTGGCTGCCTGCCAGCCAAGCAATGACGCCAATATAGCGAGGGCAGTTCAAACAAGTGTCCGTATACTGGACTCTACCCTGCAAATAACTGTGTCGGAGGGGGTCGTAACCCTGAATGGTACTGTAAAAGATTCGCTTACAAGGAATACCGTGGAAACTTCCGTGAAAGAAATCAATGGCGTAAAGTCGGTTATCAATAAGCTTTCTGTTCAATAGCTCCGGAAGCCGCTACTTGTTAAAATAATTTATTTAGGAGATTTTCTGCTCCATATCTTTCTGCAATATGTAAATTTGTTTGTGCGTTAGTATTTCTTATTCTATTTATTATGAAAAAAATCTTCTCTTTATTGCTGATCGCTGCTATCAGTACAGGTGTAAAAGCCCAGACTACCCAGGTAAAGCAGGGGCAGGATGTGCTTACGCTGAAAGAAACCCAATTTGAGTTTGGCAAGATCCAGCAGGGTCAGCCTGTAACACACGATTTTTTTATTGCAAACAATTCAGCCGATTCCCTGAAGCTGGAAAGGGTGCAGGCCAGCTGCGGATGCACCACGCCGGTTTGGAAAAATGATCCGGTGGCACCAGGGGGCAGTACCCAGATTACAGTAGGCTTTAATGCGCAAAATGAAGGCCCCTTTGAGAAGCTTGTTACCATTTACTATAACGGTGGTCAGGTAAAAACGCTTACGATTAAAGGAACGGTAGCCAAGATGCCTTCTACACCCGCTCCCCCGAATGCTTCTGTTAATTTACTTAAACAAATAAATCAATAATATGAAAAAAGGTTTTTTGTTGTTCTGCGCCTTTGCGCTGACCACTGCTGTTGCAACAGCCCAGAAGGCGGATGCCGTATCAGACAAGGCAGCTGCAACATCGCAGAAAAAAGCTGATGCCGTTGTGCAATTCAAAGAGGTGAAGTACGATTTTGGTAAAATCAAACAAGGTGTGCCTGTAACACACGATTTTGTATTTGCCAACATCGGCAACCAGCCGGTCGTAATTGAATCGGCCAACGCCAGCTGCGGTTGTACAACCCCTACCTGGCCCAAGACACCTGTTATGAAGAGCAAAACAGATAAAGTGTCTGCCGGCTTCAATGCTGCCAGCGTACAGCCTTTTGAAAAATCTATTTTTGTAAAAGTAGCAGGCTATGATCTGCCGATCGAGCTGAAGATTACCGGAGAAGTTCTTAGCTCAGAAGATTATGCCAAATACGAGGCTACAAAGGGCAAGAAAAACAGTTAGCGGATTCTTTGTTTCAGCATAGATAAAAAGGGCTGTATCCTACAAGATGCAGCCCTTTTTCATTGTCTTAGCCTGCGGCTGCCTACATTTGCACTATGTTACAAATCAGCCGCCGGGGCGCGATTATGCCGCCTTCCCCCATCAGAAAACTGGTGCCATATGCCGAAGCTGCCAAGAAAAAAGGCATAAAGGTATATCACCTCAATATCGGACAGCCCGACATTGAAACACCGCCTGCCATCATGGATGTGGTGCGTGAAATGGATTTTCCTGTGTTAGAATACAGCCACAGTGCCGGGAATGAAAGCTACCGGCGAAAGCTGGTGCAGTACTACCAGAAAACAGGCATTGATGTAAACCACCAGCAGATCATTGTTACCACCGGCGGTTCAGAAGCCATTCTGTTTGGTTTCATGAGTTGCCTCGACAGCGGCGATGAAGTCATTATTCCGGAACCCTTTTATGCCAACTACAATGGCTTTGCCGTTGCGGCTGATGTAAAGGTCGTTCCTGTTACCTCGTATATCGACAGCGGTTTTGCCCTGCCTCCCATAGAAGAGTTTGAAAAAAAGATCACCTCCCGAACAAAGGCGATCGTGATCTGCAATCCCAACAATCCCACCGGCTACCTCTACAGCCGGGAAGAAATGGAAGTGCTCAAGCAGCTTATCCTGAAGCACGACCTGTATTTGTTTGCAGATGAAGCCTACCGCGAATTTTGTTACGAGGGTACGCATACCAGTGCGATGCACCTGACGGGTGTGGATGATCATGTGGTGCTGATGGATACAATCAGCAAACGGTACAGCGCCTGCGGTGCCAGGATCGGTGCGCTGGTAACCAAAAACAAGGCTGTACTGGATACGGTGCTGAAATTTGCCCAGGCAAGATTGAGTCCGCCCGGCCTCGGACAAATTTTAGGTGAAGCGGCTGTTGACCTTCCGGATAATTATTTCGACAAAACAAAAGCAGAATATCAATTGAGGCGGGATGCGATCGTGGAACGGTTAAACAGGATGCCGGGTGTTTTTTGCCCAAATCCGGGCGGGGCGTTCTACGCCATGGCAAGATTGCCTATCGATGATGCAGACAAGTTTTGCCAGTGGTTACTGGAAGGCTTTTCTCATGATCAGCGAACGGTGATGCTGGCACCAGCCACGGGGTTTTACAGCACCGAAGGGTTGGGCAAAACAGAGGTGCGCCTGGCATATGTTTTGAACGTACAAACAATCAATGAGGCGATGGATTGTTTGGAAGAAGCAATCAAGCAGTATCCAGGAAAAACAAGCAGATAAATAATCAAGATATCACATTAACAAAATTATTATATCACATTTTATTAGTGCAGAATCAAAAAATAATAGATATTTACACCGAAATTAAAACATTACAAGAAATTACAATTTGATTTAGTACCTCTTTTTCATATGGCAAGCAATCGTTGAGGCCTTCTGTTTCTACAGAGGGCTTTCTTTTTTGGCTTTGCCCCTGTTTTTACCTGTTTTCACCAGATGCATGCAGATTCGCTTTAAATATTATCTTGTGCCTTGTTTCAACATCACCCGACAACTTCTCAACACATGATGAAACGGTATGCCGGCCAAACAAGGATGCTGATCGCTGTAGACTGCACTATCTTCGGTTTTGACGGAAAAGAGCTCAAAATCCTGCTTATCAAAAGAGGCTTTGAACCTGAAAGAGGCAATTGGAGCTTAATGGGTGGATTTGTACAGGAAGAAGAAAGCTTTGAATCGGCTGCCGCCCGCATCCTCAAAGAATTAACCGGCCTGGAAGATGTGTATATGGAGCAACTGCACGCCTTCAGCGAAACAGACCGGGACCCGATCGAAAGAACCATATCAGTGGCTTATTTCGCCCTGATAGACATCCACAAGTACGAAAAACAGATCAACGCCAACTACCACGCTGAGTGGGTCTCCCTGAAAAAAAGCCCGAAACTCATCTTCGACCATGCCAGGATCGTGGAAATGGCCCGCAAGAAACTGCGCTACAAAGCCGCTTTTCACCCCATCCTTTTTGAACTGCTGCCCGGCAAATTCACCCTGCCGCAGCTGCAAACCCTGTACGAAGGCGTTTATGGCTCTATCATCGACAAACGCAATTTCAGCCGCAAAGTGCTTTCAACCCAACTCCTGATCAAACTCAAAGACAAAGACAAAGAAGGTTCAAAGAGGGGCGCTTTCTATTATAAACTCAACAAACAAAAGTACAACAGCAAGTTCCACGCGATTCTAAATTTTATCCCTAATCCCAGAATATAAAGAATTATCTATAAATTGTGGGGTAATTAAAAATAAGTGTCTATTTGACACGAATTGCTGTATGAAAAAAGACCAATATGTAATCGGGGTTGATTACGGAACCGATTCAGTGCGCTCCATTGTTGCCGATGCAAGCAATGGGCAAATTGTTTCTTCTTCCGTATACCACTACGCCCGCTGGAAAGATGGCCTCTACTGCGACGCGCCTGCCAGCCAGTTCAGGCAGCATCCGTTGGATTATATCGAAGGCCTCGAACAAACCATCAAGCGTTGTTTGATGCAGGCCGGTCCTGCCGTAGCTGCCAACATAAAAGCCATTTCTGTTGACACCACCGGCTCCACGCCTGTGGCAGTAGATGAAACCGGCACTCCGTTGGCCCTGCTGCCTGCTTTTGAAAACAATCCGAATGCCATGTTCATCCTGTGGAAAGACCATACCGCCGTGCGGGAGGCAGCCCAGATCAACGAACATGCAAAAAATTTCCCAACCAACTATCTTCAGTTTGTAGGCGGCATCTATTCTTCTGAATGGTTCTGGGCCAAGTTGCTCCGCATCCTCCGTGAAGACGAACAGGTACGCAAGGCCTGCTACTCCTGGGTTGAACACTGCGACTGGATCCCCTTCCTGCTCACCGGCGGAAAACGGGCCGCTGATATAAAACGCGGGGTTTGTTCCGCAGGTCACAAATGCCTGTGGGCAGAAGAATTTGGCGGACTGCCCCCGGATGATTTTTTCACTTCATTGGATCCCCTTCTCCACGGCTTTACTTCCCGCCTGTTCAAAGAAACCTACACTTCCGCTGATGCGGCCGGTTATCTCAGTCCCGAATGGGCTGCACGCCTGGGTCTCTCAACCGAAGTTGCCATCGGCATTGGCGCCTTTGATGCCCATATGGGTGCTGTAGGCGGACAAATAGAACCCTACCACCTCAGCAAAGTGATGGGTACCTCTACCTGCGATATGCTGGTAGCACCTGCTGCCGATATAGAAGGAAAACTGGTAAAAGGAATATGCGGACAGGTAAACGGTTCTATCATTCCAGGCATGACCGGACTGGAAGCTGGCCAGTCGGCGTTTGGTGACGCGTATGCCTGGTTTAAAGGGGTGCTGTCATGGCCGATCCAGCACCTGCTCTCGCAATCAGAACTGCTTTCTGCAGAGCAGATCAAAAAAATCATTGAAGAAACAACCGACAATATCATTCCCGAACTAAGCAACCTGGCTGCCGGACTCCCGCTGGAAGAAGAAGCCGAACTGGCCGTTGACTGGTTCAATGGCCGCCGCACACCGGATGCCAACCAGGAGCTCAAAGGCGTGATCAGCGGATTGAATTTGGGCAGTGATGCACCGCGCATATTCAAAGCCGTTGTAGAAGCGACCTGCTTTGGCGCCAAAAAAATTGTAGACCGTTTTAACAGCGAAGGCGTACCTGTAAAAGGATTGATCGGACTGGGAGGTGTGGCAAAAAAATCTCCTTTTATCATGCAGGTGATGGCTGATGTCATGAACATGCCCATCCGCATCCACCGCTCTGAACAAACCTGCGCCCTGGGTGCAGCCATGTTTGCTGCTACTGTTGCCGGCATTTATCCAAAGGTGGAAGATGCCATGCAAGCCATGGGTCATGGCTTTGAAGCCGAATACCATCCCATCGAGAAAAATGTTGCCCTGTATGCAAAAAGATACAACAAGTTCCTGGCATTGGGCAATTGCATCGAACAAACAACTGCGCCTGTTCAGGACAATGCCGCCTGATCTTTTTCCTACAACAACACACTTGTTTTACCATGAGCAAATACCAACACATAAAAGAACTGGCCTATGATGCCAATATGCAACTGCCCAAGCTGGGATTGGTTGTTTTTACGTTTGGCAATGTAAGCGCAGTCGACCGTTCACTGGGTGCCTTTGCCATCAAGCCCAGCGGCGTTCCATATGCAGATCTGTCTATCGACCAGATGGTGATCGTTGACCTGGACGGAAAAACGATCGAAGGCAACCTGCGCCCTTCTTCCGACACAAAAACACATGCCCTGCTTTATTCCCGCTGGGAAAAAATCGGAGGCATCGTACATACACACTCTACCTATGCCACTGCCTGGGCCCAGTCGCAGCGCGACATTCCCATTTATGGCACTACGCATGCCGATCACAACACCGTAGATATTCCCTGTGCGCCTCCCATGGATGATGCCATGATTGAAGGCGATTATGAGTATGAAACAGGTTTTCAGATCATGAACTGTTTGCAGCAGAAAGGCATGAGCTATGAAGAAGTAGAGATGATCCTCGTAGGCAACCATGCGCCTTTTACCTGGGGCAAGACAGCCGACAAGGCCGTATACAACAGCGCCGTGCTGGAAACCATTGCACAGATGGCTTTCCTGACCGAGCAGATCAACGCCAACGTACCGCGGCTCAAAGACTCGCTGATCCGCAAACACTTTGAAAGAAAGCACGGTCCCAATTCTTACTACGGCCAATAAACCGGTCCCTTTATTTGCATTGATAACTCAAACAACAATATGATCAATCTCAAGGAATTTGAAGCCTGGTTTGTAACAGGCAGCCAGCATCTGTATGGAGAAGAAACGCTCAACCAGGTAGCTGAACATTCGCTGGCCATTGCCCGCTCGCTCGACAATGGGTCGCAGATACCGGTGCGCGTTGTTTTCAAACCTGTGGTTAAGACGCCGGAAGAAATCCTCCGCCTGTGCCAGGAAGCCAATACAGCTCCGGGCTGCATCGGCATCATTGCCTGGATGCATACGTTTTCTCCGGCAAAAATGTGGATCGGTGGTTTGAAAGCGCTGAAGAAGCCCCTGGCTCACCTGCACACCCAATACAACCGCGATATTCCCTGGGGTGAGATCGATATGGACTTCATGAACCTGAACCAAAGTGCCCACGGCGACCGCGAGTTTGGCTTTATGATGTCGCGGATGCGCATGAACAGAAAAGTGGTTGTAGGGCATTGGGAAGAAGCAGAAACACTGCAGCAACTGGGCGTGTGGTCGCGCGCAGCCGTAGCCTGGTACAACTCGCAAGGCATGAAAGTGGCCCGATTTGGCGACAACATGCGCGAAGTAGCTGTAACAGACGGCGACAAGGTAGAAGCCGAACTGGTGTTTGGTTACTCTGTAAACGGCTATGGAATAGGTGACCTCGTAAAAGTCGTCAATCAAGTAAGCGATGCTTCGATCGACCAAACTGTACAGGAGTATGAAGACCGCTACCGCGTGATGGACAGCCTGCGCAAAGGCGGCGACAGGCACAGCGCTTTGCGCGATGCAGCAAAGATTGAGATCGGCTTGCGCCAGTTTTTACAGGCCGGAAATTTCAAGGCCTTTACCGATACGTTTGAAGACCTGCACGGCATGGTGCAGTTACCCGGCATTGCCGTACAGCGCCTGATGAACGAAGGATATGGATTCGGCGGAGAAGGCGACTGGAAAACATCTGCCCTGGTACATACCATGAAGATCATGGCCGCAGGATTGCCGGGCGGCAACTCATTCATGGAAGATTATACCTATCATTTTGAACCGGGCAACGCCCAGGTACTGGGTTCGCACATGCTGGAGATCTGCGAATCCATCGCCGATGACAAACCAGCCTGCGAGATCCATCCGCTTGGTATCGGTGGCAAGGCAGACCCGGTGCGGCTGGTATTTAACTCAGCACCCGGCCCGGCCCTTAATGTGTCTGTTGTTGACATGGGCAACCGCTTCCGGATGATCGTAAATGAAGTAGAAGCTATTCCACCCCGGCAGGCCCTGCCCAAATTGCCGGTAGCCCGCGTGCTCTGGAAACCCTTGCCTGATATGAAAACAGGTTGTGCGGGCTGGATCCTGGCAGGCGGTGCCCACCACACCGGTTACAGCCAGAACCTGACCGTAGAGCACATACAGGACTTTGCCGAGATGGCCGGTGTTGAATTCGTGCTGATCGGGAAGGATACAAGCCTGCACGATTTAAAAAATGAACTGCGCTGGAATGATCTCTATTACCATGTGTTTAATAAATAATAGAGAGGCCCTTGTCTGATCTAAATAAATCTTACTTTTAAAGCACTGTCCTTCTAATAATTTCTTCCACTTCTTTAAAACGAGCATCTCCGTATGAAGCTGGCAAACATTGACCTTATTATCTTCATCATCTACTTTATCATTGTTTCTTCCTATGGTATTTGGATCTATCGCCGGAAAAAGAAAACTTCCATGGATACCAAGGATTTCTTTCTGGCGGAGGGTTCCCTCACCTGGTGGGCGATCGGCTCCTCGCTGATTGCCTCTAACATCTCCGCAGAGCAATTTATCGGTATGAGCGGAAACGGTTTTCAGGTAGGGGTGGGTGTGGCCGCCTATGAATGGATAGCAGCCATTGCCCTGATCATTGTAGCCGTGTGGTTTATTCCGGTTTATCTGAAGAACCATATCTTCACCATGCCCCAGTTCTTAACCACGCGTTACAACGACACGGTGGCGTTGATCATGGCCATCTTCTGGCTCTTTTTGTATGTGCTGGTGAATTTGACTTCTATCCTGTACCTGGGCGCCGTGGCCATCAACAGCCTGGCAGGCGGTCAGTATTTTCATGCGATCATTATCGGATTGGCAGCTTTTGCGCTGATCATTACCCTGGGTGGTATGAAGGTAATCGGATATACAGACGTAATCCAGGTTACCGTGCTGATCATTGGCGGACTGGCCACCAGTTATATTGCCTTATCGATGGTGAGCGGCAAGATCGGATCCGGACAGGGTGTTTGGGACGGCTTTACTTCTATGATGCGCGATTCGCCCGAGCATTTTCACCTGATGCTTGATAAGCCGGGGCCCAATGCCACGCAAGGCGAGATCAAGAATTACCTGATGCTGCCGGGTATCGCCATGTATTTTGCCGGACAGTGGGTGGTGAATCTTAACTACTGGGGATGTAACCAGTATATCACGCAGCGCGCACTGGGTGCTGATTTAAAAACAGCCCGCACCGGTATCCTCTTTGCCGGCCTGCTGAAGCTGATGATGCCCATCATCGTGATGCTGCCGGGTATCGCCGCTTTTGTACTTCACAAGAACGGATCACTTCAAACTGAAATGGCACCAGGCGGTAAATTCAATCCGGACAACGCATACTCAGCCATTTTAGGCTTCCTGCCTACAGGAATGAAAGGTTTGTCCGTAGCAGCCCTCACAGCAGCCATTGTAGCCTCCCTTGCCGGTAAAGCCAACAGTATCTCTACCATCTTTACGCTGGACATCTACAAGAAATACATCCGAAAAGATGCAACGGAAAAACAGCTGGTGTGGACAGGCCGGATCACCATCCTGCTCGCCATGATTGTTTCCATCATTCTTACCTGGAAAGACTTGTTGGGCATCGGCGGAGAAGGCGGGTTTACATTTATTCAGAAATACACCGGCTATATCAGCCCGGGTATCTTTGCCATGTTTATCCTGGGTATGTTCTGGAAACGCACAACAGGTGCTGCGGCCATTGCGGGTATCATTACCGGGTTTGTGTTGTCGATTGTATTCAATGGCTATGCGCCTGATTGGTTCGGGCACGAGAACCTGTTGTACACCGCTTATTATGTAGAACGCGACGGTAAAATGGTGTGGGAAATACCCTTCCTGATTTGCATGGGCTGGTCGTTTGTGTTTACCATGCTAGTGATGATCGGTATGAGCCTGGCTGGTCCCCGGATCAATCCAAAGGCGTTTGAGCTTGACAAGAGCATGTTCAAGGTAGCACCTTCTACCATGGCCCTGATCGTTGTAACACTCATTTTGCTGACGATGATCTATGTGCGTTTTTGGTAACGCTATTGTATTTGGTTAATTTGTTTTTATTATGTCGAGACGCTTCCATACGGGCGTCTCGATTTCTTCCTAAATACCTGCATTATGATTCCATCAGTTCGCCGCGAATACAACAGCCAGTTCACCGAGGAAAAATACCAGGCTTACCTGCGTGACCTGAACGGCCCTCACCCGGGCGCCATTGAGTTCCGGGTTGCGGAAACACCGGTTTTTGTGCCGAAAGATTTTACCCGCAAAATCATTGACACCTGCGAGCGCATCGTAGACGTGATTGTTGATCCGAAGTTCAAAGAGATGACAGACCGGGCTATTCCGGCTGATGTATATGTACCGAACGAAAATGGTCATTCCCATTTTATAGCCTTTGATTTTGGGGTGTGTGAAAATGAGCGGGGAGAATTGGAACCCCAGCTCATCGAGATGCAGGGCTTCCCCACCCTGTTTGCTTTTCAGGTTTACCAGCCGGAAGTTATACGGAGGCATTTCCCCATACCTGAAAATTTTGATGCTTACTTGGGCGGCTTTAACAAGGAAACTTACCTGGAACTGCTCAGGAAGATCGTCCTGGGCAACCATGCCCCCGAGAACGTGATCTTGCTTGAAATTTTGCCGCACCAGCAAAAAACCCGCATAGATTTTTACTGCACCCAGGATTACCTGCACATCAAACCGGTTTGTATCACGGAATTGATTCAGGAGGGCAGAAAACTGTACTACGACAATGAGGGCAAAAAAACTGAAGTTAAACGCATTTACAACCGTGTCATCTTTGATGACCTGCAGCAACAATCCGAGGAAATACAGCAAAAAGGAAAGGTGCTGCTGGAAGACCTTGCTGTGGAATGGGCTCCCCATCCCAATTGGTTTTACCGCATCAGCAAGTACACCTTGCCCTTTGTAAAACATCCGAATGTACCGGAAACCTTTTTCTTAAACGAACTTAAGCAGCCTCCCGCCGACCTAGAGAATTATGTGCTCAAGCCCTTGTTTTCCTTTGCCGGCCAGGGTGTCATCATCGACCTGGTGGCAGCTGACCTGGAAAAGGTAAAAGATCCCGAGAACTGGATCCTGCAACGCAAGGTGAAATACGCCGACGTAATTCCGACACCTGATATACCTGCCAAAGCAGAATTCCGCATTTTTTATTTCTGGGAAGATGGCGCTCCGCGTCCCGTGCCTACCAACAACCTTGCCCGCCTGAGCAAAGGCAAAATGATTGGCGTGCGGTATAACAAAGACAAGGAATGGGTAGGCGGAACCGTGTGTTTTTTTGAGAAATAAGCCGGTTTACATCCTGCTCTCTTTACCTATCATTTCGCCGCTTGCGCAAAGAATATAGCCGGGACTACCATCCCGGCTTTTTTACTGATACACCGGTTTTAAAGCTAATTTTGGCACATGGATGAAATCAGCATCAGAACCATTCAACCTACCGACAACGCAGCGCTTGCAAGCCTGGTTCGCACAACGCTTACTGAGTTTGGCCTGAACAAACCCGGCACGGTATACTACGATGGATCAACTGATCACCTGTTTGAGTTGTTCCAAAAAGAAAAATCTGTTTATTATGTTGCAGAGCAAGAGGGCTCCATTATTGGCGGAGCGGGTATTTATCCGTCCGACGGCTTGCCTGAAGGCATGTGTGAGCTGGTGAAGATGTATTTAAAACCGGCTGCCAGGGGCAAGGGATTGGGAAGAACGCTGATCCAGCGATGTCTTGATTTTGCCGCCGCGGTGGGATATACACAGGTATACCTGGAAACCATGCCTGAACTGGAGCAGGCTGCAAGCGTTTACAAAAAGTTTGGCTTTGTGCATCTTGATCAGCAACTTGGCAACACCGGCCATTTCGGATGCAAGGTGTGGATGCTAAAAAAGCTGCACCCATAGGAGTGCAGCTTTTCTTTTATTAAAAATTAATTTTTTACATACCGCTCTTTACACTGGCAACCTGTTCTTTGCTCAGGTAAATCTGGAACCCAATGCGCAGGTTAAAGCCACCGCTGCCTGGCAGGTGTGCGTAATTGGAATGGCTATAGCCAGCTAATCCTTCAACAGCCACGTTCCTGTTGATAAACGCCGCCAAACCAGCACCCAAGAAATAGTTGCTACCGTTGTATGTATCGGAGCCTGTGGTGTTTTTACTTCTGTTGGAAGTAAAATTCACGTTTGCATGTGCAAAAGGCCGGATGTTTAAGGTACCAAGATAATACCTGGCGAAAGGTCCTATTCCAAAAACAGTTGTTTTGTTGCTTCCCACTTTTGAATACTCCAGATCAACATTGGCACCTGCAGCAAGATTGTTGATGATAAAATATCCTACGGAAGGTGTAAGTGCAAGTCTGAAATCGTTCTTGGCTGTGTTTAAATTAAAGTTTCCGCCTGCCAAATAGTTACCGGCTTCAGTTTGTGCCGACGCTGCAAATCCGATTACCACGCATGCCAAGAGGCCTAATAGATGTTTTTTCATTTTTGAATTTTTGGTTAATGAACAATTGATTGTATTAATTAGTATTCTATACTGTACAATGTTCATGCCTTACTAAACCGTGCCGGTCTATATCAAATACTGCAAAAGAATTGTTAACGCAAAGAGCGAGAGCCTTATGGTTTATCCGAGTGGCTTTACTGCATGGATAGGACTGAACAGATACAGCTTACCAGTTTTTACTTCCACACATTGAAAGCGTTTGCGGAGCTTTTTTCCTTTCTTAAAAACCCGGCCTTCTTCCATCTCAAATAAACTACCTTCTTCTAATTGCTCAACAAACTGCAACGCATCATTATGCTGGTCGTAATTCTTTAACACACGCATCAGCACATCATCGGCACAGCTGCTTGCCGGAAGATTATGCAAAGAGCGTTCCAGCGCTTCCACAATATCAGCGGGAAAAATTTCAGCCCCCATGAACTCCAGCAACAAGTGCCGGTAAATGCCTTTCCATTCCTTTCCATGTGCATCAACCCGGTTTCCATACCGGTCGAACGTAACCAGGTGTGCCAGCTCATGGATCAGCGTGATTAGAAAAGCATAGGGATTTAAATTGCCGTTTACACTGATGCGGTGATTTTTTAATCCTGTTGTATGGCGGTAATCACCCAGGATTGTTTTTCTCTTTTTTGTGATGGTAAGATGAACCTTGTAATGCCGGATGTAGTGCAGTATGAGTGGAACGGAAGAAGAGGGAATATAATCTTCCAATACAGACAGAGGAACTTCTTTCTTAGGCATTTTTGCGCTGTCTGATCTGCCTGCTCAGGTTCATCAGAATAGCTACTTCAGAAAACATGTATAAAAAATAAAGAGCAGCAATAAATAAAAAACCTGCTTTGTTGAGTGTGTTGCCTGCTGCGTAGATATATACAAATGCGATAGCTATCAATACAAAAAACTTTACGCCCAATGCACTGTATACGTTGCGCAGAAATGAATGCGTATTAGGGGCAGACAATGCCCTTCTGAACAGGAAAAAAGAAGCCACGGTTACAAGAAACAAAATGCAATTACCTGCCAGTACGAGGCCCTGATTGATCTCCCATTTTCTCAACCCATTCACGGCCAGCAACAAAAAGAGGGATACCAGTATAAATTCAACAAGGAGTGGAAAAAAGGCCCTGAACGGTGATGTCATTTCTTTTTATTTGTTTCCGTGATCAGCTTGTACATGAGCGAAACAAGAATGACCAAAGGTAAAACCCATACCAATACCGGAAAAGAAAGTTTCAACCACGTGTCGAGCTTGATGCCCAGAAATACAGCCAGGCCAAGCGCCAGAAACAGCTGCATGGCCAGTCCTGCATATTTCAATAAATCCCGGTTGTTATTTTTGTTACTCGAATACATGCCTCGTTTCCACCAGGTTTAGCTCCTGCACACTGCTGTGTTGTTCCATGTGGCACGAGCCGTTGAAATTGGCCGAAGGCTCTACCTGCAGTTTACCTGCGTAGATATTTCCGTTTACAATGCAGTTGCCTTTGAGTTGCAGCAGATCGGTAACCCGGATGGTACCGGTAACCTTGCCGCTGATGTCTGCCTGCTGCCCTGTGATGTCACCTTCTATAAAACCGCTTGGCCCTACTATTACTTTTGCTGAGCTGGTGATGTTGCCGGTAAGCGTACCGTCTATCTTCAGATCTGAGTTGCTGCTGATGTCTCCTTTTATGGTGGTGCCACTCATGATCAGGCTGGTAGAAGAGCTGCTGCTTCCGTTGGAGTCATAAGATGGCATAGGCATAGGTATATCTGTTTTTTGTTTTCCGTTGAACATATTCATTGTGTTTTAATCGTTTATTTTTTCCGGAACCGGGATGTTTAAGGGGATGGTATCCAAATTTACCATAACTTTTCCTTGTAGCACATTTTTTATATTCTCGATGTATTTGTCTTTGTACCGCATCGATTGCTCCAACGAATCTGTCCGTATTTTCAGCACCCGCAGCTCTTTTGCGTTGCTCGCATTGCCATAACCGGGTATATACATTTTCAGGGGTGTAAAAACAACCAGGGCTACAGTGAGTCCGGTCAGCAGCACAAAAAGGGTGCACAGCGCAGCATACACCCGCAACCGCGTCAGCTTGAATGTTACAACCTCTTCATACGTATCATCATTCATCACCAGCAGCCGGTAACGGCTACGCAGCTGCTTAAGTGTGGGATGTGCTTCCGGTATAGACATGGTCAGCTTCTTATTCCATTAAAGTTAATAACTTCACCCCGTATAAAGATACCAGGCAAATATTAAGCTAACTTTAAAATAATTCTGTCCGGAATTCAGTTATAAAGGGTTTAGCTTGCAAACTGACAAAACGGGAAAATTGAACAAAAGAGTTATCATATCTATTTTGTCTGTACTGATCGCCTGTTCCGCATTCAGTCAGATACCCTCGCCCTCACTTAGCTTTGATTTAAAGAAGCCGCCCAAATTCGAAAACAAGACCCTGGGTTCGGAGAAAACTGCTACCAAGAAGTTTACCAAGCCCCGCCATTTTATCCAGAACACAGTTACGCATTACAACTATTTTTTCAACGCCAACAACAAGCTCAACGAAGTACTTGAAAGGGCCAAGATCGCCCACAAGGAAGATTATACCCAACTGCTGCCCTTTTACAACTACAGCCTTACTGAAACGGCCCAGTACAAAACAGAGCTGGATTCCGTTATCTACAAATCAACCGCCGGCATCCTGATCCACGACCTGCGCAACGACTGGATCGACAACCTGTATCTGCTCATCGGCAAAGCTTATTACCTGCGCAATTCGCTTGACTCTGCTTATCTTACTTTTCAATACATCAACTACGCTTTTTCTCCCAAGGAAAAGGACGGATATGATAAAGTGATCGGCAGCAATGCCGACGAGGGCAGCAACATATTCTCTATCTCTACCAAGGAAAAAAGGAATATCGTAAAGGATGCATTCTCACGTCCGCCGAGCCGCAATGAGTCTTTGCTCTGGCAGGTCAAAACTTACCTGGGCATGGATGCCATGCCGGAGGCCTCCAGCCTGATCGAAACCCTGAAAAACGATCCCCAGTTTCCGGACCGCCTGCGCAGCGGACTGGAAGAGGCGCAGGCCTTTTATTTTTACAAGCAACTGGCCTACGACAGTGCCGCCGCTCACCTGGTGCTGGCGCTGGACAATGCAGAAAACAAACAAGAACAGGCAAGATGGGAATACCTGCTGGCCCAGCTTTACGAAAGAGCCGGCAAGGCCGATCTCGCCGAAAAATATTACGACCAGACCATCAGGCATACCATCGATCCCATCATGGAAGTATATGCCCGGCTGAACTCCATCAGGCAAAACAAATCCGGTGATAAAGCCAGCATCGACAATGCTGTTAACGAACTGATCAGGATGGCAAGAAGGGACCGCTATCTTTTTTACCGCGACATTATTTATTTCACTGCAGCTACTATTGAGCTGGAAAGAAACAACCCCGAAGTAGCAAAATCCCTGCTGCAGCGAAGCATCCAAACCAGCACCAGCAACCCGATCCAGCGAAGCAAATCATTTCTTGCCCTCGGCGACATCTATTTCGACCAGAAAAAATACGTTCAGGCAAAGGGAGCATATGACAGTGTTATCACCCAATACATGCTGCCCGACGATGCCAAACAGCTGGCCGTTCGAACAGCTGCGCTTGCAAAGGTGGTGGTGCAACAGGCTGTGCTGGACAGACAGGACAGCTTGCGCCGCATAGCAGCCATGCCTGATAAGGAAAGGGAAACCTTTCTGCGCAGCATGGTAAAAAGACTCCGCCGGGAAAGAGGCATGAACGAGAATGAACTTCCGATTAATCCGGGAGGCTCGTTCGACAACCAGGCAGGCCCGGCCGACATGTTCAACAACAACGCCTCAAAAAGCAGCTGGTCTTTTGAAGATGCTTCCCAGAAAGGCAAAGGCCTCAACGATTTTAAAACCAGGTGGGGAAACCGGCCCAATGTTGACAACTGGCGCAGACAAGCAGCCGTTGCCCAGGCCGCCAATTTCAACCGCCCCCCGGATCCTGCCATGGCGGCGGGTCTGCGCCCCGATGGGATGACTGGAGGCGATATGCCGCCATCAGGAGGTG
Organism: Williamsia sp.; assembly: GCA_015069695.1. Lineage (GTDB taxonomy): Bacteria > Bacteroidota > Bacteroidia > Chitinophagales > Chitinophagaceae > JADCRZ01. The sequence goes on from JADCRZ010000042.1 coordinate 25,064, forward strand.
AGCTAAACTATGAAAGCCTGCTGAACAGCCTGCCGCTCACGCCGGAGAAACAAAAGATCTCCGCCGACTCTGTTGAACATGCTTTGTTTGAGCTGGGCAGGGCTTATATGAGCGGACTGGAAGATTATTACTCTGCCATCGATGCGCTTGAAAAGCTGGTACAGGATTTTCCTGCCTCCAATTACCAGGAAGAAGCCTTGTTCAACCTGTATTATTGTTATCTCAAAGTAGGCAAGCCGGCCAACCAGCTGCAGGTTCAGAAGCTACTGGCATCAAAATATCCGGGTGGAAAATTCAGCAGCCTGCTTACAAGTGCCAATCCGGCCCTTACGCCTGACAGCCTGCAGAAAGTAAAAGCCACCAAGCAGTACCAGGACATCTACAACCTGTTTATCGAAGGTGATTTTGACCGGGCTGTTGCCATGAAGCGCACGGCCGATAGTGTATACGGCCAGCATTTCTGGACACCGCAGCTCCTGTATATTGAAGGTGTATATTATATCCGCCAGCGCAACGACAGTACAGCTACATCCGTACTCAACAAGATCATTCAACTGTATCCTTCTTCTCCGATGGCACCTAAAACGGCCAACCTGCTATCGGTTCTGAGCAGGCGAAAAGAGATAGAAGATTACCTGACAAAGCTCCAGATCACACGGCCCGCAGAAGATGCCGTGGTAATTGTTGATGATGAAAAGCCTGCACCCAAAAAGCAGCCGGTGGTGGTGCCCCCTCCGGTGAAAGATACGGCTGCTGTTGCGGTTGAAGAACCTATTAAAAAAGCCAATGCAGCCAGTGTAAAGAAAGAGGTAGACCAGCTAAAAACACCTGTTACCGTGAATGCGGGCAAGGCAGGAAGACCTGATTCCCTGCAGATCGTGAAAAGGGATATTCCGGATTCGCTGCTTAGAGCTTTTAGAAATGACACAGCTGCAGCAGTTGCTCAACGGACCGAGCCGGTCATTCCCAAAACTACTCCGCCGACAAAAACAGACAGCAGTGCCATTGCCAATACAGACAAACCCAAGCGGGTTGATTCGGTACAGGTGGTTAAAAAGAAACCGATCTCCAATGGCGTTTATTCGGAAGACGCAGATGAGGCGCATTATGCGGTATTGGTGCTCAACAAAGTAGACCCGGTTTATGTAAATGAGGCCAGGAATGCATTCAACCGTTATCACCGCGAGCAGTATTATGGAAAGCCGTTTGAAGTAAGTTCGGAAACGCTCAACGATGACAATAAACTGGTGATCATCAAAGGATTTGGCAATGCAGCAGAGGCGCTGGATTATATCGGAAAAGCCAGGCCCCGGGCAGCTTCCGACATTATCCCCTGGCTCACTCCCCAGAAATATTCCTTCCTGATCGTAACGGCTGCCAACCTGGAAGTGCTTCACCGTACAATAGATCTGGCAGGCTACAAAAGCTTTTTGCAATCAGTTTACCCGGGGAAATTGTAGTCTGAACCAGGATTTACAGGATTTATTGTCTTGAACCAGGATTACACGGATTTAAGGGATTAGAGGATTGGTGGCTGAAGGCGGATCATCTTGAGGTTGATCGATACTCAAATCCGAAGATCGATCTTGTACCCAATCCTGTAATCCCTTAATCCGTGTAATCCTGGTTCAAGACAAAAAAATCCTGTAAATCCTGGTTCAGACAATGGCACGGTAATCGCTCGTAAATTTCATTTAATGTATGAAAAAAAAATCAGCTCGTAAATCACGTACTTCTTATACTTCCTTGTTCTGGAAAATCTTTTTGTCGGGAGTGGGTCTATTTATCCTGTTGTTATTGCTGATCAGCTTTGGTGTATTTGGTAAAATGCCATCGCTGGCCCAGTTGGAGAACCCTTCTATCATTGAGGCTTCCGAGGTAGTGGCGATCGATGGTACGCCGATGGCCAAGTTTTACAAGGAAAAAGGAAACAGGAGCATTGTAGAGTACAAAGATATTTCCCGGCATGTAGTGAACGCCCTGGTAGCAACAGAAGACGAGCGCTTTTATAGTCATTCAGGTATTGATGCCCGTTCCCTAATCAGGGCTGTTGCTTTGTTGGGAAGTGAAGGCGGTGGAAGCACCATTACCCAGCAAATTGCCAAGAACATGCTGGGACAGGGATCAAAGAATATTGCCCTCCGCATTATTGAGAAGCTGAAGGAATGGATCATTGCCATCAAGCTGGAACGCAATTTTACCAAGGAAGAATTAATAGCCTTGTATCTGAATGCCGTTCCCTTTGGTGACAATGTGTACGGCATCCGCAATGCAGCACGCACATTCTTTCAGAAAGAACCCGACCGGCTCAACATTGAAGAAGCTGCTGTGCTGGTGGGTATGCTAAAAGGAAACACTTCTTACAACCCGCGCATCAATCCCAAAGCGGCTTTTGAAAGAAGAAACACGGTCATCAACCAGATGGTAAAAAATAATTACCTGAGCGAAGGAGAAGCCTCCACGCTTAAAAGCAGGCTGATCAAACTCAACTATAAAAAGATCGATGAAAATTCAGGGCTGGCTCCTTATCTCTGCGAAGTGATCCGGGAAGATGTAAAGAAATGGTGTAAAGATCATACCAACCCCGCAACAGGCGAACCCTACGATATTTATGAAGACGGCTTAAAAATTCATACGACGATCAACCCGCGCATGCAACTGTATGCAGAAGAAGCGGTAGAGCGGCATATGCCCGTACTGCAGAAGTACCTGAACATGCAAAGCTTTATCAAAACCGGTAAAGTATGGAACGGACACGAGAACATCCTGAATGCAGCCATGCGGGCAAGTGACCGCTGGGAGAACAGCGTTGAAGAAGGCATGAGCGAAGCAGAGATCAAACAATCCTTTCACAAAAGAGTATCGATGAAGGTATTTGCCTGGAATGCCAAGCATGAAAAGGATACAGTGATGACACCCCTGGATTCCATCAAATACAACCGCCAGATGATCCAAACCGCTTTTACGGTAATGGACCCAACTACCGGCGAAATTAAAGCCTGGGTGGGCGGGATAGATTTTAAAAATTATAAGTACGACCACGCCAATATCAGCACCAAAAGACAGGTAGGCTCTTCCATAAAACCCTTCCTGTACTGTGAAGCGATTGAAGAAGCAGGCTTTACACCGGAAACCCCCTGCGAAGCCAGTGCCCAGTATTTTGAAGGCTTTGGATGGGTGCCCAATGTAAACAAGGGCAAGTCTGGCTACCGCACCATGGCAAGCGGGTTGACCTGGTCAGTGAATGAAGTGGCTGCTTATATCATGAAGCAGGTAACACCCAAGCGCTTTGTTGATTTCCTGCGGCGCATCAACATCCAGACAAAAGTTGATCCTTATCCCTCTATAGCCCTGGGTTCCTGTGATCTGTCCTTGTATGAAATGATGTGGGGATATACCATGTTTCCCAACAATGGCTATAGCACAAAGCCGATTTATATTTCCAGCATAGAAGACAAGAACGGCAACCTGCTGGAAAGCTTTACGACCACCATCAACCAGGTGATCAGCGAATCATCTGCCTATACCATGTGCAAGATGATGCAGGCTGTGGTGGATGTAGGAACTGCTGCAGGATTGCGTGGCCGGCTGGGTGCTGCCGAAATGGGCGGCAAAACAGGAACGACCAACGACAACTCCGATGCCTGGTTCTTCGGCTACACACCCCAGTTATTGGGCGGTACCTGGATCGGATGTGACAACCGCTTTGTGCGGCTGGAAAGCGCGCTGGGTATGGGCGGCCAGGCAGCGCGGCCGATACTGGAATACTTTCTGCAGAAGGTATATGCCGACAAAACGTTGGGTATTGAAAAGGATGTCCGTTTTATTCAGCCTGAAAACATGAAGAACGATGCCATGTTTGATTACAAAAATGTGATCGACCAGGCTCCCCCACCCGGTGCCGAAGGAAGCGACCAGGGAAATGGAAGCGCCAACGAGTACATACTTGATCAGCAGGATACTACCAAAGCAACACCCCGGGAACCTGTTCTGAACAGCGAAGAGCAAAGAATACTGAAAGAAGCAACAGCCAAGGAAAAAGATAAGAAAACAGACAAAGCACCTGCTGATAAACCCGCTGCCGGCCAGGAAGAAAAAGAAGACAAGAAAAAGAAGGGTGGCCTGCTTAAGAGGCTTTTTGGCGGCGGTAACAAGGATAACAAGAACAACCAGTAATGGAAACAACTACCTGTTTCTGATAATGCCGGCAAAACCAATGCTGGCAAACAAATGATAGTTCGTGTTGTCTGCTACTTTTACGCGGTATTGGGAATTGATAAAAAAGAAAGCTTCATCAAATACATTCACTTGTACACCTGCTCCTACCGGCAAAAAGGTTCCATAATAACCCTGGTATTTTGAAATGCCCAATCCGGCTGACAGGTAAGGAACAAAATAATATTTATCGGGAAGCATTTTTGCATTGATCATGGCAGTGCCTTCCAGCAGGAGGTTGTTACCGCCAAATGGGGCTTTACCCTGGATAGGATAATCAAGAAACGACATCTCCAGTGAAGTAGAAAGATCAAATGTGCTGTTCAATCCTTTCAAATAATTAATAGCCAATCCCGGACTCATATTTTTCAGGTGTGCAAGTCTTTTATCGCGGAGCACGGCAGCAAGGGATGAACTCCTGATGGCAGCTGGCGTCTGAAAATCATTGAATATAAACTGGATGCCCAGGGTAGAAGGCTTCTTATAACTGGTGGTGTCCTGAGTGAAAGCGTACCCGCAAACTGTAATGGCTGCAAGGAGTGCAAAGGCTTTTTTCATAAACACAATTTGAAAGAATTGGAGCGAAAATAAAGGCAAAGCCCCAAACCCGGAAATATTATTGAGCTTCTTTTCATAAAAACCTAGCTGATCTGTTTTCCCGAGAAGTATTTTTCTTTTAGCTGCCTGTCGTATCCGTAAATATCACTGTAGAACACCAGCTTTCCATCCTTTCCGTCGGTGGTAAGATAGCGGATAAAGAGCGGAACTTTTGGAAAGCCGGTCACCATATGCTTCTCCTGGCGGCTCATCCAGGCCCGCAGTGTATCAGGCGGAAAACGGACTGTATCTGCACGGACTAAAAAATGAGAGAGTTCCTCCCATCGTTCTACCCGCACGCATCCATGGCTGATGGCCCGCGCTGCCCGGTTGAACTGCCAGCGTACATTTGTATCATGCAGGTAAACACTGTATTTGTTTCTGAAATTAAACTTGATCACCCCCAGCGAATTGTCATCTCCCTCTCTTTGCCTGATCAAGTAAGGAAAATGCTTTGAGTTCAGCTTCGACCAATCGATCTTGTAAGGATCAACCACTTCATCACTGCCATTTACCACCATCAGGTTTTGTCTTTCCAGGTAGCTGATGTTCCGCTGGATACGGGGAAGCATTTCTTTAAAGATGATGCTGTAAGGCACCGTCCATTGCGGATAGGTAATGAAATTAGAAATGGCGCTGTTCAGCAGCGGTGTTTTTGTTCGCGGACTTCCCACGATCACCCTTGACTGAAGCGCCAGGGTATCTTCGTCGTACACATACAGGGTATAGGCCGGCAGGTTTACCAGCACGTAAGTGGCAGGGATGGTATCAGGCAGTAATTTATACCGGTCCAGGGTAACCGCTACCGTTTTGAATTTCTCCCAGTCTGTGTTGTTGAGTACCCTTATGAGCGATTCGGTGATCTTGCCGGTAGCAGTCAGATTTTTGTTCCGTTGATAACTTTGAATGCCTCCGGCCAGTGTTGCGCTGTCCATTGTGGTCGCTCCGTTGGGAAGAAACCCGTCTTCTGCCAACCGCTTGCGCAGCGATGTGATAAACTGAAGCGAATCCTTGTAAGGATAAATGATATAGGTATAAGGCTTGAAATTGGCAGAATCCAAAAACGATTTAATGCCGCTTTTGATGCGCTGGTAGCCCGGGTACTTTGGTTCCAGGTTTTGCAGTGTATTGATTACCGTGGACTTGCTGGTTGCTTCATTGAAGTTCTTGATAAAGAAAGCATCATTGTAGATAGAATCTTTTTTCAGTGTAACGCTGTCCGGGCTTAACCGGCCCAACTTGAGGTGCCTTGCTATGGTGAAATACGCTTCTGTTAACAATACATCGGCTTTTGTCCACAAGGCAGCATCTTTTTGAGAAGCTGAATCCTTCTTTAACCGGCTCCATACACCCTGCAAGGATTTATAATGATAGTCCTCCGGAAATAAGCCCCATTCTTTGGCATGTTCCACTACCAGGTACAGGGAATCAGCCATGGATTCAAACCCATCTTTCTGGCTCCAGATAGATTGGTACTTGCGTTCATCGTATACCGCGTTTACCAGCCTGAACGACGCAAGGGTGGTGGAATCATTGATCTGTGCATGGTTTTTTTCTGCGTAGTCCAGCGTCTTTTTCAGGTCTTTGCTTACGCGTTCATCCAGTTGTTCTTCATTGCTTACAATGTCTTTCTCAGGCGGCTTGCCTGAATTCTTACAAGAGCAAACAAATAAGAACAGAGAGAAAAACATTCCTACAGGAACCAGATTGTGCAAACACTTCATATGCGTAAAATCTTTCCAACCGCCTGGTTGGCGGATCAGTCAAAAAATTAATAACTTTTCTTACATAAAAGATTGAAACATGCCCGTCACGCCGGTTAACAGCGCTTTGCTTTTTCTCATGCTGATTTCGTTGAAGGTTGCATCGCAAAACATCCCCGTCTCTCCACCACCTGGGGTGATCAGGAGCATAAAAGTATACAAAGGGCTTGTAAAAAACAACCCTGCTGCGGGCATGACAGATGTTAAAAAATCAATGCCAGGGCTCATGCTCGACCTGCGCTACGCGACCAAAAATAATTTTATGCATCAAAACCTGTATCCTGCGCTTACAACCACTTATCTGCGCCGGGCAGCAGTACAAGCACTGGACTCTGTCGAAAAAGAATTGCGTACCGTTGGCTTGGGCTTAAAAATTTTTGATGCTTACAGGCCGTACAGCGTAACCAGGAAGATGTGGGAGCTGATAGGAGATGAGCGGTATGTAGCAAATCCGGCGAAGGGAAGCGGGCACAACCGGGGAACCACAGTTGATCTTACCCTGGTCCAACTAGCCACTGGTCAGGAACTCGATATGGGTACGGGCTTCGACAATTTTTCCGACACAGCCCACCATACATTTACGCATCTACCCGAAGAAGTTCTGCACAACAGAAAGCTATTGAGAACAACAATGGAACGCCATGGCTTTGTGGCACTTGAAACAGAATGGTGGCACTACAGCCTGGCGGGTTCAGGCAATTATGATCTGCTGGATATAAGTTTCAAGAAATTGAAAAAACTAGTCAGCCAAAATTGATCCTTACCTGAACTTCTCTACTTTTTCCAATCCGGTGATGTCGCCTCCGCTTCTGATCTGTATCTGCACGTTGGCGATCCATTCTGCGCAGCCTGTCGTGTACAGGTACTCATTCACATCATGAATGACCTTCATCACTTGTTCATAGGTTCCTTCCAGCACGGTAGCAAAAGGTCCTACTTCGTGTTGGATACCTGATCGTTGTATGATGGCGATCGCTTCATCTACCCACTCGTAAGGATGCCGGTCGCGCACAACCGGTACGATCTGGACAGAAGCGTTGATGATATGATTGTGCATAAAGAATTTGTAGGTAATAAAACAAACAGATCAGCTTTTAGCAATGATCCTTTGCATTCTTTGTTCCTGCAGCACAAAGTCTGCCAGTACGATGGCTGTTACAGCTTCAAGCACCACCGGTACCCGCAGGGCTATGCAGAGGTCGTGGCGGCCCTTTACGGAGAAAGGTTCTATCTCACCGCTTTGCCAGTTCAGGGTTTGCTGTTCTTTGGGTGTGGAAGAAGTGGGTTTGATGGCAATGCGGAACACCAGTTCGTTGCCATTGGTGATGCCACCTACGATGCCACCGGCGTGGTTGGTCGCTGTTTTACCGGTACTGTCCCGGATAGCATCGTTGTGCTCGCTTCCAAACATCTTTGCGGCGGCAAAACCGCTTCCGAATTCAATACCGCGGACGGCCGGAATAGAAAAAACAGCATGGCTCAGCACAGATTCCACCGAATCAAAAAATGGTTCTCCCAATCCGATGGGCAGGCCCTGGGCCCGGCATTCAACAATGCCTCCGATGGTGTCCTTGGCATCAATGGCCCGTTGCAGCCCTTTTTCCGGATCGGCCTCTCCGCCTATCTCAACAATATGGGCGCCCACCGCAATGGGTTCCTGCGCAGCAGCAAGGAGCAATTTTTTTGCGATCACGCCTGCTGCTACCAGGGCTACCGTTAGGCGGCCCGAAAAATGCCCACCTCCTCTGAAATCTTCGCAGCCCCCGAATTTCCGGTTTGCCACAAAATCGGCATGGCCAGGACGGGGAACGGCGCGTTGTTTCTCGTAATCGGTTGAGCGGGTATTGTTGTTCTCAAAGAGTATGGTAATGGGTGCGCCGGTGGTTTTGCCATTGAAGACGCCGCTTTTAAAAATGGGCAGGTCATCTTCCTTGCGGGGTGTAGTGCCCTTTTGCATGCCACCTTTTCTGCGCTCGATGTCTGTATGAAAGTCCTGCACTTCCAGCGGCAAGCCGGCCGGACAACCATCCAGGTTTATGCCCACGCTTTCTCCATGTGATTCGCCAAAGATAGATACCCTGAACAGGCGGCCAAATGTATTCATGTTGTTTGCTGTTCTGATTGTATGTTTTGTACGTTCACCCCCAGCCCGGCAAGATGCTGGTAAAACTGGGGATAAGATTTATTGACTGCCTGCGCTTCTTCAATAATTATTTTACCACCGGCGCCGAGGGCGGCTACTGCGCAGGCCATGGCAATGCGGTGGTCGTGGTTGGAATGAACGGTGGCGCTCTTTAATGGCTTGCCACCATGGATCTTCATCAGGTCCCCTTCCAGTTCGATGGCGATTCCCATTTTGCCAAATTCTTCCTGCAGGGTCAGGGCCCGGTTGCTTTCCTTGTGCGTCAGCCGGCTTGCACCGGTTATTTCGGTGGTGCCGTTGCAGTAAGCTGCCAGGGCTACCAGGGGCGGAAAAAGATCCGGGCAGTCTGTTGCATCAAAACGGAATGATTGAAGAGAGGCCGGACCGGAGACGATCCGATTGTTGTCTACATCCAGCCTGGCTCCGCAATCTTTTAAAGCCAGCAGAATGGCTTTATCTGCCTGGGTGGATGCAGCATCCAATCCTTGTACAACAATCTCTCCTGCCACAGCACCTGCCACCAGCAGGAAAGCACCGCCGCTCCAATCACCTTCTACTGTGTAAGTAGCAGGCGTGTAACCGGTAGATGAACGGACATTGAATACCTGATAATCTTCATGCTCCACCTGTACACCAAAACGGCGCATCACATCGAGCGTAAGATCTATATAAGGTTTGCTGGTCAGGTTGTTTACCCTGATCAGGGGTCCTGTTGCCCCGGCAGCACCATAGGCCATCAGCAAACCGGTTAAGAACTGCGAGCTCAGCGATCCGTCTACTTCAATCGGGGAAGGTATCAGGGGGCCTTGAACAGATAGCGGAAGCTTGCCTCCATGAGACCGGATCTGGACACCGGCTTGCGGCAGCACTTCTTCAAAGAAATGCATGGGACGGGTTACCAGGCTGCCGGTTCCGGTAATGGTAATTTCCTGCTTGCTGAGCGCAGCGATGGGCGTAAACATCCGGATGCCCAGTCCTGATTCACCGCAATTGATTTCTGCAGATACAGGATTCACGCCGTTGCTGTCAACGGTAAACGAGCCATCCCTGTTCTCCCTCACCCGGGCGCCCAGCTTTTGGATCACGTCAAGTGCGGCCCGGTCGTCGTTGCTGCTGCCGGGCTGCAGGATCTGGCTGGTGCCCTTGCACAGCAAAGCGGCTGCGCATGCCCGTTGCATGGAACTTTTTGAAGCCGGCGCCCGGACGGTTCCTTTTACTGATGAGGGATGCACGGTAACTATCATAAAGAAAAATTAGGAGCTATAGATGATCGGGTTTGAAGACAAGACACAGCGCATGCCTGCGCGTTAACAGCTCAATCATCAATCACTCATTTTTTGGATCAGTTCTTCCAGTTCTGTAAGCGGTATCTTCTGTATCACAGCATGACCGATGGTTTTTAAAAGCACAAAGCTTATTTCTTCGCGCACTCTTTTCTTGTCCATCTTCAGGATCTCAAAAACCCGTTTCTTGTCAAATTCAAGATAGATGGGCAACCCGTATTGCTGCAATACCTTCAACACTCTTTCCTGTTCCGGCACAGAAAAACCGCTCACTGTACCGGAGATGCTGCAGGCAGCCACCATGCCGATGCTGACAGCAAAACCGTGCAGCAGTTCATACGTGTTTTCTACAGCGTGCCCGATTGTATGGCCAAAGTTGAGCAGCTTGCGGTCGCCGGTTTCAAATTCATCCTTGGCCACCACACCTGATTTGATGTCTACATTTCTTCTGATCAATTCGGCCAGCAACTGATGATCCTGCTGAAAATCTTCCAGCTTTTTCTGCTCCAGCAGCGCAAAGAGTTGCGCATCCCTGATGCAGGCATGCTTGATGATCTCTGCAAAACCGTTCACCCATTGTTCCTGCGGAAGGGTTTGCAGCAGGGTATGATCAAACAGGATAAATTCAGGCTGCCGGATCACGCCGATGATGTTTTTGTAGATGCCGGCGTCTATGCCGTTCTTTCCACCGATCGAAGCATCTACCTGGCCCAGAATGGTAGTAGGCACAAATCCAAAACGGATGCCCCGCATGTAAACAGAAGCAGCAAAACCTGCAATGTCTGTGACCACACCCCCGCCCAGTCCAATCACAAAAGATTGGCGGTCGGCTTCCATCCTGATCAGCTCATCGAGGATGTGGTTAACGGTTGCCTGGTTCTTGTGCTGCTCGCCTGCAGGGATCACAATGGTTTGAAAGCCCGCCAGCTGGCCGGCATATGCCTGGTAAACAGTCTCATCTGTGATAATGACGCTCCTGTTTACAGGAACCTTGTTTTGGAGGGAAGAAAGGGAATCATCCAGGTAATACGTTACTTTCTTTCCTGAAAAAGTATATTCAAGCAAGTTCATGAGGAGAGCATACCAAGTTTAATCGTTCATCACGTTGTTCTGGTGGTTGATGCTTTCCATGTGCACCGCGTCGAAGTATTTAACGATGAATTCTTTGCTGAGCCCGGCTTTTTCGCCTTTTCTGACGGCCTTGTCAAGAATCTCATTCCAGCGGTTGGTTTGCAGGATGGTAATGCCGTTTGATTTTTTATAAGCCCCGATCTTGTCAGCAATTTTCATGCGTTGGCTAAGCAGCTGCATCAGCTCATCATCCAGGTGGTCTATCTGCTGGCGCAGTTTGTCGAGGGCAGCGTGAAACTCCTGCGAATTGGTGTCTTCCTTGCGCCAGATAATATGATCCAGCAATTCAGCCAGGCGTTCGGGTGTAACCTGTTGTTTGGCATCGCTCCAGGCATTGTCCGGATCGTTGTGGCTTTCGATCATCAGGCCGTCGAAATCGAGGTTGATGGCTTTTTGTGCCACATCGGCCAGGATATCGCGGCGGCCGCTGATGTGTGAAGGGTCGTTGAGCAGCAGCAGTTCAGGATAGCGGCGTTTCATTTCAATAGCCAGGTGCCACATGGGCGCATTGCGGTATTCGGTGTTGCCGTAAGAAGAGAAACCGCGGTGGATCAGGCCGATCACTTTGATGCCTGCCTTGGCGATGCGTTCTACGGCACCCATCCACAGTTCAATATCAGGGTTGATGGGATTTTTGATCAGCACAGGCAGATCGGCTCCGCGCAGGGCGTCTGCTACTTCCTGTACGCTGAAAGGGTTTACTGTTGTACGCGCACCAACCCATACCACATCCATATCAAAATGCAGGGCGTCTTCTACCTGCTTGGCGGTCGCTACTTCCACTGCTACGGGCAGTCCAGTCAGTTTTTTTGCCTGTTGCAACCAGGGCAACCCCTTTGTTCCGATTCCTTCAAAGCTGCCGGGACGCGTGCGGGGTTTCCAGATGCCGGCTCGCAGCATATCTACCTTTCCCGTTTTAGCGATGCGGGTCGCTGTATCAATTACCTGCGCTTCGGTTTCGGCGCTGCAGGGACCGGAGACGATCAGCGGGCGCTTCTGCAGCGTTTCGCTGATGGAACGAGGGTGTACTTGAGTTGCTTCCATATGTTTCAATAGTGTGTTTACTTGGTTTATCTGCTGTTTGCATCATTCATCCTGATGCGTCTGCCTTTGTACGTTTTACCGTCTATGGCACGGATCATTTTGGCAGCGGCTGTTTTTTCAATTTCGATCCAGCTGTTCATGTCTTTCATATCTATCCTGCCCAGGACTTCTTTTTTCAGGTCGCTCATGTCAAGAATGAACTGTAAAAAGCTGGCTTTGTAAAATCCGTCGCGGGTGCCCAGGTTTACAAACAGGCGGGCATAATCAGCATTCCCATTGAATGTCCGGCCCTGTGTATCGCGTCTTCTGCCCTGGTCTCTGCCGTCGCCGCCATATTCCCTGCGCAATCTTCTGTCTTCGCGCACGTTCAGGTCTTCCGCATTCTCATAGTATTTCAGGAAGCGGTCAAACTCCATGGCGGCCACTCTTTTCAGCACGTCTTCCTTGGTCATGTCGGCAAACTTTTCTTCCAGCATGGGCACATAGGTTTCATAATCACCATGGCTGATGTCGGCCTGCAGGATCCTGTCCATGAAATGAAAGAACTGTTTCCGGCATACATCTTTTCCGCTGGGAATGTCCATGCGGTTAATGGGCGCCTGGATCAGTTTTTCGATCTGCTTTAACCGGAACACTTCCCGGCTGTGCACGATGGAGATCGCGATGCCGCTGTTGCCGGCCCGTCCGGTACGGCCTGTGCGGTGTGTGTATACTTCCATGTCATCGGGCAGTTCAAAGTTGATCACATGGGTAATGCCCTGTACGTCGATGCCGCGGGCAGCCACATCTGTTGCCAGCAGGAGCTGCAGGGTTTTATCGCGGAACTGTCCCATTACTTTATCACGCTGGCCCTGGGTCAGGTCACCATGCAGGGCATCGATGTCGTAGCCTTCCCGGGTCAGCTTTTCCACCAGTTCCTGCGCATCGGCCTTGGTTCTGGTAAAGATGATCCCGTATATGCCGGGGTTGAAGTCGATGATCCGTTTGAGTGTTTCGTAGCGGTGCTGTGCCTGCGTTACGTAGTATTGGTGGTCGATGTTTACGTTGGCGGTATTTACTTTGCCTACGGTGATCTCAACCGGGTTGCTCATATACCGTTTGCTTACCTGCCTTACTTCCGGCGGCATGGTAGCGCTGAACAGCCAGGTAGAATCTTTGACGGGTGTGTTTTTCAGGATAAATTCAATATCATCCCGGAAACCCATGTTCAGCATTTCATCTGCTTCATCCAGCACCACATATTTTATCTGCGCAAGGTCGATGGCTTTGCGCTCAATCAGGTCGATCAAACGGCCGGGTGTGGCTACTACGATCTGAACACCGCGTTTCAGATCGCGGATCTGCTGGGTAATGGATGCGCCGCCATATACGGCCACTACATGCATGCCCCCGATATTTTTTTTGAACAGTTCTATTTCTTTCACGATCTGCATGCACAGTTCGCGGGTCGGACAAACCACGAGGGCCTGCGGATACTTATTTTGTACGCCGATCAGTTGGAGCAGGGGTATGCCAAAGGCAGCTGTTTTACCGGTACCTGTTTGTGCCAAACCAACAAAATCTTTAGTACCGCTTAACAGGACCGGAATCGCTTTTTCCTGTATGGGAGTAGGCTGAACAAATCCAAGCTCAGTAACCGCATTAACCAGCTTTTCATCAATGCCTAACTCTTCGAAACTGCTCATAATCTAAAATTTTTGCAAATGTACGACTGTTCAACCGCTTTCCCGCCGACGCTTGCCCACCTGATGTTCCAGCGCGCTGCCCTTTTGCGCGGATGAGGGCCGTATCTATTTTAAAATCCGCCTGATTCCATTTGCTTTTTCTATCAGCTCTTTCAGGTAAACCCAGTTTTCCTTTTCCAGGCAGCTTTTGAATTTTCTTAATTGAGAAATGTGTTCATTGAGCACATCCAGTACATTCTCCCTGTTTTGCTGGAAAACAGGCACCCACATGGCAGGATTGCTCTTTGCCAGCCGGACCGTACTTTCAAAACCGCCACTTGCCAGTTCAAAGATGGCGTCTTCTTCTTTTTCTTTCTCCAGCACCGTATTGGCCAGCGCGAAAGAAGTAATGTGGGAGATATGACTTACATAGGCTGCATGCAGATCGTGCGCCTGTGCTTCCATATATACCAGGTGCATGCCCAGCTGCTGGTACAGACGGGTAACCAGCTGCAGCGCATCTTCATCGCTTTCCTCCTTGTTGCAGATCACGACCGCTTTGTTCACAAAGGCGCCCCGTACGGCTGCCTGCGGCCCGCTGTATTCGGTGCCCCACATGGGATGGGTGGCTACGAAGCGGCCCCTTTTAGGATGGCCTTCTATCTTTTTCATCACCAGTTCTTTGGTAGAACCTGCGTCCATTACCACCTGTTTATCGATCCTGTTCATGATCTCCGGGATCAGGGCGATGAGCGCGTCAACAGGAACAGCCAAAACGATGAGGGAGGATTTTTGGATGGCTTCTTCCAACGGGCAATGTTCATCGATCAGGCCCATTTGGAGGGCCGTTTGCACGTGTTGTTTGTCATTGTCTATCCCGATGATATGATCTGCCAGCCCTTTTTCTTTCAAGGCCAGGGCAAGTGAGCCGCCTATCAAACCAATGCCGATGATTGTAACCGTCATACCTTTTTCTTTACAATGCGCAATTTATTTGCATGCTCTTAAACAGAGATTATATCCGGTTCAGTGCTTCCTTCAACACTTCTTCTTTCTGACACAAGCTTGTTCTGATATACGTGTTTCCATTGCTGCCAAAGATTCCGCCGGGCGTAATAAAAACCCCTTTTTCATACAGGATCTTATCACACAGCTCATAGCAGTCTTTGTAGCGGGCAGGTATTTTTGCCCAGATAAACAAGCCCGCCTGTGCCGGATCAAAAGAGCAATCCAGCTTTTTCAAAATTTCATATACCACTTCCCTGCGTTTTCTGTACATGTCGTTCAGCTCATCATACCATTCCTTTCCAAGTGAAAGGGCTTTGGCAGCAGCCAGTTGCACGGGCAAAAACATGCCGCTGTCCATATTGCTTTTAAACGTAAGCACTTCTTCTATCCTTTCTTTGGCGCCTGCTATCCAGCCGACTCTCCAGCCGGCCATGTTGCCGCTTTTGCTCAACGAATTTAATTCGATGGCCGTTTCCGGGGCGCCCTCAACCCGGAGGATGCTGGCAGGTTCGGGATTCAGGATAAAGCTGTAAGGATTGTCGTGACAGATCAGGATGCCATGCTTTTTACCAAACCGGATCAGCTTCTTAAACAGCTCGCCGGAGGGAAGCTTACCGGTTGGCATGTGCGGGTAATTGACCCACATCAGCTTGACGGAAGAAAGATCCCGCTTCTCCAGTTCCTCGAAATCAGGCTCCCAATTTTTCTCTTCTGTAAGATCATAGGGGATACATTCGCCGCCGGCCAATTTTACAGCACTGCTATATGTAGGATAGCCCGGGTTGGGGATCAGTGCCTGGTCGCCCGGGTTGAGATAGGTCATGCAGATATGCATGATGCCTTCTTTTGAGCCGATGAGCGGAAGGATTTCTGTATCGGGGTTCAGGGTTACTCCATACCATGTCTGGTAAAAACCGGCGATCGCTTTTCGCAGAACGGGAGAACCCTTATAACTTTGGTAACCATGCTGGTTGGGCTTGGCTGCTTCCTGCTGCAGGGTGGTGATCACGTCGGGATGCGGTGGGCCGTCCGGGCTGCCGATGCCGAGGTTGATAATTTGTTTTCCTTCCTTGTTCAACTGCTCTATCTCCCGCAGTTTCATGGAGAAGTAGTACTCACCAATGCCGTGTAATCTTTGCGAAGTTTGCATGCTTGTGTTGTTGAGTGGTTGTAGAAGGTTAACTGACGGTTCTTCCTTTTTTATACACGCCGTAAATCTTTAAATCTGCCGTTACGGATTTGACCCTTTCGATGACCTCATGAAACTGTTCCAGCGTATCGAATTCCATGTCGGCATGAAAAGAGTATTTCCAGTCGCTGCCCGGAATAGGGAAGGATTGCAGTTTGCTTAAGTTGATGCCGCCTTCTGCTATATGGGTCAGCACCCTGGCCAGGCTGCCACGTGAGTGGTCGGTGCTGAAATTGACTGACGCTTTATCCGGCTGTTCTGTTTGTGGCGCTGTTTGCTGCTGAACCACCAGGAACCGCGTGTAGTTGTCTTTCATTGTATGGATATTGGGCGCGATCACATCCAGGCCATAAAGTTCTGCTGCGAGGCGGCTGGCAATGGCTGCTATATGCCGGCTGTGGCGCTGGTGGATGTATTTGGCACTGAGGGCCGTATCCTCTGTTTCCACCAGCTTCCAGTTGTACTTATCCAGAAAGCCGAAACACTGCTGGATGGCCATGGAATGGGAATGGACCTCTTTGATGTCATCCAGGGTAACGCCCGGATTCACCAGCAGGTTCTGTCTGATCTGCAGGTATATCTCACCGGTAACGACGAGGTTGCTTTTTTGCAGGAGCTGGTAATTGGGGAGGATGCTGCCGGCAATCGAATTTTCGATGGCCATGATGCCTCCGTCACTTTCTTTTTTGTTGCCCGCAATTTTTACCACTTCCCGAAAGGTCGCACAGGGAATAACCTGTACATGCTTGCCGAAGAACTGCTGTGCAGCCATCTGGTGAAAGCTGCCTTCATATCCCTGGATAGAGACGGTTGTACCAGATAGGGCTTTTGCCGCTGGTTCTGCTGCTGTCGATTTTTCCTTGTCGGGCATAAAGTGGTTGTTTTAAGATCATAAAAAAAGTCCCCCGGAAACCGGGAGACTTTTTTTGCTGAAATAGGTTTTTATTTATTTATCAACAAAGCACTCCCGGTTTACTGGTAAAGTAAAAAAAGTAATAAAAGTAAAATCCGTTTTGTGCTTTGGCGGTGTTCATATCTCCTTCCAAAAATAGGAACTTCCTGATAAGAACAAAATTTTTTTATGGCATTCTCTTTCTAAGCAGGCGTATGCCACCTTATATCAACCGTTTGGCAAATCGCTCCTGGAGCATTTTAAAGAGGTGAAAAGGCTTGTAGATCCTCCAATTGGAAAGCTCCAGGAGTTCGATATAGTACTGAAGCTTTGCTTTTTTAAAATCGTACTGCGTTTGCTCGGGCATATTCAGGCATACGATCCACCCCTCTTCTTCGCTGACCTCTTCATACCACTCTTCGTAGTAATCTTTATCGCCGTTGTGAAAATTGAGTACGTTCTCCGTGATCAGGATATACTTGTTGATGCCATTGGCAAGGAACACATCAATCACATCTCTTTTGAGCGTCATGATGTCGTTCTCTATGGCATCGTTCCACTCTCCGATCAGTTCAATGATCACATAACGCTCTTCATAATCGGCCATCAGCACTTTCAGGTACAGCGTTCTTGATCCGAATTCATCCCATTGCGGGTGGATATAATAGTTATAGATGGTTTGGGTAAATTCAAATTCAGAATAAACCCTCCCGTAGAAAGGAGAGTACTGGTCTTCCTCACTTACATAGATGTGTCTCCAGTTATAAAAAGGCTCGATATCATGCATACGTATAGAGTAACAAAGCAGCCTGCTTTTTAGTTCTGAATGGGTTTTGCTGTATCCAAATTGTTTTTATTGTCCTTCTTTTTCAAAAGCGTCCATGGCCTTTTTTACGCTTCCATATTGCAGCAGCAATTTTTTCGCGTGCTCATGATCAGACAGGTCCAGTCTTTCCATCACCATCTGGGTACCCCGTTCAACCAGCTTTTCGTTGGTGAGCTGCATGTTCACCATCTTGTTGTCTTCTACCCGGCCAATCTGGATCATGACAGAGGTAGAGATCATATTCAGCAGCAGCTTTTGCGCCGTACCGCTTTTCATGCGGGTGCTCGCAGTCACAAACTCTGGTCCTACCACTACTTCAATCGGATAGTCGGCGTAGCGGCTGATGAGGGAGGAAGGGTTGCAGGAAATAGAGCCGGTGATGATGCCTCTTTTTTTGCATTCTTCCAGTGCACCTGCTACATAAGGTGTAGTGCCGCTTGCTGCTATGCCGATCACAACGTCGTTGGTGCTTACAAAATGTTTCTCCAGGTCATTCCATCCCTGTTCCCTGTCGTCCTCTGCATTTTCAACTGCTTTCTGGATAGCAGTTTCCCCGCCGGCAATCAGGCCGATCACCAGGCCATAGGGCATTCCGTAAGTAGGCGGAACCTCACTGGCATCCAGTATGCCCAAGCGACCGCTTGTACCCGCGCCCACATAGAACAACCGGCCACCAGCCAGCATTTTGTCAACGATAGCCAGCACCAGTTTTTCCACCTGCGGAATCACTTTCTGTACAGCCAACGGAACTTTCTGGTCTTCTGCATTGATGTTGTTGAGCAGGTCAAGCACGCTCATTTTTTCCAGGTGCCGGTACGGACTTGGTTCTTCTGTTACAGGTGTAAACTCGTCATTCATAAGTAAAGTATTCCTAATTTCTTATCCTCTTTTAGAGGGTGGATAAGAAAGTGTTTTTACAGGAAAATGCCGAAGCAAATGTAATAAAGGTTCAGCTTGGAAAAAATGTCTGCCCCGGCCGTTAACTACTCAATGTGATATTTTACCAATCCATCCAAGGGGGTGCGCAGGATATTTCCCAGCTCCAGTTCATAGTGATCGCACAGGTCTTTCAATACATCCTGAAATCCAAATGCGATCCCTCCCACAAAATGGATCGGCAGCTTCCAGCTCTCGCTGTACTTGTAGAGGTGCTGAAAAAAGAAGTCGTTTAATCCGTCTTCAATGATGTTTTCGATCATGTAATGGCCCCGGTTCTCTGCCAGAAAAGCGGCAAACGAGGCCAAGTAGCGGTTGGGCAGCGGCATCTTGTACACATGATCCAGTACCGCATCGTCGGTGGTTTTGTATTTTTCATTGAAACGGAAAAGCAGATCCTCGTCGAATGTTTTGTACAGAAAGTACTGCAGCACTTTTTTACCCAGATAAGCGCCGCTGCCTTCATCACCCAGCACATAGCCAATGCCCGGACTGTTTTTGACGATCTTTTTTCCATCATAATATCCCGAGTTGGAACCGGTTCCCAGGATGCAGGCAATGCCTTTGCTGTGCCCACACAGCGCATGGGCAGCGCCCATCAGGTCATGGTCAACCAGCACATCGGCATCAGCGAATACGGCGCTGATGGCCTTTTTCATGATCTGCCGGTTTACAGCACTTTTGCATCCGGTGCCGTAATAAAAAACTTTTGAGATGGTATTTCCCTCGATCTGGGGGATCAATTCCCGGGTGAGCAGTTCTACTATCTGGCTTTCCGTTAAAAAATAAGGACTGATGCCCTGGGTAAGCATCCGCTTTTCTGTTCCCTGGTAGCCCAGGCTCCAGTCACATTTTGTGCTTCCGCCGTCAGCGATCAATATTGACATAGTTGATGTGTATTAAGCAAACAATGTGAACGAAATTAAAACAACCTGTCTCATTTGCGCATGACGGCCCTGGCTAATTGCAGCAATACGCCCCTAAAATGCCTCCCGGTGCAACAATCCGCCGGTCATTCTGTTTGTTTTAACGTACCCGCCTCTTCTTTGCACCAGTTGAATCGGGTAATTGGATTAATTTGCACCATTGAACCAGAAATAAAATATGCGCAACAGAAAGCTTCAGGTTTGGCTGCCCTTGCTTTTTTCTTTGGTCATGATACTGGGAATGCTGATCGGATACAGGCTGAAAGAAAACACCCGTACAGCAAGCAGCTTTTTTCATGTAAACAACAGGAGCGCCGTGCAGCAGGTGATCGACCTGATCAACCTGAAATACGTGGATACCATCAACACCGATTCGATGGAGGGAGAAGCCATGCAGGTGATCCTGAACAAGTTAGACCCGCACTCTCTTTATATACCCCCGGTAGAGTTGGAAGAGATCAATGAAGACCTGCAGGGCAATTTTCAGGGCATCGGCGTTGAGTATCATATTTTTCATGATACAGTAAACGTGATCAACGTGCTGCAAAACGGTCCCAGTGAAAAAGCCGGCCTGATGGCAGGCGACCAGTTCCTGAAGGTAGAAGGAGCACCGGTAGCAGGCAAACACATCACCAACGAACAGATCAGAAAATTGCTCCGGGGCCCGTCCAGCAGCAAAGTAGCCGTAACCATGTTGCGGGATGGCCAGCAAAAACAATTTGACATCAAAAGGGGAACCATTCCCCTTCCTTCGGTAGATGCGGCTTACATGCTCGACAAGGAAACAGGCTTTATAAAAATCAGCAAGTTTTCGCAAACAACTTACCGGGAATTTATGCAGGCGCTGGAAAAGCTGCAAGGCCAGGGGCTTACCCGGCTGATTGTGGATCTGAGAGGCAATGGAGGAGGAATTTTACAGGAGGCCGTAGACATTGCGGATGAGTTCCTGGACGAGGACAAGCTGATCGTATATACCAAGGGCGATAAAACACGCAGGGAAGAATACAAGTCTAAACGGCCGGGTCTTTTTGAAAGCGGCAAACTGGAAGTGCTCACGGATGAAGGTTCGGCAAGTGCCAGCGAAGTGCTGGCAGGTGCGCTGCAGGACTGGGACCGCGCTACCATCATTGGCCGGCGCACATTTGGCAAGGGACTGGTGCAGGAGCAATACGATCTTACCAACGGAGCTGCCCTCCGCTTAACGGTTGCCCGTTATTACACGCCTTCCGGCCGCTGCATCCAAAAGCCTTACAAAGGCAGCGGCGACTATCACCAGGAAATCATGGAACGCTACAAGCACGGTGCTTTTGTAAACGCCGACAGCAACAAGGTTGACAATGGTCAGCCCTTTAAGACCAGCAAAGGAAAAACCGTATACGGAGGCGGAGGCATTATGCCCGATGTATTTGTTTCGTTTGATACCAGCATTTTCTCTTCGTCCCTGTCTAAACTGTATCTCTCTTCTACCCTGAACAATTTTGTTTATACTTATTACCTGGAGCACAAAAATCTGTTCAAGCAGTACCGGACGCCGGATAGTTTTGCAAAGAATTTTAACCAGGATGAAGATGCGTGGAAAGAGCTGGTGCCTTTTGCAGCAAAGGACAGCATCAGGCTGAACAGCCTTACTCCTGCAGAAAAAAGCATTGCGCAACAGCGGGTGAAAGCAATGCTTGCACGTCAGCTGTGGCGCAATGAAGGGTTTTATGAAGTATTTAACCTGACCGATCCGGTTGTAAAAAAGGCCGTGGAATTGATCAGCAAGTAAGCTGGCCGGGAGTTAGCCGATGTTTACCTGGCTTCTGTGCTGCGGATCACCCAGGGTTTCTTTCTTTTCGATGCGGTACGAGTAAATCAGTCCGATGCCTCCGCCGATCGCGACGAATGCAAAATACAGGAAAGCATTTTTGTCTTTTTCCGGTAAGATATAAGCATCAAGCATAAATGCAAGGAGCAAACCAAGTCCGGCGCCCAGCAGCATCAGTCCGTTCTTCAGGCTGCGGTAGGGAGCAGGCCTGTTCTCGCCCAGTTTGGGGTCAATCCCTTTATCTATCAAAGCCATATTTTCCTTGTTGCGCAAATACCGCATACCGAATATCATGGCAAACAAGGTTACGCTGCTGATGATTAACCACATAATACCCAATTGATCTGGTCCCATTTTTCTTAAATTTGAATGTTTAGAATAGTTGTTGAATATATCAGCTGTTTCAGCCGTTTCAGTATCTATGACTACAGCTCTTCACAGGAGGTTACAGTTAATTCAACAAAAAGGACAGTTCACGCAGTATACCATCTATCCCCTCCTTAAATATAATTTCCTTTGTGGCTGTAACCTGGTTACAAATTATTCAGTCAAACTTTTCAGCCATGTATGCGGCCCTTTCGGATACGGAAATCATCAGCAAAGTGTTAGGAGGAGAGTCGAATGCTTTTGCAGAACTGGTAAAGCGCTACCAAAATTACGTGTTTACCCTGGCCTTGCGTTTTACCCAGCAACGGGAAGATGCTGAAGAAGTAGCACAGGACATTTTTGTAAAAGCCTATCGCTCCCTGTCTGATTTCCGGGGAACGGCCAAGTTCAGTACCTGGTTGTACACCATTGTATATACAACCAGTGTTACCTTTCTGCGGAAGAAAAAGCTTTCCACCACCTCTATCGATGATGAGGGAACTTTTCTTCAGCTGGAAAACAGGAACAGCAGCTTTCAGGCCAACCTGGTTGAGCAGAAATCAAAGAACAGGAGTCTGAACGAGGCCATCAGCATGCTATCGGCAGATGATGCACAAATCATAACTTTATTTTATAAAGCAGAGCAATCACTCGAAGAGATAAGTACAATTTTAGGTATGGAGACCAATACCGCAAAGGTGAGATTACACCGGGCCAGAACCAGGCTCAAAGAAAAATTGAAACTCTATCTACAGGATGAGATGAATGCCATGCAAAATGATTAACACTTACTTGTAAAGAACATGCGTATGAGCCGCCTAGAAATGGAAGAAAAGCTCTGGAGCTATATTGATGGATTTTCTACCGAAGCAGACAAGGCAGAGGTGGAAGACCTGCTGAAAAGGGATACTTTGTGGAAAGATACCTACCATGAGCTGTTGTCTGTTCAGCAATTGCTGCATTCAGCTGAGTTGGAAGAGCCTTCTATGCGGTTCACGCGCAATGTAATGGAAGAAATTGCCAAGCTCCACATTGCACCCGCTGCAAAAACCTATATCAATAAAAACATCGTTTACGGACTGGGTATTTTCTTTACCGTGATGATTGCCGGACTGCTGGTATTTGCAGCCGTCCTGATTGGCTCATCCACTACTACGTCTTCTGCCGCCTTTCATACCAATCTGGACAAATTTGACTGGGGCAAACTGTTCGACAGCGTTTACCTGAAAATCTTTTTGATGGTCAACACTGTGCTGGTGCTGATGCTGGTTGATAAATATCTTTCCGGCAAAAAACACGCGGGCACACTTGGAAAAGGGGCATAATCTGCCCTTTTCACACTTTCCCTCTCCCACACCAACTGTAAAGGAAATCAGTACCTTCGCGCTTCAATCGGTTGTATGAATATCAAGAACAACGTGCTGGAGACGATCGGTAATACCCCTCTGATCAAACTGAACAGGATCGCGCAGGATTTTCCTTGTACGGTATTGGCCAAGGTGGAATACTTCAACCCCGGTAATTCTGTAAAAGACAGGATGGCCTTGAAGATGGTAGAGGTCGCCGAGCAGGAAGGCAAGCTTAAACCCGGCGGTACCATTATCGAAGGTACCAGTGGCAATACCGGTATGGGCCTGGCCCTGGCCGCCGTTGTGAAGGGGTACAAATGCATTTTTACAACCACCGACAAACAATCCAAAGAAAAGATCGACATTCTCAAAGCGGTTGGTGCAGAAGTAATTGTTTGTCCGACCAACGTAGAACCCGAAGATCCCAGAAGCTATTATTCAGTTGCAAGAAGACTGGCCAGGGAAGTTCCCAACTCCTACTATTTCAATCAATACGACAACCTGGCCAACCGGCAGGCACACTATGAAACGACCGGTCCTGAACTCTGGAGCCAGACCGATGGCAAGATCACGCACCTGGTTGTAGCTACCGGAACAGGAGGTACAGTGACCGGAACTGCTCAGTATTTAAAAGAAAAAAATCCTGCTATCCAGGTATGGGCAATGGATCCGTATGGTTCCCTGCTCACGAAGTATTTCCGCACGGGGGAAGCGGATATGAATGAAGTTCATCCGTATATAACAGAGGGCATCGGAGAAGACTTTGTACCGCAGAACTATGATATGCAGTACGTAGACCATTTTGAGCAGGTGACCGACAAAGATGCTGCGATCATGGCGCGTCGCATTGCGAAAGAGGAAGGCTTGTTCTGTGGATACAGTACAGGCACGGCTTTTCAGGGTTTGGTGCAGCTCAGGCACAAGCTCCGGGAAGGCGATGTGGTTGTAGTTATCTTCTGCGACCATGGCAGCCGCTATGTAGGAAAGGTGTACAATGACCAGTGGATGATGGAAAGAGGCTTTCTGGATGTAAAATCATTAAAGGACATTGTAAATGGACGCGGTGCCAAACCGTTGATCACAGCTCCGGCTGATGCGACCGTATCAGAAGTTGTTGAATTGATGAAGCAGCACAACATAGAAAGTATTCCGGTGATGGAGGACGGCGACATCATTGGTTCTATCAGTGAAAGCGGTTTGTTCCGTAAAATGCTGGTGAACGGGCACGACATCCGGCAGCATGCAATCAAAGAAATGATTGAGCCTTCCTTTCCCATCGTTTCTTTTGATACACCTGTTGAACGGCTCACAACCCTTATCAACAAAGAAAACGGAGCTGTTTTGTCAAAAGATGACAGCGGCAACTATCATATTGTGACCAAATACGATGTTATACAAAGCTTTGCAGGTTAAGCGCATCAAATTTCTTCACCGGTAAACGCTTCCTCCCACAAAGGCCATTCGTAGAATTACCCATCAGAAGCCTCGTATATTTACGAAATTTTACCTGGAATCATATAGTAAAACACTCAGTAAAAGCACTCTTGTTCAGTTTACAGACTAGAGTAAATTTGTATTGTCAGTTATTCACAGCGATTATCATTGAATTTGCCATACTAAGATTATCCAATATCTCTTGAAATCCATTACCAAAATCCCATTATAGCTGGTATTCTATTTTAAACCACTTTTTTTTACTATCCAGATCTTTCTAAGACCAGGCGTTGTATAGCGTCATGTAAATCTGATGTCATAAACAGCGATCAACCCGTCGCTGTTATGAAAAACCGGGCAATTATATTTCCACTATGCTCCTGCCAACTCGTCTTGGCAGGATGCATTATAGTGGCCCTTCTTTCTTCACCAGTTCACCACTTCTTCTTTATTTAGTTCCTGTTTATTCCCGGCCGTTTTCTTTTTCAATCTTTCTTGTACCAGCTCTTTCCGGCAGCTTTGTTTACCTGCGTTGAATGTGATAGCTGCGGATAATGGCGTAATTTCATTTCATGCTTTTCTATAATAACAACAATGCATTGCATGTAAATGAGAAAGACAAGCCTTCCCGCAAAAAGCCGATGTTCCCGATCAGTGAGGGGCTGCGGCAGTATCTCAAAGATCATGGGAGAGAAGTAAAGCTGCCCGTGAGTTACCGTGACCTCCTGCGGTTTACGTATTCCATCTCCTTAAAAGACAAAGAAGGAAAAGAAACTTTCTGGGAAACGGTTGTATATGATATGCGCGAATGGGATTTTATCAGGGACGGGCTGATAAAGATTTATGCCATCTTGAAAACTGAAGGTGACTTTACTTTTACCAAGCACCTGGATGTTGCCCGCATTGATTACTGCACGTTTGGCAATTCGAATCCCTTTCGCATCCGGATCGTCAACAAGTTCAACGACAACTACGATCATTATTATATCAAAATAGCCGATGCATCGCGTGTGTATGGCCTGGAGCTGGAACATGTGCTTTCTCCCAACCGCATTACCTTTCTGACGAATAACTCCACACTGGTAGAAGAACATATTCCCGGTATTCCGGGTGATGTTTTTATCAAGCAATACCTGGATGATGCCATGACAAACAAGATCCGTTTTGCGAAGGAGTTTGTAAAATTCAATGAACGGTGTTTTGTCAGGTTGCTGGGTGATATGAGAAGCTACAATTTTGTGGTAGACATCACGCCCGATATTGAAGATTTCCAATACCGGATCCGCGCGGTGGATTTTGACCAGCAATCGTACGAAGGAAAAAAGAACCTGTACCTGCCCCAATTTTTTAAAGAAAACTATCCCCTTGTTCAGCTTACTTTAAAACACCTGAACCGCGATTCGATAGAGCAGTACCAGACAGAGGAGCGCACCCTGATGGCGTTTCGTCTTACTTCGGCGCGGTACCGGGTAAAGGAGATACTGGACATCATGATCCGGGACAGGATTTCTACGCCTGAGAAAGTCAATGAATTAAAGGATGAGATGGGCAAGTTGTACAGCGGCAATCCAAATTTTGCACGCTGTGTTTCCATGGGACAGCTTGTAAAAGAAACGCTGAAACAGGTGCTGAGAAAAAATCTTCTTATGATCCCCAAGATACAAAGCAAGCATGCTGATTGAATCAAAAAGCCCATGCGGTAAATTCCCGAACAATCACGTGCTGAAAAATCAAACTACTGTATCTTGTGTGGGTTAACAAAATATGCGAACGCAGTAGGCGAATCGTATTTTTGTAAATCTTAAAATACTGAATTATGAAAAAATACAATCCGGGGGTACTCTTCGGCGATGAGCTCGAAGCCTTGTATAAAGATGCCAAGGAAAACCAGTTTGCCTTGCCTGCGGTGAATACAATTGGTACAAACACCATCAATGCTACGTTGGAAACTGCAGCAAAGGTAAATTCGCCGGTAATTATACAATTTTCAAACGGAGGTGCGCAATTTATTGCTGGCAAGGGAATGCCCAATGACCAGTTGCAGGGAAATATATCAGGAGGCATCTCGGGCGCTCTGCATATTCACAATGTGGCCAAGCATTACGGCGTACCGGTGGTATTGCATACAGATCATGCATCTAAAAAATGGCTCCCCTGGATAAGCGGACTGATTGACGCTGGCGAACAGTTTTACAAAGAAAAAAAGCAGCCTCTTTTCAGCTCCCACATGCTGGATTTATCCGAAGAGCCGATCGAAGAAAACATCCATACCAGCGTAGAATTTTTCAAGCGGATGCAGCCGATGGGCATGAGCCTGGAAATTGAGCTGGGTGTTACAGGAGGAGAAGAAGATGGAGTGGATAACAGTGGTGTTGAAAATGAAAAGCTGTACACACAGCCGCAGCATGTAGCTTATTCATACACGGAATTGAGCAAGGTGGGAAAACTTTTCACAGTCGCTGCTGCTTTTGGAAATGTACATGGTGTGTATAGTCCGGGCAATGTAGAGTTGCGGCCGGAAATTTTGAAGAACAGCCAGGATTATATTGAGAAGGAATTGAAAACAGAAGCCAAGCCGGTGTATTTTGTTTTTCATGGCGGCAGTGGTTCACCGCAGCACCAGATCAGGGAAGCGATCAGTTATGGCGCCATCAAGATGAACATCGATACAGATCTGCAATGGGCTTTCTGGGAAGGTGTACAGCAGTTTTACACCAAGAATGAAGCTTATCTGCAGGGACAATTGGGCAATCCCGGAGGACCAGACAAGCCCAACAAAAAATATTACGATCCAAGGGTCTGGTTGCGCAAGGCAGAAGAAAACTTCGCCAAGCGTTTGGAAGTAGCCTTTGACGATTTGAACTGTATAAACAGAAACGCATAAAAGTAAAAAGCCCGCTGAGGGCTTTTTTAATTTCTTATACCAAATTGAATTTGGTGGTATTCAGTGTTGAGAAGGGATTAAGTGAGATGCATACATAAAACACATGACAGCAGCCCCCCCCTCCCAAGAGGGGATAATACAATTGTACCCACTTCGTAGGCCAAGAAGAACGTGCAGCTGTATTTATTCCCCACTGGGAAGGGTAGGGGTGGAAAGAATTCAGTACAGAGTTATGATAGGTGAGGTCTATCGATGGACAGCCGGGTAAGAGGGGTAGAAGCAAGTAAGCAGTGAGGGGGCGTGTAGGGGGTATAAAACAACGATGGGGTATATAAAACTACAAAGCCCTTCCTGGATCAGGAAAGGCCTTGTAAATTGTAAATAGATATGGCAGCTACCTACTCTCCCGCCAGGACTTGCCTAGCAGTA
>JADCRZ010000043.1 GCA_015069695.1 Williamsia sp.
AACAGCCTTGACTTTTTTGGTTCTTTTTGCGTCAAGGCAAAAAGAACACGGAGTCCCCGCTCAGCCTTGATTTTTTTGCTTCTTTTTGCGTCAAGGCAAAAAGAAGACGGAGTCTCACAATATCAAATGCTCCTTGTTTAATATCTTTTCATTCGTCAGCTCTACAACCAATTGCACGCCCATGATGTGCTTGATGGAAGCAATCAGGTCGCTGATGTCTTCGTCTTCGATGAGGTCCCCTTTGAGGAGCCACAGAAAATCGAGGTGGCGGAACTCGGGAAGGAGAAATTCTCCGTCGTGCTGGTTGTTGTAGAGGTAATGGGTCAGGGAACTATGGGGTTCACAGTATTCATAAATCGGGAAATAGTATTTGCGTTGCCGCTTGGTAAGCTGGATCTCAATGTCATTGTTCATGCGGAAACGAAAGCGGAACAGGCGGTTGACCAGCCAGCAAAGCTGATAATCGTTGACCGGCGCCACAATGCCCAACAGACGTGCATTGTCGAAGAATTCACCGGTCATTTCTTCCATGTCGAGCTGGAATCTTTTCATACGGTGTTGGCTGTGTTTAGAAGGGACGGAATCGGGTGTTAACGGCCAAAAATAATTAAAATACAATATCAGCATCTACAATTTTATCCACCCGCATC
This sequence comes from Williamsia sp., assembly GCA_015069695.1. Taxonomy (GTDB): domain Bacteria; phylum Bacteroidota; class Bacteroidia; order Chitinophagales; family Chitinophagaceae; genus JADCRZ01. The sequence goes on from JADCRZ010000043.1 coordinate 651, forward strand.
ACCTTTACTTTTACCTGATCTCCCTTCTTGAATTTGCTCAGTGCTTCCATGTAATTTTCTATAGAAGAAACCGGGTAATCGCCTAACTGGATCACAACATCGCCGGTCCGCAAACCTGCTTTTTGTGCCGGTCTTCCTTCACTCACACCATCAATCCGGACGCCTTTATTGACAAAGGTATAATCCGGCATGATTCCCATGGTTACACCAAAGCGCGCCGAGCCTGCCACCATCTGTTCCCTGGTCTTTGTAAAAGCAAGCTTACCCCTTTTATCTGCAGCCTTTATAAGCGAGATAATATATTGCATGATCCGGTATTCACCGGTGTAGTTGATCTTATCAGGATCATCAGTAGGCTTGTGGTAATCGCTGTGCAAACCGGTAAAGAAGAATAACACAGGAATGTCTTTTCTGTAAAAAGAAGTATGATCGCTCGGGCCTGCGCCGCTGCTGTCGTATTTGTTGGTAAAAAAACGGTTGTCACCAACCGATTGAAAGATCTGGGGCCACAGGGGTGAAGTGCCATAGCCACCGATCGTTACCACTCCGTTCGGCTCGTTCAGGCGTCCGATCATATCCAGGTTGATCATGTAATTTACTTTCGACAGATCGATGCCGGGATGTTCTACAAAATACTTTGATCCAAACAAACCCAGCTCTTCGCCTGAAAAAGCAATAAACAGGTAATTGTTGTTTTTAAACGGATCTTTTTTCAGGAGTCTTGCCAGCTCAATCAGGGCAGCCGTTCCGCTCGCATTGTCGTCGGCGCCGTTGTGGATAAGCGGTTCCTTGCTGGCCAGCAGCGAACCTCCATCTTCTCCCCTGCCCAGGTGGTCATAATGTGCTCCGATAATGACCGTAGAAGCTGCGCGGTTGTTGATAAAACCAATTACATTGTGGCCTGTGCGCTTTACCTGCTGAAACCGGACGTCTGCACTGATTTCCAGGGTAGCGGTTTCATCTTTGAAATATTTTTTTGCCACCGGATTGTTTACATAAATCACCGGTATCGGCAGTCTGTCTGCTGCATCTTTCGGATCGTACTGCAGCTCTTCTGCCTTTTCATCGCTGTTGTATACGATCAACGCTGAAGCGCCCCGTTTTGCGCTGGTTTTTGCAGTGGCAACCAGGAACTGCGACAAACTGAAATGCGGATTGGACTGTGCTGTTTGCAGGGTCTCTTTCAGGTCGGTAAACCAGGGTACGCGGGCTTCTTTCAGGGCAATGGAAGGGGCAGCCTGCAGGTGCAGTTCAGGTGAGGCAGGCAGTGGAAAAAACTGGCTCCGGGAGATGCTGTCGCCATTGATCACCAGGAAGCTCTGCTGATAGGATTTTCCTTCCAGCACTTCAAATGGCTGCGCGTAGCTGCCTCCTGCCTGCTCCGGTTGCAACCCGGCCTGTTGAAAACCCTTTTGTATATATGCCAGGGCCATTTCTTCCCCCTTTGTTCCTGTCCGGCGACCTTCCAGCTTGTCATCAGCCAGGTAGCTGACATGCTGCTTCAGGTTTTCTATTGTTTCCTTGTCGGCCTTCCTGAGCTTCTGGCCCATAGCCGCTGTGCTAAATAAAAGGATCAAACCACAGATTCTTTGCGTACGCATAGGGGAATGATTGAACTGGAAACCCGTTCCAAAAGGGCGAGAATTAAATGTAAGCGATTAGCCTGGACGGCAGTTTTTCACAGCTAAAATTAACATTTCCTACCCATCAAAGATCATGGACGAAAAAAAATAAACAGCTTAGATTTTTACATTAGTTTTGAAGATTGTTCTTTTCTGACCCGCCCTTTCTCCGGATACTTTGCAGCGCAGGGTGCCGGTCAGTTCTCGACAAGCGGTTTAAATACTTTTATACATGGCATTACCACATCTCATCAAATATGTTTATACAAACGGAACGGAAGAAGTAATACGGAGAGGAAAAAAAATTCACGCGATCGGTTATGTAGAAATGGTTGAATATGATGAACTGCTGGGAGCAGTCACTTTTCGCGTGAAAGATGATAGCTATGCCATTTATTATAAAGTATATATCCAGAAATTCAATGATCTTAAAACGCTTTCGCTGCGCTGCAGCTGCCCTTATAATTTAAGCGATATATGCCGGCACGAAGCGGCAGCCCTGCTGCAGCTGCAGGAACTGTTGGATAAGAACATGTTGCGTGCCCAGGAAATCATCTACGACCAGCGCCATACAGTGGTAAAGATGAAGTTCCTGGATCTAAAGACCATTAAGCTGCTCTGCTCACAGCAAACCTTTTCTGCTGCCGAACTGTACCTGCGTACACAAAAAGCCCAGATCGAATCTGCAAAAAATGAAACCGTAAAAGCTTCGGTTGATCTGGACGGACAAACCTACAAAGTACTCATCAGAAAAAACGAAGAGCGGAATTTCGATACCAGCTGTGAATATGAAGACACTTCGCATCCGCTTTGTCTTCCTAAAGTGATCGTGATGCTGCAGCTGCTCAATGCTTACGGTCCGCATTATTTCGATACGATCCGCAACTGGGACAAAGAAAAAAACAAGCTGCTCGAAGCCTACGGCTACTCGCTCAGTGATGACCTGAAAGGAAAATTTGAATTTACCTATAAGGAAGGCAAACCGTTCCTGCGCGTGCTGGATACTTCTATCAAACGCATCAATGTGCTGGCGGCGCCTGCCCCCAAACCGGTGGAAGCCAATTACCAGCTGCAGGCGGCAGAGCCCGAGCCGGATGGCCAAAGCATTTCACAACGGGTGGGTATTGTATTCAATTTCAACCATGCAGCCTTCCCGGGTTTTACCATCGAGGCCGTGATGGCCGAGCCGGATGAAGAACAGAAAAAGTTTGTCAGCAAGGTAGAAAAACTCGACCTGTCGAAATACATCAACACCGAAGTGCTGACCGATAGCGACAAGCTGCTGATACCGGCCCTGCGGCGGGTGCAGGAAACAGAAGTCAATAAATACATCAGCCGCAATTCGCCTTTTAGCGGCATCTGGGAAAATATCGTTCAACAGGAAAGCGATGAGCTTCCGGAAGAAACCAAGCTCCTGATCGTAGAATATCTTCATCCCAAACTGGTGAAGCTGTTTGAAGACATTGCCACCAACCCGTTTGTATACTATCTTACCAACCACAAGTCTTTCAAGACCGATCACCTGAGTACAGCCGGCATTGTGCCCGAAGGCATTACACCTTATTTCGACATCCGTTCTTCAGAAGAAGGATACAAGATCAGCTGTTTTGTAAAGATCAACGGACTGAACCTTGAGGTGCACAACAATGAGTCAGAAAGCAGTCTGCTGTTCTTTTTTCATGAGAACCTTTATCTGTGGAAAGAAATAGAGGACGTGGGCATTGTAGGACTTTTCAAGTCAGGCAGCATGACCATTCAAAAAGCAGACTGGCCCCAGCAGCTGCGGACTTTTGTGCTGCCCCTGACAAAGAAATACAAAGTTGATTTTGATCCCTCGCTCATCCGGGAAATCAGGGACAGCGAACCGGAGAAAAAATTGCTGCTGCAGGAAAAAGGCGATTACCTTATTTTCCAGCCCGTATTTTCATACAAAGGATTTGAAACGGCTGCTGACGACAAAGACCGGATGATTATACCGGATGAAGACAAGATCTTTGTTGTTCACCGCAACAAAGCCGTTGAGCAGAAGTTTATTTCACAGCTTCAATCGCTGCATTCCAATTTCATCATGCCGGAGGGTTCGGGTAACCTGATCCTCAAAGGTGCTGATGTATTGCGCAATAACTGGTTCTTCCTGTTCATCGATGCCATGAAAGACATGAAGGTGCCGGTGCTCGGTTTTGATGCGCTCCGGAATTTCCGGTTCAATACCGCCAAGCCGCAAACCAGGATCCATATCAGCAGCAATACGGATTGGTTTGATGCCCGGGTAGACATTACGTTCGGCGACCAGCAGGTAAATATTGCAGAAGTAAAAAGGGCACTTGCCAACAAACAGCAGTTTGTGCAGCTTCACGACGGCACCCTGGGTATTTTACCGGAAGAATGGATCAAAAAATATTCTCTCCTGTTCAGGGTCGGAGAAGGAAAAGCGAATGACCTGAAACTGTCTAAATACCATGTAAGCGTCATCGATGAACTGTACAGCAACCGGAACGAAGAAGAACTTTTTGTAAAGCTGGAAGAAAAATATGACCGGCTGCGCGATTTCAAAAATATACAGCATATAGATCCGCCGCCTTTTCTGCAACCTATTCTGCGCTCCTATCAGACGTTCGGATTTCAGTGGCTTAACTACCTGAGCGAAGTAAACTGGGGAGGCATCCTGGCCGATGACATGGGTTTGGGAAAAACCGTACAGGCCCTGTCTTTTTTGCAGCACTACAAGGATACACACGATACGCTGTATGCCCTGGTCGTTTGTCCGACCACGCTGATGTTTAACTGGGAAAATGAAATCAAAAAATTCACCCCCACACTTTCTTATGTGATCCATCACGGGGGCGACCGCACCCGGAACAAAGATGTTATTCATCAGTACAATGTGATCATTACCACTTATGGCACCCTGCGCAGCGACATCAAACTGCTGGCAGAGCAGGAATTTGATTATGTTGTGCTGGATGAATCGCAGGCCATCAAAAATCCGTCGAGCAAGGTAACCCGTGCGGCAGGGCTGCTGAAGGCCAAACACCGCCTTTGCATGAGTGGTACGCCGCTGCAAAACAATACCTTCGACATTTTTGCCCAGATGAATTTCCTGAACCCGGGTATGCTGGGCAGCCTGGAATTTTTCCGCCAGGAGTTTGCCGTTCCCATCGACAAGTTTGGAGAAGCCGACCGGAAAGACCATTTGCGCAAGCTGCTGTTTCCCTTTATCCTGCGCAGAACAAAAGAACAGGTGGCCAAAGACCTGCCGGAAAAAACCGAGACCATCCTGTTTTGCGAAATGGAAGACGAGCAACGCAAAATTTACGATACTTACCGCAACGAATACCGCGATAAAATACTGGGCGTGATCGACACGCAAGGCATCCAGAAATCGCAGCTAACCATTCTGCAAGGCCTGATGAAGCTGCGCCAGATCTGTGATTCGCCCCATATCTTAAACGAACCGGATCCCTATCCGAACCATTCCATCAAGCTGGAAGAGCTGGCCAGGGAAATCACGGAAAATATCAGCAACCACAAAGCCCTCGTGTTTTCGCAGTTCCTAGGTATGCTGGCGCTGATCAAAGAAAGGCTGAACTCCCTGGATGTCAAGTTTGAATACTTCGATGGCAGCACGGCTGCACAGGACCGGGAAAAAGCAATTTCCAATTTTCAAAACCAGGAAGAATGCCGGGTGTTCTTGATCTCCCTGAAAGCCGGCGGGGTGGGTCTCAACTTAACAGCAGCCGATTACGTGTACATTGTAGACCCCTGGTGGAACCCGGCAGTAGAGCAGCAGGCCATTGACCGGACTCACCGCATCGGGCAAACAAAAAATATTTTTGCCTACCGCATGATCTGCAAGGATACGATCGAAGACAAGATACTTCAGCTGCAGGACCGCAAACGCTCCCTGGCAAAAGACCTGATTTCAGATGATGAAGGATTTGTAAAAAATCTGACAAAAGAGGATGTAGAGTACCTGTTCAGCTAAGTTTTACCACACTTTCAGAAAATTATTATATGGGACCGTCCTGTTCCATGCAGGGATTTTATATCTATTTTTTCTTTCTCTAAAAAAAGTGGGTCCGGTCAGCACAAGTTTTGCAAAGCAAGAACATCTAACCCCCTATATTTTTAACTTTTTTATCTCGACAAAGTGAAAAAACTTCTACTCCTGGCTATAGCTATCGTATGGGCAGCCCTTTCTTTCGCACAAAGTAAAAATGGTATTGTAAAAGGTAGATTGGTTGATTCAGTCAACAAAGAATCACTGGCTGAAGCCAGCATTACACTAAAAAATCTGAAAGATTCCAGTTCTGCCGGTTTTGCTTTGGCGGATACCAAAGGAGCATTTGAGATAAGAGACCTGGACACCGGCACTTTCACCATGCAGGTTTCATTTAAAGGATTTGCCAAGGTAAGCCGGACTATTGCTATTTCAGCAGCAAAAAACCAGGTTGACCTGGGGAATATCGGTATGGACAAGGAAAGCACCTTGTTAAATGAAGTAATTGTAGAAGCTGCACCGATATCCGTAAAAAAGGATACGGTGGAGTTCAGGGCGAGCGCTTTCAAAACCGTTCCCAATGCAACTGCAGAAGATTTATTTAAGAAATTACCGGGCGTAGAAGTTGACAAAGACGGCAACGTAAAAGCCCAGGGTGAAGACATCCAGAAAGTATATGTGGACGGCAAAGAATTTTTTGGTACCGATCCCAAACTGGCCACCAAAAATATTACGGCCGATATGATCGAATCGGTACAGGTCTTTGATGACATGAGCGACCAGGCAAAATTCACCCGCATCGATGATGGCAGCCGCGCAAAAACCATCAACATCCGCCTGAAAAAAGACCAGCGCAAAGGATATTCAGTAAAGGCGATCGGCGGCTACGGCACAGACGACCGTTACCAGGCAAGCTTGAATGTTTTCAACTTCAAAGGCGACCGCCGTTTGTCGATCATCGGTTCTTCCAACAACCTCAACAAATCCACGTTCAATTTCAATGACATCGTAAGTACCATGGGCGGCTTTGGCGCAACCGGTGGTGGCGGTGGCAACTTTGGTGGTGGAGGCGGTGGCTTCGGAGGAGGCGGTGGTGGTTTTGGCGGCGGCGGTGGCGGAAGAGGCGGTGGCGGCGGCGGTATGCGCGTCGGCGGCTTTGGCGGAGGCAGTGGTGGCAACGGTATCACCACCGCTACTTCTGTGGGATTGAACTATTCCAACAAGATCAGCAATAAGATTGATCTTACCGGCAGCTACTTCTTCTCCAATACCGAAACACATACACAGCAGATCACCGACCGGACAACCAGTTTCCAGAACGACTCTACTGCTTTTAAACATTCAGAAAGCACTTCCAACAACAAAAACCAGAATCACCGGTTTAACCTGCGCCTTGAATACACGATCGATTCCATGAATTCGATCCTGTATACACCCAATGTGGTATTTCAGCATTCTAACCGGTACAGTTTTGATACTACCAATACCAACGTAACGGTTGGGGCAAAGAACTATCGTGCCGTAGCCGGAAAAACCATCAACCAGAACGAACGTGACGGTGTTAATATCAACAACAATTTCTTATACCGGCACAAATTCCATACGCCTGGACGCACACTTACGCTGGGATGGAACAATTCTATCAACAACAGCGATGGCAACGGCTCCACACTTGCGCCCCTGTTGTATTATAATTCGGCTGGTTTAGTGGTCGGAAATCAAAACCAGAACCTGGTCAACAACCAGAAAACCCGCGCAAACAACAATATTGTCAGTGGTTCTTATACAGAGCCGATTGGCAGAAACAAATTGCTTGAATTGAATTACGCCTATACGAACAACCATAGCACGTCCGATCGTGATGCATTTAATTTTGATTCACTCACCGGCAAGTACACCGTGGTAAATGCAACCCAGACCAACTATTTCAAGAACGACTATATCAGTCATCGCTACGGTACAAATTTCCGTGTGCAAACAACCAAATACAGCTTCCAGCTGGGTGTGGGCGTGCAAACAGCTACGCAAACCAATATGAACATCCGGCCGATTGGAGACAATGGATCAGACAAGGTTGCTCATACCAAACAAACCTTTACCAATTTCTTCCCTACTGCCAACTACACCTATAATTTCAGCCGTACAAAAAATCTCCGTTTTTTCTACCGCGGACGTACCAACCAGCCGAGCGTATCCCAATTGCAGAATGCACCTGATGCAACCGATCCTACACAGATACGCAATGGTAATCCGAACTTGAAGCAAGAATTTACCAACAGTGCCAATCTGAACTATAGCTCCTTTAATCCGGTCAATTTCAGGTTTATCAATGCCAATATCAATTTTAGCCAAACCAACAACAAAATTGTTAACAGCATCGATAATGTACCGCTGGACGTATTGAAAAGCCTGGGCAGCACTGCAACTTATTCAAATGGTATTCAGTACATCGTACCAATTAACATGAATGGTGCTTACAATGGCAATTCTTATATAACCCTGGGTATTCCCCTGAAGGGTAAGTTGAAAGGCACCGTGCTGAATTTCAACAACAACATCTCTTACAACCGCGATGCAAGCATGATCTACAAGCAAGCCAACTACACCAAAACATTCACAGTCAGCCAGTCTGCCGGCGGAAGCATGAACATCCAGGATAAGTTCAACCTGACCCTGACCGCCCGGCTTGCTTACAACAATGTGAGCTATAGCTATACCGCTCAGCAGGGCCAGAACACAAAATACTATACGCAAACTTATTCAACCGACGTAAACTATTATGTTCTCAAAACACTCATCCTCAAAACCAACTTCGACCTTGTTAAAAACAATGGCTTGGGTGAAGGTTATAACGAAGCTATTCCCCTGTGGAATGCCAGCATTTCAAAGTTGCTGTTTAAAAAGAAACAGGGAGAGCTTGCTTTTTCTGTAAACGACATCCTCAACCAGAACAAAAGCATCGCCAGAGCCATTGGCGACAACTACACCGAAGATACCCGCACAGTGGTGCTGAAACGTTATTTCATGCTCACCTTTACCTACACGCTCAACCGGATGGGTAGCCAGCAAAGAGGTAATAACAACAACATGCAGCAGTTCCAGAGAAGAGAGGGTATGCCGGGAGATATGAGAAGAATGATGAGAGGCGGCGGAGGCGGTGGCAATGATTTCAACCAGGAGTAAAAAGCTCTTGCAGAGATTTTATAAGCTTGCCCTTTCGTTATAAGCTCATCAAGTTTCAATAACATGAAAAGGATTCTGATCTTAATGGCCCTCTTTGGGTGGGCCCTGGGTGCTGCTGCTCAAAAAAAAGCAACCGGAACCGTAAAAGGCCGGTTGCTGGATACACTCTACAAAGAATCAATGGCGGAGGCAACCGTTTCCGTGATCCGTCCGGCTGACTCTTCGGTTGTTACCTACATGCTGGCAAACGGGCGGGGCGAATTCGAATTCAGGAACCTTGATCTGGATGCTTACCGCATCGTAGTGAGCTTTCAGGGATACAAACAAGTCAGAGAAAAGATAACACTGTCGGCTACCCGCCCCGAAATAAACCTGGGCAACATCTACATGGAAAAGAACAATACCCTGCTTGATGAAGTGGTGGTTGAAGTTCCTCCTATACAGGTCAAAAAAGATACAGTAGAGTACAACGCCGCATCCTTTAAAACCATTCCCAATGCCACGGCCGAAGACCTGTTGAAAAAGCTTCCGGGCGTGGAAGTGGATAAAGACGGGAACGTAAGTACGCAGGGAGAAACCGTCCAGAAAATTTATGTAGACGGAAAAGAGTTCTTTGCCAACGATCCCAAACTGGCGACCAAAAACATCACAGCCGACATGATCGAATCGGTGCAGGTGTATGATGACATGAGCGACCAGGCAAAATTTACCCGCATTGATGACGGCAGCCGCAGCAAAACCATCAACATCAAATTAAAAAAGAACAGGCGCAAAGGTTATTTCGGACGGGCCATCGCAGGCGGCGGCGACCAGGACCGCTACCAATCTAACCTGACCTTTAACCGCTTTAACGAAGACCGCCGCATTTCCTTTGTCGGGTCATCAAACAATATCAACAAGCAAGGCTTTAACTTCAGCGACATTGTGACCAACATGGGCGGCTTCAATGGCGGGGGCGGCGGAAGAGGAAGCGGTGGCGGCGTGCGGGGCGGCGGAGGTGGCGGAACAGGTGCAAGCGGCATCAACCGCGCCAGCTCGGCCGGGATCAACTACACCGACAAGATCGGCACCAAGTTAGATCTTACAGGAAGTTATTTTTATTCCAATACCCAGAACAGAAACCAGGAATCCAGCCTGCGGCAAACATTTTTCCCGCATGACTCTGTCACGTACCAGAGCGACCAGAATTCATCCATTGCTAAAAACGAAAATCACCGCTTCAACCTCCGGGTCGAATACTACATTGATTCTATGAATTCCTTGTTGTACACGCCCAGTTTTACGCTTCAGCATTCTACTACCAACCGGTACGATACATCCTTTACCCGCACCACACAGCCGGGTTTGGATTTTATCTCCCTGAGCGGGCTCAACAGAAATACCAACGAACGGGATGGGACCAGCTTGCAGAATAACCTGCTGTACCGCCGCAAGTTTCAAAAGCGGGGCCGCACATTTACGCTGGGCTTTACCAATTCTATCAACAACAGCGATGGAAACGGCACCAGCTTTTACCCGCTTACTTTTTACAACACGAACGGAACAATCAGCAACATAAGAAACCAGAATTTCAAAAGCACCCAGGAAACCAGATCAGACAATTATGTCGTAAGCACCTCCTATACAGAACCCATCGGAAAAAACAAGATCCTGGAAGTAAATTATGCCTATACAAACAACCACAGCACGTCCGACCGCAAGGCATACAATTACAATGCAGGCACCAAACAATTTGACAGCATCAACCTGCAGCAGACAAATTACTTTGAAAATGCTTTTCTGGCGCACCGGGCAGGTTTTAACTTCCGGGTGCAAAATGTAAAATACAATTTCCAGGTGGGCGGCAGCATACAGAACGCCACCCAGGAAAGCCGGAGCATCCGGGGTATCTACAGGGTAAATGGCAAAGATTCTGTTATCCACTACAAGCAGAACTATACAAACTTGTTTCCAACAGCCAGCTTCAACTACAGCTTCAACCGCACCAAAAACCTGCGTTTCAATTACAGCGGCAGAACCAGCCAGCCTACTGTAACCCAGCTGCAGGACGTAAGAGACGAAACCAACAGCCTGCGCACCACCCAGGGCAATCCCAACTTAAAACAGGAATTCAACAACAGCGTAAACCTTGTTTACAATACGTTTAGTCCCACCACCTTCAGGTATCTCAATGCAAGTTTGAACTACAATGCCACTTCCAACCGGATCGTCAACAGCATCGACCTGGATTCAGTGAGGGGCAAGGGCGTGCAGCTCATCAGACCCGTGAACCTGAACGGCGCTTTCAATGCATCTTCCTCTGTAACGCTGGGTATACCCCTTCGCAAAACCATGAAGGGCAGCAATATCAACTTTACCAATTCTATCAGTTACAACCGCGACGTAAGTGCCCTGTACAAAAAGCTGAACCATACCAACACGCTGACCGTTCGCCAGAAAGTAGGCGTGAACATGGACTTTAAACAAAAGCTGAACTTCGGCGTCAATGCTGCCTTCTCTTACAACACCGTTCATTACAGCACGCAGCAAACCCAGACGCAGAACCTGGATTCAAAGTATTTCCAGCAAACCTACTCTACAAATGTTACCTACTTTGTATTCAAGAACATGTTCATCACCACTGATTTCGACTGTTTGATCAACACCGGCAGGGCTGCGGGCTTTAACCAAACGATTCCGCTCTGGAATGCCAGCCTTGCCCAGCAGCTGTTTAAAAAGAAAAACGGGGAGATCAGGTTCTCTGTGAATGACCTGCTCAACCAGAACAAAAGCATCAACCGGGTCATCGGTGAAAACTACATCGATGATTCCAGGACCATGGTATTGAAACGCTATTTCCAGCTCCAGTTCACTTACAACCTCAACAGGATGGGTGGCAACAGAAGAGGCGTGAACGCGCCCGGGCAAAGAGAGCGCAGCACGGAAGGTGGCGGTATGAACCGGAGCTTCAACCGCGCAGGCGGTGGTAGTGGCGGTGGAGGAAGAAGAAACGATGAATAGAAATTCCTAGCGGAATAGCGGGAACAAAGAACGGTTAACAGGTTTTTGATTTGCCTGGTAATCGTTCTTTTGCATTCCGGAAGAAGTTTCTTTGCTGGTATAACGCTTCCAGAACCACATGATGGTAAAAGAAGGAATGAAATCAAGACCGGGCAGCAATTCTTCTATAAAATTAAACAGGCCGCCAAAAGCCCCCTTCCATCCGCCGAAAGTTCTGTAGAAAATCAGCGCCGAGACGGGTGCCCAGATTATATCACCAAGCTCCCCAACCACCGGTAATAAAAAAGTAGCATATCCGATCGCATCCATCAGGATGCAGAAAGCAAGAGAAGGCTGTTTTTTATTCATGGCAGTATGACGAAAAATTGCCCGGTTCAGTTGTATGGCTGTCCGGGGAACCGCTTACACCATCAGTACATAATTTTTCAGGATGGCTTCTATTTCTTTTAGCTTGAACGGCTTGGAGATAAAATCATCCATGCCTGCTTCTATGCAGCGTTCCTTGTCTTCTTTCATGGCATCTGCAGTGAGCGCAATAATAGGTATGTTGCACTGCGGCTCAGGCAGGTTGCGGATGATATAGGTGGCGGTAAAGCCATCCATCTCCGGCATGTTAACGTCCATGAAGATCAGCACAGGATCGGCTGTGGGCAGCATTTCCAGGGCTTCCTTCCCATTGGAAGCCTTGATAACATGAAAGCCCATTTTCTTCAGCACTTCAGAAATCAGCAGCATGTTCATCGGCTCATCTTCCACCACCATAATAGTGGCGCTTTCGGTTAACTTTTCAATCGTAGGCTGCGAGGGGTTCAGGGTATTGCTCCGTCCTCCCGGCTGGTCGAACAAGGCATCGAGGATACCGGAGAGTTCGTGCAGTTTGACGGGCTTGGACAAAAACCGGTCGATGCCTGTTTTTTCTGCTTCTTTCTGGTACAGGGGTTTTTCCAGGGAAGACAGCATCAGGATAAAAGGATGTTTTTTATGGGGCTGGTTCTTTTTGATTTCTTTTACCAGGATGATGCCGTCCATTTCGGGCATGTGGTGGTCGGTAATGATCAAATCGAACGGCCGGCCTTTTTCTTCGGCATCCCGGATGCTGTCCAACGCCTCAGGACCATTGCTGACGATGGTGCAGTCGATCAGCAGATAGTCGAGTATACCCTTCATCAGCTGGCGGTTGGTAGCGTTGTCGTCAACAACAAGCACGCGCTGCAGCAGTGGTTTGGAGGGCGGTGGTACGCTGGGCGTCTCATTCGCAACCTCCAGGGATAAGTACAGGGTGAACATGCTGCCTTTGCCGGTTTCACTTTCTACCTTGATGCTGCCCCCAATGAGTTCAGCAAGGCTTTTGGAGATCGTAAGCCCGAGTCCTGTACCGCCGTATTTGCGGGTAGTAGATGAATCTGCCTGGGTGAAGCTGTCGAAGATCTTTGGCAGCTTGTCCTCGTCAATGCCGATGCCCGTATCTTTTACCTGGATCGTTACATCGAAATATTTCTTGTCTTCCTTTACGTATATATCACTGGTCTTTTTTAAGGATACAAAGATCTCTCCTTCCTTGGTGAACTTGATGGCATTGCCCAGCAGGTTGATCATGATCTGGCGAACACGGACGGGGTCGCCCACTACCTGGGATGGCAGGCCGGGTTCAACATGGTAAAGCATTTCCAGGTTTTTTTCAAATGCTTTTACGGTGAGCAGGTCAACGGTTTCTTCTATGAGTTCATCAAGCTTGAAAGGCATGTGCTCGATCTGCAGCTTGCCTGCTTCCAGCCGTGAAAAATCGAGGATGTCATTGATGATCTCCAGCAGGTTGTAGGCCGATTTGCGTACATTCTGGAGGTAATCCCTTTGTACTTTTTGCAGGTCGGTGGTGAGCACCAGGTCAGTAAAGCCGATGATGCCGTTCATGGGTGTACGCAGCTCGTGGCTCATGTTGGCCATGAACTCGCTTTTTGCCTGGCTGGCTGATTCGGCCAGCTCCTTTGCCTGTACAAGCTCATCTTTTATTTGTTTGCTTTCGATGGCAGCCGAAAGCGAGGAGGCAAACGACCGGAGGATAGAAAATTCTGCTTCATCCCATTCCCTGTTTTGCTTGCATTCATTAAAGCCAACAAAGCCCCAGAACAGGTCGTTTACAAAAATAGGAAGGATCAGGAATGAAGTAATGCCCATGCTCATCAGGACTGACTGCAACTGGGCATTCTTTAACTCGGAACTGATGCCGTAAAAAGCCTCATTCTGCATGAGCACGCCGGTAATTTCACCCAACAGCTCAAACGAAAACCGGGAGGGATAATTTTGATCGACTCTGCAGTCGGGGTTGGCGATCCATTCCGATTGGCGTGTGGAAAACCATTGCTTCTCCTCAGCATTGTACGTGTTTTTGTAGATATAGCTTCTGTCTACATGCGATTTTGAACCCAGGATTTCCAGCGAAAGCCGCATGGCTGTCTCTATATCTGTATTTTCAATCAGCGTATGCGTTGCTTCTGCCAGGGCCTGCAACAAGAGGTCTTTTTTCTTGACCTTTTCTTCCGCCATTTTCCGGCCCGTAATATTGCGTGAGGTGCAGATCAGCTTTACCACTTCCTCATCATCCAGAATAGGTTTTATAATTGTTTCCAGCCAGATCACATCACCGTCTTTTTTAAAGATGCGGTAGCGCATGGTAATGCTTTCCTGGTTGTGGAACATGCTGCTGCCGGCCGGCATAAACTTGTGGTGATCTGCCGGATGCACATATTTGAGGATCGAGCGGCCAATGATCTCCTCCACCTCATAGCCCAACACTTTAGAAACAGAAGGAGAAATGTACCAGATGTTTCCGTTGTATGCATGTACGCTGATGATGTCTTCTGCATGCTCGGCCAGCAGGCGGAATTTTTGTTCACTGTTCTGCAACGCATCTTCCGATTCTTTTTGCGATGTAACGTCCTGCGCTATTCCAAAGAAGTATTGATCTTTTACAATCTTACCCTTCATAAGGAGATAGCGCATCCATCCGTATTCGGTGATAATGCGGCAGTTGAACTGGGTTTCGTACTCGGTATCGTCTTTGTGCTCTTCAGCCTTTGAAAACTGTTCACTCACCATCTGCTGCTGTTCAGGTACGATGTAGGTGTTCATAAAATCATCCAGCGGCAGAACGCCGGGCGCGTTTTCTTCCCGGGCCAGCAGGGCGCTGAATTCAGCGCTCAGGGTAATTTCGTGCCTGGTAAAGTCTATCTTCAGCGACCCCATCTTTGCATAGGTCATCGCATACGAAAGGGTTTGGATGGCTTCCTCCTTTACCTGCTGGCTTTGCATCTTTTCACTTACATCCTGTCCGATGCCTTGTATTTCGTAGGGTTCTCCGGCCTCATTGCTAAGCGACAAAAATTCCCATTCTGTCCACAAAGTTTCGTTGGTTCCCTTGATGGGCTTGCGGATCAGCAGCTTGAAGATCTTGCCGGGGTTTTGCCAGCAGGCGGCGGCCACCTTTTTGCAACGGGGTATGTCTTTGGGAAAGATGGTTTCATAATAGCCTGTTCCGATCAGTTCTGTTTCCGTGTAGCCGAAGGTTTTCTGAAACTGGTAATTGGCGAATGTAAAATGACCGCTCCGGTTGATGCGGATAACATAGTTGGTTTGCGAACGGATGATAGAACTCAGGTAGTTCTTCTCCTGCAGCAATTCATTTTTGGCTGTTTGCAGTTCGTTGTGGTTGCTCAATCCCTTTTTCATCATGGGCTCCAGCACCAGTATAATCAGGGCGACCAGCGCAACAACCAGCGATACCAGTTTTCCCGCATCGATCTTTTTGGACTCCTTGATGTGCTTTATGATCACCTGTGTGCAGTTGTGGGTAATCTGTTCTACCAGCTGCTGGTAGCCGCTTTCGTTGTAACTGATCTGTTGAAGGTAGCGGGTCCTGCTGCCATCGGTGAGCAGATTATCAGTCCGTGGTATTTCCCTGGCAACGGTTTGGATACCTTGGTAATAGCCGTTTAGTTTAGCCAGTTCAGTACCTGTTTTTTGCTCACTTCTGGAAAGCTCCTCATCCGGAAGGGTGCGGTTCTGAACAATAAATGCATGATAACGGGCAAACTCGCTGAGCATTGGTTCCAGCGCTTTAGTGAGCCGTTTTTGCTCAGCCGGATTGTTGCTGTTCAATACCAGCAGCAGCATGTTCTTTGACAATTGCTGGCTCAGGATCTGTTGTTTGTATGAAACGCCAGCCAATGCCAGAAAGCTGGCATTCTTGGTAGATTTAGCCTGAATGAGATAATAACCAACAAAATCAAAGAGGATAACCAGGGCAATAAGAATAACCGCAATGCGTATAAACTTTCTGTACGGACCGTTCATAAAGGCTCAAAGGATATTTGGAACCTCTATTAACTGCCAAACAGGGGCGGATATTGTTTGAACCTAAAACCCCGCCGCCACCAATTTCTCTACTGCCCTCTCCAGGGTTTCTTCCTTTTTAGCGAAGCAAAAACGGACCACTTTGTTGTCGGTTGCGGACTGGTAGAGTGCTGAAACAGGGATTACGGCTACGCCGGCTTCGCGGATAAGCCGCAGGCTGAATGTTTTTTCGTCTTCATCGCTGATCTGGTCGTACCGGTATACCTGGAAATAACTGCCCCGGCTGGGAAGGGGTGTAAAGCGGGTTTGCTGCATCAGGGAGCCAAAAAGATCGCGCTTGGCCTGCATAAAAGGACTTAAGCCCAGGTAAGAATCTTTTTGCAGCAGGAACTGCGACAAGGCAACCTGGGAGGGTGCATGACAGCTGAAACAATTGAACTGGTGTATTTTACGGAATTCTGCCATCAGCTCAGGGGAAGACACGCAGTAGCCCAGCTTCCAGCCTGTGCAGTTGTATATCTTTCCAAATGAAAAACAAACAAAGCTCCGGGCCAGCAGTCCGGGATAGCGCAGGATAGACTGATGCGGAAGACCATCGTATATCAGGTGCTCATACACCTCATCCGACAAGATCAGGATGTCTGTATCTTTTACCAGGGCCGTTAATTCTTCTATATCCTCTTTGCTCAGCACAGACCCCGTTGGATTGTGCGGACTGTTGATCATGATCATCCGGGTGCGCGGCGTGATCTTGCTGCGCACCTGGGCCCAATCAATTTTATATTCAGGGAATTGCAGGTCGACCAGCACAGGTACGGCCCCGTTTACCAGGATATTGGGTATATAGCTGTCGTAGCAAGGCTGAAAAACAATGACTTCATCACCTGGCTGCAGCACCGCTGTAAGGGCCGTATAGATGGCGTAAGTGCCTCCTGGTGTAACGGTGATCTGCGATTCGGGATGGATGGGGGTATGATACAGGAACCCGATCTTTTCAGCCAGCACTTCCCGCAGGCGGGCCCATCCGTTCATATGAACATACTGGTTAAAGCCATCGTACATAGCCTTGCTGACCAGGCTGATCAGTTCTTCATTCATCTGAAAATCCGGGAATCCTTGTCCTAAGTTAATGGCACCCAGTTCAGCGGCCAGGGAGCTCATAACCGTAAAGATCGTGGTACCCGCATCAGGAAGTTTGGAGTGAACAGGCATGGAATTAAGTATTGTGAAGAATGGCCGTGGCCTCAATTTCTACCAGGTAATCAGGACTAATAAGACGGGAGACTTCCACCATGGTGGTGCAGGGTTTGATGTCTTTGAAGAACTCGCAGTGGGCCCGGCCCAGTTCTTCCCAGCGGGAGATGTCCGTGATATACATCCTGGTGCGGATGACATCTTTCATGGCCGCATCTGCCCGGCCCAGCATTTTTTCTATTTTCTGGAGAATGTACCTGGATTGTTCATATACACTGTCCTTTCCTACTACCTGTCCGTTCTCATCAATGGCAACCGTTCCGGTCACTTCAATCAGGTTGCCCATTTTTACGGCGCGGCTATAGCCGATGATTTCTTCCCAGTGAGCACCGGAAGCGTAATTGACTCGTTGCATATGGCGTAAATTAATTGGTCTTAATTGGTGCCTTTGATCCAGCGGATCATTTCATCGTGTATTTTCCCGTTTGTGGCCAGCACCTGGCGTTTGTTGGGGGAGTATTCATCTCCTTCAAAATCACTTACGCGTCCGCCGGCCTCTTCCACAATGAGTGAACCAGCTGCGCTGTCCCAGGCCTGCAGGTTGTGCTCATAAAATCCATCAAACCGTCCGGAGGCCACCCAGCACAGGTCGATGGCTGCCGAACCCAGGCGGCGCACCGGGATGCCTTTGCGGATCAGGCGTTCAAACACCACGAGTGGTCCGTTGGGCGAATCCAGGTAGCTGTAAGGAAACCCGGTTACCAGGCAGGCATTGCTGACTTCTGCCTTGGAACTGACGTGTATCTGCTTTTCGTTCAGGGTAGCGCCGGCTCCCTTTTCGGCAAAGAAGAATTCGTTCAATACCGGGTTGTAAACGGCGCCCATCAACATCTTGCCTGCTTTTTCCACCCCAATGCTCACACAGCAGATGGGTATACCGTTGGCAAAATTCACCGTACCGTCTATCGGGTCGATAAACCATTTGTATTCGCTGTCCATCCTGATCTCCCCCACTTCTTCGCTCAGGATAAAATGGTCGGGAAATGCTTCTTTGATAAGGGCGATAATAGCTTTTTCTGAAGCCAGATCAGCCTCTGTAACCAGGTCGTTGATGCTGGATTTGCTGGAGATCTTAAACTCTCCCTGAAAATAACTTTTCAGCACACCGCCGCCCGCCTGGGCTGCTTTGAGTAAGGTTGATTTTAGCATGCGGCAAAAATAGTCAGTTCGGCTGAGGAATAGGAAGGAATAAAAAAACAGAAATTAGGTAGTAGATTTATCCAACCGATCTAACATGGACCCAAACAAACCCAAAGTAGCCACCCTGGTAGCCATTCCCAAACCGTTTACAGGAGAGACAGCCGTTCTTCAGCGGGCTGCCTGCAAGAGCTGGGCAAGCATTCCCGGGCTGGAGGTCATCCTTGCAGGTGATGAAGAAGGCATTGCTGAAACCTGCCGGGCTTTCATGTTTCAGCATATCCGGGATGTAATGAGAACCGAGCAGGGCACGCCCAGGCTGAACGATGTTTTTACCAAGGCAAGAGAAAAAGCGACCACTCCCCTGCTCTTATATGTAAATGCAGATATTATTCTGGGCCCTGAAATTATCCGGGCTGCTCAGCACATGCCGTTTCCTGATTTTCTGCTCGCCGGAAGAAGGTATGATGTTGAACCCTGGGAGGAAGAAGCAGACGCGGATTACAATGCCTGGCACCACTACGCGATCAATCAAGGCATCTTGCTTCCTGCCTGCAGCTCTGATTATTTTTTGCTTCCTGTAGCCTCCCGCATCTTTGTTGACATGCCCCCGCTGGTCGTGGGCCGGAGCGGTTGGGACAACTGGATGATGTACCGTGCCCGGGAACTTTCCATTCCCTTGATTGATGGAACAGAAGGTGTCATCTCCATCCACCGCAAACACGGCTACAATCATATTCAAAGGAACATGGAAGACAAGCCTTACTCCTCCTGGGATGGCGTTGAATCACGTTTACAGATCGCCATCCTCGGCGAACGCCTGCTGGACCTTGGTTTTGCCACACACCGGATGGACGGGCAGCAGCAGGTGCATCCGGTGAAGAAGGGGTATAGCCGGTTGAAGCAGAAGGCTATCATCCGGCGGATCAGGGCGGTTAATGGTCCGGAAAGATTTTTCTGGCAACTGTGTAAGAAGGTTTACTATTTGTTTTCAAATGGGCAAGAAAAAGGCGCGTCTTCCTGAATTGATCAGCGGCAGGCCTTTTTCGAATGGACCTTGGTTGTCAGTTTATGCGTTGCCCTGTTTCATTTACGCAGTGATGAAATTAAAGGCCCCCTGGCTGGAAGTGGTCGTGAAAACTGCAGCCCGCATCAATTCTTTAAAAACTTCGAGGTAATCGTTTTTCCGTTCTGCAGATATATGTTCATGAAATACATGCCTGGTTTGAGGCTGCTTACTGAAATGTGGTTGTAATAATCTGCGTACTGCTTTTCTACCACCGACACAAGGACTGTCTTTCCTGAAACATCTGTGACTGTCAGCTTTATCATCCCGTTGTATGAACTGCTCAGCTTGATATTCAGCACATCATTGACCGGGTTGGGATACATGGCCAGTTTTTCATTGCTGATAACCAGCTGCTCTGTGGCCGTGGCAGCACCAGCAGCAGCCTTCCCGGTAACTACCGGCTGGTTACAATCCGGAATGGGGTAATCCTGCATGGCTCTGAGAGTATAGCTGGAGAACATTCTGCCTTCAATAAGCTGAACGGCTTTCACATTCCAGCTTACTTTAGAACCGGCAACAACCGGGATAGCTGCTGTATAATTGTTGTCGAAGTCGGCCAGCATGGAAACAGCCTCCTGCAGGGGCAGTGTGCTGCCGGAAGGATCCAGGTAGGTACCGCCAATCACAAATGTCTGACCGGCACTTCCCTTCCATTTTATCACCAGCATGTTACAGGAAGCTGATACAATCGCGGGATCGCTGGGCTTGGCCACGACCGGTGTTTCCACGGCGGCCATGCAGCAGGAGCAGGAGCCCTGGCAAAGGCCAGTGGCATCCAGCACCAGAAAACCACAGATAAATAAAAAAAAGCTTTTCATTGAATTGTGTGTTTACATTGTTCAAAAATCAGGTTGGACCAATTGGTCAGGGATTTTTATAATAAGCGGTCACTATACCTGTCCACACGCGATCAGTTTTGCTTTCGGGCGTCTCAGACACGTGATAGATCACGAGGATTTCATCATCCTTTTGAAAAAGAAAGCCTTTTTGCCGGTTGCAGATCCAATCTCCATCCTGCATGTTCAGCAGCTTTGTTTTCTTCTGACCAACGGCCAGCTCATCATAAGCACGGAAGTTTCCGGTAAACTCCTGGTCCGGATTTCTTTCCACCAAAAAAATAGACCGGCTGCGTATCACCACCACACGCCAGTTCCACCAGCCCCAGGAGTTATTGGTTTCCCATACTCTTATCTTATGCGGTGAAACATTTGAAACATCTACAGCAAGCATATTATTTCCCCGGACAGTTGATACAGCAATTTTTAAGGCTGATGCCGTCATATTGTATTTATCTATTTTGGAATGGCAATTCGTAAAACTGCTGACCAAACATATGGCAATACAAACAAGGCGCGTGAATGGATGGTCTTTTTTCATTTACTGTCCTTCTACAACAAGCTCCTTGCTGTAATGAATTATTTTTCCGGCATCCTCACAATCTTCCATCACAACCACAATCAGTCTGAATGTCCATATCTTACCTTTTGAGGGCGTAGGCTGATCCTCGCCTTTGTAACCGGTTTCAGAATATTGATCCGTAGGATATTTATTCCCATTCGATCTGTGTCCATACCGTGCGTTCTCAGCAGTTCTGTCTTCATACCATGTATCAGGCTTGTTATCTGTGTCGAATCCTTTGTGGTTGGGACGTTTATTAAATTTTATCTCCTGGTGCACCTCACAGCATTTCGGATCATGCTTTTCATCTTTTTTAAATTCAGCCGACCACTTAAATGTTACGTTTCCCTTAATCGTACCCGATTGGTCATACTCCGGCTTTTTAACAAGGCCACAGCACTTCTTCAAACCCAGCGGATCTACCCAATTTACCGGATTATTTTCTACATACCTGTACAGGTTGACAGGATCTGCTACAAGCCCCATCATATCCGGCTGCACGAACCTTCCCAGCAGGGGCGAATACATCCGGTTGCGAAAGTCATACAAGCCCAGTTCCTGTAAGAACTCTCTTCCGGTAAACAGGAAGCGGTTGCCTGCCGCACTCGCTGCAATAGGCGAACCGCTGCTGTTTCTTATTGTGACTGCACCAAAAACATCGTATGTATACTTCTCCGCCACATTTCCGGTAGCATCTGTAAGATGGGTCACATTTCCTAAGGCATCGTACTGATAATAAAGTGCGGTGGATATATCTCCTGTCATCCGGTTGATGATTTCATCCAGCTGGGCACCGTGAACATATACGGCATGCAGCCCTGATGCCCTCTGTTCATCAATCAGGTCCCACTCGTCATAATACAGATAGGTGATTGTACCGTTGATGGTGCGTTTTACACAACGGTTTCTTGCGTCATAATCAAACTTCGCTGTCTGGCTGCCATCTGTTGCATTGATCAGCCTGTTCTGTGCATCATAGTTGTAGGTCGCGTTGCGGAAAGTTTTCAAATCGCCATTGTCATTGTATTTCAAAGGATTGCCTTCTACTTTCGTGTATTGATTGCGGTTATTGACAGTGTATGCGGTTGGTGCCCCGTTGTCAATTACCTGTGTCCGGTTTCCTGTAGCATCCCAGTCGTAGTGTACTGTTCTGGCCGGATCTGATGATGAGCCACCCGGGTCCATAACGTTGTACTGAACACCGGTAACCTGGTCAGTTGCATCATACGAATAAACATCTCCCTGCGCATTGTCCCGCTTTACATAGGTTCTTCTGTCAACGGCATCGTAGCCGTATGCAAAACGGCCGAAAGAGGCTCCTGTCTTTTGGTTGTCAACAAGCAAGGTGTGATTGGCATCATCATAAGTGTATACTGTACCTGTTCCGTTGTATAAATCTTTTTTGATGCGGTTTCCGTTTGCATCATAGCTGTAAGAAGCTGCGGGTAACCCGTTTTCTGCTATGCCGGAAAGCTGGTTTCTGCCACTGTAGTTATACCGCACTGTGTTTCCGTCAGGATAAACAAGGGAACTTTTCAGTCCATCCTCATTATAGGTGTACCGGATTGTTCTGGGAGATGGGGAACCGGCGATGTTCTGCGTTTCGCTGGTCGGCTCATTGGCATTGTTGTAAGTATAGGTAAGCTGGCTTACGGTGCTTAGCATGCCGAGCAGCCTGCTTGCCGGATCATATGATTTATAGATGGCGGGAGTATTGTCGCTCCATTCGGCCCTTGTTTCCCGGTTCCTGTTGTCGTACGTGTATGTTCTCACATCCCCTGCACGATTGGTATAGCTGGCGAGATTGCCGGCAGGATCGTAGGTGTAACGCTCAAACGTACCGCCCGGATAAGACCTGCTTGTTTTGCGGTTCAACAGATCATAATCATACTTGTATACATGGTCATTGGGGTCAGTTAACTTTACCAGGTTGCCTTCGTCGTCGTATTTCATCCTTGTTACCTGGGCTTTGGGATCAATGGTCTGGACGAGCCGGTTCATCTCATCATACTGGTTCAAGGTTGTTCCTCCATCAGGCCTTGTGATAGCTGTTATGTTTCCGGCATAATCGTATGTCCATTTTGTTTGGTGGCCCAGCGGATCTGTAAAGCTTTTTTTGCGGTTTCTCTCATCGTAGGCAGTTACCCAGCTTTTCATGCGCGGATCAATCACCGTTACCATATTACCAACCACATCGTACTCATAATACGTTACAGCAGAATCTGCTGTTCCTGCACCTGCTGTCTCGCTGGTCTTTTGCCATTCTACGTCATACGTCATCCTGGTAAGCTTGCCGCTTGGCAGGATCATGGCGGTCGGGTTTCCATTGTCGTGCGAGCAGCCGCAAACACCGCCGGGAAGATTGTACTGGTACACCGTCAGCCTGCCCAAAGGATCTTTCAAGCTGTCTCTTCTTTTGAATTCATCGTAGGACATGGTCCATGTATTGCCGATCTCGTTGATTGTATGGGTTTGGTTACCAAATTGATCATACTGGTATGTTTGGTAGCTTCCATCAGCATTGGTTGATTTGGTTAGCAAGCCTCTCTCATCATACGCGCTGAGCGTTGTGTTTCCGCGCGCGTCACGAACGGAGGCAAGCCTGTCGGCATTATCATAAGTATACTGGGTTAGATCTCCTTCCGCATCTATGAATCTCGTGCGCAAGCCCCGGCTGTCGTATACAGTTGTTTCCACGGCTCCATTCCGGAGCGTGTGTGCCGTTACCTGGCCAAAACTGTTGTAGCTGAACTTTTCTTTTGTTCCGTCCGGGTAATCGATGCGGGTAATCCGGTGGCGGGCATCCCGGGTGTAGCTGGTAACACGGCCCAGTTCATCCGTATGGGTTAACGTCAGGTCAAGCTCATCTCTTGTCCATTTTTGCTTTGATCCATCAGCATAGGTTATCTCCAGCAGATTACCGTAGGCCGTCCTTTTGTTGTAGGTGACTGTTCTTCCCAGTGCATCTGTCTCAGTTTTCAGCAAGCCCGGTCCTCCCTGGTCTGCTGATCCTTCCTCGTACGTATACTGGGTTTTCCGGGCAAGTCCGTCCGCGTATTCCCTGATCATACCAAGCAGCTCACCGGGCATAGCATAGGTCTGGATCCGGCCATTTGCATAACATACCGTTCTTTTGCCCGGTTCTGAGTACAGGGTAGCCATCACCGCTCCTGTTACTCCATTGATCTCCTGTTTTACAAAGCCCCATGCATTTGCCGTATCATACACAAAACGCATATTGGCATCTGTTCCGGCATACCGGGGATCGATGGCATGCTCAAGGCTGGGCCTGCTGCCTGGTTCGGTTTGGCTGTAGGTGTACGTAGCTTTGGTTCCATCGCCATAATCTGCGCCAATCAAACGTACCCAGCTGGCTACACCATCGTTGTACACATCGTAATTATAATGCACGCTGCGCCCGTCGTTGGTAGAAACCCGGTCAACAAGATAATAGCCTGAAGCAACCTCGCGGTACGCTATCTGCAGGTAGCGGCCTGCGGGTTCTGTTACCTGCGATAAAAAGCCGTACCTGTCGTATGTAAGCCTGTAAATATTCTGGTAATTGTCGCGAATATCCTGTAGCTGGTAATGAAAACCGGCAGAGAGGGCAAATCGCTGAAAACGGTAGCGGTGGCCGTTTTCCAGCTGAAGGTAAAAGTTGTTGCCATCCTGAAAAAGCTTTTCAGTCACGGCAGAAAGAGGCAACCACAGCGAAGGATTTGAGGTGCTTTGCGCAAAATAAGCTCCTCCCCCTTGAGGATAGTGGATAAAAAACTGCGGACGCCCCTGGTCGTTCAATCCCGCTTCCGTCATGTTGTAATTGAAGCTGCTGTTCCAGTTGCTTCCATCTCCATAAATATATTTGTAAAAAGAGCCGAAACGGCTGTTTGAATACCGCATCCATACCAGGGGAATTTCACCTGTGGTGCCCCATACTTCCAGGTCGCGGACTTCCCTGTATTCATTGCCCGTGTAAGGATTGAAAGGATCACCACTTGTAGGACAGGTACTGCATACTTTTTCGCAATTATCCGTCCCATGCGAAGCATTGTTTCCGCAGTCGGTTGTATCTGCAAAAGCCGGGATGTTCAGGGTCAGCAAGACCATCACCAGTAAGCTATAGAGTAATTTCATACAACTGATTTTCTTGTGAAGATTAGTTTTGGAGACTGTTTTCTTCTGCACCTACCCATAACTGCACAACTTTAGAATCGAAGCCTTTGCGCAGGATGATGCGGTAAATGCCCGCGTTTTCGGTGGTTTGAAAGCCGAAGGAAAATTTCTTCTGCTTATCGAGCTCTACCACTTTCACCCGCTTTCCATTGTCGAGTTTGCCTCCGTCAGCAACCATTACGGACACTTTTTCACCGGCCCTGCCTTCCGGATAGGACAGCTCAATCTGTACAGTTTGAGAAGGCCGGAGATGAGATACGCGGTTAAAAAAGCCTGTCTGACCAGATTTTAATTCATGGGTCCTGTCCTGCACTGCTGCAGGAAGCTTGGACCTGATACGCTCCCTCTTCACATCGTTGCCCAGGGTTATTTTACAGGTAGCAGCTTCTTCCTTTATCAGATCTTGTGCTGATGTATGCAAGGAAACCAAGTTCGCCAGCAGGATTGTGCATAGATAAAGGGCGAAAGAAACAGCACACTTTCTTTGTTCAAGTATGATCTTCATTGGAAAGGGTTTAGACTTGAATGATAAAACAGCGTGTAAAGGCATGCAGATACCCGCCCGCTGTTGTTGAAAAGCAGTAACTGCACCATCGCCACAGGATGGATATAGATTTAGTAGAGGCCCCGGTCTTTGTGCTGGCTTATACGGGAGGAGAATAGGAAAACAGGCAATAAGCAATTACATGACGGGGCATGGGGTTTGGGGATAGGCTGGCAAGCATACATTCGTTTTAGAAATAAAGAAGGATGATTCTACGTCCTAGTTTAGCGCAACCAGAGGAAAGTGAAGGCCAGGCTTTTAGAAAAAAATCATTCGGACGGTAAGAGAACTTGATTGAGCAGATGAACTACAAGCAATTTACAACAAGATGCAGGGGAATCCAAATTTTTTTGTTGCCTCCTAGAAAGGCTTTCTTGTAATCATCTTTCAAAAGAATAGACGCCTGTTCCAGGTAAATGATTTTAATTCGTTGCAAATTTTAGTGTATTGCAACTATCGGTGATCATCATCAGCTACAATGCAAAGTATTTTCTGGAGCAATGCCTCTATGCTGCCGTGAAAGCCTGTGCAACCATCGAAGCCGAGATCTATGTAGTCGACAACGCATCAGCCGATACAGGCATCGAATATCTTCAACCTCAATTTCCCTCCATCCATTTTATCGCAAACACCCGCAATGTTGGTTTTGCAAAAGCCAATAACCAGGCCCTGCAGATGGCAAGCGGAGAGTACATCCTCTTTCTCAATCCTGATACCATCCTCGCCGAAGACACGCTCACCACCTGCATCCGCTTTATGGAAACAGACCGGGAAGCAGGTGCCTGCGGCGTGCATATGATCGATGGCAGCGGCCGGTTTCTGCCGGAATCAAAAAGAGGCTTTCCTTCACCCCTTACCTCCTTTTATAAACTGGCTGGCTTTACGGCCTTGTTTCCCCGCTCCCCCAGGTTTGCCCGTTATTATCTCGGCCATCTTTCTGAACAGCAGGATGGGGAAGTGGATGTGCTGGCCGGGGCTTTCTTTTTTACCCGCCGGAAAATACTGCAAAGGATTGGCGGCTTTGATGAAGCTTTTTTTATGTATGGAGAAGACATTGACCTGAGCTACCGCATCCAGCAGGCTGGTTACAAAAACTATTATCTTGCCCAAACAAGCATTATTCACTTCAAAGGAGAAAGCACCCCGAAGCGGAGTCCCCAGGCGATCCGGCATTTTTATGGTGCAATGGATATATTCGTGAAGAAGCATTACAAAGGAATAGAAGCAAATTTGTTTTCCCTTTTTATACAACTCCTGATCCGGCTTAAATTGGTAAGCACTAAAACCGATAAAAAGAACCGGGTCTCTAGGGCCAAAGGGATTCCCGTCCCCACCTTGCTTGTAGGCGAACCACGAGGCTGGGAAGAGGTGCAGGCTATCTTGATCAGAAACAAGGTTCCGGAGCGGAGCATCCGTACAGTAAGTGTAAACGCCGATCTTCAGGATACCCTCTCTGAACAGTCCCCTGAGGAAATAGTCTTTTGTGAAGGCGGGGATCTTTCCTTTAAAAAGATCATTCAATGGATGCAAACCCCGCCTGCTGCGCTGTTCAAGGTGCATGCCGCCGGCAGCAGCAGCATTGTAGGCAGTAACCAGAAAGAGGCACAGGGTGATGCACTTTCTTAAATGCGCGTCAAACTTCTGTAAAATTGCAAACTAATGGGTGAATTGTTGTCTCTATTACCCTCAATACACTAATTTTATTGTTCTAACTAAATTGCTTTACGCCTGATGTCTTTATTTGAGATCTCTTTGCCTCGTTCGGTAGCAAAGGCATTGCGCCTGCCCATACGATCGCCCCGGCGTCAGCAAATCAGGGTATTGAAGAAATTGCTCAAGAAAGCCCGCTTTACCGAATTCGGCCAGCAGTACCGGTTTGACGAGATCCTGCTGAGCAACCATCCGGTAAAAAAGTTCCGCGACCTGGTCCCTACTTTCAACTACAACACCATTTATGAACATTGGTGGCATCGCACCCTGGAAGGCAAACGCGATGTATGCTGGCCCGGCAAGGTCAAGTATTTTGCCCTTAGCTCCGGCACGTCCGAAGCTTCCAGCAAATACATACCGGTAACCACCGACCTGATGAAAGGAAACAGGATCGTGATGCTGAAGCAGCTGCTTACCTTGCGCAACTACACCAATTTTCCGGTCCGCTCTATCGGCAAGGGGTGGTTTCTGATCAGCGGCAGCACCGACCTGCAGAAAGGTCCGGGCTACTACGCCGGCGACCTCAGCGGCATCACCACCAAGCGGCTTCCGTTCTGGTTTACCCCGTTTTACAAACCGGGAAAAAAGATTTCCCGCCACAAAGACTGGAACAGAAAGCTGGATGAGATCGTGGAAAAGGCCCCCGACTGGGACATCAGCTTTATCATCGGGGTACCCGCCTGGATCCAGATGGTAATGGAAAGGATCATTGAACGCTACAACCTGAACACCATTCACGATATCTGGCCCAACCTCACCCTTTTTGTACACGGCGGCGTTTCATTTGAGCCCTACAAAAAAGGCTTTGAAAAACTGCTGGGCAAACCCCTGATCTACATCGAAACCTATCTTGCTTCCGAGGGGTTCCTGGCTTACCAGGATAGCCAGTCTACACAAAGCATGCGACTGGTTACCAACGAGCACATCTTTTTTGAATTTGTGCCTTTCAATGATGAGAACTTCGACGCAGAGGGAAACATGACAGACCAGCCCCAGGCCCTGATGATCAATGAGGTGGAAGAAGGAAAGGACTATGCCATCCTGATCAGCACCAGCGCCGGTGCCTGGCGCTACCTGATCGGCGACACCATCCGCTTTACCAACAAGGAAAGGGCAGAGATCATCATCACCGGCAGAACAAAACATTTCCTGAGCTTGGTTGGCGAGCACCTGAGCGTCGACAACATGACCCGTGCCATCCAGATGGTAAGCGATGAAATGAATGTTTCTATCCCGGAGTTTACCGTTGCCGGTGTATCGCACAACGCCAGTTTTTCGCACGACTGGTTTGTGGGAAGCAATGATGTAATTGATGCAGACCTGCTGTGTAAAAAGATTGATGCCAATCTGCAGGCGCTGAACGATGATTATGCGGTAGAAAGAAAGAGTGAGCTGATCGACATGAGCGTCAATGTATTTCCTGAACAAAAGTTTATAGACTTTATGCGCCGCCACGGCAAAGTAGGCGGACAACACAAGTTTCCCCGTGTGCTGAAAGGCAAGATGTACGAAGACTGGAAAGAATTTATCGCTAGCGAAAACGGATAAACGTTAGATAAAAAAGAATAGACAGCTTATGACGGAAGCGCTGATAAAAGGATTGGCACTAGGACTTTTTCTTACCCTGTCGGTGGGTCCTGTTATCTTCACCATTGTCAAACTAAGCCTTAATTATGGCAAAGAAGGAGGCTTCAGTTTTGTGGCCGGCGTCTGGCTCAGCGACATCGTACTGGTAGTCGTAAGCAATGTTTTTTCTGAATGGGTAAGCCAGCTGCTCGAATACAAACAAACGATCGGATACGTAGGCAGTTCCATCCTGATCATCATGGGCGTGTACTTTGCTTTTTTTAAAAAAGTTGTGCTGCGCACGGCCAAAGAAAGCGAAGCGTTCAGCTTTGATGTGGGCCACGTGCTGCGGCTTGGTCTCTCCGGCTTTCTGATCAACACCTTCAACCCCAGCGTCATCTTTTTCTGGCTCATCAACGCCACCGCTTTTGCCGTAACCCATACACTGAGGCAGCGCATCATCATTTTTTCCGTTTGTTTGCTGTTCAATATCGCGGCCGACATCGGCAAGATATTCCTGGCAGGCAAACTGCGCGACCGCCTCACCCTGCGCAACATGACCATCATCAACCGGATATCCGGTACCATCCTCATCGGGTTCGGACTGGCCCTTTTCTACAGCTCGCTTTTCCTTGTAACCAAATCATAGCAGCCTGTTAACAAAAAAACTGTCCTGTTTATTACCGGTTCGCTCTACCTTAGTGAAAGGTATGCGTGTATTTCTACTATCATCTATCCTTGTGCTGCTTTTTTCCTCCGCTTTGTTTTCACAGGTATCTGATTTTGTGACCGTCAAAAAGAAGAACAACCGTACCTACACCACGTATTTCCCGGGTTCCCATATAGAATGTGAAACCATATTTGGCTATCATGTAAACGGCTGGGTAGAAGCCGTGCACAACGATTCTGTATTTGTAAAACAATACAGCATTCAGATGACGCCGACCCAGTTTGGCGTAAGCCGGCTCGATACGCTCGGAAGCTACCTGGTGGGCATTTACTACAAGGATATTGATGTTGTGATCATACCCCGCAAAGAATCATTTGGCTATGTCAAGAACGGAAGCATATTTATCATTGGCGGACTGGGTTATGCCTTGTTGAACTTCGTCAACGGCAAGTACCTGAAAGAACCTATTACCACAAGCCGCAACTTGCGCAGTCTTGGCATTGCATTGGGCGTAGCGGGCGGAGGTTACCTCATCAACCGCCTGCATCTCTCCAACAACCGAAACGGGAAAAAATACCGCGTTGAATACGTACATATGGGAGAGGGACAGCGGTTGAAAGGGTTTTAGGCCGATGTAAGCGCTTCTTTGATGGAATGGCAATAAATTCTCCCCCATTGTGTAACTATGTGCTAATTTTCAGCCCCACAACTTACCTGTATGGCAAAATTCTTTGACAGCATCGAACCGGCCCACAAGGCTTTTATCGAAAGGCAAAAGATGTTTTTTACCGGCAGCGCTCCGCTGGATGCAAAGGGGCATGTCAATGTTTCTCCCAAGGGGCTGGACAGCTTCCGGGTGCTTTCTCCCAACCGCGTGGCTTACATGGATATCATTGGCAGCGGCAACGAAACATCCGCCCACCTGATTGAAAACGGCCGCATCACCATTGTGTTTTGTGCATTCGACGGTCCGCCCAATATCCTGCGTCTTTACGGAGAAGGCTATGCGGTTTTGCCGGGTGATCCTGAATGGGGAGAGCTGGCGGCACTTTTCCGGCTCCGCCTTTCAAC
Source organism: Williamsia sp. (assembly GCA_015069695.1). Lineage (GTDB taxonomy): Bacteria > Bacteroidota > Bacteroidia > Chitinophagales > Chitinophagaceae > JADCRZ01. Next base: position 31,398 of record JADCRZ010000043.1, read on the forward strand.
ACGCCAGATCATTGTCGCAAATATCCACAAAGTGCAAACTTCCTGTGGTTTTGGCGTGCCGCTCTATGAGTATACCGGCGAGCGCGATCATGCCGACAAGTGGGCAGAAAAGAAAGGTGTTGACGGACTCGAAGCATATAAAAAAGAAAAGAACAGGGTTAGCCAGGATGGGTTGCCGACAGCTTTGTTTTGATCTCTTTCTTTATCTGCTTGCTGATCCACTAAACCGGGGCTTATTATGAAGACAAAGGGACTGGTACCACGCTTGTGGCGAAAAATCAGAAGGGTACTGCTTATCCTGCTCATCTTTCAGTTTATATATATTATTCTCCTGAAATGGGTCGATCCGCCTGTTACGCTTACCCAGCTGGGAAGCTGGATTACAGGCCATGGGCTCAGCCGGGATTATGTCTCTTATAACCAGATAGCCGCCTCGGCCAAGCTGGCTGTTATTGCATCGGAAGACCAGCTCTTTGCTGATCACAGTGGCTTCGACTGGAAGAGCATTGAAAAAGCGATGGCTTATAACAAACGCAAACCCAACAGGATCAGGGGTGCCAGTACGATCAGCCAGCAGGTGGCCAAGAATGTGTTTTTGTGGCAGGGAAGAAGCTGGATCCGCAAGGGACTGGAAACTTATTTCACCTTTATGATTGAGCTGATCTGGGGAAAGCGCAGGATCCTGGAGATGTACCTGAACGTGGCCGAGATGGGAGAAGGCGTCTTTGGTATTGAAGCTGCAGCACAAAAGAATTACAAAAAACCGGCATTAAAGATCAGCCGCCAGCAGGCAGCTATGATCGCCGCCTGTTTACCCAATCCTAAAAAATATACCGTAATGCCTCCGTCGCGGTACAATCTATCGCGTTGCCCCTGGATACTGCGGCAGATGAACTACCTGCAAAAAGACAGTGATATTCAGAAGATCATTAACTGATCCGGAATTACTTGGCCGCATCAAACTAAGCCAACCGGTCCTGTTAAAAGAATCAAAGCCCTTTGAAATCTCAACGCTTATCGCTTGATTTGCGTTTCTTCGTTATCAACCATACCGTATGAAGCGCTTCCTTGAATCGGTTTCAGTTCCATTGCATTGTCCCCTCCAGGGAGGGGTGGGTTCAAGCCCCATCTACCGCAAGCTTATCCAAGCCGCCCTTCTCGCTCCCCTGCTCCTGGCACTGTCTATCGCCTATGCACAGCCGAAATACGAGTTCCGGGCCGCCTGGATCGCAACGGTGGATAACATTGACTGGCCGCCCAAAAACAATTACAATCCCGATGTACAGCGGGCTGAGTTTATCCGGCTGCTCGACATGCACCGGCGCAATGGCATGAACGCCGTGATCGTACAGGTGCGGCCCGCCACAGACGCTTTCTATCCATCCCCCTACGAACCCTGGAGTGAATGGCTGACCGGGAAACAAGGCCAACCACCTACACCCTACTACGATCCGCTTGAATTTATGATCGAAGAAACACACAAGCGGGGCATGGAATTTCATGCCTGGTGCAACCCTTACAGAGCTGAGTTCTCTATCGGACGGTCTTCCATCTCTCCCACCCATATCACCCGGCTGCACCCTGAATGGTTTATTACCTATGGCGACAAACGGTATTTTGATCCCGGCAACCGGGAAGCACAACAACACGTAGTGAATGTGATCCGCGACCTGGTAAGGAGATACGACATCGATGCCATCCACTTTGATGATTACTTTTACCCTTACCGCCTGCCGGGAAAAACATTTCCGGATAAAGCCAGCTTTGTCCAATACGGGAACGGACTGGATGAAGCTGCCTGGAGAAGAAGCAATGTAGATTCGATCATCTATCTGTTGAGCAAAGCCATCAAGGAAGAAAACAGATACTGCCGCTTCGGTGTCAGTCCGTTCGGTGTATGGCGCAACAGCACGCAAGACCCTGAGGGCAGTGCCACAAGGGCCGGACAAACAAACTACGACGACCTCTATGCCGACATCCTGCTGTGGTTGCAAAAAGGCTGGATCGATTATGTTACGCCCCAGCTATATTGGGAATTCGGGCATCGGCTTGTGGCTTACGAAACCCTGGTCGACTGGTGGAGCAAGCACACCTATGGCAGGCACTTATACATTGGCCACGGTGTGTACCGGGTGTGGGAACAAACCAATGCTGCATGGAAAAATAAAAGCGAATTGCCACATCAGATCAGCCTGCTGCGAGAATATCCCACTGTGCAGGGAAGCGCCTACTATAGCAGCAAATCATTTATCAGAAACCCCAATGGCTGGAATGATAGTCTGCAGCATCATTATTATCAATACCCGGCTATTGTTCCCCCGATGGCCTGGATCGACACGCTTGCACCTGGTAAGCCTTTTGCAGAAAAGCAACCAGGCAGCTTGTGGCAGCTGTCGGCAGCCCCGGGTACTGCAGTCAGATATTTTATTGTATATAACTTGTCTGCAACCCATACGGTTGCTACAGACCCTGCTTCTATTGTAGCAGTTCTGGCACCTGCAAAGAATGGCAAGGCAAGTTTTGACGAGCGTGCATTTGCAGGAGGGCAATCAAACGGATGGGCCGTTACTGTGGTGAGCCGGAACAATGTGGAAAGCGAAGCAGTTCTCCTGAACTAAGCTCTTATAAATCTTCTTCTCTTTCCAGCATCAGGATGGCGCTCTGCGGAACGATGTAATACTTCTCGCCGCCATACATAACTTCTGTAGCACCACTCAGCAGAAAGATAGCGAGATCGCCTTCGCGTGCCTGCAGGGGAATGTATTTGATCCGGTCTTCTTCGCTCTTCCAGGATTCATCTTCTACCGGCATCGGAATGGCATAGCCCGGACCGGTACGGATCACATATCCCTGCTGTACTTTTTCTTTTTCCTGTACACCCGGCGGAAGATACAAACCGGTTATTGTGCGCTCATCGGGCCGGGCTGGCTGTACCAACACCCTGTCACCAATTACGATCAGCTTCTTAAACTTATTATCAGGTGTTACACGCAATGCCATGAGTAAAAATTAGACTGCAAAAATAAGCAAACTTGGAGGCGTATGGATAAGGAGTTGAGGGGATGTGTAAACCCTGCCAGGGGCTTGTTTCTGCCTGTACTCAGCCCCTGTACTGCTATGATTCTTTAACAAAATCTTATTTTGCTCCGGGTTGGCAAGCTAATTGTTTTAACTTTAATTTGAAATAAATAAACAATCATGGAAGGATCAAAAGCGAAAATCTTGCTGTGTGAAGACGATACCAATTTAGGTTCCGTACTCAAAAATTACCTGGAGCTGAATGATTATGAAGTTGTGCTGGAAAGAGACGGTCGCCTGGGATTAGCTGCATTTCAGCGGGAAAAATTTGACCTTTGTTTACTGGATGTGATGATGCCCAATATGGACGGATTCACTGTAGCCGAAGAAATCCGCGATGTTGATCCTGAAATCCCCCTGTTTTTTCTCAGTGCCAAAACCATGAAGGAAGACATCATCCAGGGATACAAACTGGGCGCTGATGATTATATTACCAAGCCTTTTGACAGCGAAGTGCTGCTCCATAAGATAAAGGCCATCCTCAAACGCAACGAAGAGCAAAACCGCGAAAGCTCGAACGTTGTATACGACCTGAGCAAGTACCATTTCAACCCCAAGCTGCGCGAGCTCAGCCACGAAGGCAAAACACAGACCCTCTCACCCAAAGAAAACGAGCTGCTAAAAATGCTGGCCGAACACAAGAACGACCTGTTGCCGCGTGAGCAAGCCCTCAAAAAGATCTGGGGCAGCGATACTTACTTCAACGGCCGCAGCATGGACGTATACATCGCCAAGCTCCGCAAATATTTAAAAGACGATTCCAACATCGAGATCGTGAACATACATGGAAATGGGTTCAGATTGGTGGTGCCGGCTTAGATTTAAAACAACAAATTCTCCCCTCCCCTTCCTACCGGCTTCTTACCCAGATGCTCATACGCTTTGGGAGTTACTTCGCGGCCCCGGGGTGTGCGCATAATAAAGCCTTCCTGGATGAGGAAGGGTTCATATACTTCTTCCAGGGTGCCGGTTTCTTCTCCTACAGCGGTGGCAATGGTAGTAATGCCTACCGGGCCTCCCTTGAATTTTTCGATGATAGCAGATAAGATCCGGTTGTCCATTTCATCCAGGCCATGCTCATCTACGTTGAGGGCGCGCAGGGCATGTTGCGTAATGCCCAGGTCGATGACGCCGTTGCTGAGCACCTGCGCAAAATCGCGGACCCGGCGCAGGAGACCGTTGGCAATACGTGGTGTGCCGCGGCTTCTGCGGGCAATTTCCCAGGAAGCGTCGGAAGTGATCTTTGTATGCAGGATGTCTGAAGCGCGGACAATGATCTTTTGCAGCGTCTGCGCGTCATAATATTCCAGCCTTGATTTGATGCCGAAGCGCGATAGAAGGGGCGCTGTAAGCAAGCCGCTGCGCGTGGTAGCGCCAATCAGGGTAAACGGCTCGATGTTGAGCTGGATGCTGCGGGCATTCGGACCGCTATCGATCATGATGTCGATCCTGTAGTCCTCCATGGCTGCATACAGATACTCTTCCACTACGTTGCTGAGCCGGTGGATTTCATCGATAAAAAGAACATCATGTTTTTCAAGATTGGTAAGCAGTCCGGCCAGATCACCCGGCTTCTCGATCACCGGGCCGGAAGTTTCCCGGATGTTGACGCCCATCTCATTGGCCACGATCCGCGAGAGGGTGGTTTTGCCCAATCCGGGCGGTCCGTGGAACAGGATGTGATCCAGCGCTTCGCCCCGCATCTTGGCGGCTTTGATAAAAATCTTGATGTTTTCGATGATCTGCGGCTGACCGGAAAAGTCTTCAATAATGGCCGGCCTGATATTGTTCTCAAACTCCTTATCGGCCGCGGTCAGCGTTTCTTTCTTGCTATGTAAATTCGGATTTGACACGCGTAAAGTTACACATTCAAGCCCAGAAAACCGCCTAAATTTTTTAGCAAAAAGGCAAGATGCTTTTGGTGATTGCGAACAAAATAGGTAAAAAACCGCCCTTTTTGCACAGCTTTGGCTTTTGCAACAGCCGGGTAATGAACCTGCTTTCGGCCAGCATAAAACTCAGTAGTCGTATTCGCGCCTGAACATGTTCATGCGCACGCCTACGGAAAACAAGGTGGTATTGGAAGAAAGAGCCGGCTGGTTGCGGACGCTGTATTTTCTGTACAGGAACGAGCCGTCCAGAAAAACATTTTCCTTTATTTCATACGAAACCAGCAGGGAGGTATTGACCCCGCTCGCATGTGCTCCCGAGGGGATGTGATAACCGTATTCGTACGGACGGGTACCGCTGAGCAGAAAGATATTGTTGCCGTAATTCCGGTTAGCCGTATCGGCGCCCTGAGTAAACAAGATCATTTTAAGCTGGGCCGTCCACCGCGGCTGCGGCTGGTATGTAACAATGCCGACCTCTTCAATAAAACCCGCTCCCAGCGGATGCGCCAGCGGCTGGTTATAATGCGTGTAATTGGCAATAGAGTCGTAGTGCGAGTAAGTAAATGGCCTTACAAAATTGATCTCTCCCTGTACATCCAGGTTTTTAATGTTTACAACATCCAGGTATTTCAGGCCGATCTGCATGCCATACTTGTTCCCCCACCAGCCCCGCTTAGAGGTAATTTCCTTTAATACAAATTCATCAAGCACAAGCTGTCCGTACAATTGAGCCTGGTGCGCCACATTGGCTTTCAGGTCCAGGCCCAGCATGGCATTGTCCGGACTGCCTACCTGCTGCTCGGCCGAGCGCAGGAAAATGACCGGGTTCAGATAAGAAAACTCAAACCGGTTGGGCCTTCCGAAAACAATGGCTTCCGACAAACCGACGTTCAGCCATTTGGCTATGTTGACATCCAGCCGGTGCATGGCTGCATATTTCTTGGGCAGCAGCAGGTTGCCGGGATTGTCTTTGTTCTGCGGAATCAGCTCCATGAACAAGTTGGTATAGTTGAGCTTCCAGACCCGGGTATTGATTTTAAAAAAAAGATAGTTGGTGGCAAAATCACTGAGCAGCAGGCTCCGGTAACCGTTGCCGATAAAATTGCGGTCGTAGCCGAACTGAAAATGAAAGTATTTGGCCAGGCTGAAGTAAATCGATCCCCTGGCATCCATGTAATCGTAGGCGGTCCGGTTATAAGGCTTGTAAAAACCTGCCCCCGGAACAGCGCTGAATTTATCTTCCCAGCGCTGCACAAACAAGGGTGGGCGTTCCTGGTTTTCGGTAATGTAAAAATCAAAGCCCAGTTTTTTTGCAATCAGTCCGCGGGCAGTTACACCCCGGGTATTTAAAAAGATGCGCTGGCTGTTGCCTGTTTCCAGTGATTGCTGCTCCTGAATGACCGGGTTAACAGCCAGAAAAAAGTCTTTTTCATCAACCTGGAACAAGTCGGCCTTTGTTTTGTAAAAAGTATTCCACAGGCTTTTCTTGCTTAAAAAGCTGTCTTTGTTTCCCCTCACCCATTCGGCATTGTTGAGCAGCAGGCTGTGCAGGTTGTACTGGTCTACTTTCGACAGGTGGTAATACTCATCGTAAGGGTATTTTTTATGAAGCGAATCGGCCAGCTCTGCTACTTCTACGGCTGTCTTTCTGCTTAACGGCCTCATGCCTGAAAAATTCAGGTTCGAATCATCCTGCAGCAGGATCTCCAGCCTGTCCAGAAAATGCCCGTGCTTGGTACCCTGCGGCAGGTTGACCGACTGGGCTACGGATAGAAGCGGGCCGATAAAAATAAGGAGGCTTACAAGGGTTTTTCTAAATTGCATACTAGCTCTTTTTTCATGCAGGCACGGGATTCCGGTCATTCTTTCAACAGATAACAACTGGCCATGGCACACTAAGACTCGGCAAAGTAAGATGATTCCGGATATAAATTGCTGCAGGACAAAGGCAAATTTAAAGTATGCAAAAACACCTGATCAAAAACATAGCAGTCGTGAACGAAGGGCGCACGGTTACAAGCGACGTGCTGATCCAAAACGGCCGCATTGAAAAGATAGCGCCTTCTATCCAGGTCGATTTCCGGGTAAATGAGATAAGGGGAGAAGGCAAATGGCTGTTGCCGGGTGCCATCGACGACCAGGTTCATTTCCGGGAACCCGGACTTACCCACAAGGCCACGATCTACACGGAAGCAAAGGCTGCCGTAGCAGGAGGCGTGACCTCGTTTATGGAAATGCCCAACACGCTTCCGCCCGCTTTTACACAGGAGCTGCTGGAAGAAAAATATGCTATTGGCGCCCACTCATCCCTGGCCAATTATTCTTTTTACATGGGCACATCCAACATCAACCCGGATGAAGCGCTCCGGACAAATGAAAAAGCCCAGCATGTTTGCGGCATCAAAATATTCATGGGCTCCTCTACCGGCGGATTGCTGGTAGACAACTATCTCACGCTCGACAAACTGTTCCGGGAAAGCGGCGTTTTGATTGCCACCCATTGTGAAGATGAAAAGATCATCAGGCACAACCTGGCGCAATTGCAACAGGAGGGCCGGCCCCTCACGGCTGCCGATCATCCTGTGATCCGCAACGAAGAAGCCTGCTTTGAAAGTTCGCTGGCTGCCATCCAGTTTGCCAAGAAATGGGGCACCCGGCTGCATATCCTGCACATCACCACAGCCCGCGAGCTGCAGTTGTTTTCAAACCTGCTGCCCTTAAAAGACAAAAGGATCACGGCAGAAGTGTGCGTCCATCACCTGCACTTCACGTCGGATGATTATGCGCGGTTGGGCAACCAGATCAAATGCAATCCGGCCATCAAGGCACCGCATCACCGGGACGCCCTCTGGCAGGCCATGCTCGACGACCGGCTCGATGTAATTGCCACCGACCATGCGCCCCATACCTGGGCCGAAAAAGAAGAGCCTTACGAAAAAGCCCATGCCGGTCTGCCCCTGGTGCAGCATTCCCTTCCGCTCATGCTCTGGTACGCCAGGCAGGGCAAGCTGCCGGTTGAAAAGGTCGCAGAGAAAATGAGCCATGCAGTAGCCGATTGTTTTCAAATTTCAGACAGAGGCTATATCCGCGAGGGTTACTGGGCCGACCTGGTGATTGCCGACCCGGAACAGGAAGCCCGCGTGTCCAAAGAAACCATTTTATTTAAGTGTGGCTGGAGCCCGCTGGAAGGCACGCAGCTTCCTGTGATCACCCACACCTTTATAAATGGGCAGCTGATTTATGAAAACAATGTATGGGATGAATCTGTTAAAGGGATGCGGTTGCATTTTAACCGCTGAAAACCCGTCCCGCTTACCCCGGATCCCATTTACTCAAGGCGCAATTGCAATAAATATATGGACATAGACAAAGTCACGTTTAACGATCTCTCTATATTTAACCCGGAAGAAGAGTATTCTATTTTTCACAAGCTTAATTTCACGCGTACACGCGGCGGCCGCGACTGGCTTGTGCGCTTTTTCTCCGAACCGTTCGATGATGTAAAGCGCATTGTAGATACCCAGCAGATCCTGCAAAGCATTTTGCGCAAGGAAGACGAGTGGCCGCAGTCCATCAGCAATGGGACTATTATGGTGATGGAGCGGTTTTACGACACCCCGCTGGATACCATCCCCTCTTCCGATGACATGCTGAGTGCGTATACCTACCGCATATTGCATGCACCGGATTTTTCCCTGATCCGCTATTCAATCGGTCATTTCGCTGATTTTGTCCGCGGCTTCCGGCAGCTGATCAGCATGTTCAGTGATGACGACACACCAGCTTTCCTCAAGCAGTATATAAAGCGCGCCGATAGCCTGCTGAGAAATGACGTGGTTCTCAGATTGGGTAATACCAAGCCCGGTGCCAGGTTCAAGGCGCCGCAGACGATCTACTACGGGCATTATCTTCTTTATCATTTTAAGAATACAGCGCATGAACTGATCAACATTTATGGCCGGCTGGATGCCTGGTATTCCATGGCGATGGCCATGAAGAAATTCCATCTTACCATTCCCCAGTTTATCGACAGCGACCAGCCTTACGTAGAGGCGGGAGAATTATACCATCTGCTGCTGCCTTCACCGGTATCGTACAATGTAAAGCTTGATCCGGAAAACAATTTCCTGTTTCTTACAGGCGCCAACATGGCCGGGAAAAGCACCTTTATCAAATCGGTGGGCGGAGCTGTGTACCTGGCGCATATCGGGATGGGCGTGCCAGCCAGCAGCATGAAGCTGACCCTTTTCCATGGCATCCTCAGCAACATCAATGTGGTTGACAATATTGTAAAGGGGGAAAGTTATTTCTTCAATGAAGTACAACGCATCAAAAACACCATTCTTAAAATAAATGATCAGCGCAAATGGCTGGTGCTGATAGACGAACTGTTCAAGGGCACCAATGTGCAGGACGCCATGAAGTGTTCACTGACGGTGATCAAGGGATTGATCAGGATCAAAAACTCCTTATTTATTCTTTCCACCCACCTCTATGAGATCGGTGAAGATCTGAAGGGGTATCCCAATATTTGTTTCCGCTATTTTGAGACCAATGTAAAAGACGACCAGCTTGATTTCAGTTACCAGCTCAAAGAAGGCATCAGCAACGACCGGCTCGGATACCTGATTCTGCGCAGGGAAAAGGTGGTCGACTTGCTGGAAAACATCTAATTTAGCCACCCACTGCCGGGCAGTCTATTTTACAATCAAAATAAAAGCGGATGAAACTTTTCAGATGGGTACTGGTTTTATGCCTGTTGCTTGTAGCCTGGTATCTGATCTGGAGTTATACGGGAAAAGACTACAGCTCATTGCGCAGGCCGCCTGTATCTATCGATACCACGAGCAGTGGCCTGAACGGAGGCAAGGGTAATATGGTAGGCATCCAGCCTTTTTTCTCTCCTGTTGATTACTGCGATCAGCAGCATTTTCATGATGCATTGTATCCTTACTTCAAGAAGGCGCAGGCAGCAGGCTGGCTGCAGCCCAACACGCTTGTTGTGCTGCCGGAAAATGTGGGATCGGGACTCGTTTTTGCCCAGGAGAAATCACGGATTTATGGGGCAGATTCTATGCAGCAGGCCGTTGCTACGGTTGTCAATTCCAACATCTTTTATTTTATCCGGTACCTGCTGTTCACGCCCGCCAATGACAAGATCAAACATGCCCTGGTTTACATGAAGGTGCCTACGATGATGCATATCTATACAGCGGTTTTTTCATCGCTGGCAAAAGAATTTGGGGTAATCATTGCAGCAGGCTCCCTTGTGCTGCCACAGCCTTCCATTGATAGCCGGGGCAGGATCAGAGTGAAAAGAGGAGCGCTTTACTACAGCGCTTTTTTATTCATGCCGGATGGAAAGATCGCTGCCCGGCCGGTTCTGAAGCGATTGCCGGGATACAGCCGGCAAGAGGATGCTGTAGCAGCGGATACCCTTGCCCGCCTCGTTGTGCCAACAGCAGCAGGAACTGTGGCAATTACAGCACAAGGAAACAATACCTTGTCGCCATCCCGTTCAAAAGAGGTGAAAGCCGCCGTCTACCTCAACGGATCAGACAAGATATGGGATGCAGCATGGAAGGTGGGGAACAGTTTCGGCATTCCCGCAGAAGCGATCCGGAAAGGGGAAGACAAATCTTCCCTGCAACAATTCCTGATCAATTCACTCAACGCGCCTAAACCTACTGCTCCACTAAAAGGGTTTAAGATAAGTGATGGCTATGCCGGCCAGCTATGGGAAATACCTTACGAGAACAAGCTGCTGGTGCTTCAATCAGATTCCTTGCTTGCACATGCGCCGGTAAAGGGACAAGGCAAGATCGTCAATCTTTGGTTCCGGTAAAGAGGCCGGAAAGCTGTTTGTGCAACAGCCATAAAACCTATTTACATGCTTAAATATATCTGCTTCTTACCGCTGCTGTTTTTTGCTTCCCACGTATACACACAAACGAAATTAGAACAATACCAGCGTACGGATGTGCAGCACTACAGGTTCAGCATCCGGGTAACAGACGACAACGATACCATCCAGGGTGAGGCGGCTATTACCGTCCGGTTTTTGCAGCAAAGCACCTATTTTCTCCTGGACCTGGTAAATCAGCATGGAAGTGGGAAAGGCATGCAGGTTTTATCAGTGGAGGAAGAAGGCAAACCAGTTTCTTATGAGCATAGCGATACAGGGCTGCTGATCCAGACTGCTGTTGCTGCCGGTTCTGTAAAGACCTATACCATCCGCTACGCGGGTGTTCCGGCAGACGGATTGATTATTTCAAAGAACAAATACGGGCACAGAACGCTTTTTGCCGACAACTGGCCCAACCGGGCACACAACTGGATCCCCTGCAAGGATCATCCTTCCGATAAATCGACCGTAGAATTTATTATTACTGCACCGGATCACTACCGGGTGGTGGCCAACGGTTTGCTGAAAGAAGAGAGTGCCTTGCCAGATCATCTGAAAAAAACCCATTGGAGTGAAGGGCTTGCCCTGCCGGTGAAAGTGATGGCGGTAGGCATAGCTGATTTTGCGGTAAGTGATGCCTGTTATGCAGGCGCTATCCCGGTATACAGCTATGTATATCCGGAGAACCAACAGGCCGGTTTTTATGATTACGGGTTTGCCTGCAGCATTCTTCCCTGGTATGTAAAATGGGTCGGTCCTTACCCGTTTGAAAAGCTGGCCAATGTGCAATCAAAAACTATTTTCGGCGGACTGGAAAATGCCAGTGCTATCTTCTATGCAGAGAGTTCTGTGAGGGGGAATGGAAAAGCAGAGGCCTTGCTGGCGCATGAGATTGCCCACCAGTGGTTTGGAGATGCTGCTACCGAAACCGATTGGCAGCATATCTGGCTCAGTGAAGGTTTTGCCACCTACATGACCAATTTATACCTGGAAAGCAAGTATGGCCGCGATACACTTGTAGAAAGGCTGAACCAGGACCGCGGACAGGTGATATCCTTTTCCAAGGTAAGAAGCACGGCGGTGGTAGATGGGTCTGTACGCAATGCGATGGAGCTACTCAATGTCAACTCTTACCAGAAGGGTGGCTGGATCCTGCATATGCTGCGCTGTCAGTTGGGAATGGGGGCTTTTCAAAAAGGCATCCGGAATTATTTTGCTGCTTTCAGCGGAAAGAATGCCACGACAGAAGACCTCCAAAAAGAACTGGAAAAAGCCAGCGGCAAAGATCTGCAGCAGTTTTTTCATCAATGGCTATACACCCCCGGTCAGCCCCAGCTGAAAACAGCCTGGCAGTATGATTCTGTGAAAAGGGTGGCCCATATTATAGTTACACAAATGCAGCCGGACCTGTTTAGCTTCCCTTTGAAGCTCAAGCTTGTTACTGCAAACAAAACAGTTATTCAAACCTTCTCTGTCACCAACAAGGAAACCCGTATTTCATTGCCTGCCGGCACCAGGCCCCAGCAAGTGGTGCTTGACCCGGATGTAGAGTTGTTGCATGAGGAAGCCAAGTGATATTTACTTTCCCCAACCAGCTGTCAATTGGTGAAATAACTGCTGCAGGTAGGTGGTATGCTTTCCAAGCATACCCTTGCCTATTAACTGATCTCCTACCTGAACAACCGGCATGACGAACTTGGTAGAGCTTGTTGTAAACACTTCATCGGCCTGCAGGAGTTCTTCAAGGGAGACCGGTCTTACCTGGACATCAAGATGGGGAGCGGCCAGCTCCATCAATACCCGGCGGGTGATACCATGCAATACATGTTGGCCGGGTGTAATCAGGGTATCTTCTTTGATGATAAAGATATTGCTCCGGGTAAGCTCGCTTACTGCACCGTTTTTATGGTAAAGCAGATCAGCAGCCTGGTGCTTTTTCATCTCTTCCGCCATCAGGATCATGTGAATGTAATGGGTGCTTTTTATTTCAGGCAGGTCGCGCACATAATCATATGGCAGCACTTTGATACCCTTTGTTCTTGCAGCATTGTTATCAGCGGATATCGCTTCCGTGCGCATCAGCAGGTTGGGAGATAGCACCGTAACACTGTCTGTTGCGTACCCTCCCGTCAATAAAAACCGGTAGGCTACTTCTGCCTCGCCGGATTTCCTGTGCAGGTCAGCCAGTATCGTTGTTGCTTCCTGCTTATTTATTGGCAGTTCCAGCTGCAGCAGCCTGGCTGAATTTTCAAACCGTTGCCAGTAATCATCCCACCGGAACGGCACGCCGTTATGGGTGCGGAAGTAATCGAAGATGCCGTACCCGCGCAGCAGGCCTAGGTCGGTGGCTTTGAACAGCGGAATGTCAATGGGGTAAATCTGGCCATTGAAGTATTGATAGTGGGGCATACATGAGTGAACAGCAGCTGTAGCTGAGTTGCTGAACCAAAAATGAGGTTTATCCCCCTATTTCCCAAATTACATTGATCCGCAAGGAACAACCCAGTGCTGTTTCTGTGCAGCAAGTCACTGTTGATCCGGTCTAGACTCTCCCCTACCCATCTACAAAACCTGCCGGTGGTACGGATTGGTACCGGCGCCGGATCAACGGTGACCTGTGCAGGTGCATCCAGTATAGCACCGAGCAGCATACCCGCCAGCAAATATTTAATTATATACCAGCATACCCTTCGCAAAGAGGATGCTTTGTTCAAGTAAAGAGGCATCATAGTAATTGAGCTGTAAATTTCCTTTGTAAACAGATGGGTCTGCAGCGTGAAATGACCCTGCTTGTTTGTTTGTTTCACCCTGTCTGATCCGAAAAAATCAGCTAATTTCCCCGCATGTTAGTCAGAACATACGGGAGTGCTGTTTATGGTGTGGAAGCCATTACGATCACGATCGAGGTGAATGTAATGAGCGGCAAGGAATACTTTATAGTAGGCCTGCCGGACAGTGCTGTGAAAGAAAGTCTGCGCCGGGTAGAAAGCACCATCAAAACCAATGGGTACCATATGCCCCGCACCAAGCTGGTTGTTAACCTCGCACCGGCTGACATTAAAAAAAGCGGTACGGCCTTCGACCTGGCAATTGCCCTGGGTACCCTGGGCGCCAGTGAACAGCTGGAGAAATGGGAAAAGCTGCGTGAATATGTGATCATGGGAGAACTGAACCTGGACGGCTCTGTGCAACCCATCAAGGGCGCACTTCCGATCGCCATCCAGGCACGCAAGGAAGGCTTTAAGGGCTTGATTGTTCCCAAACAAAATGCCCGCGAAGCAGCCATGGTGAACCAGTTGAACGTGTATGGAGTAAGCCACATCAGGGAAGTAATTGAGTTTTTTGCGAACGAAGGATCCCTGAAACCCGTTGTTGTTAACACCAGGGATGAGTTCTTTTACAACCAGTATGATTTCGAACAGGATTTCAACGATGTAAAAGGGCAGGAAAATATCAAAAGGGCCCTGGAGATTGCAGCTGCGGGTGGGCACAATGCGATCCTGATCGGTCCGCCGGGGGCAGGTAAAACCATGTTGGCCAAACGGTTGCCGACTATTCTGCCGCCCCTGAACCTGCACGAAGCCCTGGAAACAACCAAGATCTACAGTGTGGCGGGCAAGTTGCCGGAGAATGCCACCCTGGTTTCCAAGCGCCCCTTCCGTTCGCCGCATCATACCATTTCAGATGTAGCGCTGGTAGGTGGTGGAGGCATCCCGCAACCGGGCGAAATTTCACTGGCACACAACGGCGTGCTGTTCCTGGACGAGCTGCCTGAATTTAAAAGAAGCGTGCTGGAAGTGATGCGGCAGCCCATGGAAGAGCGCAGGGTAACAATCAGCCGCGCAAAAGTGGCCCTCGATTTTCCTGCCAGCTTTATGCTGATTGCTTCCATGAACCCTTGTCCCTGCGGCTTCTACAACCATCCTGACCGGGAATGTGTTTGTCAGCCCGGTACCGTACAAAAATACCTGAACAAAATTTCCGGTCCCCTCCTCGACCGCATTGATCTGCATGTAGAAGTAACGCCTGTCCCCTTTAACCAGCTTTCCTCCCTTCAAAAGCAAGAAGATTCGGCTTCTATCCGTGAACGCGTCATCAAGGCCCGGGAAATACAAACAGATCGTTATAAAGACCAGCCCGGACTACACGCAAATGCCCAGATGAGCAGCAAGCTGCTGAAAGAAATCTGCGTGATCAACCAGGCCGGACAAAACCTGCTGAAAACAGCCATGCAACGCCTCAATCTTTCGGCCCGGGCTTACGACCGCATCTTAAAGGTCAGCCGCACCATCGCCGACCTGGCCGCCAGTCCCGACATCCGGATAGAGCACCTGGCAGAAGCAATCCAGTACAGAAGTCTAGACCGGGAAGGATGGGCAGGATAGGCCTGCTGCTACATGACTATACCATTTTATATGCAGTCATGTGTATTGTAGTAATCAGTGTATTTGTTGTTTCTTCTCCTTACGTCCGGGGCGCCTCTGATCTTGTACCTGCAGAAGGCTTATGTGCCCCGGGCGGAATCTCTGTAGAGCAGACAGCTAAGTAACAAACATGAGCCAGATCAGTCAAGGACCCTTCCACTCCGTGGAGATGCCGTGTTAGCCACGTTACAGCCTATAAGTGCAGAAGCAAAAAGCGCCTGTTAAAGATGACAAAGGACAGGATATCACCCCGCTCCTGAATGGAAAAAAGGGTCTAATTACTGCTACGTACCAACCTGCCCAATTCCGTAAACACTTGACTGCCAACGATCATTGCTCCTCCCGTAAAGCTTCTTTCATCCACCGTTAATTGTTAAGTGTCCAGCTGACATTTATCAGTGTTCGGCTGACAACTATCACCCTGCACCTCTCTCCACATCATCTTCCTGCGCTCTGCCGCAAACTAATTTTACACCTGCAACCAGGCAAGATCCTTTCTTCCTGCTTGCTCTCATCCAAATCATCCTTTTCCTATGAAACTGTCCCGTTTTCTGCTCATCGCTTCTCTCTTGCTCTCCTCGGTTGCCAACGCTGCCACCGATCCAGGTCTTTACTTCTCTTACTTCGAAGGATCCTGGTCTTCCATGCCTGACTTCAACTCCCTCAAAGCCCTAAAAACAGGCCCTTCCTCAAACCTGGACCTGGGCGTACGCAACCGTGATCTCAACTATGCTATCCTCTGGCAGGGATTTATCACCATCCCAGCCAACGGTACTTATACCTTCGAGACCCTTTCAGATGACGGCAGCCTGCTCTACATCAATGGCAGCGCCACTCCCCTGGTCAACAACGACGGACTCCATGCTGACCAGCTCCGTTCAGCCTCTATCTACCTGCCTGCAGGTGTTTACCCCTTCTCGGCTTCCTTCTTCCAGAACGGTGGCGGACAAACCATGGAGCTCTACTGGTCTTCCAACACCGGCATCTCACGCCAGCGCATCCCTGATGCTGCTTTCACCTACTACACCGCTGCTACCGCCAAAGCACGCACCCCCGGACTCAACTTCAGCTACTTCGAAGGCGCCTGGTCTTCCATGCCTGCCTTTAGCACCCTGACTGCCCTGAAAGCAGGTTCTGCTAACAACCTCGACCTGGGTGTGCGCAACCGCGAGCTGAACTACGCTATCCTGTGGCAAGGCTTCATCACCGTGCCTGCCAGTGGTACCTATACCTTCGAGACCCTTTCAGATGACGGCAGCCTGCTCTACATCAATGGCAGCGCCACTCCCCTGGTCAACAACGACGGACTCCATGCTGACCAGCTCCGCTCAGCCTCTATCTACCTGGCTGCAGGTACTTACCCCTTCTCGGCCTCCTTCTTCCAGAACGGTGGCGGACAAACCATGGAGCTTTACTGGAGCGGTCCGGGCATCAGTCGCCAGCGGGTGCCTGATGCAGCTTTGAGCAGCATCAAGAACACGCCTGCCTCCTACTCGCCCGCTACCGCCACCAACGGACTGGCTTACAGCTACTACGAAGGGGCCTGGTCCGGCTTGCCTGATTTCACCGCCATCGCTCCCCTGAAAACAGGCAACACCCCTAACATCGACCTCTCCCCCAGAACAAGCAACGACAACTTTGCTTTTCTCTGGCAGGGATGGATCTACATCTCCTCTCCCGGTACCTACACCTTTGAGACCATCTCCGATGATGGCAGCAAGCTGTACTTCAACGCCTTCTACTCCCCTTCCGCTACCCCGCTGGTGAGCAACGACGGACTGCACGCGGCCCAGTCGGCCTCTGCTTCCATCAACATCGCGGCTGCCGGTGCTTACCCCATCGCCATCTCTTTCTTCGAGCGCGAAGGGGGTGAGTCCATGCAGGTATACTGGAGTGGCCCGGGCTTCTCGCGCCAGCTGATCCCGGATGCAGCTTTTACGGGCGCCAAGACACAAACACCCGCAACACCCGTCAAAGTAGAAAACCCCGTCGTGTACGAGAACTCCACAGAAACAGGCGGGCTCACCGGATCGCTCAACTACTACTTCTCCAGCTCGCTGGGTGATGACAGCCGCTCGGCTGCACAGGCACAGAACCCCGCCACTCCCTGGAAGTCGGTAGCCAGGATGAACCAGGTACTTGCTAACGCTACGCCCGGTACTGCCCTGCTGCTCAAAAGAGGCGACTCCTTCGACGGTGCCCTCGTGTTTGGCGCTTCAGGTTCCACCGCTAACCCTGTCATTGTCTCTGCTTATGGCAGCGGATCAAAGCCTGTGATCAACGGCTTTGCTTCCAACGTAAGCTGGTCTTCTACCGGTAACGGCATCTGGGAAGCCACGCTCTCCACCGCTATCTCCAAGATGAACATGGTAGCCATGGGAGCACAGATCCAACCCATGGGACGGTACCCCAACATCACGGAAGCAAACATGGGCTATCTCACCATCGATGCACACTCCAACGCCTCTGATTCAAGATCAACCGTGGAAGCCCTGTACAACTACACACCCAACTCTATCCAGTCCATCACCGATGCGCAGCTTCCTGCTTACCCCAACTGGACAGGTGCTGAACTGGTGATCAAGAAGAACCGCTGGACCATCGACCGCGGCCTGATCACCCAGCACGCGGCCAACACGCTCTCTTATGTGGAGCCCAGCGGTATGCAGCCCATCGACGGCTTTGGATACTTTATCCAGAACGATGTGCGCACCCTGGACCAGGTGGGTGAGTGGTTCTTCAACGCTGCCACCAAAAAGATACAGGTATATGGCGGCAGCCTTTCTCCTGCCAGCCTGAACATACGCGCCAGTGTCATCGATACGCTCATCACCATCCGCTCGCGCAGCTTCATCACCCTGGACAACCTCTCGGTGCAGGGTGCCAACAGCATTGCCATGGCCATCTGGGACAATGCCAACAACGTCACGGTGCAGAACTGCTCCATCGACTTCACGGGCAACACCGCCATCAAGAGCAACTTCATGAGCAACTTTGCGCTGCTCAACTCGGTGATCAACCACACCAACAACAATGGACTGTACCTGGCACCGGGCTGCTGGAACGCGCTGGTAAAAGGCAATACCATCAAGAACGCCGGTCTGATCGCCGGCCTGGGCCAGAGCAACAACCAGACCCATGAAGGCATGATCATCGACGGACGCGGATCGCTGGTGCAGTACAACACCATCGACTCGGTGGGCTATGTAGGCATAGCCATCACCAGGGACTCGGTGACGGTGATCAACAACCTGGTGAGCAACTTTGCGATGACCACCGATGATTGTGGCGGCATCTACACCCATGACCGGGGGTACATGGGCAGAAAGATCATCGGCAACATCGTGCTCAACGGCAAGGGAGCCCACTGGGGTACCACCAGCACAGAAGATGGCGAGGCACAAGGCATCGGACTGGATGACCTGACGAGCTATGTAGAGATCCGCGGCAACACGGTGGCCAACTGCTCGGGCAAGGGCATCGGGCTGCACAACTCGCAGAACATCACCATCGCTGCCAACACATCGTTCAACAACAAGACCGCGCAGCTGGAGTTTGATCACGATCAGCTGGGCCCGGACTCACCCACGCGGGGAGTAGCGGTGTCGGACAACATCCTGGTGAGCAGGGAAGCCAACCAGCCGGTGCTGGTGATAGCCAGCAAGGACAACGACATTGCGCAGTTCGGCACGGCTGACAACAACTACTACTGCCGTCCGCTCGATGACAGACAAACGTTTCGCATGCTGCCCTTCAACACCACTTCGGCAGCCATCACGCAGAGCTACGATCTGGCGCACTGGAGCAGCACCTACGGGGTAGACCGGAACTCACGCAAGTCACCGCTGGTGGTGTCACCCTACAGCTATGGCAGCCTGTCGGCTACGATGGTGAGCAACGGAGGCTTTGGCAGCAACATACGCTACACGCAAACACCCACGGCCGATCGCACGCAGCTGCAGTGGGACGCTTCAGGGCTGGATGGCGGAGCGCTGAAGGTAAGCTTTACGGGTACGTCAGCCAACCCGTACCAGTCGGTGCAGTACTACGAAGCTGCAACCACCAACCTGCAGCAGGGTCATACCTACCGGCTGCGCCTGTCAGCCCGTGCAGCGATGGACAACAACACGGAGTTCTATGCTACGATGCTGGGAGCGTACGGGGAAGGCAGAACAGAGGCCAGGATGTTCAAGGTAGGGGTGAGCCGCACGGAAGTAGAGCTGCTGTTCACCGCTGCGCAGAACGTGGTACATCCCTATATAGAGATCTACACGCAGCGTTCACAGGAGTGTGCGGTGTACTGGCTGGACAATATAGATCTCCGGGAGGTGTATACGATGAGTGAGACGCAGGGCAGTGATTACATGCGGCTGGAGTACAATGCGTCGCTGAGCAGCAAGACGATCTCACTGGAAGGAGAGTGGGTGGATGTAAAGAACCAGGTGTACAGCGGCTCAGTGACGCTGGGTTCATACAGCTCGGTGGTGTTGATGAAGCGCAGCGCAGCCCCGGGTCTGGTGCAGCCGCAAGGGGTAGAATCAGCTACAGCCAGCCGCTTTGTGCAGAAAGAAGAGCAGGCAGTTGCAGCCAAGGGCATGCAGGTGCAGGTAAGTCCGAACCCGGCTACAGATCGCATCCAGCTGACGCACGGCATGCAGGTGAGTGGCCAGCAGGCCGCAAGCGTAAAGGTGTACAATGCGAGCGGATCAGTAGTAAAGACGATGCGTGTTAATCTGACCAGTTCAGCGGTGAGCATGCAGGTATCAGAGCTTTCAGCAGGTGTGTACACCGTCAGGATCGAGAGCGGAGCACAGAGCCAGACAGCGCGGTTTGTAAAGCTCTAAACAGCTTTCAAGCAAACAGACCTATACTAAAACAGATCTGTATACAAAGCATCAACAAACAGGAACAAGCATACATAGGTTTTCATAAGACACATAC